>NZ_CP014275.1:3352500-4050000 GCF_001578105.1 Martelella sp. AD-3 | reverse complement strand
GTTAAGAAGCGAACGCGGGGAACTGAAACATCTAAGTACCCGTAGGAAAGGACATCAATCGAGACTCCGCAAGTAGTGGCGAGCGAACGCGGATGAGGCCAGTGGCAATGATGAATAAAGCAGAACAGGTTGGGAAGCCTGGCGAGATGGGTGATAGCCCCGTATGCGTAGAACAATCATTGTCCTTGAGTAGGGCGGGACACGTGAAATCCTGTTCGAACATGGGGCGACCACGCTCCAAGCCTAAGTACTCGTGCATGACCGATAGCGAACCAGTACCGTGAGGGAAAGGTGAAAAGCACCCCGACAAGGGGAGTGAAAGAGAACCTGAAACCGGATGCCTACAAACAGTCGAAGCCCGCAAGGGTGACGGCGTACCTTTTGTATAATGGGTCAACGACTTAGTGTATCTAGCAAGCTTAAGCCGGTAGGTGGAGGCGCAGCGAAAGCGAGTCTTAATAGGGCGATTGAGTTAGATGCATTAGACCCGAAACCGAGTGATCTAGCCATGAGCAGGTTGAAGGTTGGGTAACACCAACTGGAGGACCGAACCCGCATCTGTTGCAATAGATTGGGATGACTTGTGGCTAGGGGTGAAAGGCCAATCAAACTCGGAGATAGCTGGTTCTCCGCGAAATCTATTTAGGTAGAGCGTTGAATGAATACCTTCGGGGGTAGAGCACTGGATGGGCTATGGGGACTCACCGTCTTACTGATCCTAACCAAACTGCGAATACCGAAGAGTACTGTTCAGCAGACACACGGCGGGTGCTAACGTCCGTCGTGAAAAGGGCAACAACCCTGACCTCCAGCTAAGGTCCCCAAGTCATGGCTAAGTGGGAAAGGATGTGAGGATCCCAAAACAACCAGGATGTTGGCTTAGAAGCAGCCATCATTTAAAGAAAGCGTAACAGCTCACTGGTCTAAATAAGGGTCTTTGCGCCGAAAATGTACCGGGGCTCAAGCCATGCACCGAAGCTGAGGATGTGGATTTATCCACGTGGTAGCGGAGCGTTCCGTAGGCTGATGAAGGGATACCCGTGAGGGGTCCTGGAGGTATCGGAAGTGCGAATGTTGACATGAGTAACGATAAAGAGGGTGAGAGACCCTCTCGCCGAAAGACCAAGGGTTCCTGCTTAAAGTTAATCTGAGCAGGGTTAGCCGGCCCCTAAGACGAGGCGGAAACGCGTAGTCGATGGGAACCACGTTAATATTCGTGGGCCAGGCGGTGGTGACGGATTGCACAAATCGTACATTCTTATTGGATTGAGTGTGCGGTGGAGCGGTTCCAGGAAATAGCCCCGTCGTGAGACCGTACCCGAAACCGACACAGGTGGTCAGGTAGAGTATACCAAGGCGCTTGAGAGAACTGCGTTGAAGGAACTCGGCAAATTGCACGCGTAACTTCGGAAGAAGCGTGACCCTTTGATACGCAAGTATCGGAGGGTGGCACAGACCAGGGGGTAGCGACTGTTTATCAAAAACACAGGGCTCTGCGAAGTCTTTAAGACGACGTATAGGGTCTGACGCCTGCCCGGTGCTGGAAGGTTAAGAGGAGATGTGCAAGCATTGAATCGAAGCCCCAGTAAACGGCGGCCGTAACTATAACGGTCCTAAGGTAGCGAAATTCCTTGTCGGGTAAGTTCCGACCTGCACGAATGGCGTAACGACTTCCCCGCTGTCTCCAACGCAGACTCAGTGAAATTGAATTCCCCGTGAAGATGCGGGGTTCCTGCGGTCAGACGGAAAGACCCCGTGCACCTTTACTATAGCTTTACACTGGCATTCGCCAAGGCATGTGTAGGATAGGTGGTAGGCTTTGAAGCAGGGACGCCAGTTCTTGTGGAGCCATCCTTGAAATACCACCCTTATCTTCGTGGATGTCTAACCGCGATCCGTCATCCGGATCCGGGACAGTGTATGGTGGGTAGTTTGACTGGGGCGGTCGCCTCCTAAAGAGTAACGGAGGCGCGCGATGGTGGGCTCAGACCGGTCGGAAATCGGTCGTCGAGTGCAATGGCATAAGCCCGCCTGACTGCGAGACTGACAAGTCGAGCAGAGACGAAAGTCGGTCATAGTGATCCGGTGGTCCCGCGTGGAAGGGCCATCGCTCAACGGATAAAAGGTACGCCGGGGATAACAGGCTGATGACCCCCAAGAGTCCATATCGACGGGGTTGTTTGGCACCTCGATGTCGGCTCATCGCATCCTGGGGCTGGAGCAGGTCCCAAGGGTTTGGCTGTTCGCCAATTAAAGCGGTACGTGAGCTGGGTTCAGAACGTCGTGAGACAGTTCGGTCCCTATCTGCCGTGGGTGTAGGAATATTGACAGGATCTGTCCCTAGTACGAGAGGACCGGGATGGACGTATCTCTGGTGGACCTGTTGTGGCGCCAGCCGCATAGCAGGGTAGCTATATACGGAATGGATAACCGCTGAAGGCATCTAAGCGGGAAACCAACCTGAAAACGAGTGTTCCCTATCAGAGCCGTTGTAGACGACAACGTTGATAGGCCGGGTGTGGAAGCGCAGCAATGTGTGAAGCTTACCGGTACTAATCGCTCGATTGGCTTGATCGTTCTCATTGTTCATGTTCATCGGCTTCGCCGAAGACATGATCTTTTTGTCCTGACGCTGTCGCGGCCTTTGGCCGCTGCGCTCCGGACGGGCCGCTTCGCGACGCAGGCAAGCTGCTGAGGGTCGTCCCCCGGCAGTCATTGCGACTGCTGACTGGCGAAGCGCCAATACAACAACAGACCTCACGACCTTGTATCCTTTCTTCTGCATCGCAGGGGAAGGTCGAAGCCGACAGGCTTCGCAAGGCCGACCGGCCGCCGGCGCTGATGCGCCGCCCCGTCCGGAGCGAAGCGGCGCAAGCCGCGTCAGCGTGAGGACAGAACAAACTCCAGCTTCTCGAAAACATGCTGCATTTGGCCGACCTGGTGGCTATGGCGGGGTCCTTAACACCCGTTCCCATTCCGAACACGGCCGTGAAATGCCCCAGCGCTGATGGTACTTTGTCTTAAGGCACGGGAGAGTAAGTCGCTGCCAGGTCTGCCAAATGCAGCTCAATATCTTCTCATAACGGCGACTGCCGATCTCAAGCCGCCCCCAAAGCGGCTTTTTGCATTGCCGCAACAAACACGAAACAACGCGGGCTCGAGTAGCCCTCCGGCCCGCAGGAAGCAAAACTTCCAAGCACCGACAAACAAAATTCCGGGCAAAGCGCAAGACCAACCGTCTGCAACCATTCCCCGGAAGCTCAGAAATAACGCGGGGTGGAGCAGCCCGGTAGCTCGTCAGGCTCATAACCTGAAGGCCGCAGGTTCAAATCCTGCCCCCGCAACCATCTTTACTTGCGAAGACCCCGCCCCCGAGGCGGGGTTTTTCGTTTGTGCGGAAATCGTAAGTATTCCAGCAAGATCGCCTTGAACGTCGATCTCCACCTTGCCCTCAACAGGCGTCAGCACGATCTGATCTACCAACGAGCGAATGGTGTCGGCTGCCTCTACCCGCTTGCCCTCTTCTTCATCCTGAAGCGAGTCGTAGAGCTGCTGGATGCGCTTGCGGTATTGCAGCGCCATGCTCGGGTGCAACAGGGCCGGCGGCTCGTCAGCTTCGGCCAGGAACAGTTCCAGTTCCTTCTTCCGCTTTTCCAAGCTCACCATCTTCGCATTGAGAGCGTCGGCAGCGCCGCCTTTAAGGATCAGGTTGAGCAGGGTTTCGAGTTCCCGATCAATCTTCGCGATCTCGGCTTCCGCTGAGGCAATACCGGCGCGGCCTTCCATTCGTAGGCGGTTCATCTCTTGCGTGAACACCTCGCAGAAATGGGCAAATAGCTCAGGGTCAACGAGTCGGGTGCGCAGCGCATTCAGCACGCGTGATTCCAACTCGTCGCGACGGATATTGACGCGGTTGTTACAGGTGCCCTTATTGCGAGCTGTAGAGCATCCGATCAGCGTTGCCGAGATCGCGGAGTACCCGCCACCACAGCATGAACATTTGGTGAGGCCCGAGAAGAGGTATTTTGGGCGCCGCCGATGATTGACAGTGCGGACATCCGTGCAGCCGTTGTCGTCGCGGGTGAGCTTGTTCTTCTCCTGCCGTGCCTTCACAGCATTCCAGAGATCGTCGTCGAGGATCCGGAGCTCTGGTGTCTCCTGGATGACCCATTCCGATTCTGGGTTGGGGCGCGCCTGCCGCTTTCCGGTGTTCGGGTCCTTTACGAAGCGCTGCCGGTTCCAGACGATCTTGCCGACATACATCTCATTATTGAGGATGCCGTTGCCACGCTTCGGGTTGCCGTTGATCGTGCTGAAACCCCAGTCGCCGCCCGAAGGGGCCGGAATGCCGTCCTTGTTCAGTGCAAAGGCTATGGTCTTGGCCGACTTGCCGGCCGCGTAGTCGCGGAAAATGCGGCGAACGACGGCGGCCTGGTCTTCGTTGATGGTGCGGTCGCCTCGAATGGGTTCGCCATTGGCATCCAGCTTCTTGACCACATCGTAGCCATAGGAATTGCCGCCACCCGATTTGCCAGCCTCGACACGGCCGCGCTGGCCGCGGCGGGTCTTGTCGGCAAGATCCTTGAGGAAGAGGGCATTCATTGTGCCCTTGAGGCCGACATGCAGATGGCTGACCTCGCCCTCCGACAGGGTGAATATCTTCACATCCGCATAGGACACGCGTTTGAAGATTCCGGCGATGTCTTCCTGATCACGCGAGAGGCGATCCATAGCCTCTGAGAGGATCACGTCGAAGCGACCGGCCATGGCGTCGGTCATCAGAGCCTGGATGCCCGGACGGATCAGCGAAGCGCCGGAGATTGCGTGGTCGGTATATTCTTCGATGACGTGCCAGCCTTGCTTTTCGGCATGGAGGCGGCACATGCGAAGTTGGTCGGCAATGGAAGCGTCGCGTTGATTGTCAGAAGAATAACGGGCGTAGATCGCGACTTTCAAAACATTGCTCCCATCCGCATCAGGAGGTGCGCTTCCTCCTTTGCCTGGATAACTTCACTTCCTCGGCAAAGCATTCCCGTGCCGCCTGCTTTGCCAGGATGCCGACCAGACGCAGAAGGCGAGGGTCGGGACTGCCGCGCGGCGTAAACGTCAACTCCGGCGCGTCCAGCAGCAAAGATTCGAGCAGCGCTTCGCGCTCGGCTCCTGTCATCTTTGCTGTGTTTTGTGAGGCTCGCAAGGTCATAACTGACAGCATTCGTCCCGTGCCCGGTATAAGCAATGGAATTTACGGGCGAACATTTGGCGGCGATCAGTATGCCGACGCGTGTCATGGCGTGCGGCGGCGTGGTCTGGCGTGCCGTGGCATAGTGAAATGACCTGTCGGAATCGATCGCTGTCGCCGTCATCTTTCGCCTCGATACTACCCCATCGGAAGCTGTTGCTTGTGGATGCGACTTTATCGTATTGTATTTAGAGATACAAGATGCCATCTTCCGACCAAGGAGAATCGCCATGGCCAACACTGCCGAACGCAAGGAATATCCTATCTCAATGCGTCTGCCCGAGGCCGATGTTGCCATGATCGATCGTGCCGCCAGCCTGCGCGGCCGTTCGCGCACCGATTTCGTGCGAGATGCCGCTGTGCGCGCGGCCGAGGAGGTCGTCATGGAGCAGGGCCTGATCCGGATGAGCCCGGAAGGCTTTGCTCAGTTCATGGATGTGCTGTCGCGCCCGGCCGCTCCTGTTCCGGAGATGGTTGAAGTGCTGAAGCGGCCTGCGCCGTGGGAGCCCGGCTACGCGGCGAAGCGGTAATCCCTTGCTGCTTTCAGGACCCGAGCCGCTTTCCGCCGCCCACGATGTTTCTGAGTTTACCTGTGGCAATCCGACGCTCGACCGCTGGCTGAAAACCCGCGCGCTCTCCAATCAGCAGAAGGGCTTTACCGCCGTTCTCGTCGTGCATGAGGCAGGGCGTGTGGTGGGTTATTACGGCCTTGCACCAACAGCCGTTGTGCCATCGGTGCTACCGCGCTCCATCCGGACGGGGCAGCCCCCTAATCCAATTCCCTGCATGCTGCTTGGCCAGCTCGCGACCGATATCGGCTCGGCAGGGTTGGGCATCGGGACTGGCCTTGTGAAGCACGCCCTCCAACGCTGCGTTCAGGCCGCATCGCTGATCGGTGGGCGGGCATTGATGGTCAACGCCGTCGACGGGGAGGCTGCCGAATTCTGGCAGCGTCGAGGATTTGAGCCTGCCAGAGATGATGGACTGGTCCTGTTTCGCTCGATCAGCGATATTGCTGCGTCGCTCCGTGAGGCTGGAAGGTGAATGGTCCAATGTTTCGTGGACGTCTTCCTTGCTAAATTTGAGGCAAGGACCTACGCCGGACATTCAAGACGGTGACCGGCAAGGCGAGGATCTCGAAGGAAATCCGCTTCCGCCTCCAGAACCACGCGTTGCAGGATGCCAGCTGCAAGAACCATGACCGCTAGGCACCACATAGTGGAAAAGCGCGCCGACATGACGAAACGGCACAGGTTCGTCTGCGCCATGCTTGCCAAGAAGTGCGCGCAAGTGCCGGAGGGAATGCAATAGCCCGGCCTTCGACGGTACTCAGATCCGGTCTGAAAACCGATCATAGGCATCGATCCGCCGAACCGGGGGATCGACCTCATACCGATAGATTTCCGTTCTCAAGAACCGTAGCTCGGCCTCGAGCTGAGCCTCGGGAACGTCAATATACCATGCGCGCGGCTGCGGGCCGGGATCGCCGTTCCAGCGGTATCCGCGCGCTTTGAGGACATCCTTGAGGTCAAAGGGTGCGTTCTCCGCCCAGATTCGCCAAAAAACGGCACGGGCGCCGTCCAGGAGACGGCTGAGACCTGTAGCGCCAGATCGGGGCAGCCACATTGCCAGCAACTCGACCGTAGCAAGACAGTCGTACATCGCGCGGTGACGGTCGTAGAAGAAGCCGGCGGCCTGAGCGAGATAGGCGAGTTTCGTGCCCTCGAACCCCTCCGCTGCCCAATCGATCTGGCTGAGCGAGCATGCCCACGGCTTCGTCGAGAACACGTCGCTGAATCGTTCAAGGAAGCGGCGGTCGAATGCCGCGTTGTGTGCGATGACGAGCGAAGCCGGCGCTGCGAATGTGGCTACCGCTGCGGGATCAATAATCTGGCCGGCCACCATCTCGTTGGTGATGCCCGTGATCGCGGTGATTTCCGGGGCGATAGGCTCGCTCGGCTGACGCAGCCCTTGGAAGCTGTCATCCACGCTGAAAATGGTGCCATCCAAGCCATAGTTGAATGGTGTCATGGCGAGTTCGATGATCTCGTCGCACTGATGGTCAAGCCCCGTGGTCTCCACATCAACCACCAGGCCAAGGCGCAGCGGCGTGCCTGGCGGAGGAACGATGCGAGGGCGCGGCTTGAGACGCCGGACGACCCGGTAGTCTCCCGTGGCCTCCAGCGTCTGCGCCAGGGTCTCCAGATGGTCAGAAGATGTCATCGTCTGACGCTTCGTTTGCTGCCATCGGCTCCCCTCCAGCAGTATCGACCGGAGCGAGTCGAATGCCGGCGGCTCGACCTTCTTCGTGGAACCACAAATCGACCACGGCGGTGTCGTCGCTGCGCGGCCGCGGTGATGCCTCCCGCACCTTGAATGTCGTCGGGAGATTGACCGAGGTTCCGAACACCAGCGCGTGCTGCCGAGGCAATGACGGTAACCGTTTCAGGACCGAATCCGAGATGAACGGCGTCATCTGCCGAATCTGAGAAAGATCGTCGGGGTTCTGGATGCGGTGAACCAGGAAATTGGAGCACTGGCTGAGAACCGTCTTGGACAGCTCACTCGGGCGTTGTGATGCCAAGAGCACGAACATGCCGTATTTGCGTCCTTCCTTGGCGATGCGCTCGAATATCTTGGTCGCGTCCACTGCATAGCGGGATGGCGTCGCCGAGATGTAGCGGTGCGCTTCTTCCAGCAGAAGATGGATCGGAAAGCGATTGCGCGGATCGGCGCGCCGGAGCAGGCGAAACAGCATCCGCGCGATCACGGCGCTGACCAGTTCGACCACCTCGTCCTCGACGTCATTCATGTCGATGATGATGATCTGATTGGCTTTGGTGTGGCCGGTTCCCTTGCCGTTCAGGCCGACCAGCCGAGTGAGAAACTTCAGCTCTCCATTGTCGGCGGCTGCGGCGCCCGCCTCATGTCGGAGGAATTCATACTCAGGGCGATCTTCCAGTGCCTGGAAGCGCGTCACCATCTGGGAGCAGTAGTCTCGGATTTGCCGATTACCGTGCGCCTCCGCATACAGGATGGCGAGGTCTATTGCATCGCCGAGTGCCGCAAAGTCGAATGGCAGGTTTTGATAGGCTGGAAGCTTCAAATCCTCCAACTCGAAACCGTTCGGGCCAACCAGATAAGCATCCAGACCCGCAGGGTTGGCCATTTGGCCAAAGTTGATCGCAATATATGGCCGGATTTTTGCCGCGTTGATCTCGTTCGTGCTGAAGCGCTGAAGGATGCCAATGATCCGATCATGCTTGGACGGGCTCGACGAGTCGTCGCGCATAATCTGGGTGATGCACTTGGCGAGGATGTGATTGCGGACGCTGTTGAGTTCTGCGGCCCCCGCATTTGAGAACAAGGTCGAGAGCCCGAGCGCCATGCGCAGGATGGGCACCTGGGTGCGCTCGCTGGCTTGCAGCAACAGCTCCCATTCCGCCAGTTCCAAAAACCAGTGCGGCAAGCGGAAGCCCGCTGCCGTACCGTCGAGGACGACGCGCTCGACTCCGATCGCTCCCACCTTCGCGGAAGCGCTCAGAGCGGCGTGATACTCGCCGTTGACGTCGAAGACGATGAAGGTCGCGCCGCGGGCGTGATGCTCCTTCGGCTTGCAGAAAAGGGACTGCAAGACCGAGGCGACCGTGCAGGATTTGCCGCTGCCGGTATTGCCCAGGACGGCGACATGACCGCCGAAGAACTCGTTCAGACGAACTTTGACGTCGTAGTCCTCGAACACCACCGACTTGCCGATCGGTAGAACCCGATAGCGCGTGGCCCCTTCGGGTTGGCAGGCGCCGCCATCCGGGCCGACTGACGGCTCGACGGCGGCCTCGGTCTCAAAGATGCGATCGAGCTCGCCATCCAGCGCATACAGTGCGTCCGCATACAGAGACGGGAAAACCGACACACCGAAGCGGAACGCGCCGCCGCGCATCGGCAACATGCCGACGGGCACCACGTCCAGATATTTCGAGGAGCCGGCCCGGTCGAAATCGCCCCGCTCGGAAGGCGTGCTCGCGTCGCGCTCACGCAGGCCGACAACCTCGACCACGACATATTCCGACTGCGACGGAATCATCAGGAATGATCCCAGTCGCGCCACATAATGCACGTCGTCGAAGCCGACGACCGTGAAGTTGTCGGTGCCGACGTGCATCTCGACAACAAAGCGGTCGGCCGCAACCGAGACCACCTTGCCGATCGCCCGCTTGCGATCGTCGTGGCTCATGCCTCGCCATCCTTTGTCTCGTCGCCCCTTTTCGGCGCCAGCTCCGACAACACCTTGCGGACGGCGTCATCAATCCTGTCGCTGGGGCGCTGGGGCATGAAATGCTCGACGATCATGTCGAAGTAGTGCGCCCTCGTCCCGTCGGAAGGGCCATTGCCTCCAATGATCCAAATGCGCGGATCGCGCAGCGCCCGCAGCTTGGCGATCTCTCCCTCCGTGTCGGGCGCCGCAAAGATCACCAAGCGGAAGGTCGGGATCGTCAGAGCCTGATAGATGATGTTGTTCAGGTGCTCGTCGCCGAAGGCGTAGCCGGCCGTGATGAGAACGCTCTGCTCGCGCACGATCCGGGACTGAAATTCCCGGAACAGGTCTGCGTAGGGCGAGCCGAGCGAAGAGTTCTGCTTCGCCGGCGTCGGATAGATCAGCATCTGGTTTGAGGATTCCGGCGGCCAGACCTCCTTGATCGGGAACAGGCCATGATCGTCCTCGGTCCAAGTGACCGAACCATGCAATTTGCAGAGATAGACGAAGGCGTCGACGGCAGTCCATTTGCGGCTGGCGACGTCGAGCTGCTCGGCCAGAGCATAGCGGAAGATCGCCGGGTTGAAGCGGCGTTCTACGACGCCGGAAAAACCGTTGGCATAGGGAATGCCCAGGCGATCCATCGCCAATTCGCTGAAATGATCGTAGTTGGTCGTGAACACCCAGGGCCGGGGCAAGGACCGATCGCGTAGGACCAGTTTCTTGTAGAAACGCTCGTAGAGGTCGCGCACGGTCGTGTCGCCCTCCGTGGCGAAGGCCCCTTGGGTGACACGGGTCCATAGGAAGTCCTGGACCTTCTTGATGATGCCGTCGAGAACAGCGCGATAGGGGTGAAGATCGGGATTCTCGCTCTGGCGCAGCACGAACCGTTGCGCGAACAGCACCTCCATCAAGCGTTCCAGGTTACGGCTGTAATCCTTCGCCAGGTCGACTCCGAGCGCGTCGAGATAGTCGAGTTCGTCTTTGGTCAGCCGCCACGGTGCCGGTACAGCGCCGGCTGTTGGCGGATCGCTGTAGAATCCCGCCGCGCGTGCCTCGATGGTTTCGCCGCAAAACTCCTTGGCCAACGGCGCCATGGTCGCAATGCCGAGTTCCTTTTTGTCCTTCATCAGGGAAGAACATCCGGCGCCGAGCAGAAATGCGATGTTCTTGGCGTTCATGGCCTCGGAAATCGCCTTGCGGGCGCTCTCGATCCCCTTGTTCCAGTCCAGTTCAGATGGCTCGGAATCGCCGTCCCGCAGAAACTGGAATTTTCGCTCTTCTTCGACTTCGCTCATATACCCCCGGTCCTCCCAGTTTCTTACTTGGCTGCTCTGTTCGCGCGCGCGGCTATATCAGCGCACTGCGCCATGAGCGCTTCGAACGGCTCCTCGTCGTCGAAGAGCAGTCCATCCTCAACCATGCGGGCATAGTCATCCTCCAACGCCTTCGCGCCATCGCCGACCGGCACGAGTTGCAAGCCGCCGCTGACAGCCGCTGCATAGTCGATCGGCGTGCGGTCGGCGGCCTTCTCTGCGAAGAACATCGACTTGTGCCGAGCGGCAGCGTTGGCCAGGTCGCGATCGGCAAAAGCGGCTTCCGCGAAGCCGGCTTCGTCCAGTCGGACAACATCGCGCCAATGTCGCGCGAAGCGGTCGCCGCGCAGCCGCTCCTGGAGGCAGAAGACGTGGATGGCGGTCGCCTTCTCCCAGAACGTCCGCTCCGCGTGCATGACGCGCGGCCGCGCCGTCGGGAAGAGCAGCCCTCGATCAGGCCGGCCGCGTCGCAGACGACGTCGCGCAAGCTCGCGGGTTCGCCCGTCGAGCGCGCGCCGAACTCCAGCATGACGCTTGGAGCCACATAGCCGGACCCGGCTGCGGTCGCCTCATAGTCGATGAAGAGCTTCTCATCCTCGACGCGGACGGCCGCCGCCAGACCTTCGACGGCCAGTGCGGTCTCGATCACAGGCTGCACGGTTTCCGCGACCCATGCCGGTAACCGCCGACGGACCTCGCTGGACCTGCGCTTTTCCTCGCTTCGTGTCTTCGGCAGACCCTCGCCATTGTCCCCAACCAGATCGGGCGCAATCGCCCGAATGTCGTAGGTCAGATCCACGTCCTCCGAAAACCGGCGAATGACCTGATAGGCTTTCGACAGCGACGTGCCGCCCTTGAACACCAGATGCTCGCCGAGCGGTGCCGCGTAGAGGGTCGCCAGCGCCCACACCACCCACACATCCTTTTCGAGAAGATGGGTGGGGCGACCCGAACGGTCGGCAGCGACGCCCAGTGCATCACGCCGATCCTCGGCCGAAAGCTGGAGGAAAACGTCAGCCATAGGCCGCCTTTCCGACGCTCTGTGCGAGCCATGTCGGAAACTGCGGCGCGGCGGCGACCAGTTCGCCGAACTCGCCGGGCGGCATCTTCCGTTTCAATGTCGTGAGCGCGGCCTCCGCCCTTTCGGGGCCGAGCCAAGCCAGCGCCCGCACGGCCTCCCCTGCGGGGCGGTTGGCCAGGGCCAGTTGCCAGCGCGGCGCGTGCCGCAATTCGACGACCTGCTTGCCGAGGTGCATCTTTCGGCTGCGTCCGGAGGTCAGATAGACCGAGCGGACGGGCACCTGCGTCGTCAAGCCAAGCGCGTTCGCCGCGGCGGCGCCGTTCGAGACGATGATCTCCCCTTTTTGGGTCGCGAGGGCCTCGACAGCCTGCTCGACCGAAGGTGCGCGCGTGCCAAACCGACTGGCGATGGGGCGCAGATAGACGCCACGACCGGCGCGGATGAGCTGCCCGCGCTCGGACAGACGCGACAATGCCTGATCCACGGCCGCCCGGTTTCCGAGGTGGAGCAAGCCCTTGGCGGACACGGGCATCCCTTCGGGAAGTCCCGTCGCATGTGCCAGAATCTGTTCGGTCAGCCGTGTCATCGTCTTTCTCCTGTTGGAAATGTACGCGAGTTTCTGACAGTTTTCAAGGAAGTCCGGATAGGGGAACGCCTTCCCCTGCGGCCGAGCCTTGGTCTCTGCCTACCCCTTCTGCGGGGAGATCCCCGCAACGCCCCCTTCAGAGTGAGAGTACGGACGGATTTTCCGTGACGGGTTGAGGGCTGGAGGAGAGGCTTCCGGCGCCCGTCGCGGAGATCATCCCGATGGCCAGACAGGGTCGTAACCTCGCGGAAGGTGGCGCGCGCAGCAACCTTTACGACGACATCACCAACAAGATCATCGCCGAGCTGGAGCAAGGGCGGTTGCCATGGGTCCAGCCCTGGGGTGCGTCGCCTGATACCGCCCCGCTGGGCCTGCCGAGAAATGCTTCAACCGGCCGATCCTATTCCGGCATCAATATTCTCATCCTCTGGGGCGCTGTCATCCAGCATGGTTTCCCCGCTCAGGCGTGGTTGACGTTCCGCCAGGCGCTTTCGCTTGGCGGCAATGTCAGGAAGGGCGAGCGTGGCACAACTGTCGTTTATGCCGACCGTTTCACCCCCGAGGACGAGAAGCGCCGTGCTCGCGAAACGGGTGAGGATGCGCATGCCATTTCGTTCCTGAAGCGGTTCACGGTCTTTAACGCCGCGCAATGCGATGGCCTACCCGATGAGATCACGGCAGTCGCGCCGCCACCGCCGCCGGGCCTTATCGAACCTCGGGTCGAGGCGTTGATTCGGGCCACCGGCATTGACTTCCGTATTGGCGGCAATCGCGCCTTCTATATGCCGTCACTCGACTATGTGCAGGTGCCGCCTCCGCAGACCTATTTCGAGCCGATCAACTGGCACAGGACGGCCCTGCATGAGCTGGGGCACGCCAGCGGCCATCACAGCCGCCTCAACCGCGATCTGACCGGCTCGTTCGGTTCGAAGAAATACGCCTTCGAGGAGATGATTGCCGAACAGACCGCAGCTTTCAGTTGCGCCGCGCTCGGGATCGTGCCGACCGTCCGCCATGCCGATTACATCGGATCGTGGCTGGAGGTCATGCGCGAGGATTCCCGCGCCATTGTCCGCGCGGCCTCGCAGGCCAGCAAGGCGGCGGACTGGCTGCTGTCGTATCTGCCTGCCGAGGACACCGGAGAGCCGGATGCGAGCGTAACTGAGCGGAGGGCTGCGGCATGATCCTCCTGACCGGCGCACAGCGAGACCGCCTGCTGGTGAATGGTCGCCAGCGCGATCAGGATCACATCCCGGTCGTGAAGTTCTTCAATCCCCTCGGTGAAGGCGTCTGGCTCGCTACCGAACTGGATGAGGATGGCGACATCATGTTCGGCCTGGCTGATCTCGGCTATCCCGAACTGGGTTCGTGGAGCCTTGGCGAGATGCAGTCAGTCCGGCTGCCCTTCGGCATGGGCATCGAGCGCGATCTGCTGTTCACCGGCGATTTCCCGATCTCGGTCTGGGCCGAGGCGGCTCGCGAGACCGGAAGCATCCGCGCCGCCGAACGTCTGCTCTACCGCGTCGGCGCGAGCTTTTCCCGTACATCCGCCGATACGGAAAACCGGAGTGCCTGATTTCCGGGTTTCAGGTTCTGCGGCTGGCGTCGCTCTCTTCAGAGGAAGAGGGCGGCGCTTCGCTTCGTGACGGGCTGATAGCCGGAGAGAGAGGCTCACCGGCGTCCGTCATGGAGACACTGACATGGCCACTGCCGTTCAAAAGATCACCCTGTCATCCTCGCGCGACATTCCCTTCAACAAACTGGTGCTCAGCCAGTCCAACGTCCGGCGCGTCAAGGCCGGGATCTCTGTTGAGGAGCTGGCCGAGTCTATCGCCCGTCGCGGCCTGATCCAGTCCCTGCATGTCCGCCCGGTCGTGGATGCCGAGGGCAAGGAAACCGGCATGTTCGAGGTGCCCGCCGGCGGTCGCCGCTTCCGGGCGCTGGAACTGCTGGTCAAGCAGAAGCGCCTCGCCAAGATCGCGCCGGTCCCGTGCGTGGTGTCGGAGGCCAGCGCCGATGTGCTGATCGACGAGGTATCGCTCGCCGAGAATATCGAGCGCGCACCGCTGCATCCGCTCGACCAATTCCGCGCCTTCCAGGCCATGCGCGAAAAGGGCATGACCGAGGAAACAATCGCTGCCGCCTTCTTCGTGGACTCCAAGGTGGTGAAACAGCGCCTGCGTCTGGTTTCCGTCTCACCGGCATTGCTCGACGTCTATGCCGAGGACGGCATGACGCTGGAACAACTCATGGCCTTCAGCGTCAGTTCTGACCATGCCCGTCAGGAGCAGGTCTGGGAAGC
Organism: Martelella sp. AD-3; assembly: GCF_001578105.1. Classification (GTDB taxonomy): domain Bacteria; phylum Pseudomonadota; class Alphaproteobacteria; order Rhizobiales; family Rhizobiaceae; genus Martelella. Next base: position 4,035,281 of record NZ_CP014275.1, on the reverse strand, counting down.
GATCAGGGATGGCTGGCAGAAGGAACCCTACCACATCCGACGCCTGCTGACCGAAACCACAGTCCGCGCCGCCGACAAACGGGCGGTGTTCGTTGGTATCGATGCCTATGAAGAGGCTGGCGGCTGCGTGCTGCGTGATCTCTTTCAGCAGGACGATGGTGGCTGGCTGCAAGATCCGGTGCTGCTCGACCGGTTGGTGGGCGAAAAACTGAAGGCCGAGGGCGAAGCCATCGCCGCCGAGGGCTGGAAATGGATCGAGGTCGCCATCACCTTCCCCTATGGTCACGACCATGGCCTACGCCAGATTGTCGGCACCACGGTCGATCTGAGCGAAGAGGAACGCGCCACCCGCGAAGCATTGCGCGACGAGTATGACCGGCTTGAAGTCGAATATGGCGAGGCGGACGAGCTGCCTGACGAGATCGACGCCCGCTTGGGTGAGATCGAACTGGCTCTGGAAACCTTCGAGCGCCGTCCGATGACCTTCGAGCCGGACCAGATCAGCATGGCGGGTGTCTTCATCAGCATCGACGCCGATGGCGCATTGCTGATCGAGCGCGGCTATGTTCGCGCCGAGGATGAAACGCCTGCGGAACCGGAAGCTGAAATCGTTGACCCGGAAACCGGCGAGGTGATCCAGCGGGCAGAACCGGAGGTAAGCCGCATGGGTGCAGTTATCACGCTGGGCGGCCAGGCGGTCGAAACTGAGGAGGAAGACGAGGCCGACATCATCAAGCCGCTGCCCGATCGCCTGGTCAGCGAGCTGACCGCGCATCGCACGCTGGCGCTGCGGGATGCGGTGGCAGTAAACCCGCATGTCGCTATGACGGCACTGCTGCACAGGCTGGCCATGGATTGCTTCATGCCGCATTCCAGCAAGGGATGCCTCGAAGCCCAGGTCCGGGAGGTTCATCTGCCCGCACAGGCCGAGGATCTGCGCGACAGCGCGTCGGCCAAGGCTATCGCTGACCGCCACGAACGCTGGGGCGATCATGTCCCGGCAGACGATGCCGCCCTCTGGGATTGGCTGACCGATCTGGACGATGGGTCGCGCATGGAGTTACTCGCCCATTGCGTCAGCTTCGGTGTCAATGCGCTCTATGAGAAGCCGAACCCTTACAGCGGCACGGGCGTCAGCCAGCACGGGCTGGACATCCGCCTGTCGCAGGCTGACCGGCTGGCCCGTTCGACCGGCCTCGACATGGTGGCCGTGGGCTGGCGGCCGACGGTCGGCAATTATCTCGGCCGCGTGACCAAGCCGCGTATCCTTGAAGCTGTACGTGAAGGGGCCGGAGACCGGGCCGCCGAGTTGATCGGACATCTCAAGAAGGGCGACATGGCCAAGGAAGCCGAACGCCTGCTGGCGGAAACCGGCTGGCTGCCTGAGCCGCTGCGCATGGCGGACGAGGGTATCGAAGTCGACCCGGCATCGGGCACTGCGGCGGAAGCCGACAATCTGCCCGATTTCCTCTCCGGCGATGGCGAGGACGACCCCGCTGACGATGAGGAAGAACAGCATATGGTCGCTGCTGAATAGCACTCATGCGGGGCGGCTTCGGTCGCCCCGTTCTAACCGCTCCGTTTCCGTAACTCGCCCGATCCTCGTGATCGGGCTTTTTCTTTGGAGAGCCGCCATGGCTGCCAGCATCGACGTTGATGAAATATTTGCTCAGGATCGGGAAAACCGTCCGCTGGAGCGTACACTGCCCTGGGAGGAAAGCCGCGACGGCATGACCGTTGTTGTGGAGCCAAAGCCCCATTGGGCCGAAGATATGCGCGTTTTCCGGCTCGATGCCCGTGAATACTGCCGCTATGCCGAATGGACTGCCCATGGCGGCCGTGCGCGCTTCTATGGTCACATCGATACATCGGGCGACGATCTGATGATGAAAGCCCGCGCGATGGTTGCCCGCGAAATTGCCGATGGGCTTTGGAGCTGAAGACCCGATCGCAGGGTCTCTGGCCGTGAGGATGGGATGTCTGCACCGGACGGGCCCAATCCGGCTTCACCATGCAATCCGCCATCCCGATCAGGACAAGCGGCAGCCATCTCTGGCCTGAAGGAACACGATCCTGATGCCAGCATGGTGGCAAGGCTGACGCGGCAGAGCATCTGCGACGGGTATCCGGCATCCTGTCAGATGCGAAAAACCACCCCCGCTTCCATTCGCAAACCTTGGTCCGATCCGTCTCTTTGACATTCAACCCCAAAGGGGTCGGCTTACGCGCGCGTGCCGCCCTCGGGGATTCGGGAAAAGTCCGAACGCCCTCGGGTGATTGCAGATCCGGTCAGACACTTCGGGCGCCTGTCGCGCGGGGGATGGTCCCCCGCCTCCCAAAGACAGGAGCCGGAACCCATGTCCTATGCAGATGCCACCGCCTTCGCCGCCAGCCTTGCCGCCACGCTGATGGTTTCGATCGTTGTGTTCCAGGCCGGAGACGGCACCCACGCCGCGTGCCCTGCCGCCGAGTTCGACGGCGACGACGACATGGTGAAGCTGGAGCTGGACCCGTGGGAATAAGGCGCGAAAGCGCCTCATCCCCGACGGCCCGAGCGCGGCAGCCCGCGCTTCGGGCCTTCAGCGCCTCGCGATGGTTCCCATCGCCGGCAGCGGAACCGGGAACGAGCCCGGTCAGAGAGGAAGAGTGCGGGCCGTTCGGCCGTGACGGGTTGAGGGTCGGAGAGAGAGGCTCACCGGCGCCCGTCATGGAGTGATCCCGATGACCTTTGCCCGTTCCGAAACCTTCCGTTCCATCGGCCAGATTCTGGCTGCCGATGTTCTGCCCGCGCTTTATCGGTCGCAAAAGCTGCCGCTGCGTATCTCATGCCTTGGCGTGGCCAGTTATGACGCCAGTGACGCGGCGAACGGTTTTGACCGCGTGATCCCGCTTGGCGAATGCCCGTCACCGGAAGAGGCCATCCAGGCCGCAGCCTTGCGCCTGTCGCGCGGTGATATTCGCACGGGGCCGGACAGCTTTCCGTATTTTCAGCCGCGCATCATGCTCATTCAGGACCAAGATCAACGCCTGGTCCTCGCTGGCGAAATCCGCGCCGGCATTATCCTCTGGCAACAGCCTGTCGCCTCCGATGCCGAGGCACGCAGGATTGTGACCGAGGCCAGCCGCCTGCGCGGTATGGCGTTTCGGACATCAGATCCCGAAGCGGCGAGACGGCTGCGTTACCGCGCCGCTGCGCTGGAAGCCCGGTTGGTCGATTCCTTTTGGCGCGAGACCTCGGCCGATCTGCTCCGCCTGCCGCAGGCCGCCTGAGCTTCACCCATTTCATCCCATTCGGCTCGGCCACACGCCGGGCCATGTCATGCCAGGAGACTATCATGGCCGATTATTTCACGCACTTTTCTTGCCTGCTCGATGTAGGCACCCCCGAAAACGCTGCCCGCGCGCTGGATCTCTACAAAGCTCTGGCGGATGACAATGCCGTTGAGGATCCGCCCTCCGATGGCTTCCTGCTCTCCATCCAGCCAGAGCATGGCGGTACGCAACTCTGGATGCGCGATGACGTCACCGGCGATCCTGAGCATGTCATCCAATTCGTCAAACGCTGCGCTGCCGAATTTGGCCTGAGTGGATTGTGGGGTTTCCAGTACGCAAATAGCTGCTCGAAACCGCGCATCGACGGATTTGGTGGTGGGGCGCATGTCCTTGATCTCGCCACCGGCAAGACGGTGGACTGGATCTCTACCGATGGCTGGCTTTCCACCGTGCTGGAGGGAGGCGATCCCCATGCCTGAGATCATCGAAACCACCGTCTATCGCCTCGACGAATTGTCCGAAGCGGCGAAGGACAAGGCCCGTGCCTGGTATCGCGAAGGCGGCTTCGACTATGACTGGTACGATGCCGTCTATGAGGATTTTCAGCGCATCGCCGAGATCCTCGGTTTGAATCTCAAAACCCGCACCGTCCGGTTGATGGGCGGGGGTTCACGGCAAGCCCCCTGTATTTGCTTCCAGTGCTTCTGGTCGCAAGGTGATGGCGCCTGTTTCGAGACCTTCTATTCCTACCGGAAAAATGCGCCGCGCCGGATCAGGGAATACGCCCCGCAGGACACCGAACTGCACCGCCTCGCCGATACCCTTCAGGCGATCCAGCGCCGAAACTTCTATCAGCTTCGCGCCGATGCCAGCCATCGCGGGCATTATTATCACGAATACTGCATGTCGATCGCGGTCGAGCGCGACAGCCCGACCTGGCAGGACATGACCGCTGATGCCGAGGAGGCGGTCATCGAGGCGCTGCGCGATCTGGCCATCTCATGGTCATTCTGCCCATATCGGCGAGTTTGTGACTGTTCATTACCCCTACCACCCGCTTTTCGGGCGGCGGGTGCGATGCGAAGGCATTGATAGATCCCGAAACGGTGCGGTGGCGCGGATTGAAGCCGCGCCGGGTCATGTCGTTATCGTAGCGACCTGGATGCTCGACCCGGTCGCTTGTGTGGGTATGGCGCTTGGCGAGCCGCGGGTTTCGCTTGGTTCCCTTGTTGAACTCGCCGAATTTCTGGCTGCGCATCGCACAAGGGTAAGCTCCTCGACTGTAGGCATAGTCCAGGAGATTCCCCCCGATGAAACGATCGACACCCATTCCGCCCGAAAGATCGCGCCAAGTCGCTATGGCGTTCGATTCCCACAAGATGCTGGGCATGAGCCCGAGGCAGCGCGAAGCAGTGCTGATGGCGCTGGCGACCCTGCTGATGGAGGCGACCGAAGCCGCCAGAAAGGAGGAGCCGCATGAACGCGCTTAGCCCTCTTCCGCCGGCGATCTTGAAGCGCAAGGCCGTCGTTTATGTGCGGCAGTCGACACAAAGTCAGGTCCTGCACAATCTTGAAAGCCAGCGAAGCCAGTACGATCTCGTGAACACGGCTCGACGGCATGGTTTCCAGCAGGTCGAGGTCATCGACGATGATCTTGGGCGCTCTGCCAGTGGCGCTGTCGCCCGCCCGGGATTCGAGCGTCTTGTCGCCTGGCTCTGCGCCGGGGATGTAGGCGCAGTGCTTTGCCTCGACGCTTCTCGCCTCGCCCGAAACGGGCGTGACTGGCACCACTTGCTGGAGCTTTGCGGTCTGGCCGACGCCCGGGTCATCGACCAGGACGGCGTATACAATCCCTGCGCACCCAATGATCGTCTGTTGCTCGGCATGAAGGGAACAATCAGCGAGTTCGAACTCGGCATTCTACGGGCGCGAATGCTCGAGGCCGCCCGGTCAAAGGCTAAGCGGGGCGAACTGCGCATCAACGTGCCCATCGGCTATATTTGGCATCGCGATGCGGGCCTTGGCTTCGATCCCGATCTGCGTGTGCAGGAGGCCATCCGCCTGATCTTCAGCCGCTTCCGGGAACTGAAAAGCGGCCGCCAAGTCCTGTTGTCGCTGACGCAGGACAAGCTCTCATTCCCACGCCCCTCCGAGGGGCGTTACATGACGTCATTCGACTGGACGCCAATCCGGTATCGCAACGTCATCTCTGTGCTCAAGAATCCCTTTTATGCTGGGATTTATGCCTATGGGAAAAGCGGGCCCCGCGCCGAGATCGTGGATGGGCGGGCCCATAAATCCTACGGCCATGGCAAGCCTATGGAAGAATGGGATATCTTCCTGAAGGACCACCATGAAGGTTACATCGGCTGGGAAGAATATGAGCGCAATCTGGCCCATCTGGCGACCAATGCGCACGGTCGGAAAGGCGGTGTCAAGTCTGGGCGCGGCGGTCGCGCGCTGCTCTCTGGATTGATGTCGTGCGCGCGATGCGGCTGCCGTATCACGGTCACGTATCCCGGCCAGGCCTTGAGCCCGGTCTACCGCTGCGACTACATGAACACGATGCTTGGTCACGACCGGTGTGTTCATTTTGGCGGGTCACGGATCGACGCCGCGATCGCCGCAGAGATTCTTCGCGTGGTGCAGCCCGTTGCGATAGAAGCAGCGAGGGAGGCGGAACGAATGCTGACAATGGCCAGCGAAGAACGACGACGCGCTGCGGAGCTCGACTTGCAGAAGGCGCAGTATGAGGCTGGACTGGCAGAGCGCCGCTATGCGGCCTGCGATCCCGAGAACCGACTTATTGCGGCCACGCTTGAACGGAACTGGGAGGCGACCCTGCAGCGTCTCGAGGCGTGCAAAATGCGCGTTGACGTCGGTGAGGCCCCCATCGTCGCAGTGGAACCACCTGACCTTGAAGGCTTGGCCGAAGAGGTGGCCACGGCCTGGAACGCAGCTGGCGTCAGCGCGCGGACCCGCCAACGCCTGGTGCGCACGCTGATCAAGGACATTGTCGCGGACGTCGATGAGCAAAGTCGCGAAGTGATCTTGACCATCCACTGGCAAGGTGGCCAACACTCCCAGCTGCGCGTCAAGAAGCCCAAACCCGGCCAGCATGGCCGCGTCACTTCCGAAGATGCCTTGACCTTGATCCGATCCATGGCCGGACGTTGGAGCGATAGTGACATTGCTGCGACGCTCAACAGAATGAGCCTGCGCACGGGGTGCGATCACACCTGGACCGCGAAACGAGTCTCCTCCACCCGGAAGATCAATGGCATTCGAGCTTACGCGTCGGCCGACAAGCAGGGCGGGTGGCTTACGATGGCCGAAGCGGCTGAGAAAGTGGGGGTGACACATCACGTCATCCGCCGGCTAATCAAAGAGAAAATCCTGCCGGCTGAACAGGTTATGCGGCACGCACCACATCAGATAAGAATCGTCGACCTCGAAAGTGATGCGGTTGCCGAAGCCCTGAGGCACCGAAATGCCCCGTGTCGCGATCCCCGGCAAACTACACTTCCAATGATTACAAACACTTAGAATGAGGTGCATAATGAATCGTTGTCGGCCCGCTGGCTCTACCGCCAGCTTGAGCGCGAGTATGATTATCTGTCCTCGGACGAGGCTGTCGATGCAACCATTGCCGCCAATGAATACACCTTCACCGCAACTGGTCGCCGCTTTGGATGATCCCGAGAATACGCTGACAAGCGCCCCACCGTCCGGTCGGGGCGCTTTTTTTATGCTGCGCTTTGAGAGTCAGAGGCGGGCCGGAAGGGGTTAAGTCCGGGCGGTCGAGAGAGAGCGCTGTTCGGGCCTGTCCTTTCCGCTCTCCTGAGGTTCCAGGCATGAACATGGTGTTCCCCGTGACCGACCCGGTCACACCAATGGCGGCTGCGCCCGCCATTCTGGCTGCGGCCAATCTTTTACTCCCCCATCTGGAACGCGGTCAGCGCGTCGATGCTGCCATCCTGCGCGGTGTGATGGAAACGGCCTTCGGCGCATCTGACGCTACCGGCGTCTGGGACTGGAAGCTCGCTTATGAGGCGTGCGAAGTCGCTGCCGTTCTCTTCCTGCGCAAATACGGAAAGGCGCTTTTCCGTAAAGCCGCGTCTCCGGCTTCACGGATTTCTGTGCTGGCAAAGGTCGCGGGGCTGCTGCCCACGCAGACCCGACGTTCCGAGGAAAGCCAGAACTTCCAGCAATTTTCGACGCCGATCCCGCTCGGCCTTGCCGCTCTGACAGCCGCCGCGATCACACCCGATGATCGCGTGCTGGAACCATCGGCGGGCACCGGCCTTCTGGCGATCCTGGCGCAGACGATCGGCGGCTCGCTGATCCTCAATGAACTTGCCGAGACCCGCGCCGATCTGCTTGCCCAGCTCTTTCCGGCTTTTGCCGTCACCCAGTTCGACGCCGCCCAGATCGACGACCATTTGCCCCCAGATGCCGTCCCGTCCGCGGTGCTGATGAACCCGCCCTTCTCGGTTATGGCCAATGTCAGCGGGCGTGTCGCCGATGCGGCCTACCGCCATGTTGTCTCGGCGCTGGCCCGTCTTGCACCGGGCGGTCGGCTGGTGACGATCACCGGCGCAGGCTTTGGTCCCGAGGCCCCGGCATGGCGGGACGCTTTCATCCGCTTGCAGGCGCGTGGCCGTGTGGTGTTCAGCGCCGCCATTGATGGTGCGGTCTATGCCAAGCACGGCACCACGATCGACACGCGGCTGACCGTGATCGACAAACTGCCCGCCGACGATCCCGCCAGTTTGCCGGCTTCGCCGGGGATCGCGCCTGATGTTGCCACGCTGATCGGATGGATCGAGGAACAGGTTCCGCCGCGCCTGCCAGTGTCATTGCCGAAGATCGTGGTTTCCGCTTGGGCCACCGCGCCGAAGACCGTGCGGGGCTATCTCGCTCGCTCGGCGGCTACGCGATCTGTCGCTGCTTCGCCCAATGATCCTGATGGCGTCGAACTCGCCTATGAGGCCGTGGACTGGACGCCACCGGAAGGCGCTCGCCTGTCCGACGCGATCTATGAGGAATATGCGCTGCAATCGCTGCGTATCGCTGGTGCACAGCCGCATCCGACCAAGCTGGTGCAATCCGCCGCCATGGCCTCGGTCGCACCGCCCAAGCCTTCCTACCGGCCCATGCTGCCGCCCGACATCTGCGCGCGTCTGTCGGACGCCCAGCTTGAAACGGTGATCTATGCCGGTGAAGCCCACGCCGATCATCTCGCCGGCGCCTGGACCGTGGACGAGCATTTCGACAATGTGAGCGCCGCGCCCGAGGATGCTGCCGGATCGATCCGCTTTCGCCGGGGCTTCATGCTCGGTGATGGAACCGGCGCTGGCAAGGGTCGCCAGTCCGCCGCCATCATTCTCGACAACTGGCTTCGCGGTCGGCGCAAAGCGATCTGGATCTCCAAATCCGACAAGCTGATCGAGGACGCGCAACGCGACTGGTCGGCGCTCGGCATGGAACGGCTGCTGGTCACGCCTCTGTCACGCTTCCCTCAAGGCAAGCCGATCACGCTGTCGGAAGGCATCCTTTTTACCACCTATGCCACGCTACGCTCCGACGACCGCGGCGAGAAGGTTTCCCGCGTCAAGCAGATCGTCGAATGGTTAGGGTCCGATTTCGATGGAGCCATTATCTTCGACGAGAGCCATTCCATGCAGAATGCCGGTGGCGGAAAAGGTGAACGCGGTGATGTCGCCGCCTCGCAGCAGGGACGTGCGGGCCTGCGGCTTCAGCACGCGCTGCCCGACGCCCGCGTCGTCTATGTCTCGGCGACTGGCGCCACCACCGTCCACAATCTCGCCTATGCTCAGCGCCTCGGCCTCTGGGGTAGTGAGGATTTTCCGTTCCAGACGCGTGCCGAGTTCGTCGAGGCGATCGAATCCGGTGGCGTTGCGGCCATGGAGGTCCTGGCCCGCGACCTGCGATCTCTCGGCCTCTATACCGCCCGCTCACTCTCCTATGATGGCGTCGAATATGAACTGATCGAGCATCAGCTCACGGACGAACAGCGGCACATCTACGACTCATATGCTGCCGCCTTCGCTGTCATTCATGGGAACCTGGACGCGGCGATGGAAGCCGCCAACATCACCGGCAGCGAGGGGACGCTGAACCGGCAGGCCAAATCCGCCGCCCGTTCGGCCTTTGAAAGCACCAAGCAGCGCTTCTTTGGCCATCTGCTGACCTCCATGAAAACCCCGACCCTGATCCGGTCTATCGAGGCCGATCTGGAGGCGGGCCATGCCGCCGTCATCCAGATCGTCTCGACCGGCGAAGCCCTGATGGAACGGCGGCTATCCGAGATCCCCACCGAGGAATGGAACGATATTTCCGTCGATGTCACGCCGAGGGAGTATGTCGGCTCGTATTTGCAGCATTCCTTCCCGGTCCAGCTCTACGAGCCGTTCACCGACGGTGAGGGGAACCTCTCGTCACGACCCGTCTTCCGCGATGGTCAGCCGGTGGAATGCCGCGAAGCCGTGGCGCGGCGCAACGAGATGCTGGAGCAGCTGGGGTCGCTTCCGCCTGTCCCCGGTGCGCTCGACCAGATCGTGCAGCGTTTCGGTACGGATATGGTGGCCGAGGTCACAGGCCGTTCGCGCCGGATCGTGCGCAAGGGTGACGGGGCATCGGCACGTCTTGCGGTCGAGAACCGTGCGCCTTCTGCCAACCTTGCCGAGACGTCAGCCTTCATGGATGACCAGAAGCGCATCCTCGTCTTCTCTGATGCTGGTGGCACGGGGCGCAGCTATCACGCCGAACTCTCGGCGAAAAACCAGCGGCTGCGCGTGCATTACCTGCTGGAACCGGGCTGGAAGGCCGATGCCGCCATTCAGGGGCTCGGGCGCACCAACCGCACCAATCAGGCGCAGCCGCCGCTGTTCCGACCCATCGCCACGGATGTCAAAGCCGAGAAGCGCTTCCTTTCGACCATCGCCCGCCGCCTCGACACGCTGGGCGCGATCACACGCGGCCAGCGTCAGACCGGCGGTCAGGGGCTGTTCCGTCCCGAGGATAATCTGGAATCCGCCTATGCCCGCGATGCGCTGCGCCAGCTCTATCTGCTGATCGTGCGCGGCAAGGTCGAGGGCTGCTCGTTGGAGCGGTTTGAAGCCGCCACCGGCCTGAAGCTGATGGATTCGACCGGCATCAAGGACGACCTGCCGCCGATCACCACCTTCCTCAACCGCCTGCTGGCGCTGACCATCGAGTTGCAGGGCATCCTGTTCTCGGCCTTCGAGCAGCTTCTGCAGGCGCGGATCGACGGGGCAATTGCATCCGGGACCTATGACATGGGGTTGGAAACGCTGAAGGCGGAGAGCTTCATCGTCACCGACCGGCAGGTGATCCACACCCATCCGGGCACAGGGGCGGAAACCCGGCTCCTGACGCTCACCGAGCGCAGGCGCAATCAACCGGTTTCGCTCGATGCCGCGCTGGCGGAACTGGATGATCCCCGCGCAAGATTGCTCATCAACGAGCGATCCGGTCGCGCCGCCGTGCAGATCCCGACCACCAGCATCATGCTGGATGATGGCGAGATCGAACGGCGCGTGCGGCTGATCCGGCCGATGGAGGCGATGAACATTCCTGTGCGGGCGATGGGTGACACCCACTGGATCGAGGCCGACCGTTCCGCCTTCAACGCAGCCTGGAAGACAGAACTGGCCGAGGTGCCGGAGTTCACCGACAGTACCCTGCATATGGTGACAGGGCTGCTTCTGCCGATCTGGAAACGCCTGCCGCAGGAGTCTTCCCGTGTCTATCGGCTCCAGACCGACGAGGGCGAACGCATCATCGGTCGCCGGGTATCGCCGGCCTGGGCCGCCAATGCTTCGACCAGTGGCGTCACCAACAGCCTGACACCGGATGCCGCCTATGCTGCGCTGATCGAAGGTCGCACGATCCTCGACCTTGCCGAGGGGCTGCAACTGCGCCGCGTCCGCGTCATGGGCGCCAACCGGATCGAACTGACCTGCTTTACCGATGCAATGCGTGATCGGCTGCGGGCCTATGGTCTCTTCAGTGAGATCATCTCGTGGAAACTGCGCTTCTTCGTACCCGTCGATGCAACGGGGCCGGAGATCATCGGCAAACTGCTTGACCGCTTCCCGGCCCTGCGCATCGGTGAGCGGGAGGCCGCATAATGTCGCGTCTCAACGCTTCCGAACTGGCGCACCGTCTCGGCCGACAGGCCGAGGCGGTGTGCCGCCACTATCTCTCCAATGGCCGCAAACAGGGCAATTACTGGCAGGTTGGCGATGTCCGAAACACGGCTGGCCGCTCGATGTTCGTCCGGTTGCACGACAGCGTGAAAGGCATTGCCGGCAAATGGCAGGACTCGGCCACGGGTGAATATGGCGATCTGCTGGATGTGATCCGGGATTCGCTCGGTCTGATCGACTTCGCAGATGTTGCCGAAGAAGCCCGGCACTTCCTCAGCCTGCCGCATCCTGAACTGCAGCCGTCATCCTGTCCGTCCCGAACGCCTGCACCATCGGGATCATCCGAGGCGGCACGTCGCCTCTGGCGCATGACACAGCCGCTGATCGGCAGCATCGCAGAAGCGTATTTACGCGGACGCGGCATTACGGATTTACGCCAAACCGCAAATCTGCGCTTCCATCCCAACTGCTACTGGCGCCCCGAGGACGATGGCCCGACGCAAACCTGGCCCGCCATGATCGCCGCCGTTACCGACCTCGATGGCAGGATCACCGGCGCACACCGCACATGGCTGGCCTCGGACGGCTCCGGCAAAGCACCTGTCGATCCGCCGAGGAAGGCAATGGGCGACCTGCTCGGACACGCGGTTCGTTTCGGGGATGCGAAGGATGCCATGGCAGCGGGGGAAGGTATCGAAACCATCCTGTCGCTTCGTCAGGCTTTGCCCACCATGCCGATGGTTTCCGCGCTCTCGGCCGGACATCTCGCTGCCATCCTGTTTCCGCCGCAACTGCGCACGCTCTATATCGTCCGCGACAACGATCCGGCAGGTGACAGCGCCCGTGATAGCTTGGTGAACCGGGCGCACGAGGCCGGGATCAAGGCTATCACGCTCTCGCCCATGATGGGGGACTTCAACGAAGATCTCGCAACTCACGGGCTGGATGCCGTTCGGGCAGAGATCCGGGTGCAAATCGCTCCCGAGGACGTCAGCCGTTTCACGGCTTCAAGTGCATAGCCGGTACGGATCCGTGATCGGGGCGTTCCGATCCTGTCATGCGCATAGGCTGCATCCTGTCATCAGCAGAGGACCGCGCCTTGGCCTTCCGAGAGGGCGATCGGCCCACAAACGCTCCGGTCAGGCAATGGCGGCGCCCGACTGATTTCCGTCGGCGGCGGAGCCGCCTTTACAGCGCGAAACAAATCAGCCGGGCTTTGCCATCAAGGCACTCGCCAGAGGCTCGCGCTGCCAGACCGGAGCGCCCGTGCGCTTTCGTCGCCATGAAGGCCGCGACGGTCGCGGTCCAACTGACGGAAGCATCCCATGTACGCGCACGACGATTTCGAACCCGATCACAGCACGTCCCCGACCGGCCATGCCATCGAGGAACTCGAACTCTACGGCTACCGCCCCTCCGAAGACGAGGCCGATCCCCGGATCACACCCGAAGATCACGTCATCCAGGGCGCAGTCTCCGACATCTTCGACGCCCTGATTTCCACCATGGCCGACACCAGCCTCGATTTCGACCTCGACGAAATCCTCTGGTCCACCGTCAACACCTTCCACCGCGCTGTCGAGCGGATCGAGCACAAACTCGACGATAACGAGCAGGCGCAGAAACGCCTTCAACGCGAACAGGACGGCAGCGAAGTTAAATCCGTCCAGCTCGAAACCCTGATCGGTGCAGGCCAAAGCCTGATCGAACGCCGCGACAGCATGGAGACCTTCCGTGAAACCGCCGCCGACATCTATCTGCGCACTACCGGCACGCCCTGGTCGCAACGCTCCGGCTCACGGGTCAACCATCGCCAGATGACCTCGGCCATGATCGACAGCCGCGACTTCATCGCCGCAAAGCGCCGTGCCGACAACGAGGTGCTGCTGCCCGCAGGACCGAAGATCGCCTTCTCGGGTGGCGACACCACCGATCACCGGACGATCTGGGCCAAGCTCGATCAGGTCCACGCCAAGCACCCGGACATGGTGCTGATGCACGGCGGATCGCCCAAGGGCGCGGAACGCATCGCGGCCACCTGGGCCAATAACCGCAAGGTCGCACAGGTCGCCTTCAAACCCGACTGGGCAAAACATGCCAAGGCAGCACCGTTCAAGCGCAACGACCAGATGCTCGGCATCATGCCGATCGGGGTCATCATCTTCCCCGGCACGGGTATTCAGGACAACCTGGCCGACAAGGCTCGCAAGATGGGCATCCCAGTTTATCGCTTCGGGACCGGCAGCGCGTGAGCGCTGCCGGTTCGGCATAACGCCATTGCGCACTACTGCAAGAGCGCCAGGTCCTCCCAGCGAATCCGGAGATAACGGCCTGAGCGCTTTGGCAATTGCTTGCGGCTGACCATTCGCCCGGAGACCTGGAACTCCGCATTTATTTTGACCACGAGCAACTTGTTGAAATGCCTCGATGTATCCACCATCACCACGTCCTTGGTCTTGAAAGGTGTGATGGTTTTGATTTCGACATGATCGTTTTCGAGCCTGCCGTCCGAACCCTGCGCGTAGGTCTTGTTCAACTTGATGCCGTAGGTGATGGCCCCGAACAATTCGCCGATGTCGCCATACACGGACAAATGCAGGCCAGTCTCCAGATGGTAGCTCTCAGCGAGTGAGATCAGGTCCTCAAAATATGGGATCATTGATCGGATGGCGTTTGGATACTTCGCTCCCCACTCCTTGTGACGAAGCTGCTCATCGATGTCTGACCAGCTTACCCATTCGCCATCGTCGTAAAATGCTCGATCTGACCAATCGATTTCTGCCATAGACTTTAACCCGCAGCCTTCCACCACCCAACAATATAACCACCGTAGAGGTAGAGCCGATACTGGTCTACCAGACGCATCAGCTTTCTTGTTCAAGCGGCAAGTTTACAGAGAGGCTTGACCTTACAAACTATCTCATCTCGCCCGGTGAGAGGAATGCTGCTATTCTGTGGCTGCGCCGTGGTGGTGGTGGAAGGCGCAACCGTCCAACCTTTTGCACGGAGACACCACCATGATCGTTCTCGGAATCCTCGTTTCCATCGCAGCCATCGGCACCATGTGCTGGCTGCTGTTCAATCTCGCCGTATTCGCTTTGCCGTTCTTTATTGGCCTGAATGCAGGCGCCTTGGCCTATGATACTGGGGCTGGTTGGCTCGGCGGCATCGTCGTTGGTCTTCTCGCCGCCGGTCTAACGCTGGCTGTTGGTCAGGGCCTGCTCATGCTGATCCGCCCGATGTGGGCGCGTCGTAAGCGTCCGGCGTGCCCGCTCTGCCGGGAGTGCTGCGTAGAGGGTAGTGTCCACTATCGGATAATGGACACTATCGGGGTTGCTTGTGACGAAGCGTCGGAAGCGTCGGGTTTGGTCTGACGAAGAGAAGCGGATGATCTGCGGGCAGACGCGTGTGCCCGGTGTGTCGGTGAGCCAGGTCGCCCGGCGGTATGACGTGAACGCCAATTTGGTCTTTGCCTGGTTGCGCGATCGCCGGTTTGCAGATGCCGACGCGGCCGATGTCGCGCGCTTTCTGCCGGTTGAGATCGTCGCGGAGGTGAAGGCGCCTGTGGCGATGCCCGCCGCAGTGAACCACATCGAGATCGAACTGGCGGGCGGGCATAAGATGCGGATCAGCGGCGGGTATGACCCCGAGGCGCTGGCGCGGCTGATCCGGGGCCTGACGGCGTGATCCCGGTTCCGGCTAACACACGGGTCTGGTTGGCGGCGGGTGTCACCGACATGCGCAAGGGGTTCACGGCGCTGGCGGCTCAGGCCGAAGCGGTGCTGAAGCAAGACCCGTTCAGCGGACATCTGTTCGTCTTCCGTGGCCGTCAGGGCGATCTGGTGAAGGTCATCTGGTGGGATGGTCAAGGCGCCTGCATGTTCATGAAGCGGCTGGAGAAGGGGCGGTTCGTCTGGCCTTCGGCCAAGGAGGGGAAGGTTGCGCTGTCGCCTGCACAGTTGGCGATGCTGCTGGAAGGGATCGACTGGCGCGCGCCGCAGCGGTCATGGCAGCCTCTGGCTGCGGGATAATCTGCCATCCTGCAAGAGAAGGATTCCCACAAGGAATACAGTGGGATAATCTTCTTGCATGCTGGATCGCACCCTGACCTTGCCGGAAGACCCCGAGGAGTTGCGCAGCTTCACCGCGCGGCTTCTGGCCGAGGTGAAGGCGCAGGCGATCCTGATCGAGAAGCTGCGGCACCAGCTGGCCGGGCACCGAGCGCACCGGTTTGGCGCGTCGTCTGAGACTGCGGAACAGCTTCAGTTGGCCCTGGAAACAAGCGAGATTGCCGCCGCCGCGATGACCGCGCGGATGTGTCTGCCGGACATCGAAGAGAAGGACAAACCGAAGCGCCGCCCGATCCCGGATCATGTCCCGCGGATGGAAGTCGAACTGACGCCCGGTGCCGATGCCTGCGCTGACTGCGGCGGCCGCCTGCGCCGGATCGGCGAAGATGTGACCGAAGAACTGGAATACATCCCCGGGCGCTTCATCGTGAACCGGATCGTCCGTCCGCGCCTGACCTGCGCCTGCTGCGAGAAGTTTGTTCAGTCGCCGCTGCCCTCGCGCCCCATCGAGCGCGGCCGCCCGGGGCCAGGTCTCTTGGCCCACGTGCTGGTCAGCAAGTATGCCGATCATCTGCCGCTCTACCGCCAGAGCCAGATCTTCGACCGCGAAGGGCTGGACCTCGACCGGTCCACCCTGGCCGACTGGGTCGGCAAGACCACCGCCCTGCTGGAACCCGTCGCAGACGCCATCGGCCGCCATGTCCTGTCGGCCGAGGCGATCTTCGCCGATGACACGCCGATCAGCATGCTCGCTCCCGGCAGCGGCAAGACCCAGACCGCACGGCTCTGGACTTATGCGCGTGACGAACGACCGTGGGGTGGCGCGGCCGCGCCCGCCGCCTGGTATCGCTTCTCCGGTGACCGCAAGGGCCAGCACCCGAAGGACCATCTCGCCCGGTTCCGCGGCTGGATGCATGCCGACGGCTATGCCGGGTTCGAAGACCTCTACCGAACCGGCGCCATCCGCGAGGTCGCCTGCATGGCCCATGTGCGGCGCAAGTTCGTCGACATCCACCGGTCGCAGGGCTCTCCCATCGCCGAACAAGCCATCAGCCGGATCGCGCAACTCTATGCTGTCGAGAAGGAGGCCAGAGGCTCCCCACCAGATGTCCGGGTCGAACTCCGCAAGGCACATGCGGCCCCGGTCTTCGAAGACCTGGAGGTCTGGCTGACCATGCAACTCACCACGATCTCTGGAAAATCCCCGCTCGCAGCCGCCATCCGCTATGCCCTGACCCGCATGGAACGCCTGCGCCCCTATCTCGACAACGGCATCCTGGAACTGGACAACAACGCCGCCGAACGCGGCATGCGCGCCATCGCCCTTGGGCGGAAGAACTACCTCTTCGTCGGTTCCGAGGCTGGCGGCAAAGCCGCGGCCATCGCCTACACCCTGATCGAAACGGCCAAGCTCAACGCCGTCGATCCCCACGCCTGGCTCGCCGACACCCTCGCTCGCATCCCCGACTACAAAATCACCAAGGTCGATGAACTGCTGCCGTGGAGATGGAAAGGATAGCGGTCAGCCCGGACGGTTACGGCGCGTCTGCTGATTGCTCTGGCCTTCGTCGCTCCGGCGGGAATGGCCGGATTTTACGCCACGCTCGGTATTGTCAAGCACATGATGCCCTCGGAGATATGGCAACTCATCTTCTCGGTGATCGGAGCGGTTGCGGTGGGCGTGACGGCGTTCCTGCGCGTTACGGGCATGGCGGCAACCGACCACGCGGACGGCGGCTTTGCACGCACCTGAACCGCAATGATCCGTTGATGGCGACCAGAAGCGGATGCGGATCATCTTCCGTCTTCGTCAGGAAAATGGTGACAGACAGCGGGCATGCATCGAATCAGCGTGAGGCACAGACGCGGCCCATAGGAGCGCAGGGCGGTCGGCATCAGCGTTCGCGGACTGACGGGAACCCGGTTGGGGCGATGCGGGTGGGGCAGGCGGGAAAGAGAGATGCGCATGGCCTGAGACGCGGGGTGACAAAAAGGCCGGTGTTGCCGATCTGGTTATCCTGATGCAGCCCAAGGTTGCCACATCTCCGTTCAGCCCCCGTGTCTCGACCGCTCCAAACGGCCTCTTCAATGGCCTGATCTGGCCGAAGAACAGCGCGTTGCGCTTCGACCGCTTTAGCGCAACAGCGTCGTCACAACTTTCTTCCCCTGACGGCAGAGCCGCCATTCCGCGCGGAACAAGAAAGTTTCTCCTGTGCTGTCCAGCCCCGTTCGGGGTGCGCCAGCGTTCGTCTCCGGCCGGTCGATCGCCATAGAGGCCGCAATGGTGCGGGCTCGGAAACGGAAAACGGAGACTTAAAATGGCAACCATCGGCACCTTCAAGAAGACTGGCTCGAACGAATTCACCGGCGAAATCGTCACCCTCAGCGTCCAGGCCAAGGGCGTGCGCATCGTTCCCGACCTGCGCGCCACCGGCGAGAACGCCCCCAGCCACCGGGTTCTGGTCGGCCGCGCCGAGATCGGCGCCGCCTGGTCAAAGCGCTCCAACGAGGGCCGCGACTATCTGGGCCTCAAGCTGGACGATCCGAGCTTCAACGCTCCGATCTACGCCAACCTCTTCGACGAAGAAGACGGCGAAACCTTCTCGCTCATCTGGTCCCGCCCCAACGGTCGCCGCGGCGACTGAGGCGCGGAACAAAGGCTCCGACCGCAAGGTCGGGGCCTTTCCCGTGCCCGCGGGAAAGCCGCCAGGCCCGGTGACCTGTCCGGGCTGGAACTGCTCAGCCGGTCAGGATCGGGATCATGGTTTTCACATGGGCGTCGATCCGTTCCAGCACGGGCGGGGGGACCACCTCGCGTTCCGGTAGTGTCCACCATTTCGCATCGATGCGTTTCACCGTCTCGACAACGGCCTTGAGCACGGCTGGCTCGGGAAGCCTTGCCCGATTGGCAAACGTCTTCCAGCGGGCCGGGGCCAGGCCCTTGAAGGCCCGCTCGCCGCCCAGTGACAACGCCAGCCCATCTGCCGGAATGTAGGGAACGGTCGAAAGCATGTCGTAGATCGGTGCAAGAGTGGGCGTGTCGCCGTCGCCCGGATAGATCAGCGACCAGTTCTTGAGATGCATGTCGCCATTGCCCATGACCACCGAGTAGGTCAGCCGCCGGACAAACTCCAGCGCGGCGAACGGCGAGATTGCCACATTCAGCACAGAGGCGATGTCGTGGGAGGCGGCGCCATCATATTTACGTGCCGGGTACAGGCCGAAAACCTGCGCGAAATCTTCGATATGGATGCGTTGCCCATCTGCCCCGCGATCAAAACGCCGCACGAGCAGGACCAGCCCCTCGGCAAGTGTTTCGAACTCTTCGGGAATCCCCTCGAACTGGTCCCGTCTGACCAGTTCCCGCTCGGGCACGTCCATGCCGATTGCTTCGGCAAGTGCGAGGTTCGCGAACTCGTTTTCCGACACGCCCGGAAAGGCGGTCGAGGGGAATTTCGCAATATACTGGCCCTCGTCATCCCCGAGCGGCAGGGTCAGTCCGCCGCCCTTGCCCGTGTTCTTCATCACCGATAGCTTCATCTGCACGCCCGCCAGCGAGAAGCGGGCTTTTGGCCGACCTTGGAGAGCCGTAGCCGCGATACCCGGTTGACCGTCACTGGGCAGCACCCGAACGGCACCCGGCAGGTCCGCGCCCAGAGCTGCCAGGAGATCGAAATCATTCCCCGGCCGCACATTGCCCGCATGGTGCTTTTCCATCGCCTCGCGCAGTCGGTCTTCGGGCAGCAGGTTGGCAAAGAAGGGCGGCAGGCTGCCTGCGACAGGTCGCGGATCCTTGCGCAGGCCCCCTGATGCCGCGCGCAGCGACAGGCTCAGAACCGGAATGCCGCCGGTCGCGCGATAGGCCGGATCAAGGCTGAAGGCGTTGAAATCGCCCGGCGTCCTGACGATCGTGCCAACCTTCGCACTGTTCAGGAACACGTCCAGCGAGGTGATGGTCTCAGCGGTACGGACGGCTGTCATCGTCGCTCTCCGGTTGCGGGCTGAAGGCCGGATGATCATCCTCGGCCTCGGGGCGCAAAAGCGCCTCGATGGCGGGCACCATCGCCTGCGGGACCAGCATCATTTCCAGCCCAAGCGCCCGGGCAATGTTGATCAATGTCGTGGTGCGCGCGGCCGCTGCCCCCGTCTCGATGTCGCGGTAGCGCGGGCGCGAAATGCCCGCAAGATCGGCCACCTGCTCCTGGGTCAACCCCGCTGCAAGACGCGCGCGGCGAAAATGGTCGCCGATCAGCCTCAGTGTTTCTTCTTCCGCCTTCATGTGATACCTTTACGGATCATTCTTGCCGCATTGATCTGGATGGGTATCATACCCGGTGTAGAATGCAACAAAAATGATCTCCAAACATATCACTACCATTTCCCATGGAGCGTTTGGGGATCATCTTGCGCTGGTCGACGCTACGGCCAGCACAAGTGCTGCAATTGCGGCATACAGGCGAATCAGTCGGGCTGCATGCTCAGCCGTGCAGATAACGCCCTGGCCAGATTCGACGATTTCGTATGGCGTATCGGGCGAAGGCGACTAAAATAGCCGTAGTTCTGGAATGCGCGCCGGTCGCGATGGGAGGTGATCATGCATGATCACCGCTCGACAGTCGCGGGCCGCACGCGCGTTGCTGGGTTGGACGCAGGAGACGCTCGCTGACAAGGCCCGAATATCGCTGACTGCCCTGAAACGCCTTGAGTCCGAGAACCGGCTCGAGGTGTATGAGACAACGCGGGATCAGGTGCGCCGGGCGCTTGAAGCAGCAGGGATTGTTCTCCTGTCCACGGATCGCGGGCAAGGAGTATTGCTGGTTCATGACCAAGACGAGAAGAGATACCGACAGATCCATGACGCCTGACCGGCGCCGGCGGCATCATCAATCCGCCGCCGCGGCCTGCGCCCTGCGGCGGCCCTCGACATGACATCCGCAGTCATCCCCTTTGACGACATCGTGCCTGTCGGCGACGAGCTGACCGAATATGATCGCGCGCACGTCAAACTCTACATGCGGCTGCTTGATGCTGACGCCGATGGTGCGGAATGGACCGAAGCCGTCAACATTCTGTTCGGTATCGACCCCGCCCTGGAACCAGTGCGCGCTCGGCAGGTTCATGACAGCCATCTGGCCCGCGCGCGCTGGATGACACAGAGCGGCTATCGCCAGTTGCTGCGTCATCCGACAGATCGAACCTGACCTCGCCGCCGTCGCACCAGTGATGCCCTCAGAGCATCACCCCATGTCTTCGTTCCGGCTTCCATCTCGGTAGCGGCGCCGCAATTCTTTCACGCTCCACCTGTGCAGTTTCAACCAGGAGCGGAGCAATGAAGCCGGATACATCCCGCTGGCGAGACCAGGACCAGTATGAATTCTACGATGCGCTGCCCGTTGAGGGTGTCGCCTGGGAATGCCTGCGCCGTAACGCCTCCTATCAGGCCAGTTTCGATGATCTTGTAGCGCAAGGCAGCGGGCATCTTCCCTTTGCGGATGATTTCCAACATCGCTGGGGGTTGCGATTTCCCGGCAGACCCCTGCTTTTCCGCGCTCGACCAACCGGTCATCTGGTCGCCTGTTGCCAATCCGGACGTGCTGATGCTCGGGGCGGCGCCCGATTTTCTTCCGCCTTCTCCGTCCGCCTTATCGGTCGATCTTGCTGATGCCATCTGCGGACCAGAGGGGACATATGGTGTCTTTGACGCCAGAGACGGCGTTCAATATCTGATCCTCGCCGACACCGATGCCAATTCGCAGCCGGCGATCATTCTGCCACTTGACGAAAATCTGCCGGATCGGCTCGAAGCCATTCTCAGGCTCTGGCACATGCTGGCCGGGAGACCCGCGCGCCGCGACCCCAGGATGACGCCGTATCAGCGCCGGCGGTTTCGCCTGATGATGCAAGCTGCCGACGGAAACGCCAACCACGCGACCTATCGTGAGATTGCCATCGCCATTTACGGCGAGGCGCGCGTTCGCGCTGAGCCGTGGAAGACATCGGCTTTGCGCGCCTCTGTCATCGCCCTTGTCCGATCTGCCGCCGCGCTGATCGACGGCGGTTATCAGGACCTTTTGCGCCATCGTCGCAAACCCTGACACTGACGTCTGATCGAGGGTGAGGATTTTACCCCTTCGATCTTCCTCATCCCCCATGCCGCCGCGCCTTCGCCACCGTGCGCATGTCATGCCGTTGATCGTCAGCGGCATCCTGCACAACCACGGAGGCCACCCCATGCGACCTGATCTCGCCGCCTTGCCGCCACGCTACCTGCGCACCAAGGAAGCTGCCGATTTCCTCAGCCTGTCCGCGCGCACGCTGGAAAAGCACAGAACCTACGGAACCGGACCTGCCTATCACAAGCTCGGCGGCCGCGTTGTCTATTCGGTCGAGGATCTCGCAGCCTGGGTTGCGCGCGGATCAGTCACCTCCACGTCGGACCCACGCGGACAGGTTCTCCCGGCGAAACCTCTGCCCCCGACCGCGTTCACCTCGCCCAAGCGCATCACGCGCTGAACGTGGTTGTCACCCTCTGATGGCAGCGCAGCATCCATCCGCCTCGGAACGCGGACAACTCGATCTGTTTCGGACGCTTCCCGGTGAATTCGCTCCACGAGACGCGCAGGATCTCATGGCCTATCCTTTCTTTTCCCTTTCTAAATCGCACCGTATCCGCCCGATTGACTTTGCCCTGGGCAATGTCTCGATCCGTGTCGAAGCTGTTCCCGATCACGGCATGGCGACGATCTGGGATGCCGATATTCTGATCTGGGCGGCCAGTCAGATTGTTGAAGCGCGGGACGCCGGTCTGCGCACGTCGCGCCTGATGGCGGCAACGCCCTATGAAATCCTGACATTCACAGGGCGCGGAACCTCCCTGAGGGACTATCAGCGCCTGAAGGCGGCGCTGGACCGGCTGCAATCGACCACGGTTGCAACCTCGATCCGCCAGCGCGGGAATGGACGGCGACATCGCTTTTCGTGGATCAACGAATGGCACGAGCGGACCGATGCCAATGGCCGCCCGGACGGCATCGAGATGATCGTGCCCGACTGGTTCTACAGTGCGGTTCTGGATGACGCCCTGATCCTCACCATCGACCGGGCCTATTTCAATCTGACCGGCGGGTTGGATCGCTGGCTCTATCGCCTGGTGCGCAAGCATGGTGGGCGGCAGAAAAACGGTTGGCGGTTCGACTTCCGTCACCTGCACCAGAAATCGGGCAGTCTGTCGCCGTTCAAGCGCTTCGCCTTCGAGCTGCGCGACATTATCCGCCGCCAGCCACTGCCCGGCTACACCCTGTTCGCCGAGGTCGAAACCGGCGGCCGGATGCTGCTCGCTTTCGAGCCTGTCCCGGCCTGTGGAAAACCTGTGGATAGCCTCGTGCTATCGGGAACCCGGACTATCGTGCCATCAGGAACCGGAGGCTCGTGCTATCGGGAACCCAAACACCTCCTATCCTTCGGTAATAAAAGCGAAAATTGCGCCCTTAACTTAGAGTCTAACACAGAATCTAACTTTGAAGAGCGGCGGCGCGATGTGGAAAAGCTCATCGCGAAGGCTGGTGCGGCCCTCAGATCGGGTGCCCATAAAGGCAAGCTGACACCCCCAAAGCAGGGATCGCCCGCGTCAACAAGCACGCCTGAACTTCCTCTCGGCAAACCGAGAGGACGGCGATGATTGTTGCGCTCCTCAATCAGAAAGGCGGCGTGGGCAAGACGACGCTGGCGCTGCATCTCGCCGGAGCCTGGGCTGCGCAAGGCAAGCGGGTCATCCTGATCGATGCCGATCCGCAAGGCTCCGCACTCGATTGGTCGGAGCGGCGCAGCCATGAAGGGCTGCCAAGGCTGTTCGCCGTCATCGGCCTTGCCCGCGATACCCTGCACAGGGAAGCGCCGGAGCTGGCGCGTGACGCCGATCATGTCGTTATTGATGGTCCGCCCCGTGTCGCTGGCCTGATGCGCTCTGCGCTGCTTGCTGCCGATCTGGTGCTGATCCCGGTGCAGCCATCTCCTTTCGACGGCTGGGCCTCCGCCGAGATGCTGGCGCTTCTGAACGAAGCCCGCATCTATCGCCCTGAACTGGCCTCCCGTTTTCTGCTGAACCGATGCGGTGCGCGCACCGTCATCGCCCGCGAAACGGCAGAGACACTGGCCGAACATGATCCGCCCTTGCTGGCCACGACGGTCGGCCAGCGTGTCGCCTTCGCCGAAGCCGCACAGACCGGACGGCTGGTCTTGGAGACAGATGGCGGCGAACGGGCCGCACAGGAGGTCACAGCGCTGGCGGCCGAGATCAATGGCCTCGGTGTCGGGAGGATCGTGCCATGACACGTCCGCCCGTCAAATCCGGCTTCGCATCGCGTCCGGGCAATCCCGATAGCTGGGTCAGAGCCGCCGATGCGCCGGCAACCGGCAAGACGGCTACGGAGGCGTTCACCGCCCGCCTGACCATCGACATCGCGCCCGAACTGCGCGGGCGCATCAAGGTTGCCGCTTTCCGCCGCGGTGTCACCGTCGCCGTGATGCTGCGCGAGCTGCTGGTCCGCGAGTTTCCACCCATCGAAGGAGATCAGTCATGACCGGCAAAACCGTGCGCGCTGCTCATGAACATCCGCAGGCGGACGGGCCTGCACCGTTCACCACATTGGTCGAACTGACCTTCCAGAAGAGGAAGGTCGAGCGCTGGATACGCTTCGGCCGCAAGAGCTTTGAACAGATCATCGACCGCCGCCGCAGTCTGATCGGTTTTGCGCCCGAAAGCATCTTCGCCTTCGTCCGCTGGGCCTCCAACGATTACGGCACCATCGTCTCGCGACTCGACATCCTGCGCGCCGTTGGTCGCGGCGAACCGTACCAGACCGTGCCTTTCGTTCGTCCTGGCGGCGAGATCCTGCTGCGTAATGATGGCTGGCGACAAGTCCAGCGGGTGCTGGCCCTGATTGATGCCGTGGACGCGCTTGGCGTCGATCCGGCGGATGTTGCGCCGGACCATTGGCGGCACGTCCACAACCGCTTGAGTGCCGGTCAGGAACCCAATCCCTACACCCCGGAGCGCCATGCCGCGTGGGTCAACCGCCGGAGAATTGCGCCATGAGCCGCCGTCATACTCTCGCGGTGTCCATGCTGGCTGTCGGAACACTTGTCGCCACGGCGGTTGCCGATCTGCCAACCCGGCTGATCTGGAATGCGACTGCCAGCGCGCCCATCGGCTTCTACACAGTTGCTCCCGCCAATGCGCTCGAAGTTCCCGAACTGGTCGCCATCATGCCGTCTGAGCAGTCCATGGTCGAGCGCGGCTATATCGGACGCGGCGTGCCGCTGCTGAAGCGCGTCCTCGGCCTGCCAGGACAGCGCGTCTGCCGCAACGGTGCGACCATTACCGTCGATAATGTCGAGATGGGGGACGCACTGGAGCGCGACCGTATGGGCCGCGATCTGCCGGTCTGGCAGGGCTGCCGCATCATCGGCGAGGGTGAACTCTTCCTCATGAATTGGGACATCCGGGACAGCCTCGACGGCCGTTACTTCGGACCTGTTCCCGCCAGTTCCGTCATCGGCAGGGCGCTCCCGCTGTGGACCGATGAGGAAGGCGATGGCCGCTACGAATGGCGGGCGGCCACGCATTGAACCCACGCCAAATCCACCAACACAGGAGATGTACCATGCCACAGATCGGTCAATTCGCGCGTGACGCATCCGGCTTCGCCGGTCAGCTCGTCACGCTCACCATGAAGCGCGATCTTGTTATCGTACCCACTGAGCATTCCGATGCGGAGAATGCGCCGGACTATCGCGTCCATTACATTGAACATGACGGGCCAGAGGTCGGCGCTGCATGGAAACGCACCGGCGAAAAGGCTGGCGAATATCTCTCGGTGCTGCTTGACGATCCCGCCTTGCCGCAGCCGATCCGCGCCAATCTGTTCCGCGACGACGATGCAGGCTCGTCATGGTCGCTGCACTGGAGCCGCCCGCGGCCCCACGAAGATCGAGACTGAGATCATGCGATCCCGCGCCCTTCTTCTCTTCACGGCCCTTATGTCGGCTGGCAGCGGATTGACGCCTGCATTTGCGCAGGTCACGCCGCAACCCGCGCCTGTTACCGCGCATCCCCATGTTGCTTTCATTGCCGAGGCGTCACAGCGCTTCGGCATTCCAGAGCACTGGATTCGGGCTGTGTTGCGTGTGGAAAGCGCGGGCGATGTGCGCGCCATCTCATCGGCGGGTGCAATGGGACTGATGCAGGTCATGCCCGACACCTGGGCGGGCCTGCGCAGCCGCCATGGTCTCGGGCGCGATCCTTACGATCCGCGCGACAACATCCTCGCAGGCACAGCGTATCTGCGCGAGATGTGGGACCGCTATGGCAATGTCGCAGCCATGCTGGCGGCCTACAATGCCGGTCCCGGTCGCTATGACGAGCATCTGGCGACCGGCCGCACTTTGCCCGCAGAAACACGCGCCTATGTCGCCACGCTCGCACCGCTTCTCGGCGGTGCGACTGCGCCTGATGTGCCGATGATCGTTCCGCCGCCACCGCCGGATTGGCGCGAAGCTCCGCTCTTTGTTGCGCAATCCGGCGGCAATTCGGCGGCGGTCAATCAGCCGTCAAGCGACATCCGCGCAACCGTTCCTCTGCGCGATTCCGTCGATCAGGAGCCGCAGGACGGCGGCATATTCGTGGCCCGTGCGAGCAATGGCGACAAGCCATGAGCATGGCGTTTACGCGCTCGTTCGGTCCATTTCCGGTGTGCAGTCAGGCTTGGGTGCGCCTGGCAGCATTCCCGGCAGGAAGGGCAAAAAGGGCAGGGAAGGCGGAGGGCAAGATAAAGGAAACCGGCACCGTGTCGGGCCGGTTTCTGGGCAAGCCCTTGTCTGCACACTGTTTTGGGGCGCGGCGCACGGCACCCTGCCTCCGGGCCTTGCGTGCCGCGATGTGGCGCAAAGCCTTGGCTTTACTGGGTTTTGACCGGCACTATGGGCGAATACCAGCCGTTTGCGTGCCTGAACGGCATGGGATGCGCTCATGAGCGCCGACGACGAGAACCGCTTTCGCCCCAGGCCTGGCCGGATCAAATCCGACGTGCCGAAGGGGGGCAAGGCGAAGAGCTTTCTGACGCAGGCGAAGAAGCTGGCGCGTCAGCATAGCAACGGTCCCGGTCGATCATCATCATTCGCATCACGGACGTCCTCGTCGTCTTCATCTGGTTCGGCCGGAAAGAGCGGGAAGGCATCGCGGGCGAGCAAAGGTCCGGGCGTCAAGCGTGGGCGTGGGGCGGCCTTTGTCCGCGCCAGAACCCTGTCGGGCGGCTGGCGTCACAGTGCGACCGGAGTGCGCCGCGTCGTCGTCAAAACCCGGTACGTTCAGAGCGCGGGGAAGAACGGCAAAGGGGCTGCCCATCTGCGCTATATCCAGCGAGACGGAACCTCGCGTGATGGCGAGCGTGGCCAGCTCTATTCGGCGACCGAGGATCGCGCCGATGGAGATGCCTTCCTTGATCGCGGCAAGGACGATCGCCATCAGTTCCGCTTTATCGTTTCGCCCGAAGATGCCGCCGATCTTTCCGACCTCACCGAACACACCCGCGATCTGATGAGCCGCATCGAGGCCGACCTTGGCACGAAACTCGATTGGGTGGCGGTCAATCACCACAATACCGGACATCCCCATGTCCATGTCATCGTTCGGGGCAAGGACGATCTGGGCGAGAACCTGGTCATCAATGGCGACTATCTCGGCAATGGCATTCGTGAGCGGGCGAGCGAACTGACCACGCTGGAACTCGGCCCCGTGACTGAGATCGAGCAGAGCCGCAAGCTGTCTGCCGAAATTGATCAGGACCGCTTCACCCGCATCGACCGCGCTATGACCGAGGAGGCTGACGAACGGTTCCTCGATCTTCGCCACGAACCGGCAAATGCCCGCCGCCAGTTCAATCGCACGCTTCGCCTGCGCCGTCTCGCCAAACTGGAAAAGATGGGGCTGGCTACGGAACATGCACCTGGCGTCTGGGAGCTTGGCGAGAAGATGGAGCCGGCGTTGCGTGAACTGGGTGAGCGCGGTGACATCATCCGCAACATGCACAAGGCGCTGAAGGCCGACGGGCTGGAGCGCGATCCGATGACGTTCCAGCTTCACGATACCGCACCTGCGGCGCCCATCACTGGCCGCATCGTGGACAAATATCTCACCGACGAGATGGGCGAGAGCCTGACGCTCGTGGTGGACGGTATCGACGGACGAACACACCATCTTCCCGGCATTGATCCGGCCCGCGTCGAGGATGCCCGGATCGGCAGCATCGTGGAAGTCGGTCCCGCCGATACAGCACAACGTCCCTCTGATCGCACCATCGCTGCGATCTCGGAGAACGGTATTTACCGACCGAGCCGCCATCTGGAACAGGCGAAGTTCGAAGGACGTATACCGGGCGGCGATTACGAGGGCTATGTCGATGCCCATGTCCGGCGACTGGAGGCGTTGCGCCGCGCCGGCATCGCTGAGCGGATCGACGCTGACCAGTGGCGCATCCCCGATGACTTCGAGAGCCGCGCCACCGCCTATGATGCCGGTCGCAACCGGCAGGCCAGCATCCGTGTCGTCTCGACCTTCGATCTGGAAAAGCAGATCGGCGCCGATGGTGCGACCTGGTTGGACCGACGACTGGTTATGCCGGACGCTTCGGCCTTTACCCCGGCAGGTTTCGGCCAGCAGGTGCGCGAGGCGATGGATCAGCGCCGTGAGCATCATATCGCACAGGGCGATGCCACGCGGCAGCAGAATGGACGCATTTTCTATCGGCGAAACCTGCTCGCCAATCTGCGGGAACGGGAAGTGGCCCGAGTCGGTGCGGAGATGGCCGGGAGCAAGGCGCTGCCATTCCGCGCGGCTGCCGATGGAGAAACTGTCACTGGCAAGTTCACCGGGACCGCACATCTATCGAGCGGCAAGTTCGCCATTATCGAAAAGAGCCACGAGTTCACTCTCGTCCCATGGCGGCCAGTAATCGACCGCCAGATCGGCCGCGAGGTTGCTGGCATCGTGCAGGGTGGATCAGTCTCGTGGCAGTTGGGGCGGACGCGGGGGCTCGGGGTTTGAGCCTTTGCCGATATACCGCCTATAGTATCCGGCAACGCGGCGCCCCCGCCTTTCCTGTTGCCACTCGCAAAAACCTCTATTCTCTGATCGGCTCCGTCTCTCTTGCCAATTGGAGCCTGTATGCGTGGAGGCCGAATACTTTGGGTCCAGATCATTGTCGTGTTCACCATCATCGTGGTGATGGTCTGGGCTGCAACGCAATGGGTGGCTTTCCGGCTCGGCTTCCAGCCACAGCTCGGCAACCCCTGGTTCGATATTGCCGGATGGCCGTTCTACTATCCACCGGCCTTCTTCTGGTGGTGGTTCTCTTACGATGCCTATGCGCCGGGCATCTTTACCGAAGGCGCGTTCATCGCCACGTCCGGAGCGGTTCTGGCCATAGCTGCCGCCTTTCTCATGTCGATCATCCGGGCACGCGAGGCTCGTAATGTCGCCACCTATGGCTCAGCGCGATGGGCCGAGGATAAGGAAATCCATGCTGCCGGATTGCTCGGCCCGGATGGCGTCGTGCTGGGGCGGCACAGCAAGGATTATCTGCGTCATGACGGCCCCGAGCATGTTCTGTGCTTTGCGCCAACCCGATCCGGCAAGGGCGTGGGCCTCGTCGTGCCAACGCTGCTGACCTGGCCGGGAAGCTGTATTGTCCATGACATCAAGGGGGAGAACTGGAATCTGACAGCGGGATTCCGGTCCCATCATGGCCGGGTCCTGCTGTTCGATCCGACCAATGTATATTCCGCAGCCTATAATCCGCTGTTGGAAGTGCGGCAGGGGGAATGGGAAGTCCGCGATGTGCAGAACATCGCGGACATTCTTGTTGATCCCGAAGGCAGCCTCGACAAGCGCAACCATTGGGAAAAGACCAGCCACAGCCTACTCGTCGGCGCGATCCTGCACGTTCTCTATGCCGAGAAAGAAAAGACACTGGCTGGTGTCGCCAATTTCCTGTCCGATCCGCGCCGTCCGGTCGAGGCAACCTTACGCGCAATGATGGACACGCCGCATCTGGGGGAAGCCGGTGTTCATCCTGTCATTGCCTCGTCTGCGCGCGAGCTTCTCAACAAATCAGAGAACGAACGCTCCGGCGTCCTTTCGACCGCCATGTCGTTTCTCGGTCTTTACCGAGATCCGGTTGTCGCCTGCGTGACGGCGCGCTGCGATTGGCGCATCGCCGATCTGGTCGGCGCGAAGGAACCGGTGAGCCTCTATCTCGTCGTACCGCCCTCGGACATCAATCGGACCAAACCGCTGATCCGCCTCATCCTCAATCAGGTCGGACGGCGGCTAACCGAGGAACTGGAGACCTCCGGCAAGCGGCACCGGCTGCTGTTGATGCTCGACGAGTTTCCGGCACTGGGGCGGCTGGATTTCTTTGAATCAGCGCTGGCGTTCATGGCCGGCTACGGCCTGAAAGCCTTTCTGATTGCCCAATCTCTCAACCAGATCGAGCGCGCCTATGGGCAAAACAATGCCATTCTCGATAATTGCCATGTGCGCGTGGCCTTCGCCGCCAATGACGAACGCACCGCCA
Organism: Martelella sp. AD-3; assembly: GCF_001578105.1. GTDB lineage: Bacteria > Pseudomonadota > Alphaproteobacteria > Rhizobiales > Rhizobiaceae > Martelella. The sequence goes on along the minus strand of NZ_CP014275.1, from coordinate 4,005,113 downwards.
AGCGGATCAGCGATGCGCTCGGCACGGCTACGGAAATGCGCGATTCCACCAACTATGCCGGCCATCGCCTCGCGCCATGGCTGGGGCACCTCATGGTGTCGCGGCAGGAAACGGCGCGGCCATTGCTGACGCCCGGCGAAATCATGCAGCTTCCGCCAACCGACGAGATCGTCATGGTAGCGGGTGTGCCGCCCATCCGCGCCGCCAAGGCGCGCTACTATGCCGATGCGCGGCTTCAAGAACGGGTGCTGCCGCCGCCCGACCTACGCAAGCAGTCGGTGAAGATGGAAACATCGGCGCCAGACGACTGGACGAGCCGTGTTGTTACGGCCGCGGCCGGCCACGGACCCACGTCGAACACGTCCGACGACGATCCTGCCAATGCCGGTATCCGTCGTGAGCCGGAGCTTCCCGAGCATGAGGAAATCATCCCGCCACCACCGCCGCCATCGCAGGAGTTCGACTTTCTCGATGATGAGCCCGACGTCGATGCCGCCAAAGCCCGTGCCATGCGTCAGCGGATGCGCATGGTCGCGCGGCAGGCGTCACTTGACCCAAATGACGGCATCGAGCTTTGAGAAGGAAGACAGGCATGACGAGTCGAACCCGCATGAATGTCTACTTCTCCCCGGATCTGCTGAAGCAGGTCGAGGGTCTGGCGCTGCGTTGCAATGTTTCAAAATCCGCGGTGATCGAGGCTGCGGTAGCATCCTTCCTGTCCGGTGACACGACCGAACGGCTGGAAGCCGCAATGTCGCGACGCCTGGATAAGCTTGGCCGCCAGTTCGATATGCTGGACGAAGATGTGGCCATCCTCGGCGAGACGCTTTCGCTGTTCGTACAATTCTGGCTCACCATGACGCCGCCGCTGTCAGATAGCGCGAAACAATCGGCGCGCATCAAGGGCAACGAGCGCTTCGAAGGCTTCATGCAGACGCTGGGCAAGCGCCTGGCTTCCGGCGACAGATTCCTGAAAGAGTTGTCGCGGGATATGGATTCGCTTCACGATCTTTCGTCACAAGGCCAGTCCGAAGCGGATGGAAACCAGCTCTGAACTTTAGATCCATCCTATTTGCCGCCCTGCGCCGCCGATGCCCGCACACGCGTAAACATCTGTTGAAACGGCCCTAAATCAGGTTCTTTTAATCGACCCCAATCCGGGGTCCGTCTTTTGCGCGTCCCGCCATGAATGGGGCCGCCATGACCGCATCACATCAGAAACCCGAGACGATTGCGCGTGGTGCGCGGATGCTGCGCACCGCGCTCGGGGCATCGATTGCCCGGTTTCTGGAAGATCCAGCTGTGGTTGAGGTGATGCTGAATCCCGATGGCCGCATCTGGGTGGATCGGCTCTCCGAAGGGCTGGCCGATACGGGGGAGAGGCTGTCGGCTGCCGATGGCGAGCGGATCGTCAGGCTGGTCGCCCATCATGTCGGCGCCGAGGTTCATGCCCGCAATCCGCGTGTGTCGGCTGAACTGCCCGAGACCGGCGAACGGTTCGAGGGTCTGCTGCCGCCGGTGGTCGCAGCACCCGCTTTCGCCATACGCAAGCCTGCCGTCGCGGTGTTCACGCTCGACGACTATGTAAACGCTGGGATCATGACCAGTGCTCAGGCCGAGGTGCTGCGCCTGAACGTCGCCACGCGCGCCAATATCCTTGTCGCGGGCGGCACCTCGACCGGAAAAACCACGCTGACCAACGCGCTGCTGGCAGAAGTCGCCAAGACTTCGGACCGCGTCGTGATCATTGAAGACACGCGCGAACTGCAATGCGCCGCGCCCAATCTGGTCGCGATGCGCACCAAGGATGGCGTGGCGACCCTCTCCGACCTGGTGCGTTCGTCGCTGCGCCTGCGCCCGGATCGCATCCCGGTCGGCGAGGTGCGCGGGTCCGAAGCTCTCGACCTCCTTAAAGCCTGGGGCACCGGCCATCCGGGCGGGATCGGCACCATCCATGCCGGTTCCGGCATTGGCGCGCTGCGACGCCTCGAACAGCTCATCCAGGAAGCCGTCATCACCGTCCCGCGCGCCCTGATCGCCGAGACAATCGACCTCGTCGCCGTTCTTGCCGGACGCGGCTCTTCCCGCCGGCTGGTCGAACTCGCCCGCGTCGATGGGCTGGGGCCGGACGGCGATTACGCCATCACGCATCCCATCACTTTGGCAACCACCCCGAAAGGAAACCTTTCATGATCCGCACGATTTCACGCGGCTGCCGCATCATGGCAACCGCCGCTGCCACTGTTTCCATCAGTCTGATGCTGGCGCCTGCCGCACACGCCTCCGGCTCCTCCATGCCCTGGGAGGCACCGCTTCAGTCGATCCTCCAGTCGATCGAGGGTCCTGTCGCCAAGATCATCGCCGTCATCGTCATCATCGCCACCGGCCTGGCGCTGGCCTTTGGCGATACCTCCGGCGGCTTCCGCCGCCTGATTCAGATCGTCTTCGGCCTGTCCATCGCTTTCGCCGCGTCGAGCTTCTTCCTGTCGTTCTTCTCGTTCGGCGGCGGGGCGCTCATCTGATGGCGGGCGGGTTTGAACAGCTCGATACGGTGCCGGGCTTCTCCATCTCGGTTCACCGGGCGCTGACCGAGCATATCCTGCTCGGCGGCGCACCGCGTTCGATTGCCATTGTCAACGGCACGCTGGCCGGCGCCGTCGGCCTCGGCCTCCGTCTCTGGCTGGTTGGCATCGCCATCTGGGCAGTCGGTCATTTCCTCGCGGTATGGGCTGCCAAACGCGATCCGCTCTTCGTCGAGGTGGGGCGCAGGCATCTGCGCATCCCCGGTCATCTGTCGGTGTGAGGGCGCGGCCATGATGAACCTCACCGAATATCGCCGTACCGCCACCCGCCTCGCGGATTTCCTGCCCTGGGCCGCGCTGGTTGGCTCGGGCGTCGTACTGAACAAGGACGGCAGTTTCCAGAGGACTGCGAAGTTTCGCGGGCCGGATCTGGATTCCGCTGTTGCCGCCGAACTGGTCGCGGTCGCCGGGCGTATCAACAACGCCGTGCGCCGCCTCGGCTCCGGCTGGTCGATCTTTGTTGAGGCACAACGAAGCGAAGCCGCGACCTATCCCGGCAGCCAATTTCCTGATCCGGCCTCCGCTCTGGTCGATGCCGAGCGCAAAGCTGCCTTCGAGGAAGCGGGCACGCATTTCGTGTCGGGCTACTTCCTGACCTTCCTCTGGCTGCCACCCGCCGAAGATGCGGCTCGCGCCGAGACCTGGCTCTACGAGGGCCGTGAGCAATCCGGCGTCAATCCATGGGAGCTGATGCGCGGCTTTGTCGACCGCACCGACCGCGTGCTGGCACTACTCGACGGCTTCATGCCCGAATGCCACTGGATCGATGACGCGGGCACGCTGACCTATCTCCATTCCACGATTTCCACGAACCGCCATCGCGTCCGCGTGCCCGAGGTGCCGATGCACATCGACGCGCTGCTGGCCGATCAGCCGCTGACCGGCGGGCTGGAGCCACGCCTGGGCTTGTCGCATCTGCGCATCCTGACCATCACAGGCTTTCCGACAGCGACCACGCCCGGCCTGCTCGACGAGATGAACCGGCTCGCGTTCCCGTATCGCTGGTCCACCCGCGCCATCCTGATGGACAAGACGGACGCGACGAAACTCCTCACCAAAATCCGCCGTCAATGGTTCGCCAAGAGAAAATCCATCGCCGCGATCCTCAAGGAGGTGTTGACCAACGAGCAATCGGCGCTGGTGGACACCGATGCGTCCAACAAGGCGCTCGATGCCGACATGGCCTTGCAGGAACTGGGCGCTGACGTCGCCGGCATGGCCTATGTCACAGCAACCGTCACCGTCTGGGACGCCGATCCCCGTATCGCCGACGAGAAGCTGCGTCTGGTCGAGAAGATCATTCAGGGCCGTGACTTCACGGCCATGCCGGAAACCGTCAATGCCGTCGATGCCTGGCTCGGCTCAATCCCCGGACATGCCTATGCCAATGTTCGGCAGCCGCCGGTCTCGACGCTCAACCTTGCCCACATGATCCCGCTATCGGCCGTGTGGGCGGGGCCGGAACGGAACGAACATCTCGGAGCGCCCCCCTTGCTTTACGGCAAGACCGAGGGTTCGACGCCGTTCCGGCTTTCCCTTCATGTCGGCGACGTGGGCCATACCCTCGTCGTCGGCCCGACCGGCGCAGGCAAGTCCGTGCTGCTGGCGCTGATGGCGTTGCAATTTCGCCGTTATGAGCGAAGCCAGATTTTCGCTTTCGATTTCGGGGGATCGATCCGGGCATCGGCGCTCGCCATGGGTGGCGACTGGCATGATCTCGGCGGTGGATTGACCGAGGGATCGGAGGTTTCCGTTTCCCTGCAACCGCTGGCGCGGATCGATGATGCCTATGAACGGTCATGGGCCGCTGACTGGATCGCCGCGATCCTGATGCGTGAAGGCATGAGCATCACGCCGGAGGTGAAGGAGCACATCTGGACGGCGCTGACATCGCTGGCATCCGCCCCGGCGGGGGAACGGACCATCACCGGCCTTGCCGTGCTGCTGCAATCCAACGATCTGAAACAGGCGTTGCGCCCTTACTGCATTGGCGGCGCCTATGGCCGGTTGCTCGACGCCGAGGCCGAACATCTCGGATCAGCCGATGTACAGGCCTTCGAGATCGAGGGGCTGGTCGGCACTGGGGCTGCGCCTGCCGTCCTGTCCTATCTGTTTCATCGGATCGGCGACCGGCTCGACGGTCGGCCAACCCTGCTCATCATCGACGAAGGCTGGCTGGCGCTGGATGACGAAGGTTTCGCCAATCAGCTCCGCGAATGGCTGAAGACGCTCAGGAAGAAGAACGCTTCCGTCATTTTCGCCACGCAGTCACTTTCCGACATCGATGGCAGCAATATCGCGCCTGCCATCATAGAAAGTTGCCCGACGCGGCTGCTGCTGCCGAACGAACGCGCCATCGAGCCGCAGATCACGGCAATCTACCGCCGCTTCGGCCTCAATGACCGGCAAATCGAGATCCTCGCGCGGGCCACGCCAAAGCGGGACTATTACTGCCAATCGCGGCGCGGCAATCGCCTGTTCGAGCTTGGCCTCAGCGAAGTCGGCCTCGCGCTCTGCGCCGCATCATCCAAATCCGATCAGACCCGTATCGCCGAACTCGTTGCCGAGCATGGGCAGGACGGTTTTCTCGCGGCTTGGCTGCGCGATCGCGGCGTCGAATGGGCCGTCGATCTGATCCCGAACCTTACCAATCTTGTCGAACGCACAGAGCCCGCTCGGTCGGTCGCGCCAGATCAAATCCATCCAGATGACAGCCAAGAAAAGGAGATCCTGCCATGATCCGTATCCCCGTTTCCCGATATGTCAGTGCATCCGTGCTGGCGCTGACGCTCGCCATGCCTGTTGCACTGTCGCCCATGCTGGCAAGCCCCGCTCACGCTTTTGGCTTCGGCCGCATCGTCTATGATCCGACCAACTATGCGCAGAACCTTCTGACCGCCGCACGCACGCTGGAGCAGATCAACCACCAGATCACCTCGCTTCAGAATGAAGCGCAGATGCTCATCAATCAGGCGAAGAATCTCGCCAGTCTGCCATATTCCTCGCTCCAGACTTTGCAGCAGAACGTCCAGCGCACGCAGCAGCTTCTGGCCCAGGCGCAGAACATTGCCTTCGACGTACAGAACGTCGATCAGATGTTCCAACAGAAATACGGCAAGGTTTCGCTATCCGCGACCGACGCCCAGCTCGTCGCCGATGCACGGTCCCGTTGGCAGAATACGGTCGGCGGCTTGCAGGACGCCATGCGCGTGCAGGCCGGTGTCGTCGGAAATATTGACACCAATCGCGCTGAAATGTCCGCCCTTGTCGCGCAGAGCCAGAACGCGACCGGCGCGTTGCAGGCGACACAAGCGGGCAATCAGCTTCTCGCGCTCCAGTCGCAGCAGCTTTCCGACCTGATCGCGCTGATGTCCGCCAATGGTCGCTCCGAAGCTCTGATCGAAGCCGAGCGCGCCACCGCCGCCGACCAGGGCCGCATCCAACGCGAGCGTTTCCTGACACCGGGATCGGGCTATCAGCCGGGCAATGCCCGGATGTTCGGCAACGGCAGCAACTGACCGGACAGGAGGGGCGCGACATGGACGGCAAGATGCTGGCCCGGCTTGGCGCAATCATATTCGTGGCCATCGCCATCACCGCGACGGTGATCGAAATGACACGCGAGGACGAACCAGCACAGCCCCGTTCGGCGCCGGCGCTTCAGGCGCCTGCCGATCCGCTGCACCAGAGCCTGCGCCACTGCCAGCAGTTAGGCGAGGCCGCCGTGAACGACCCCGGCTGCCTCGCCACCTGGGCCGAGAACCGCGACCGGTTCCTCGGCCGGACGCCGGTGCCCGCCGCTCCGCATCAGAACGGGGGACAGTGAACCATGGGCGGCACCGGCGTCATCGACAACTTTCTGGGTGTTTTCACCAGTTATATCGACAGCGGCTTTGGCCTGCTCGGTGGCGAGGTCGCCTTCATTGCCACCACGCTGATCGTCATCGACGTAACGCTGGCGGCATTGTTCTGGTCCTGGGGTGCCGACGACGACATCATCGCCCGGCTGGTCAAGAAAACGCTGTTCATTGGCGTCTTCGCCTATCTGATCGGCAACTGGAACAATCTCGCCCAGATCATCTTCGACAGCTTCGCCGGTCTTGGCCTGAAAGGTTCGGGCACCAGCTTTTCCGCCGCCGATCTGCTGCGGCCCGGCAAGGTGGCGCAGACCGGCCTCGATGCCGGTCGCCCGCTGCTCGAATCCATCTCGGACATGATGGGTTATTGGTCGTTCTTCGAGAACTTCATCCAGATCGCCTGTCTCATGTTCGCCTGGGCGCTGGTGCTGCTGGCCTTCTTCATTCTCGCCGTGCAGCTCTTCGTCACGCTGATCGAGTTCAAGCTGACCACGCTGGCGGGCTTTGTCCTCATTCCCTTCGGCCTCTTCGGCAAGACCGCCTTCATGGCTGAGCGCGTGCTCGGCAATGTCGTCTCTTCCGGCATCAAGGTGCTGGTGCTCGCCGTCATCATCGGCATCGGCTCGACATTGTTCTCGCAGTTTACGGCCGGTTTCGGCGGCGTGACGCCGACCATCGACGACGCAATGGCGATCGTGCTGGCCGCACTTTCCCTTCTCGGCCTCGGCATCTTCGGTCCCGGCATCGCTTCCGGTCTGGTTTCTGGCGGCCCGCAGCTTGGCGCAGGTGCAGCAGTTGGAACCGGCCTTGCCGCTGGCGGCATGATGCTTGCCGGCGGCGCTGCCGCAGGCATGGCCGCGAAGGGAGGGGCAGCGGCGCTGTCGGGTGGAGCTGCTGCCGTCCGTGGCGGTGCTGCTGCGGCAGGGGCGGCGAGCGCCGCCTATAGTGTCGGATCGCTCGGCCAGTCAGGGGCTGCCGGTGTTGCCTCCGGCCTCGGCGGCGTTGCCCGCGCGGCAGGCTCCGCCGCCGCATCGCCCCTGAAACGAGCGGCCTCGAAAGCAGCGGAAAGCGTCAAATCCAGCTTCTCCGATGGCGCGCGCGGCGGGCTCGGCGTCACGGGTGGATCGTCCTCGCTGGGAACCATTGGCGGTGCGAGCGTGGCCGGTGCCGCACCCGCCTCCGCACCGGCGGGCGGACCGCCTGCATGGGCGCAGCAGATGCACCGCCGCCAGGCGCTCAATCACGGCACGACCATGGCCGCCCATGCCGTCCGCTCCGGTGACAGCCACGGCGGCGGCTCTTCCGTCAACATTTCCGAAAGTGACCGCTCATGAACATCTTCAGACGTCCAGCGACCCATTACGGCAAATCGCCCGAACCCGAGACGCCTTACCAGAAAGCCGCACAAGTCTGGGACGAGCGCATCGGCTCGGCTCGCGTGCAGGCCAAGAACTGGCGCTATATGGCCTTCGGCTCGCTGATCCTCTCGGCGGGCTTCGCTGCCGCGCTCGTTCTGCAATCGGCGCGAGGGACCGTCGTGCCCTGGGTGGTGCAGGTCGATAATCTCGGCCAAGCCCAGACCGTCGCCGCAGCCACCGCCGATTACCGTCCGACCGATCCGCAGATCGCATTCCATCTTGGCCGTTTCATCGAGCAGACGCGCTCGATCCCGGCGGATGCCATCATCGTGCGCCAGAACTGGCTGCGCGCCTATGAGTTCGCCACTGATAGGGGAGCGGCCGCGCTCAACGACTATGCCCGCGCCAATGATCCGTTCACCCGTGTCGGCCGCCAGCAGATCGCAGTCGAGGTTTCCAGCGTCATACGCGCCTCGAACGACAGCTTCCGCGTCGCCTGGACCGAGCGTCACTATGAGAACGGGCAGCTTTCCACGACCGAGCGCTGGACCGCGATCCTGACCATCGTGATCCAGACGCCGCGCGATGCCGAGCGTCTGCGCGCCAATCCGCTCGGCATCTACGTCAATGCAATTTCATGGTCGCGGGAGATGAGCCAATGACCATCGCGTCTTCCCGCAATTCCGCCTTGCCGGTTTTCCGTAAACCCGCCTTTGCAGCTTTGTTGCTTTCGGTCACCATGCTGGCAGGCTGCGCCACCAACAAGACGCCGCAGTTCAGCTATGATGCCGATGTGCCAGCGTTGCCCGTCGTGCCGACCGCTGTCACCGATGACCGGCCTCGGCCGCTTCACACGCCGCCGGCCTGGGCGGTCGCACGCGGCGGAACCGCTGCCGGAACACCGGCAGGCAGGGTTGAGAACGCCAATGCCGCCGCCCGCGTCGAGCCGCGCCGCGAGGGTTACTATAATGCCATCCAGATATATCCCTGGTCGGAAGGCGCGCTCTATCAGGTCTATGCCGCACCGGGCCAGATCACCAATATTGCGCTGGAGCCGGGCGAAAGCCTGACCGGCGCGGGACCGATCGCGGCAGGAGACACCGCCCGCTGGATCATTGGCGATACCGAGAGCGGGAGCGGTACGTCGCGCCGGGTCCATATTCTCGTCAAACCATCCCGATCCGACATCTCAACCAATCTCGTGGTGACGACCGATCGGCGCACCTATATGATCGAGCTGCGCGCCCGCGAGGCGCTCTATATGCCGTCCGTATCTTGGTCTTATCCGGCGCTGCCTGCCGGTCAGCGCCAGACGGTTCCCGCAGCACCCATCATCCCGGTCGAGGCGGCACGCAACTATCGTTACGGCCTGACCGGAGATACGCCGCCATGGCGGCCGATTTCCGTCTTCGACGATGGCCGCCGTGTCTATGTCGTTTTCCCGCGCGGCATCGTGCAGGGAGAGATGCCGCCGATCTTCGTCATCGGTTCCGACGGCGAGACCCAGGTCGTCAACTCCCGCATTCACCAGAACATCCTGATTGTGGATCGCCTGTTCGGCGCGGCTGAGCTGCGTCTTGGCAGCGGCAAGCAGCAGCAGACGGTCAGGATCGTTCGCATCGAGCAAAGGCAAGCTGCCCAGCCCGCTAAAACCGGGGAGCAACCGTCATGAGTGAGGAGGCTACCATCAACCCAACGCCGATGCGTCTGCGCGCCGAGCCGCCGCGCGTCACCCGCCTGTCGCGCAAGATGCTGGCCGGCGTTGGAGCTGTCGCGCTCCTCGGCATTGGCGGCGCATTGATCTATGCGCTCCAGACCCGCGATATGAGCGGAAATGACGAGGAACTCTATTCGACCGAGAACCGCGCCACGGCAGATGGACTGGCGGGTCTGCCGAAGGATTATACCGGGCCGGTCCTGGGACCGGCATTGCCGGGCGATCTCGGTGGCCCGATTCTGGATGCCCAGAACCGGGGTCAGCCCGTCACGCCGCCCGCCATGGCGACGCCTGCCCGGGATCCTGCCGAAGAGCGCCGGCTTGCCGAAGAAGAAGCTGCGCGTCTCAGTACAGTGTTCTTCCAGTCCGGGCCAAGAGTGGCGACGACAGCTGGCTCGACGATGCCGGGGCTTGTGGGGCCGGACTTTGGTGCCCAACCTGAAACGCAGGACCGGCACACAGCTTTCCTGAATGGGCCGGTGGATCGGCAGACCGTTGCCATGGACCGGATCATGGCGCCAGTCTCGCCCTATATCCTGCAGGCCGGGGCCGTGATTCCGGCCGCGATGATTACCGGCATCCGCTCTGATCTGCCGGGGCAGATCACCGCGCAGGTGACGGAGAATGTCTATGACAGTCCGACCGGCAGTCTGCTGCTGATCCCGCAAGGAACCCGCATCATCGGCCAGTATGATGCGGGCGTGCAATTCGGTCAGCGCCGCGTGCTGCTGGTCTGGAACCGCCTGATACTGCCCAATGGCCGCTCGATCGTGTTGGAGCGCCAGCCCGGCGCGGACGCTTCCGGCTATGCCGGGCTGGAAGATGGCGTTGATTACCACTGGTGGGATCTGATGAAGGCTGCGGGGCTGTCCACGTTGCTCGGTATCGGTACGGAACTGGCGACCGACGACGAGGATCGGCTGATCCGCGCCATCCGAGATGGGGCGCAGGACACCATCAATCAGGCCGGACAACAGATCGTCCAGCGCCAGTTGCAGGTCGCGCCGACTCTCACCATCCGGCCGGGCTACCCGGTCAGGGTCATCGTTACCCGCGATCTCGTACTTGAACCTTACAGGAACTGACCATGACGAAGCTGAAACTCGGCCCCCTCATCGAAGACAAGCCCGTGAAGGTGACGGTGGAACTGCCAGGGCCGCTGCACCGCGATCTTGCTGCTTATGCCGAAGTGCTGGCTCGCGAGACCGGCCAGCCCGCTGCCGATCCTGTCAGGCTGATTGTGCCGATGTTGGAACGGTTCATCGCCACGGATCGGGGCTTTGCCAGCGCCCGAAGATCTTGCTCATGAGGTGCCGTGCGGTTCACGGCGCGTCGCGGCGATGATTTCCATCAACGTATCGACGGCCTTTCGTGTCGCATCCCATTTGGCGGTCTGATCCATTTCCCGGTTCTGAAGGGTGAGGCTCACCGCGCCGTGTACCGTTGACCAGAACATGAAGCTGTAACGGCTCAGATCCATGGCGGGCAAAAAGCCTTGGTCCTGAGAGCAGCGAAGTCCCGCCAGCAATAGATTTAGTATCTGTCTTCCAGCTTCGCCCGACCATGGATCATCGCTGACTCCGAGCCGTGGCGGCGGTGTGAACATCAGTCGGTACAGCGTGGGGTTTTCGAGGGCAAAGCGGACATAGGCATAGCTGCCATCACGCAAATAGCCGAATGGATTGCCGCGCATCTGCTGGAAGACCGCCAGCTTTTCCCTGTAGAGCTGGTTGAAACCTTCGTCCCGAACGGCGCGCAACAAGGCGCTTTTGTTACGGAAATGGCCGTAAAGCGCTGGCGCTGTGCAACCGATGGTGTGCGCGACCGCAGTCAGCGGTACGTCGAGGTCGCCACGTTCTGACAGCAGCCGGATCGTTTCGTCGATCGCGCGACGAGCAATATCAAGTTCTTGCTCTTTCCGGGGACGGGCCATTCGGATGCCTGTTGCAACTTGTCGTGAAAACTAAACGACATTTACTTTTTTCGTTGACGGGCCGGAAGTCAAGAAGCAGCATTCAGTAACTGAACGTCGTTTAGTTTGAGGATGTGCGGAGAGCCGATGAACGCACACAGATCGATTTTCGCGTTGATGATGGCGGGGTGCCCGTCAGAAACCGAACGCTGTTTCGGATGATGCACCATGGCTGTGATCGGGAACAATCAGACCTCGCCTGATGATAGCCTCACAAAGGTCGTTGAGGGGAAACCCGGCACATCTGCGGTCCGGCTGAACCAGTTGCGATATTTTGTGGCCGCCGTCGATTATGGGAGTTTTCGCAAGGCTGCTGCCGCGCTTTCTGTGCAGGAATCCTCCATCAGCCGACGAATCCGTGATCTCGAAGATGAACTCGGGGCGTCGCTTTTCATGCGTCATGCTGGCGGGGTGCGGTTGACCGTTGCCGGGCGGGAATTCCTGCGCAACGCTCGCCATGCTCTTCGCCAGATCGACATTGGGGTGACCAAGGTGGCGGCGGTTGGCCGGGCGGAGCAAGGGCTGATCAAGGTCGGGATATTTTCGTCCCTTGCGTCAGGATTTCTGTTCGATCTGTTGCGTGCCTTCAGCACGCGCCACCCGAACGTGCAGGTCGACCTTATTGACGGCAATCCGCCCGAGCACATCGCGGCTGTCCGGAAACTTTGTCTGGACGTCGCATTCATCACGGGAACCGCGGCATGGGATGGCTGTGAGGCGGAGCATTTATGGTGCGAGAAGGTTTTCGTGGTGCTGCCCGATAACCACCCTTTGACGGGCAAACCGGAACTTGGATGGGGCGATTTGGTCTCCGAGCGGTTCATTGTGAGTGACGTTGCGCCGGGTCAGGAGATCCACGACTATTTGGTTGCTCACCTTGCCGGTCTCGGCCGCCACCTCGATATTCAGTCTCATCAGGTCGGCCGCGACAATATCCTATCGCTGGTCGCTCTCGGTCGCGGCCTCACTCTGACGAGCGAAGCAACGACCGTCGCCCAGTTTCCAGGGATCACCTACCGGGAACTTGCGGATGAGGTGCTGCCGTTCAGCATGGTCTGGTCCGCGCAAAACGACAATCCGGCGTCTCGGCGGTTGTTGAGCCTGGCACGATCGCTGACAGGGCTGGCCCGGCGAAAATAGGGTTTGACGGCACTGTACGATCACGCCGTAGCATTGGCTGCAATCGACATCGACGGTGCCGGTATCGAAGATGTCGTGGCGCTGCCCACGTCCAGGCTGACTGACTTCGATAGCGCTTTTGCCTCGCCGTGTTTGTGTACGGTGACACGGTGCGCATCCGGCCTTCCTCGGGCTTGACAGTTTGAGGCTTGTTAGAATAGAAAGTATACGGACATCGAAAGGTGTCCCATATACTTTTTATCCTTTTAAGTGCGGCGGGACGAGCAATGCTGAAATGGGGTGTCGAGAGGCGGTTGGAGTTCATCGAATTCCGCCTGTTCTGGGAGGGGGGTGTCAATCGCTCTGACCTGATCGATACGTTTGGCGTCTCCGTTCCGCAGGCGTCAAAGGACTTGACCCATTATCAGGAGCGTGCGCCGCAGAATGCGGTCTATGACAAAAGCGCTCGCCGCTACGTAGCCGGCCCGGAATTTCAGCCGGTGTTTCTAGACCCGGACCCGGACGCCTATCTCATGCGGCTCCGATCGATGGCGGAAGGTTTCGCCGACGCGGGGGCGAACTGGCTCGCTGCCCCGCCTGACATGGATATCGCTCTGACTTTGCGCCGTAAGGTCGATACCGAAGTTCTGCGTTCAGTTCTGGCGGCGGTGCGGGAGGAAAGGTCGCTGGACCTTCATTACCAATCCATGAACCGCGATCGGCCCGATCCGGCATGGCGGCGGATTACCCCGCATGCCTTCGGCTTTGATGGTCTGCGCTGGCATGTGCGGGCCTGGTGCCATGAGACGGAGCGCTTCAAGGATTTCCTGCTCTCGCGTGTCCTTGGATTCGGCGAGTTCGGCGAGCCAGGTGCTGCTGCGGCACAGGACCGGCTGTGGCAGGAAACCTACGATATCACCCTTGTGCCGCATCCTGATCTGTCGGTCGGTCAGCAGGCGGTGGTCGCAAAGGATTACAACATGACGGACGGGCGCGCTGTGCTGACAGTTCGCTACGCCATGCTGTTCTATGTGCTCAAGCGGCTAGGACTCCTTGATGGGGCTAGGCTGCGTGATCCCCGGACCCAGCATATCGTTGCCGCTGACGAAGACGAGGTTGCCGCCGCCCTTGAGCGTGCGCAGCATGAATTCGATGAGGCTGACACAGCAAGCGGGGCGGTACCTAAATGATGGTGGCCGCAGCGAAATATCGGATGTCCTTTGGCGTGGGCGGGCTGATGCTCAATGAGAGCATCGTGATTGCTCAAGCTTATCAACCCGGTGAGAACTGGGCATCTGCTCGTGAGCGTTTGCTGGCCCAGGGCGCGTCATCCTTACCCAAACTGGCCTCGCAAACCCGCGCATCGCCCGGGCCACGCGCTGCACTTCCGGCACAAGATCGCGCATCCGCTCGGGCGACATGTATTCCAGCGTCGAGGAAACCGAGATCGCGGCGATGATCCGCCCGGTGGCATCACGGATCGGGGCGGCCACGCAACGGATCGAGGGCTCGTCCTCGCCCAGATCATAGGAATAGCCGCCGAGGCGATATTTCGCCATCAGCGCCAGCCAGTCAGCTTCCGTCATGTCGCCGGGCAGCAGATGATGATCGCGCTGATAGAGCCGCGACAATGTCGCCTGGGATTCATCGAGCATCAGCGCCTTGCCGACGCCGGTGGAGTTGACAGGCTTGCGTCCGCCGATCCGCGAACTGATCTCGACCGGGCGGGTCCCGCGCAGCTTGTCGAGATAGGCGACTTCCCAGCCGTCGAGCTGCGCCAGATGCACCGTGTCGCGCGTCTCGCGCGACAGATCCTCGAGCCAGTGACGTGCGACGCGCACCAGATCGGTCTGGGAATAGGCGGCGAAGCCGAGTTCGATCAGCCGCGGGCCGAGGGCGAACTCGCGCGGGTTCTCGGCCTTGAGATAGCGTTGCTCCAGCAGCACCGACACGATTCGATGCACCGTGCTGTAGGTGAGCCCCGTCATCGATGCTATTTCTGCGATGGTGCGTGGTTGGTCGGCCGCCGCATCAAGAATCTCGAGCCCACGCACTAAGGTCTGGCTGCGTGGAGCGCGCGCATCCTTTTCGTCAATGCCTATGTCAACCGTCTCTACCATTTGAATCTGCCCTCCAGACTGTCTCCTGTTTAACCGCCGACGGACAATGGTGCTAGGGGAACGAATGGCCGGAGGCGGCCCGCATGAGCCACCTTTTCTGGCTTCGCATCGGTTGGTGCGTGCATTGCCACGGCCGAGCGCGAACAGGCGATTATCGCCGCCGTCAACACCCTCAAGCACAACTCGGATCAGTGCCGAAGCGCAATCACTTTCACGCAGGCTTGCACACGCCCGACCGCGTCGACCCTATGGCGAGCGGTGTTGCAAGGACAATGCGCAAGCGCGATCCGCGCGGTCTTCGGGTCACTCACGAGCCCGTGCCTCTGCTGATGCGACTAATGGGCAGGGTCTCCGAGCCTCCCCTTGTAGCCAACCATCGTGCTGGACTATCCGGCAACATATCCTGCGGTCCACACCGTAGGTGGATGTTATGTCGATTCCCCGGACCGATAGACCTCGGTAGCCTGAAGCCATCGCACGTTCTTGTTTCGGGCTTGCGTTCAATATGACATCCGTGACGCCTGCAGCGCTGGCGGCGGCGTGTTCAAAGGCTCCGGCGATGCGCTCCACATTTAGCCCGCCAATGGCAGCGAGGGGCAGTGAGCCAATGCGAGCCCTCCAGACGCTGAGGCGCGCAAGGCCCTGCGGTGCCCAGGACATAACCTTGAGCCGGGTTGGATAGATCGGACCGAGCGCGACATAATCCAGACGGGCCGCTAGCCTCAAATCTATCTTTTGAGGCTCTGCTGCAGGGCCTTCTACTTACCGCCAATCGCCGCGCCACCGACGGCGCTCGCGATATTGCGCAGAATGTCCCTGAACCGCCCCGGGTTTGCCGGAGGCTGATTGTCATTAGTTACGCGGCCATGTCTTCAGTTTCCAGAGCCGCGTAGAAGTTTGCCTCGGCTTCTGCCGGCGGGATATTCCCGATGGGCTCGAGCAGACGGCGGTTGTTGAACCAGTCCACCCATTCCAGCGTCGCGTATTCGACACTCTCGAAGCTGCGCCAGGGGCCACGGCGATGGATGACTTCGGCCTTGTAGAGCCCGTTGATGGTCTCGGCCAAGGCATTGTCATAGCTGTCGCCAACACTTCCCACGGACGGTTCGATGCCGGCATCTGACAAACGCTCGGTGTAGCGAATAGACAGATATTGCGATCCGCGATCGCTGTGATGGACCAGGCCCATAGCTTTCGTCGGCTTCCGGTCATGGACCGCCTGCTCAAGGGCATCCAGAACAAAACCGGTCTGCGCTGAGGTGCTGACCCGCCAGCCGACGATCTTGCGCGCATAGGCGTCGATGACGAACGCGACATAGACGAAGCCCTTCCAGGTCGCGACGTAGGTGAAGTCGCTCACCCAGAGCATGTTGGGTGCCGGAACACGAAATTCACGGTTCACCTTGTCCAAAGGACACGGCACTTTCTTGTCCGGGATTGTTGTTCTGTGCGGCTTGCCGCGGATAATGCCTTGAATATCCATGTCCTTCATAAGCCTCGCCACAGTGCAACGAGCGACATCGAACCCTTCCCGGGCAAGCTGACGCCAGACCTTGCGGACGCCGTAGACTTGGTAGTTCTCCTCCCAGACGCGTTCGATCTCGGGCCGCAGGGCGTCATCACGACGGGCACGGTCAGACAGCCGCGCCGGGTCAGCCCGCTTCGCCAAGTGATCATAGTAGGTGGAGGGGGCGATCGGCAGCACCGCGCAGATCGGCTCGACCCCATGCGCATCGCGATGCGCTTCAACAAAATCCACCATCACTTCGAC
Organism: Martelella sp. AD-3; assembly: GCF_001578105.1. Lineage (GTDB taxonomy): Bacteria > Pseudomonadota > Alphaproteobacteria > Rhizobiales > Rhizobiaceae > Martelella. Next base: position 3,988,617 of record NZ_CP014275.1, on the reverse strand, counting down.
CGGCGGTCGAGCTCCGCCATCGCAAAATAAGCCGACGCCTTACGCAGGATCTCGTTGGCCTGCCGCAGCTCGCGGTTTTCCCGCTCCAACGCCTTCATCCTCTCGGCCATCTCGCTGGGAACGCCTGCGCGCCTGCCGCTATCAACCTCGGCCTTCTTGACCCAGTCGTTCAGCGTGTTCGCCGAGCAGCCGATCTTCGATGCAATCGACGTGATCGCCTGCCAGCGAGAGCCGTGCTGACCCTCGCCGTCAAGAACCATCCTCACCGCGCGCTCACGCACCTCAGGGGAAAACTTGTTCGTTGTCTTGCTCATGATGCTCCATCCTACTCAAGAGTTGGAGCCTCCGGCAAACCCGGGGCGGTTCACCCATTCCGTTGCCAGGGCGCGCCTCGCAGCCGCCCACGGACTATCATCCAATGACCTCACCTCGCGATGCCCGTCCAACAGGGTTTCATACAGGCGCAACGTCCGGCGGGCAGCTTCAGGGCGCGAATAGGTCGCCGCGGTCGTGCGCGCCACCTGGATCAGGGGTGCTCTGTCCGCCACCGAGAGCTCTGCGACCCATCCGACCGCCTCTGCGAACCGAGCGGCTGATGCGTCCGCAGGCAAGAGCCGGCCATTGCTTCCATCCACGACAACCTCCCGAGCGCCGGGCGCCTCCAACGCCACCACCGGCACCCCGGCCGTCATCGCCTCGGCCAGCACCAGTCCTTGGGTCTCGGAATGGGACGAGAAGGCAAAGACGTCCATCGCGGCGTAAACGTCGGACAATCGTTCGCCTTCGACCGGCCCCAGCAGGTGAACCCGGTCGGCAAGCCCGGAACGCGCGAAAGCATCCCGCATGGGCTCCTGCATGTCGCCACCGCCCGCAACCAGAAAATGAGCGCCGTCATGAGCAGCAAGGAACAGGCCGATGGCGTCCGTAAGATAGCCGAGGTTCTTTTCCCGTGCCAGACGCCCGACATGCCCAACGACGAAGGCATCCGGCCCGATGCCGAGTTCGGCCCTGATGCGCTTGCCGTTACCATGGTCGAAACGGGACGCTTCTATCCCCGTCGGGATAACGGTGACGGTCACGGCGACTCCATGCTCGTTCAGGAAAACCTTGATGCTCTCGCTCGGGGCGATGATGGCGTCGCAGAGGTCGCAATAGCCGAGGGCGAGGCTGAGTACCAGCCGTTCCAGGGCCGGCGAATCCTGCGCGACATAGTGGCCGTAGAGTTCGTATCGCGTGTGGTACGTAAAGGCGACCGGCAGGTTGCGGGATGCCGAGATGCGAAGTGCGGTATCTCCGAGCAGGAACGGATGGTGGGCGTGGATGATATCGGGCCTGAACTCGTCCAGCTTTCCGGCAAGGGTCAGGGTAATCGGGACGGGAGCGGAAAAGTCGCTGCCCGCGAAGCGCTGGATCGCCGGCATCCGGATCACGCCCACCTCGTTTTCCGGCATGTCGGGGAATTCCGGCGCGACGACGAGGACCGAGTGACCTCGCGCCCGCAGTTCCTCCGCCAAGCCCGACACGCTGCGGGCGACCCCACCAATATGCGGCGTGTAGGTATTGGTAAACATCGCTATATTCATGTCGATACTTCTATGGCGCGCCGGCGGCACAATGCAAGGCGAGAGCGTGTGCTGCGCGCCAATCGCACGTGCACAGAGTTTTGGTAATGACACCCACTGCCAATGAATGTATCGTCAAAATTTATAGCCGACCTGAACCCCGGCCCGTGCCATACCGTCATTGGGACCGTCGCAGAGATTGGCATGCGATGCGTGCGCGACTTGCACGATGCCACTCCAGTGCGGATCGATACGGTAACCGGCGGCGACATATTAACGGAACAGGAAACGGCAGCCCAGTGTACGCGCCGCCTACACCCCATTGAATCCCGGTATTCTTGACCGTTGATTCGTGCCAGAACGGCTTCGGCAAGCGCTGGAGACTTGGGATGAAGGCGGGCTTTGCCAAGGCACTGTGGTTCGAACCAACGCTCAATGCCACCTTCGCTGCAATGGCCGAACATTACCATACGACCGTCCCACCGACCAGAAGCCGCAAACCGCGTGACAAGGCCAAGGTCGAAGGTGTCGTGCTGAACGTCGAGCGCTGGATAGTGGCGAGAGGTTATGCAAGCCCTTCTTCTTTAAGCGCCTGCTGGACAGACGGTCGGCCACCAATCCGCCGCGCGTATTCGCCAAGCTTCGGCCATAGAGACATATCCATCTTGAGGAAGTTGCACCAGCCGAGCACCGTGAAGAGATAGGCATCGGCCACCGTAAAACTGTCGCCTACCAGATAACCGGCATCTCCGATGCGGTTCTGCGCTTCGATCAAACGGCCGGTGGCCATTTTCTCGAAGAAGGGACGGGCTTCGGCTGGCAGATCGGCACGAAACAGCGGCGCTAGCGACTTGTGAATCTCTGTGGCGATGAAGTTCAGGGTTTCGAGAAGCTTCCAGCGCTCCTCTCCCGTCACTTTGCCGAGTTTCCCGTCGGCCTTGTCCGCAATGTATTGCAGCACCACGGCGACTTCAGAGAGCCTAGTCTCGCCATCAACGATCGTCGGCACCAGACCGAGTGGATTGATCTTGGTATAATCCTCACCCTCGACCTTGTTCCCAGACGGGTCCATCACAACCATCCGGCAGGTCACGGGTAAGCCCGCTTCCAGACAACTGATGTGAGCAGCCAACGAACAGGCCGCCGGCATGTAGTAGAGTTCCATCATCACAGTATTTCCCTTACATGGAGTTGCGGCACAGATACCCTGAAACTGGTGCCGGAGGTCGTGTTTCAGAAACGCCAGATCAGACCAGTACCGACAAGCAGAGGATCGAGCGTCGCCTTTCCTGCCGCCGCCGGCCCGCCAACGCCCAATGTGCCGCCGACATCGGCTTCTAGCCAAATTTTCTTGACGTCGAAGTATACGCCCAATCGCTCATCAATCATGCTTTCGAAACCAACTTGAAGGACGGTGCCCCAAGCGTTATCCACATCGAATCCGGCAACATCGCGCGCTTTCGAGTCCAGTATCATAGTGTAATTGATACCCGCGCCAACATAGGGCTCGAACATCGGATTCCCGGTGGGAAACCGATACTGGAGCGCAAGAATCGCAGGGGCGTAAGTCACGTCCCCGAGATATGCTCCAGCAAGGGATCCGTCGCCGCGAATCTCTGCGGTAGGTGGGATTCCGAATGTGAAGGTGGCGGAAATCTGCTCGTTGACGCGATAGCCGACATCGAAGCTCAACGAGTAGTTGTCGTCGACCGAAACATCGGCGCCCGGAAATGGTGCACCTCCGACGGACAGATCGGCTCCGGGGCTGAAGAATATCCCCACGGGTCCGCCCCGGAGATACCAGCCGTTTTGGTCTGCTTCCTGTGCCCGAGAATCACTGGTCTGCGCCAGAGCCAGACAAGCTCCAACTGTAGCGGTAAAACAAACTTGACGCATATTTTTCCTCCCTGATGTATCAAATTGTTATTGATACTGTCGCCCGCACTTCGCGTAGTAGGGTAGCCTTCTATGTTTACAGCAGTTTACGCAGGTCAGTTGCTGTGATCAGAGAATCGTCCGTGACAGCGTAGCCCTTCGAGATGAGACGGCGAACGATCGCCATGTCGCGTGGCGCGCCGAAACAGATGGCACCTACCAGCACATCGCCGATGACCGCGAAACGCGTGAACGACCTTCCTTCGCCCTTCCGCACAAGTATAGTTCCCCCCTCTGGCTGGTTATCCCCGATCATCTGGATGTTGAGGTCGTATTGATCAGACCAGAACCAAGTGTTGATTGCATAGGGCTCCTTCTTCCCCAGCATGTTTCGTGCGGCGGCGGCGGCCTGGTCCTGCGCATTGGCCCAGGATTCCATCCGTGTCGGCTGGCCATCGCCAACACGCATCGCCGCCACATCACCGGCCGCGTAAATCAGCGGGTCGGACGTACGCAGAAATTCGTCAACGATGACACCATTGCCGGTCTCAAGGCCAGCCTCCCTCGCAATGGCATCATTAGCTATCGCGCCGATACCGATAACGACCACGTCGACCGCCAGCATTTCCCCGTTTGATAGCGTCACGCTTTCAACCTGATCCTCTCCGCCTACCGTCACGATCGAGGTATTCAAGTGGATCACGGTGCCATTGCTACGGTGGACATCAGCCAAAGCGACGCCGACATCCGGTGGCAGACTCCGACCGCAGAGTCGGTCGGCGAGTTCTACGACCACTGCCTCCATCCCGCTTTTGCGGGCTGTTGCCGCAACTTCAAGACCAATCCAACCCGCGCCGATCGACAAAAGGCGCTTTCCTGGCACCATTTGCGCGCGCAAGCACTCCGCATCATCAATGGTGCGCAGATAGAAAACATTGCCTTTGCCCTCGAAGGGGCCATCAAGCGTGCGGGCGCGACTACCGGTCGCGATCAGCAGGCGGTCATAGGGCAGGCGTTGGCTCGAAGAGAGCCGAACAACCTGCGCGTCCCGGTCGATTGCTTCGGCGCGTTGGTTGATCTGAAGGTCGATGGCGAGATTTTGCGCTACCTCGGCTTTCAGCAGGCAGGTGCTCTGTGCGTCCGCCGCACCCTGAAGCACCGCCTTCGACAGCGGCGGTCGGTCATAAGGAAGGTGCCGTTCCTCCGAGAGGATCGTGACGGCGCCCTCGAAGCCTTCTGTTCGTAGCGTTTTCGCCGCGGTCACTGCAGCCAAGCCGCCGCCTATGATGATGATACGTTCCATCGGGGTCTTCCTCAGTCAATAATGCGGATGACGCGAAGTCCTGTGCTACGCGTCATCCGCTGATTACTTGTCCGCGCCTATGGCGCGTTCCTGCCCTGAGTTAGGAACCCTCTTTGAAGCTCTCGGGGAACGGAGCGCCCCAAGAACTGAAAATGCCCGGCTGGTCGGCCTTCCAAATGAACGGGCCTGCCTTGCGGTCCACACAACGCGGCATTTCGCCCGAAAGCTCATAGCGGTTGCCATCCGGCGTGAAGAAATAGGAATAAAGATTCGAACCCACGCCATGGCGACCCGGGCCTGCTTCAGTCATTATCCCACCGCGTGCGATTTGATCGAGCATGAGCTTCATGTATTCGAGGTTCGGGATCGTCCATGCGAGATGGTCGAGCGTCTCATGAGGCGCACCAGCAAACATCGCCACGTCATGATGATAGTCGCCGACATGCATCCAGGCCGCAAGACGCCCCTCGCCGCCTGGGAACTCGACAATGTCAGCGGCATAGAAATCGACATGTTTGGTCAGGAATTCGATCGTCTGCGTCGCATCCGGTCCGACGCGCAGCGTGACATGGTCGAGATCAAGCGGCGCCAGTCCGCTCAGGTGGTTGGCCTTGCGCGCAGCCGGATTGTAGTAGTGCTTGCGCGCTTCGGATCGCAGAAGCGCAATCTGCATTTTCTGCTTCTGGGGCGGCAGGTCAAACTCGATGATTTTCTCTACGCCCGGATCGCTGTCCGTCATCGCCCGCACCTGGACACCAGCGTCAGAAACGCGCTTGCTGTACTGCTTGAGGTCTTCCTCATCATCCGCAGCGATCGCAAAGCTGATGACGCCCGTACCACCTTCGGTTACGGCCACGTCGTAAGTTCCATCGGTACCGCACGTCAGGTAGACAGTGCCATCTTGCCGGGCGACTTCCTCGAGCCCCAATACGTCGGTGTGAAACCGCACCGACTCATCGAGGTTCTTAACCCACAAGTGCGCGTGCGACAGTTTTTGAAGAGCCATAATATTCCTCCCCTTGGATGGATGGCATTGATGTCAAAGCCCCTGTTGGAGCGTTCTTTCCATGAACATGAGGCGGTCGTTGCCCCACCACATCTGATCTCCCACGATCATCGTGGGCGTACCGAACACGCCGGCCTCATGCGCAGCTTGCGTGCTAGCCTCGTATTGGTCTGCGGCCTCCTGCGAAGAAACCCAAGCCGAAAGCGACTCGGGACTCCAGCCCAAACGATTCGCCAATTCAGCCAGCAACGCAGGGTCGGCCAGATCTGCACCTTCGCCCCAGACCCGGTCCCAACCAGCGCGGATGAAGACTTCGCCCTCGCCCTTAGCCAATGCATAGAGGAAAGCCTTGTTGAGCTTCTCGGAGGCGAGCGACTTCGGGAAGATCAAAGGCACACCATATTTCTCAGCCCAACGGTCGAGATCCTTGCTCAGATAGCGGATCTTCAACGGAAGGCTGACATTGGGTGGGGCGGTGTTCCCCGCCATGAGCTTGAGTTGGGGGAGGTTCACGACATGAGGGCGAAATTCCAGTCCGTATCGCTTGCAGAGCTCCGGCACCTTGTGAAATGCCAGGTAGGCGAAGGGGCTCATGAAGTCGAAGTAAAAGTCAAGCTGCCGACCTGTCACTTTCCGCCCTCTGCCTCAAGCTCGGCAACTAGTTTTGCCCATTGCCGACCGGATTCCCGCGCGCCTTCCAGAACCGTCTCGGGAACCAGATGATAGGGCGGACGACAAGGCCCCGCGACCATCCAGCCTGCCGCGTCCATACGGGCTTTCTCAATACCGATGTTGTAAACTGAGAACTCCTTGAACGAACCGTTGGGGAAGAGTGTCCGATATGTGAGGCCAATTCTGTCGGTCAGTGCTTTGGCACGGGTCCAATCGCCGCTCTTCACCGCCTCCGCCACAAGATCCCGAAGCTGGATCACCGGAGTAGGCCCGCAAACCGCACCACTGGTCCAGAACGCTGTGCAGTGTTCAGGGTCGAGCCGGGCGGCGGCATAATAGTCCACATCAAGCGGCATCAGTCGAATACGGCGCTTGGTCAGGTTCAGGTCGGTATAAAGCGCAGCGGTGTTTATGTACTTTGCGGACACAATCTGCGGAATTTCAGAGATCTGCGCCCAGAAGGCACGCGGGAACTCGAACTTGAATGCCTCGGGGTTGGCGTAAGCACAGATCGCCATGTCCGGGCAGGCTTCGGCCACATCACGAAAGAACTGAACAGCAGTAGGCACATCAGGCTGCACCCACATTGGAAGCCCCAGCATCACCCCGTCAAGCCCGATCTCGCGCGCGGCCTTGGTCATGCTGATGGAGTCGCGGGTATTGAGGGCGGTCGCGCCGCCGAAGATGGGAACGCGGCCGCGCCCCACCTCGACGAGCGTCTGCATGAAACCGCGCTTCTCGTCCCAGGTTGTAGTGGCGCCCTCCCCCAAGGTACCGAGAGAGAGAATCCCGTTCACGCCCGAGGCGATTAGAGCCTCCACGACGCGAGCAGTTTCGTCCAGATCGACCGTGTCCTCTGCGCTCGGGTCCGAAGCGTTGGGCTTGGACGGCGTGGGCATGATTGCCCAGCAACCCGTCACGTCATCGACCGTGAGAAGTTCATGTTTCATGAATTGATATTCCGATTTGCGTGGATTTTCTGTCGGGATCGGCAAGCGCGCGGCCAACGCACGCCATACCCATCGGACTATGCGTTGAGCGGAACCGCGTTTCCTCGGTCCTCCCGCCAAAGCCCAAGCTTCTCTTGACAAACGCGATCGGAGTAAGAGAACATTACGCCATCGCTATCCGCCTCATGCGTGACGGTGTGCCAGCTCGGAACCACGAACAGATCCTTCGGACCCCATTCATAGGTCTTGCCGTTTATGACACTGCGACCGGTTCCTTCAGTGACCACAAACACCGTCGCATCGGTCGATCGGTAAGGCTGCGTCTTGAACCCCTTCGGAAGGAGCTGCAAGCATGGCGAAATCGTCGGCATGGCCCAGCCGCCGTCCACCGGGTTGATATAGCGCATCTTGATACCGTGGAAGGGGTCGATCTCCCCCTGCTTCAAGAGGTGGTCAAGCGCTTCGCGCGAGCGTTCGTAAGGATAGTTGAAGATTGGCGACGATACTCTGGTCGGTTCGTAATCGACCGGAAGCATGTTGGCGCCATAACGCCAGGTGCTGTCTTCGGGCTGGCGGGTGATTGGCTGCTGATCCGCGTGATGCTCTTCAGCGAAGGAGGCGTCGAACACCGACACGATAGGAATGTCGAGACCGTCGAGCCAGATCATCGGCGCGTCGCTGTCGTTGCCGTGATCATGCCAAGCACCGGGCGGGGTGATCACGAAATCGCCGAACTGCATGACTGTACGCTCGCCATCGACCGAGGTATGCGCGCCGCAACCATCCAATACGAAGCGCAGGGCCGACTGGCTATGACGGTGTGCAGGGGCGACCTCACCCGGCATGACGACCTGCAGGCCGGCATAAAGCGAGGTCGTGTTCCGGGATTGGCCGCGCAGCCCAGGATTTTCCAGCACGAGAACACGCCGCTCGGCTTCCTCCGCGGTGATCAACCCGCCAGCTTCCAGCAGATAGGACTTGGCTTCGTCGAAATGCCAAAGATGCGGCACGCAACCGCTCCTGGGCTCAGGCGTGATGATATTCGACAGCACAGTCCAGAGCGCAGTATAGGAACTGCTGTCGATTTTGTCGTAGAACGACCTTCGTTCCGCGGTTTCCACAGGCTTCTCGGTAAGCGACATATGATCCTCCGTTTTGCGCCCTCAGACAGAAAGCGTCACATACATATCAGAACTGGAATTCCGGGGTGGTAACGGTGAGGCCGTCAAGATTCGGGGCGAGCCGTATCTGACAAGCAAGCCGACTGCCGTCCTGCCGATTGGCCGCAAATTCCAGCATACTAGATTCACCTTCCCCAACTGGTGGAAGTAGAGGGAGCCAAATGGCATCGACATAGACTTGACAAGTGGCGCACGCACACGCTCCCCCGCAATCCGCGTCAATGCCCGGCACACCCGCCATAGTTGCGGCCTCCATCAACTACTGCCCTTCTTGCGACGAAACCTCACGCCGTTCGCCCGCCGAATCAATAAACACCACTTGGATCGCCACCGGCCTTCTCCTCCCCGCAAAATCGTTCAATACGGCCATAATCCTCACCAAGGGCGCGCAGCGCCGCACATTTCGGAACCGTAAAGATGCGCCTATTCCTCCATTCGCCCGCCCTTTTCACGATCGCCTCCACCCCAGGATAGTAATCCAACAACGGCGTCCGAGAATTAAGCATGCACACTATCTCTTATGCATATCTTCCCACGGGTAGTCAAGCCGATTGATACTCTGGGACCATACCTTGGACCGCCGGTGCATTTTCCGTCATGGCAATGGTTTCGCCGTTTCGTACGCCTGTTCCTGTTTCGCACGATCCATGATGTGGCGCTGATGATCGGCCACGAACGCGCCGGTCGCAGCCCACTACAGATGGCTGCAGCATGATGTCAGGGTTCACGAAACAGGCAGTAGGTCATGTTGATCACTAGCATCTGCTTGGTCATGTTCGGAAATGCGTGAAGCGTGCAGGACGTGAGCCTAAACAATCCGTCCAAGACCTGCCTTGACGCGGCGCAGCGGGATTGAGGATTCTATCGACGCCACGCCTCGGACTTTCGTCAAGCGACCGACGAGGAAGCGCTCGAATTCCTCCAGCCCGGTGGTGGCTACTCGCAGCAGGTAATCCCGGTTTCCGGTCATCAGCCAGCAGTCGACAACCTGGGGGAAGGTGGCAATCGCGGCCTCAAACGTGGCCAGCGCCTCGTCCACCTGTTTGTCCAGTTGTACCGAGACAAAGACCGTAAAGCCGAAACCGAGGGTGGCCTCGTTGATCAGTGCGGCGTAGCCGGTGATGACACCGATTTCTTCCAGATGGCGCAGGCGGCGGGCGGTTGGAGAAGGGCTCAGGCCGATCCGGGCGCTCAAATCGTTGATTGTAAGGCGGCCATCATTATGCAGGACGCGCAGGATCTCTGAATCGAAGTGATCTAGTTTGGCGGGCATCAGCGCAAATCTCTCCATTCGTGGCGATACGAGCCAATTATCAGGAATGATGCGCTCATAATAGCCGGGAAAACGCGCCTTCGTGAAGATAGTATGCCCGTAAGAATTAATCCTCAGGAACAGTCGCGATGACCGATCTCAAGACTATCGAACAACGCTTGTTGTGGCTGTCCCACTGGATGATCCATCATGCCAACCACATCCGCCCCAAGGTGGACGGCATCAAGATCGGCGGTCATCAGGCCTCTTCGGCTTCGATGGTCTCGATACTGACCGCCCTTTATTTCTCGGCGCTCCGCCCGCAGGACCGGGTCGCGGTGAAGCCCCATGCCTCGCCGGTGTTCCATGCGATTCAATATCTGATGGGCAATATGGACCTTGCGCGAATGGAAAACTTCCGCGGCTTTGAGGGCGTGCAATCCTATCCCTCGCGCACCAAGGATGTCGATGATGTGGATTTCTCCACGGGGTCGGTTGGTCTGGGTGTGGCGATCACCTCTTTTGCCGCGATCATCCAGGATTACATCTCGGCGAAGTCCTGGGGCCAGACCTTGCCCCTTGGGCGCATGGTGGCGCTGGTCGGCGATGCCGAGCTTGATGAAGGCAACATCTATGAGGCGTTGCAGGAGGGCTGGAAGAATGATCTTCGCAATTGCTGGTGGATCATCGACTACAACCGGCAGTCGCTGGACGGTATCGTGCGCGAGGGCCTTTTTGCCCGGGTCGAGGCGATCTTCGAAGCTTTCGGTTGGGATGTCGTGCGGGTCAAATACGGGCGGCTGCAACGCGCGGCTTTTGCAGAGCCGGGGGGCCGCGCGCTGCGTGACTGGGTCGATGATTGCCCGAACCAGCTGTATTCGGCGCTGACTTTCATGGGCGGGGCCGTCTGGCGCAAGCGGCTGATGGAGGATTTGGGCGATCAGGGCGATGTGACCCGGCTGATCGACAGCCGGTCCGACGATGAACTGGCGACCCTGATGGAGAACCTTGGCGGAAACTGCGTGGAAACCATGGCGGAGACCTTTGCCGCCATCGACCATGATCGCCCGGTCTGTTTTCTGGCCTATACGATCAAGGGCTGGGGCACGCCGATTGCGGGCCACAAAGACAACCACGGCGGTTTGATGACCAAGAGCCAGTTTGAAAGCTGGCAGAGCCATATGGGCGTGCCCACCGGCCAAGAGTGGGACAAGTTCGCCACCATTGCGGACCCTGAGGCGTTCCAGAGCTATCTGGACAGGGCGCCCTTCTTCAGCAAGGGCCGCCGCCGCCATCACGACACGAAACTGCCGGTGCCCGTCATCGAGCTTTCAACCTTCCGTGAGATTTCCACCCAAATGGCCTTCGGTAAGATCCTCGATGACCTGTCGAAGGGGGACAGTGAACTTGCCGCGCGGATTGTCACCACATCGCCGGATGTGACGGGCACGACCAATCTGGGACCTTGGGTCAACCGGCGCAAGCTGTTTGCGCGGAAGGCGCAGGCGGATACTTTCACCGAACACCGCATCCCTTCAACCGCGAGATGGGAGTTCACGCCTGATGGGCAACATATCGAACTCGGCATCGCAGAAATGAACCTGTTTCTCCTTTTAGCAGCGGCGGGCTTGTCGCACAGCCTGTTCGGCAAACGGCTGATTCCGATTGGAACGGTCTATGATCCTTTCGTTTATCGCGGCCTCGATGCGCTGAACTATGCCTGCTATCAGGACGCTCGCTTCATGATCGTGGGGACTCCGTCCGGCGTCACGCTGGCTCCGGAAGGCGGTGCGCACCAATCCATCGGAACGCCGCTGATTGGAATTGCGCAGGATGGGCTGGCGGCCTTCGAACCCGCTTTTGCCGACGAATTGGCAGTCATAATGGCTTGGGCCCTCGACTATCTGCAAAGGGATGGCGAAGCTTATGTGGACGAACGCACTTGGCTTCGAGACGAGACCGGCGGGTCTGTCTATCTGCGCCTATCGACGAACCCGCTTGAGCAGCCCGGCAAGCGTCATGACGACGCCTTTCGTCAAGGGGCCATCGACGGCGGCTATTGGCTGCGCAAGCCAGGGCCGAATTGCGAAGTGGTCATCGCCTATCAAGGCGTCATCGCACCCGAGGCAATTTCGGCCGCTGCCATTCTTGGCGAAAACCGCCGTGATGTTGCGGTTCTGGCTGTAACATCAGCTGACCGCCTGAATTCGGGTTGGACCGCAGCGCAACGGGCACGGGCGCACGGGAACGCGCAAGCCCTGTCAACTGTTGAACGGCTGTTCGCGCAACTGCCGCCACATTGCGTGATCGTAACGATCATCGACGGGCACCCGGCAACGCTGGCATGGCTGGGTTCCGTCAAAGGCCATCGCGCCATCTCGCTTGGCGTCGAGAATTTCGGCCAGACCGGTACAATCGGCGACCTCTATCGTCATTATGGCATAGACGCGCGCAGCATTGCCAACCTTGTCATGGGCCTGACGCCCGGCCCTGACGTCAGGCGCTATGTCTGAATTCATCTGAGATTCTGCGCCTCCCCCTTGACGGATGTAGGTTAACAACATCGGACTGGTCGCTTCCACCAATCCAAACTCATCACATACGGTCGCCGCTATCGCATCGCCTTATAGCGCGACGATCAGGGTTCTTTCGCAATCTATGTGCCGCCGACACTGCATATGACAGCAATGCGCTTCGCACTTTCCTCATCGCGCGCGGTGCCGAGCCTGTGATCCCCAACAATCCAACCCGAAAACAGATCCAGCCCTTCGACCCTGAGGCCTATAAGCGCAGGAATATCATCGAACGCACCTTCTGCCGCCTCAAGGATTGGAGACGCGTCGCAACTCGATATGACAAGCTCGCAACCAACTTCACAGCAACATGCTACATCGCCGCCATCTGAGCGATGAAGCCTGCGTGAAGCGCTTGGGCTGGATGCCGTGGTCGTCGGCGACCACCTCCGGGTGCGGCTGGAAGAGAAGGTTCCTGTCCACGGGGAACTCTTCTTGAAGGTCGCAGCTCGATGGACGAGTCCACCTCGGAAGAGTGCAGGCTCGTCGCCACCGGTGACCGGCTTGTTCAGTTCGATCAGCGCCGCAGGATCGGCGCGTGCCGTTCCCATGCTCATGCCGCTGCACACCACAGGATCAATCATCCAGAAATCGAGATCGAGACACACGTCGGCCCCAAAAGCTTCAAAAACCGACCTGTCGCGAGTTCTTCGACGCGGCGAATGGAAACCCTCTGGGCGAAATACGGATGCCAGCGATAATAGACCTCGACTTCATCGCCGACATGGGCAGAATTAACGGGCATTGCTACCGGCAGAAAATCCTGGCTGTTCAGCGACACCGTGGACGGAGCCAGGGCAAGTGCTGTCTACAGTCCGATGCTGACGTGCCGCGCCTGCGGCATCGAACGCCTGGCCTACTGCGCTATGTCCTCAGCGAATTGCCACAGCGCGCCACAGACGCCGACATCACTGATTTGCTGTCCTTCAACTTCGCCAAAACTACCGCTACCTGATCAAAAGCCACCGGAGGACACGCCCGTCCGGTCAAGCGGACCGCGTCAACGCGCATGGAAATGAGCGTTTACGGTAGATATTGCCCCGCTTGGTGACGCTGAGTAGCCGCGGCTTCCCGCCTGTCGTCATCTGCTTCGGCACGAGACCGAGCCAAGCTGGGACGTCGCGGGCTTCGCGAAACGCCTCACCGTCTCCAACATCTGCAACGAGCGCAGTCGTGCCAAGGACGCCGATGCCCGGGATCGAGGTCAGACGGTTCACAGCTTCGTCAGTCCGCGCATGCTCACACAGATCGTCATTCAAAGCATCGATACGCTCGTCGAGCGGCTGCCACTTAGCTCGCATGTCCCCGATGAACCTTAAAATGCGGAAGATACGTGTAGTGACGCCTTTATTTGCTTGGTCTTTCTCCGCATAGCTTGTATCAATTCCTATCAGAAGGCCTCATGTCCTTCTGATAGCTCTAGATTGCAGGCAGCATCAAACGGTGTTGCGCCATAGGTGGACAGGTGAGAATAAAGAGATTGTTGGGCAACGAAAGTTTGATCGAGCGTCAACCAGCCGAAACCACGGGAAAAGAAGACGATTTTCGAGTTCTTACTGATCATCCCGCGCATCTGATTCGGCGTAGCTACCAAGTCTTTCTGTATGCTTTTGACGAGGCCATGGCTGGCCTGAAGCTATCGCCTGTGAGCTGGATCATTATCGCAACAACGCACAGCTTCCCAGGCCTTTCAGTTACGGAAGTGGCCCGGCGCGCCGCAGTTGACAAGGCCAGTTGCGGACGAACAGCGAGCTCTCTCGAGAGGCGAGGTTTGCTTCGGATCAAGAAGAGTGATACGGATCAAAGACAGAAACTGCTGGACCTCACTCCCGCCGGAGAGTTACTCTACGCCAAGGCGTTCGGTCGTGTCGAAAGGTTGAGGTCGCTGCTGTTGGATGATCTCGCTCTTGAGGAGCAACATCAGCTACTTACAACGCTTACGGTATTTCTTCAGGCTACAGGTAAGAACACGCGCCCATCAATTCCCGCAGCGCTGGAATCCGAGATGAATTGACACAGCCACAGGGATTGAAACCGGCCACCCAAAGCGGTGATGGCCGGTTTTTTATCGACTTCAGGTGACGTCGATCTCCATTGATCCAATCCGGTCAATCCAGGCATGGATCTTGTTGCCCGGCTCAACCTGCCCGACTCCCTCGGGCGTCCCGGTGAAGATGACGTCGCCCACTTCCAGTGTATAGAATCGGCTGGCCATCTCGATGAGTTCCGGCACGCTCAGCACAAGATCACGCGTATTCGCCTTCTGCCTGGTGACGCCGTCCACCTTCAGTTCGAAGTCGAGCTGGGACGGATCGACGATTTCATCGGCAGTTACAAGCCACGGACCCAGCACCGAATAGCTATCTATGGACTTGCGCATGCTGCGCTCCTCGGCGCCGCGCGCCGTCATGTCAAGCCCGATCGCATATCCTGCGACGTGCTCCAGCGCGCGCTCCGCCGACACCCGGTCGGCGCGTTTGCCGATGACGACCGCGAGTTCGATTTCGTGATCGCTGCGGCGATCAGGGAAGCGCAGCGTCACCGGCTCGGAGGGGCCGATAAGACTGCTGGTGGCCTTTAGAAACAGGCCCGTCTCGTGAATCACCCGCACCTGGGCTGCATTGCCTTGGTGTAGATCCTTCTGCGCGCGCGCCTCTTCCAGGTGCTTGACGTAGTTCACAGGCGCCGCGACAAGCTTGCCGGGGTTTGCAATGGGTGAATCGAAAGCCAGCTCAAGGGCGAGCCGACGCTCTCCGGTCTTGGCAGCCTCAAAGAATGCTTCCTTGAGTTGATCGAGATGGGCGATCAACGGGTCATACCGCGGCAACGGGTAGCGCACCTGCGGCAAGAGGTCGAGGGCCGAGGTTACATCGACAACCTCACCGTCCTGAACAAGACCGATACGGTTCTTGTGGAAGCGACAGATCTTCATTTTTTCTCCTTATCAACTTGCGCCCATGATAGCGGGCCACCCATGGATTGCCCGTTATCATGAGAATACCTCAATGCCCGCGGTCATCGCGGATCAAGCCAGCCGTACCGGGAATTGCTCCAACCCCCTGAACCGCGTGCTGCGCTGAAAGCGTGTCTCGCCGTTGCGGACCATGGTCGGTAGTTCCTTCAGCACGGCGGCAATGGCTATCGGCGCCTCCATCCTCGCAAGTGGTCGACCCAGGCAGACATGGATCCCCGCACCAAACGCGACATGATTGTTCGGACGCCGCGCAAGATCAAGCTTGTCGGGGTTCTCGAAGATCCGCTCGTCCCTGTTCGCCGAGGCTTGGGCAAGAACCACCTCGGTGCCAGCCGGGATCGTGCCATTTCCACTGGCAAGCTCCACATCGTTCACCGTGCGCCGTCCCTGAAGCTGAAGCGGTGTGATGAAGCGAATCAGCTCTTCGAGTGCCGTAGGCAGAGGGACCGCGCCCTCACGCAGTTGCTGTTTGCTCTCGGGGTCGTCCATCAGGAAATGCACCGCCTGAGAGATGAGGTTTGTGGTGGTCTCATGGCCGCCATTGAGCGTCACGATGCACATATGCAGGATTTCGGCGTCGCTGACTTCAACGCCCTCACGCTGAGCCGCAGCCATCGCGCAAAGGATACTCTCGGCCGGGTCGATCGTGGCGCGCGCCTTGACCTCATCGAGAAAAGGTCGCAGATAGCCCATGAACTCCGTGACCGCTTCATGGCCCTGTTTGATTGCTTCGGCCGGCACCTGCGGGTTAAGTGGGAAAAGCACTTTGCGCCCCACGCCCTGGATATAGTCGGCATCTTCAACCGGAACGCCGATGACCCTGCAAATAAGTGCTACCGGGATCCGGAACGCGAAATCTCGCACGAAATCGAACTCGCCCATTTGCTTGACCTTCTTGATCTCACGATCAATCACGTCTTGGGTAAAGTCTGTCAGAGACTTGATGGACGTCTGAGAGAAGAAGGGGTTGACGATATCGCGCAACCGGTCGTGATCGGGGTTGTCACGGAACAGCATCGTCGATGTGTGATGCTCAAGCAGGGGCCCCTTGCCGAATTTCTTCTCAAAATACTCGCCCTTGTAAACGAGACCTGACAGGTCTCGCCATACCTGGCGCACATCGTCGTAGCGGGTTAAAAGAACGGTGCCGTCTTCTTGCTGGTGAACCGGGTCACCATCGCGCAAAAGACGAAAATATTTGCTTGGATCGTCGAAATAGTCATCCGGCGGGGACAAGAGGTTGAAAGCACGAGCTTTCTCTACAATCCTCTGATCGATTTTCGTGTCTCCGGTCATTCTTTCCTCCCAGCGCTCTTCATTATAATCAGCTTGATTCATAGGCAGTCGTAAGCATGCTGTCAATTTTCAACTTGGACTCTGCCTTGTTTTTGTCGCCGTCCTCTACGCCGATCCCGTTCCGACTGCAATTCGCGCCCGGCAGGGCTTGGACGGCGGCAGCGATCGGCGCCAAAGCTACAAGGTCCACTCCGGTTTCCACGCCGTAATCCTGGAACAGACTCACGAGATCCTCGGTGGCGACGTTGCCGCTGGCGCCGGGGGCATAGGGGCAGCCGCCGAGCCCGCCAATCGCGGAATCGAAGACGCGCACACCCTGATCATAGCTCGCGCGCACATTTGCCGTGCCGTGGCCGTAGGTATCATGTGCATGCATCGCCCAGGCGGAAACGGCGGGGAAGCGCGCCATCGCCGCCTCGAACAATTCCGCGACCTGCGCCGGTTCGCCGCGACCGGTCGTGTCGCAAAGGCAGATCTCGGCATCGGGGCAGATTTCCAGCGCGCGTCCCAGAATTGCGAGGACAGCGCTGGCCGGAGTCACGCCTTCGAATGGGCAATGGAATGCAGTGGCGAGGTTGAACCGCATCCGCAGGCCGTCGGGCGCCTGGGCGACGAGCCGGGCGTAATCGGCGAGGGCCTCATCCGGCGTGGCGCGCACGTTCGATCGGCTGTGGCTTTCCGAAACCGAGATGACATAGGACAGGAACCGCGCCCCCGCCGTGATTGCCTTCTGGCCATAGCGGGCATTGGGGACCAGCACCTGCGGCACAACACGGCCCTGGGCCAGAACATCGGCCAGAACTTCGCCTGCATCGGCGAGTTGCGGAATGGCGCGCGGACTGACGAAGGAGGTGATCTCCATCCGCTTCACGCCCGCGGCGGCAAGCTCGCGGATCACGGCGATCTTGGTCTCGGTCGGGATGAAGGGACCGATGTTCTGAAAGCCATCGCGGGGGCCGACTTCAACGATCTGGACGGCGGTCATGCTATTACTCCCTTCTGGTAGAGCAACTTGATTTCATCCTTCGAATAGCCCGCAATCTCGGCCAGAACCGCTTCGGTATCTTGCCCGACATCCGGGCCGGTGCAACGGATCGCGCCGGGGGAATCGGGGAAATGCGGCACAATGCCGGGATGAAGCAGGTTGCCATGGCGCGGATCGCTGACTTCGCGCACCATGCCCCGCGCGCGGAACTGCGGATCATCGGCAATTTCTGCCGCAGTATAGATCAGCGTCGAGGGGATGTCTGCCTTGGCCAGAAGCTCTGCAAGTCGCCCGGCATCGAACTGGCGGGACCAGGCGGAAATCGCCTCGTCAAGCTCGTCCACATGCTTGAGGCGGCCCGCATTGCTCTGCAACTCCGGCCTTGCCGCCAGATCCGCGCGCCCGATCAGCGCCGTCAGGCGCTGAAAAAGCAGATCGGAATTCGCGGCGATGATGACCCAGCGGCCATCCGCCGAGGGATAGGCACTGGTGGGTGCCGCCGACGCGATCCGCGCCCCGACGGGTTGACGCACAAGCCCGAGCGCGCCATATTCCGTGACGATCCCTTCCATCAGCGACAGGACGGCTTCTGTAAGGGCGATATCGACGGTGCAGATCTGGTCATCGTCGGCGCCACGGCTGTCCGTCCGACCGTCTCGGCGCAAAAGACCGGCGAGAACGCCGATCACTGCATAAAGTCCGGCAACGGAATCGCCGATGCTGATGCCTACGCGTGGCGGCGGCATATCGGTCGTGCCGGGCGGATGGTCGGTCAGGTGGCGCAATCCCCCGATCGCCTCGCCAATGACGCCGAATGCAGCACGGTCACGCATCGGGCCGGTCTGTCCATATCCCGAGACATGGGCCACTACGAGACCCGGCCTCAGTTCCTGCAGCCTTTTAAGATCGAAGCCGAGACGCGCCAGACCGCCGGGGCGCTGATTCTCGATCAGCGCATCAGAGCGCGCGATGACACGTCCCACGGCCTCGACCCCTTCGGGGCTTTTGAGATCGACCGCGACCGAACGCTTGTTGCGACCATGAACGCTCCACCACAGCGACGCACCGTTGGATTGCGCGCCCCAGCCCCGCACAGGATCCCCATCGGGCGGTTCGATCTTGATGATTTCGGCGCCAAGATCGCCGAGAACGCGAGTGGCGAACGGAGCGGCAATGAAGTGGCCGATTTCGACAATGCGGATGCCGCTAAGGGGTGGCGGGGCTTCTGGTCTGGTGTCCATGTGTCCTCTTCGAGATATCCGGCGTCTCACTCGCTTCAGGAGAGTCCGGCTTCTGTCGGTATTGCGTCATACCGCATCTGGTTGATGTGCTGGCGCGGCGTCGCGGAAAGCGGGCAGCGCGTCGGCCGCCTGGAATATCCTCGCGATGGTGGGCCAGCGGCTTGTATCAATGTCGAAACGTCGGTTGTTC
Organism: Martelella sp. AD-3; assembly: GCF_001578105.1. Classification (GTDB taxonomy): domain Bacteria; phylum Pseudomonadota; class Alphaproteobacteria; order Rhizobiales; family Rhizobiaceae; genus Martelella. Next base: position 3,969,557 of record NZ_CP014275.1, on the reverse strand, counting down.
CAGACCTGCGCATAAAGGCAGCAATCAGCGAACCCCGGCGTGTCACCGTGGCAGAAACGGCCGGTGCGACTGTCTTGCGCCAGCATGATTTCGAGCGGGTCAAAGGTGGTTGCGACCCATTCGGTGAACCAGGCTTTCTGCGCGGCCTCGTCGGCGCCGAATTGCTCGGCCAGGCGGGTCAGGACGCGCAGGTTGTTCAGGGGGTGGATCTCGCAGGCGATCATGTATGAAAGCGCGCGCACGCGCGCGCGCGCGTCTGCCCCCTCAGGCAAGAGCTGCGGCCCGGGCTGGGTTTCGTCGAGCCATTCGATAATGGCAAGCGACTGCACGAGAACCTGGCCATCGTCGCGTTCCAGAACCGGCACAAGTCCGGCAGGGTTCATTGCCAGGAATTCGGGCGTGCGGGTTTCTCCCTTGCGCAGGACATAGGGCACATAGTCATAGGCGACGCCCTTGAGGTTGAGGGCAGCGCGCAGCCGCGTCGAGGTCGATGAGCGGAAGAAATTGTGAAGGCGGAAGGTCATCCGACGGGTCCCTTCGCGCGCGGTCCGATGGTCGTGGTGATCTCTCCCAGCCGACTGATCGAGACGACGCATACATCGCCCACCTGCATCGCGCCGACACCCGCAGGCGTGCCTGTCATCACCAGATCGCCGGGCCGGATCTCCATCGACCGCGACAGGATCGAGATGATCTCTGGCACCGACCAGATCAGGTCTTGCAGATCGGCGCTTTGCTTGACGGTGCCATTCAGCGTCAACTGGATCCGGCCATGCTCGGGCTTGCCGACCGGCGCGCCAGTGTGGATCGGACCTATCACCGCCGAGCGATCAAACGACTTGCCCCAGTCCCAGGGCCGGCCTGCCGCGCGAGCAGCAAGCTGCAAGTCCCGCCGCGTCAGGTCGTTGCCGATGGCGTAGCCGAAGATGTGGTCGCGCGCCTGTTCCTCGGGAATATCCGTGCCAGCCTTGCCGATGGCGATCACCAGTTCGGCTTCATAGTGGAAGTTCTGCGTTTCGGGCGGATAGGCGACGGTCTGCCCATCTTCGACAACGGCATCGGCGGGTTTGGTGAAGAAAAACGGCGGATCGCGATCCGGATCCTTGCCCATCTCTCGCGCATGCTCTGCATAGTTGCGTCCGACGCAGAAGACCCGACGCACAGGAAAACGCTCATCCCGACCGGCGATAGGCAGGCTGACGGCAGGAGGCAGCGGGAAGCTGTAATTCATGGAGGTTATTGTCCTTTCCTCGTGGTTGTAATTCAGCGATGTGGCATCGTAGGATGCATTTATCCCGGCACCATCGCCCTGCGCAGCCACTGAAGTGCCACCATGATTGCGACACCCAGGCCATGGAGCATGAGGGTGTACCCGCCACCCAATGCTTCCGGCATAAGAAGCAGCACTCCGCCAAAGCCCAGGACTGCGCGTTCGTAGCCTGACAACATGCCCCCGAACCAGCCAACCATGGCGACGGATATGGCATAGACCCCAATTGCCGCGGCAGACGCGGCCAGAAAGATTTCAACCGGGGTTCCCTGCATCAGCAGGGCGGGCGTGACCACGAAGATGAAGGGAATGATGTAGGCTGTCCAGCCGAGGCGCATCGAGACGAATGCGGTCTGCATCGGCGGGGCCCCGGCCAGCGCGGCGGCGAAGAAGGCGCCGATGCCGACAGGCGGGGTCACCATTGACATCATGCCCAGGTAGAAGATGAAGAAATGGGCGGCCATCGGTGTGATCCCGGCCTCTACCAGAGGCGGGGTAAGAAGGACCGCCAGCAAAAGATAGACGGCAACCGTCGGCATCCCCATGCCAAGAACAACACTGGCAACGGCCGTGAGGAACAAGAGCAGCGGAAGGTTGCCCCGACCGATCTCGGCCAGCGCGAAGGTGCCGACAAAACCCAGCCCGGTGATGTTGAGAACGCCAATGATGAAGCCGGCGGCAGCGGCGATCATCAGGATCTCGGTCATGGAGATGCCGGCGTCGGCGAGCGATTGCCAGATCATCCGCAGCGTGATGCGCCGACCACCGTAGCCGTATGCGATGCCGCAGATCAGGGCAACGCCGGCCGCCCAGAGTGCCGCCGTTTCCGGCCGCTGGCCCAGCCAGAACATGCCGATCACGATCACGGCAAACGGCAGGATGAAGATACCCCCGCGACGCAGAGTGCCGAGCGCAGAAGGAATTTCATCCTCATGCAGGGGGGCGATATTGGCCTTGGCGGCCTCAAGATCAACCTGACAGTACACCGCAAAGTAATAGAGCGCGGCCGGGATGATCGCAGCAATGGCAATCTGCGCATATGAAACGCCGAGGAAATCGGCCATTAGGAAGGCGACTGCCCCCATGACCGGGGGGGCGATCTGCCCTCCGGTCGAGGCGACGGCCTCGACTGCGGCAGCCATCTGGGGCCGATACCCCGAGCGGATCATCAGTCGGATGGTGACCACCCCGGTCGCGACTATGTTGGAAACCACGACCCCGGAAATCGTGCCAAAAAGCGCCGAGGCGAGAATCGAAATTTTGGCCGCGCCGCCGCGGCGACGCCCCAATGCGGAAAGCGCGATGTCGTTGAAGAACTCGCCACCGCCCGCCCGCACGAGGATCTGCCCGAACAGCACGAACGCGGCAACGACCGTTACGGACACATTCATGGTAAGCCCGAGCATGCCGTTGGCATCGAAGGCGATATAGGACAACAGACGATCCGGAGAGACCTGTCGCGTCTGCATCGCACCCGGAACCAGGTGGCCGATCATCCCGTAACCGACAATGAAGAGCACCACCAGAACCAGGGTCCAGCCCACGACCCGGCGCAACCCCTCGAGCACCAGCAGAGCCAGCCCAATGGCCATTGCCACGATATCGGCGGGAGCGGACATCACACGAGAGACGATATCGGCGTAGTTCACCGCAACATATAGAGAAAGGAACAGCCCCAGAACCGCAAGAATCCAGTCAATGGAACTGCCACCAGGCACCGGATCATTCTCGCCGCCGCTGCCCAGATCTCTCTCGCCGACGCTTCTTCTGTCGATCAGGAACACAAGGCCCAGGCCAAGCCCCAGAGCGACTGCCAATATCTGTTCGACATAGACGTTCAGCCCGAGGCGGCTGGGCGCGTCAAACCCAACGGAAATGGCCAGAAGCGAAAGTGCCACCGCCTGTGTATGGACAGCGATACGACGAATCGTCGGCGTCCGGGTGCCAGTTGTTTGAGCCAAGACCCACTCCCTCCGAGTTGAGCGAACACAAAAACAAGGACCGGGCAGGTAAGTCTCCCGACCCGGCACACAGTCATAGTCTTGTCAGTCAACAGGACGGATGGCGACGCCACGCTGGGCAAAGAAGGCCACCGCAGCAGGATGATATTCCACACCCGGGTAATCGACATAGGCGGTATCCAGGTTCATCATGCGAAGCGGAGGATAGGAATCACCGATCGCATCCACATTATCGAAGATCGCGGCCAGCAGCGCCGTGACCTGTTCGTCGGAAACATGGGCACCGGCAACAAGGACATTGTCCCATGTCAGCATCATTATCGGTGCTTCGATACCCACCCGAACCGGCGAGGGTGTAACCTCCGAGAAGTAATAGGCCGGGCGGTATTTGCGTATCGCCTTGAGCGCCTTTTCATCCGAGGCGACCTGAAGATAGCGGACCCCGCCTACCGTCGCGCCAACCTCGGCGACCTTCGGCCCGCCCACCGCGAAGAAGGCCGCATCCGTCAGGCCCGAGGCCAAAGCATCGGCACCGCGAATGATGTCGGGGATCGGCATTTGAACCACTTCGTCATAGCTGATCCCGTCCGCCTCGAGAAGCGCACTCACCAGCGGACGGTTCAGCGGGAAAGCCTCCCAGCCCGTGGGCACACGCTTCCCGGCGAGATCGGACACGCGCGTCATGCCGGAATCCGCCCGGACGAACAGCCCCACCGCAAAGGGATTGATCTTCGCCAAGACACGCAGATTCGGCAGCGGCGCAGAGTAATCACCCTCCCCCGCGACCGCGACGATCATGTCATTGATGTCAGTAAGTGTGAATTCTGCGTCCTTGCTGTCCACGGCCTGAAGCATCTGTGCGTTTCCGCTATACGCCTGGACCACCAGCCGCCCGCCATCGCTCCTCTGGGCCTGGGCCGAGATGACCGAAGCCATCGTATTCCAGACCGAACCCGCAGGAGGTGTCGTGATCGACGCAACCTGAGCGGAGACACCGCCCGTCGCCGTCGCCGCAACCATCATCGCGCCTGCTATGCGCGCACAAAATGTATTCATCTCCTTGGCCTCCCTCTGACTGCACTCCCCCAACAGATTTGCCTTATGCCCGCCCCGGCATTCATTGTAAAGCATGCTTTTCTTATTGCCAAGGTCGCCTGGAACGGATAAATGTAAACAAGGACGCATGGTCTGCATTAAGTGGACAAGGCGGACATCGAAGCCACAGGGAGGAGTTTAGATGAACGTAAGAACGATTGCGGGCGCCGCTGGCGCTTATTCCGATGCCGAAATTCTTGCAATGGTCGACGAGAAGGGCGGTAAGTACGATCCTAAGATTTATGTTGACGAGGCCCTTTATCGTCTTGAGCTTGAGCGCATTTTTGCGCGCACCTGGATTTGCATGGGTCACGAATCGCAAATCCCGAAGCCGGGCGACTTCACGACCGCCTACATCGGCGAGGATCCTGTGGTCGTTGTGCGCCAGAAGGACGCCAGCATCCGGGTGTTCCTAAACCAGTGCCAGCACCGCGGAATGAGGATCTGCCGGGCCGATTCGGGCAACGCTAAGTCCTTTACATGTACCTACCATGGTTGGGCATACAATCAGGGTGGCGATCTGGTAAGCGTACCGATGGAGAAGGAAGCCTTCGGTGGTTGCCTGAACAAGGCGGAGTGGGGACCGAAGCAGGCGCGCGTCGAAACCTACAAGGGCCTGATTTTTGCCAACTGGGACGCCGACGCGCCTCCGCTCGACGAATACCTGGGTGACGTCAAATTCTATATGGACATTATGCTCGACCGCTGTGAGGAGGGGACCGAGGCGATCCCCGGCATCCAGAAGTGGGTCATTCCCTGCAACTGGAAGTTCGCGGCAGAGCAGTTCGCTTCGGACGCTTATCATGCAGGCACCACCTCACACCTGTCCGGCATCATGGCGGGCGTGCCGGAAGATGTGGATATTACCCAGGTTGCCCCTCCGACGGAGGGCTTGAATGTCCATTTGGAGAACGGACACGGGTGCGGCTTGTTCCTGCGTAACCCGATGTTTTACATGACAATTCTCGGACCGAAGGTGACGGAATACCTGACGACCGGGCCGGCTTACGAGGAGACCGTGCGCCGTTTGGGTCAGGGACGGGCAGATGTACATCTTTGCCATACCAACGTCTTCCCGAACCTGTCGTTCCTGGCAGGGATTAACACGGTCCGCATGTGGCAGCCTCGCGGTCCAAACGAGATCGAGGTCTGGACGTTCACTGTCGTTGACAAAACTGCCCCGCAGGAGATCAAGGACGAATGGCGTCGCAACACATCGCGCACATTCTCGGCGGGTGGCGTGTTCGAACAGGATGATGGCGAAAACTGGTGCGACATCCAACAAGTGCTGCGCGGTCATGTTGCTCAAAACCAGAAGTTCAACATCGAGATGGGAACACATACGGTGACGGCCGATAATCCTGAGGGCTTCCCCGGGCTGAGCTTCGCCTACACCTATAGTGAGGAGTCGGCGCGCGGCCTGTACCGCTACTGGACCGAGATCATGACAGCACCGGATTGGCCTGCCATCCGTCGGAGCCAGCAAAGGCCGCTCGCCGCGGAGTAACGTTCAACCGGCGGAAATGTCTGCATATGTATCAAACGTCTGCCGACGCTGTCGGCAGATAGTTCTGCACTGAGGGAGGAAAAAATGCTCGATGACACTTTCAAGGCTGCCTTCGAAAGCAAGCCCAAGGTCGTTTCTCTGGAACTTCAGCACGAAGTCGAACAGTTCCTGTATTGGGAATCCAAGCTTCTGACGGATCGCCGTTACAAAGAGTGGTTCAGTCTTTTGGCTGAGGACATTCACTATTGGATGCCGATCCGTTCAACGAAAATCATGCGCGAAGTGGCACAGGAATATACGGATGAGCAAGGCTTTGCTCATTTCGACGACAACTGGCACACGATGAAAGGCCGGATCCGCAAGATCCTGTCGGATGTGGGGTGGTCCGAAAACCCGGCCTCTCGCTTGCGCTATCTGATCAGCAACGTCATGCTCGTTCCCGAGAATGAGAACACGATCAATGTCATTTCGGCGTCGATGGTGTACAGGACGCGGCAGGAGCGCCAGCTCGACGTTTTCGCTTGTGAGCGACGGGATGTCCTGCGTCGGGTTGAAACCGAAGCGGGCTTCGAGATTGTGCGCCGCACGATCCTGATCGACCAGAGCACAATCCTGTCGAACAATCTCAGCTTTTTCTTTTAATGGGGTAAAAATGGCGTGGATGAAGGTGTTCCCTTCGGCAGATGTGTCGGAGGGAGAGATGAAGGTATTCGAAGGTGGCCCTGAGCCGATACTGGTGTGCCGAGTGGACGGCGAAATACACGCCGTCCAAGACACCTGTACGCATGACACATGGTCACTCGCGGACGGTTTTATCGAGGACGGAGTTATCGAGTGCAGTCTGCACTTCGCGAAATTTTGCGTCAGAACCGGCAAGGTGAAGGCCCTGCCTGCTTGTGAGGCACTCAAGGTGTTTCCTGCAAAGGTCGACGGCGACTTCATATACATTAACTGCTGAGAAGCAGCGTTAAAATACGGGAGGAATTACAATGCAACTCAAGGATCAAGTCGCGCTCGTGACGGGCGGAGGGTCCGGTCTTGGACAAGCCATCGTCGAACGCTTCGTCGAGGAAGGCGCGCGTGTCGCAATCTTCGACCGCTCGCAGGAGCGCATCGATGAGGTCGTGAAGGCACTCGGCGACAAGGTTGTTGGCATCGCGGGTGATGTGCGCGAGGTGGCTGACAACAATCGGGCGGTTGCCGAATGTCTCAAGGCCTTCGGCAAGCTCGACACGTTCATCGGCAACGCCGGCATCTGGGACTATTCGAAAACCATGGTTTCGACAGAAGATGGCGACTTGTCATCTGCTTTCGACGAGATGTTCGGCATCAACGTCAAGGGCTATGTCCTAGGGGCCAAGGCGGCATTGCCCGCGCTTTACAAGACCAAGGGCCACATGATTTTCACTGCTTCGAACGCGTCCTTCTATCCTGGCGGTGGCGGTGTTCTTTACACCGCGACGAAGCATGCAGTGGTCGGCATGATCAAGCAGATGGCGCATGAGTTCGCACCGTATGTGCGGGTGAACGGTATCGCGCCGGGAGGTGTTGGCGGAAGCAACCTCGCCGGAACCAGTGCGCTTTCACAACAGGGAATCAAGTTTTCCGATATTCCGCTCGACGACCTGATGAAGCAGATGCTGCCACTTGAGCGCGCATTTAATGCGCGGGAATATGCCGGTGCCTACGTCTTCTTTGCCAATCGTCGCGACAATACGCCAGGCACCGGCGGCGTCCTAAATTTCGATGGCGGTATCGGTATGCGGGGCTTCGCCTCTCCGAACATGGGTGCGGATCTCGTTGAAAAGTTCGGCGCAATCTAACCAAGGAAGCGCGCCGGATAGTGCGCGCGGTTGAGACTGGACCGTTCTCCAGACAGATCTTCGCGCAACCGTCTGGTCGGCGCGAGCCCCAAGAGTAGCGACACAAACTCCATAAGGACATGGCATGACTATTCAGCTCTATATCGACAACGAGCCCCGGAATGCTACAGGCAACGTCACATTTGAACGCCGCTCACCGGTAAGTGGCGAGGTCGTGACGCAGGGCGCGGCCGCGAATCCGCAGGATGCCGTGGCGGCGATCGAATCCGCCGAGCGCGCATTTGCATCCTGGTCGCAGACTGGCCCCGGCCAGCGCCGCGTACTGCTTATGAAGGCCGCCGAAGAGATCGAAAGGCGCACAGAAGAGTTCGTTCTTGCGATGAAGGCCGAGGTCGGGGCAGGCGATCTTTGGGCGCGTTTCAATGTCATGCTCGCGGCGAATGTATTCCGCGAGGCCGCTGCGATGACTACGCAGATCCAGGGCAACACTATCCCCTCTGACAAGCCGGGCACTTTGTCGATGACCGTGCGCCAGCCGGTCGGTGTTATCCTGTCGATCGTACCCTGGAACGGGCCGATTGTTCTGGCGGCACGGGCTATCGCCTATCCGCTGATGTGCGGTAACACGGTTGTCTTCCGCGCATCGGAAACCTCGCCCAAGACCCATGTGCTGGTTGCCGAGGCCGTCCATGCAGCCGGTTTCCCCCCCGGAACGCTCAACTTCGTGATCAACGACCCGAAGGACGCGCCCGAAGTCGTGGAGGCAATGATCGCGCATCCGGCTGTGCGGCGTGTTAACTTCACCGGTTCGACGCATGTGGGCCGGATCATTGCCACAGCTTGTGGCCGCCATCTCAAGCGCAGCCTGATGGAACTCGGCGACAAGTCGCCCATGGTGGTGCTTGCGGATGCGGATATCGACGGCGCCGTGAATGCGACCATCTTCGGCGCATTTCTCTATCAGGGCCAGATCTGTATGACGACCGAGCGCGCCATTGTCGATGAGTCTGTCGCCGATGCGTTTGTCGAGAAACTCGCTGCGCGGGCAGCACAACTGGAGGCGGGCGATCCACGCTCCCAGGCGGCTTGCGCGCTTGGCCCGATCATCAGCCAGGGCGCCGTTGATCGCTTGAACGGTTTGCTGGCCGACGCGGTCGCAAAGGGTGCGAAGATACGGTCTGGCGGGCACGCAGACACCACCTTGATGGCACCGACTGTGCTCGACGGAGTCACACCCGAGATGCGCATCTATTCCGAGGAAGCCTTTGGTCCGATCTTGCAGGTGATCCGTGTATGCGGCGCGGAGGAAGCTGTGCGGGTGGCCAATGACACTGAATACGGCTTGTCCGCTGCCGTCTTCGGAACAGACATGGCACGAGCACTTGATGTCGCAATGCGCATCCAGACCGGTGCGGTGCACATCAACGGTTCCACCGTCTCCAATGAGGCCCAAGCGCCTTATGGGGGCACGAAGGCCAGCGGTTGGGGTCGGTTCGATAGCATTGCGGTGATTGATGAATTCACCGAGTTGAAGTGGATTACGATCGAACAGCCGTCCCAACCGTATCCGCTGTAAGAGCGCGCCCGAAACCGGGCGGATGCGGTTTGCAAATTGACCGTCTTCAGTGATGTCGGTCATGCTGTTCGCATCCGCCCAATCAAGATCGTTGGGCTATGGGACTGGATTTCAGCGAGCTCGGGGGTTGGGTAACGAGATCGTGCCGGTTGGCCGAAACCTTGTGGTCCCTCGTTCAAAACGAGAGTGCTTCGCCCGAAAAATTCTCGGCCAACTGGCGGATGTGGCTCAAGCCATTGAAATAGTGTAGTAATTCGTTATCGTTGCGAATCCCCGCGATTTCTGGAGACCCGACCCGCCGTGTCCGACGGAGAGCGGCCGTGCAAAATTAATCCACGGAAGCGGCGGGATCATTCTGCTGCGGAAGGCGTAAAAGTCGGCCACATATTTACCCTTCTGCGACGACAGCAGGAGCGCGTGGGGATCTACACTGTGTAATTATATCTGAAGGTCCGCCTGGCTTGTTCTGAAGAAATGAGCCGGCGTCACGTTGCCCAGAAGGGAAGGTTGTCAACGGCGGAGTAAAAACCGGCCACGCGGCGGCGCAATAATCGGCCATCTTGGCGCGCGCATGAGACCCGCGGGAGGGCGTAGCCCGAGCGGGGGTCTCATGCGCGCGCGGTGATTTTTCGAAGGGTGTCAGCCGGCCTTTTTGGCGCGGCTTTGGGCGAGACGATAGCTGTCGCCGTTCATTTCGAGGATGTTGACGTGATGGGTGATGCGGTCGAGCAGAGCGCCGGTCAAACGCTCGGATCCCAGAGTTTCCGTCCATTCGTCAAAAGGAAGATTGCTGGTAATCAGGGTGGCGCCCCGTTCGTAGCGTTGCCAGATCAGCTCGAACAGCAATTCTGCGCCGGTCTTGGAGAGCGGCACGAAGCCCAGCTCATCGATGATGAGAAGCTGGTAGGCGGCCATCTGCTTCTGGAACCGCAGCAGACGCCTATCGTCACGCGCCTCCATCATCTCGCTGACCAGCGCTGCGGTCGTGGCAAAGCCGACGGACATGCCCTTCTGGCAGGCTGCCAGGCCGAGGCCAAGAGCCACATGGGTCTTGCCCGTGCCGCTGGGACCAAGGGCGATGACGTTCTCGCGCCGCTCGATCCACTCGCATCGAGCCAATTCCAGCACCTGCATTTTGTTCAGCCTGGGGATGGCGGCGAAGTCGAAGCTGTCCAGGCTTTTGACGGCCGGGAACCGTGCCGCCTTGATGCGGCGCTCGACCTTACGGCGATCCCGTTCGATCATCTCCCGCTCGGCAAGCCGGGTGAGGTATCCGACATGGTCGATGCCTTCGGTGGCGCACAGCCGGGCCAGCTTTTGATACTCGCGCTGGAAGGTCGGCAGCTTGAGGGCTTTGAGATAATGGGAAAGCAGGATCTCCGGGACTTCGGTGTTCATGCCGCTTCCTCCCCATGTGCACAAAGCAGTCGCATATATGCCTTCGCCGATGTCGTCTCGACCGTCGCCCTCGGCGAGTAGGGATAAATAGACAGGTCCAGTCTCGGTGGTCGGCGCTCCACCTGGCACAGGATGAGATGCTTGACGGCGTCGAAGCCGATTGCGCCGAGCTGAATAGCTTGCTTCACCGCCGCATGAAGGTCCGCAAGGTCAAAGTTCTCCAGTAAGCGCAGAACCTGCACATATTCCCGCCGGCCATGTTTGGCCATGCGGCCCTCCATCAGGCGGCGCAGCGTGGCGAACTCGTCCGGCAGATCCCAACCCTGGAGAGGGGCCGCCTGATCCAGAGAATTGATCTTCTGCTCGATCAGCGGCAGGTAATGCACAGGGTCGAAGACGATGTCTTCCCGTTCCCAGCACCGAGGATGGCGGGCGATGATCTCGCCACGGCAGCCGATCACCACCTCGTCGACATAGCCCCGGACCCAGACATCCTGATGGCCATAGGCGACCGGCACGGAATAGTCGTTGGTCTTGTAGCGAACGAGCGACTGGGCCGTGACTCTGGCACTCGTCTGGTCGCAGGCATTGAATGGCGACGCCGGCAATCGGCGCATGGCAGCAAGATCGCGCTGCAGCCGTTCTCCGATTGTCTCGCTCTCGCCCCGCAACCTGTCGCGCTGGCGCTTGCGGCATTGCTCTTCCAGCCAGGTGTTGAATGCCTCCCATGTCGCAAACTGCGGGATCGGCACCATGAAGTTGCGCCTGCTATAACCGACGAGACCCTCGATATTCCCTTTGTCATTGCCCTTGCCCGGCCGTCCGTAACGATCCCGGATCAGGTAATGCGACAGGAAGCCGCTGAACAGCGTTGCCCGCTTGCGTGTGCCACCGGGCAGGATCTTCGCCACAAGGCAGCGATCATTGTCGTAGACGATCGACTGCGGCACAGCCCCGAAGAAGGCGAACGCATGGATGTGGCCATCGACCCATGCCTCTGCCACCGCCGCCGGATAGGCCCGCACATAGCAGCCGTCGCTGTGGGGAAGATCGAGCACGAAGAAATGCGCTTTTTGCTCCACGCCCCCAATGACAACCACCGCCTCGCCGAAATCGGCCTGCCCATGTCCTGGCGGATGCGCCAGCGGCACGAACACCTCCTGGCGACGCTGATCCCGCTCGCGCATATAATCCTTGATGATCGTGTAGCCGCCAGTGAACCCGCGCTCGTCTCGAAGCCGGTCGAACACCCGCTTGGCCGTATGGCGCTGCTTGCGCGGCACTTGTCTGTCCTCATCAAGCCAGTGATCGATCGTCGAAACGAACGCATCCAGCTTCGGTCGCCGGATCGGTGATTGCCGCTGATAGCCCGGTGGCGTCGAATAGGACAGCATCTTGGAAACGCTGTCGCGAGATATGTTGAAATGCTTTGCAGCCTGACGCCGGCTCATGCCTTCCGAGCAAGCCAGACGGACCTTCAGATATAGTTCCACGGTATAGATCCCCAGCCCTCCTGCAATGATTGCAAAAGGAAAATAGGTGGCCGGATTTTACTCCGCCCGAAGCGGGACTATCCCGCCGCTACCGTGGTAGGTTTTTGCACCGCTGCTCTCAGAAGGTCGTTTTCAACCCGGCAGTCGCGGTGTTGGCTCGCCTTCTACTGCTCTTGCAATCCAACGGATCGCCGTGGAAACCCAACGCCGAAACGACCGGCAACCTGCCAGTACAAACGTAACCGTCCGGGCTGACCGCTATCCTTTCCATCTCCACGGCAGCAGTTCATCGACCTTGGTGATTTTGTAGTCGGGGATGCGAGCGAGGGTGTCGGCGAGCCAGGCGTGGGGATCGACGGCGTTGAGCTTGGCCGTTTCGATCAGGGTGTAGGCGATGGCCGCGGCTTTGCCGCCAGCCTCGGAACCGACGAAGAGGTAGTTCTTCCGCCCAAGGGCGATGGCGCGCATGCCGCGTTCGGCGGCGTTGTTGTCCAGTTCCAGGATGCCGTTGTCGAGATAGGGGCGCAGGCGTTCCATGCGGGTCAGGGCATAGCGGATGGCGGCTGCGAGCGGGGATTTTCCAGAGATCGTGGTGAGTTGCATGGTCAGCCAGACCTCCAGGTCTTCGAAGACCGGGGCCGCATGTGCCTTGCGGAGTTCGACCCGGACATCTGGTGGGGAGCCTCTGGCCTCCTTCTCGACAGCATAGAGTTGCGCGATCCGGCTGATGGCTTGTTCGGCGATGGGAGAGCCCTGCGACCGGTGGATGTCGACGAACTTGCGCCGCACATGGGCCATGCAGGCGACCTCGCGGATGGCGCCGGTTCGGTAGAGGTCTTCGAACCCGGCATAGCCGTCGGCATGCATCCAGCCGCGGAACCGGGCGAGATGGTCCTTCGGGTGCTGGCCCTTGCGGTCACCGGAGAAGCGATACCAGGCGGCGGGCGCGGCCGCGCCACCCCACGGTCGTTCGTCACGCGCATAAGTCCAGAGCCGTGCGGTCTGGGTCTTGCCGCTGCCGGGAGCGAGCATGCTGATCGGCGTGTCATCGGCGAAGATCGCCTCGGCCGACAGGACATGGCGGCCGATGGCGTCTGCGACGGGTTCCAGCAGGGCGGTGGTCTTGCCGACCCAGTCGGCCAGGGTGGACCGGTCGAGGTCCAGCCCTTCGCGGTCGAAGATCTGGCTCTGGCGGTAGAGCGGCAGATGATCGGCATACTTGCTGACCAGCACGTGGGCCAAGAGACCTGGCCCCGGGCGGCCGCGCTCGATGGGGCGCGAGGGCAGCGGCGACTGAACAAACTTCTCGCAGCAGGCGCAGGTCAGGCGCGGACGGACGATCCGGTTCACGATGAAGCGCCCGGGGATGTATTCCAGTTCTTCGGTCACATCTTCGCCGATCCGGCGCAGGCGGCCGCCGCAGTCAGCGCAGGCATCGGCACCGGGCGTCAGTTCGACTTCCATCCGCGGGACATGATCCGGGATCGGGCGGCGCTTCGGTTTGTCCTTCTCTTCGATGTCCGGCAGACACATCCGCGCGGTCATCGCGGCGGCGGCAATCTCGCTTGTTTCCAGGGCCTGTTGATTTGCACTGAGAGCTGACCCGGTTGGGCTGAAGATTTCCATTGAGATTTGACCCATGTGACCCTTCCCCGAGCGAAGCGCGAGGGGGTCAACGGAGTGATCGACATGGGACTACTGAACGTGATCCGGAAGCTGCGCCTTCGTCAGGGCTTGCCGATACGAGAGATCGCGCGCCGCACAGGCCTGTCGCGCAATACGGTCAAGAAGTATCTGAAGGCTGATGTCATCGAGCCGCATTTTGCGACGCCTGATCGCCCGAGCAAGCTTGACCCTTTTGGCGAGAAGCTGGCGGTCTGGCTGAAGACCAATGCCGGGAGGCCACGCAAAGAGCGGCAGACCCTTACGAAGATGCATGCCGATCTCGTCGCTCTCGGCTTCACCGGCTCCTACAGTCGTGTGGCGGCCTTTGCACGAGAATGGCGGGCAGATCGTCAGAGCGAGCAACAGACGACAGGTCGCGGGACGTTCGTTCCGCTGGCGTTCCGTGCTGGCGAAGCGTTCCAGTTCGACTGGAGCGAGGACTTTGTAGGCGTGGGTGGCGAGCGCACGAAGCTCCAGGTCGCCCATATCAAGCTGTCGCATAGTCGGGCGTTTCTCTTGCGCGCGTATCCTTTGCAGACCCATGAGATGCTGTTCGACGCACATTGGCACGCATTCCGAGTCTTCGGTGGCGTGCCGGAGCGCGGGATCTACGACAACATGCGCACGGCTGTGGACCGTGTCGGTCGGGGCAAGGAACGGCAGGTCAATATCCGCTTCCTCGCCATGGCCAACCATTATGTGTTCGAGCCCGAGTTCTGCAATCCGGCGGCGGGTTGGGAGAAAGGGCAGGTCGAGAAGAATGTCCGCGACGCCCGTCACCAGATGTTGCAGGGCATGCCAAACTTCTCTGATCTTGCGGGGCTGAACGCGTGGCTGGAAAAGCGTTGCTACGAGCTGTGGCATGAGACTGCCCATGGCACGCTGCCCGGAACCATCGCCGATGTCTGGGCAGCGGAACAAAGGACCTTGATGCCTCTGCCAGTGGCGTTTGACGGCTTTGTCGAGGTGAGTAAGCGTGTCTCACCCACCTGCCTGATCAGCTTCGAGCGCAATCGCTACAGCGTTCCCGCATCCTTTGCGAACCGGCCTGTCAGCCTTCGGATCTATCCCGATCGGTTGGTCGTGGCGGCGGAGGGCAACATCCTGTGCGAGCATGCCCGCCTGATCCAGCGCAGCCACAAGTTGCCCCCGAAGACGATCTATGACTGGCGTCACTATCTGGCGGTCGTGCAACGGAAGCCCGGGGCTCTTCGCAATGGCGCACCCTTTCTGGAATTGCCACCTGCCTTCAGGCAGTTGCAGGATCAGATGCTACGCAAACCCGGTGGTGATCGCGAGATGGTCGATATTCTCGCACTCGTCTTGCAGCATGATGAGCAGGCCGTGCTGACCGCCGTGGAATTGGCACTGACCGAGGGCGTGCCCACCAAGACCCATGTGCTGAACCTCCTGCACCGCCTTGTCGACGGCAAGGTGACTGGTGGTCTGCCACTGGATACTCCGCAAGCGCTGATCCTGCGGCGCGAGCCCAAGGCCAATGTCGAACGTTATGACGCCCTGCGCAGTCAGATCACTGCAGGAGGCCGCCATGCGTCATGACCCTGCCGCCGGTGCCATCGTGATCATGCTCCGCAGCTTGAAGATGTATGGCATGGCCCAAGCCGTCGAGGATCTCATCGAACAGGGGGCACCTGCCTTTGAGGCGGCCATCCCTATCCTGTCGCAACTGCTGAAGGCCGAACTAGCCGAACGGGAGGTGCGCTCCATCGCCTATCACATGAAGGCGGCACGCTTCCCAGCCTACAAGGACCTCTCGGGCTTCGACTTCGCCGCCAGCGATATCAACGAGGCCACCGTTAGAACGCTGCACCGCTGCGAGTTCCTCGACGGCGCGCAGAATGTCGTCCTGATTGGCGGACCGGGCACCGGAAAAACCCATGTCGCGACCGCCCTTGGCATACAGGCCGTTGAGCATCATCGCCGCAAGGTCCGCTTCTTCTCCACAATCGAACTGGTCAACGCCCTCGAACAGGAAAAGGCCAAGGGCAAGGCGGGGCAGATTGCCGAAAGCTTGACCCGCCTCGACCTCGTGATCCTCGACGAGCTTGGATACCTGCCGTTCAGTGCCTCGGGCGGGGCGTTGCTGTTCCACTTGCTGAGCAAGCTTTACGAGCGCACCAGCGTCGCGATCACAACCAATCTCAGCTTCAGCGAATGGGCCACGGTCTTCGGCGACGCGAAGATGACCACGGCCCTGCTCGACCGCCTCACACACCGCTGCCACATCCTGGAAACCGGAAACGACAGCTTCCGCTTCAAGGCAAGTTCAGCCGCAGCAGCCCGAAAGAAGAAGGAGTGAAACCGTGCATTGACCAACACATGACCCAAAAGCCATAACCAAAGGTGGGTCACTTCTCGATGGAAAACCCGGGTCAGCTCTCAGTGCAAATCAACACCCTGCAGTATCCGTTCGGCATGAATGCCGCCGCGACCGGGAGAGTATGTGAAGGCGACACCTGGCGGAGCACCGCCGCCCCAAGGACGATCATCCCGCGCCAGCGCCCAGAAGTATCCGGTCTTGGTCTTGCGGGAGCCAGGATCGAGAACTGGGGCACGGGTCTCATCCATGAACAGTTTGGTCGAGCGCTTCAGGTCGGTGATCAGTGCATCGAAGACGGGCCGTAGTTCATAGGCTGCCCGACCGACCCAGTCGGCAAGCGTGGAGCGGTCGATATCGATGCCCTGACGGCTCATGATCTGCGCCTGCCGATAGAGCGGAAGGTGATCGGCATACTTGGAGACAAGAACATGTGCGACGGTTGCTTCCGTCGGAAGCCCTGCCTGGATCAAACGTGCAGGTGCGGGAGCCTGAACGACGCCGTCAGTGCAGGCACGGCACGCATATTTGAGGCGACGAGTGACGATCACGCGGAACTGTGCTGGGATCACGTCCAACCGCTCGGAGACATCTTCGCCAATGCAATGGAGGCAACCGCCACAGCCGCAGATCAGGCTTTCTGGCTCAATAACTTCCTCGATACGCGGGAGATGCTTCGGAAGCGAGCCGCGATTGATCGCACGTGGCTTGGCAATCCTATTTGCCGCAGGAGCGTCCGCCTCATCCTCGGCATGGATGACAGCCATGGCCGTCTCCAGGTCTTCCAGCGCCAGGTCGAATTGGTCAGGATCGCTCTTCTCGGATTTGCGTCCGAAGGCTGCCTGTTTGAACGCTGCGACCAGCTTCTCAAGTCGTTCGATCCGCTCATCCTTGCGGGCGATATGCTCATCTTTGCTGGCTATCGCGACGTCCTTTGCCGCCTCGCGTGCCTGCGCCGCGATCAGCAGCGCCTTCAGGGCGGCAACATCATCGGGAAGATCGGCGGCTTCGAGCATGGCCGGAAAATATCAAATCCCGAGCGGATTTGCCTCTGGAATTTGGGGCGCTGAGTCATCGTGCCGCAGCTATTCGATGGCCTCCGGCGTTCTCGTCTGGACGGCATGAACCCGCCGCCAGTCGAGGCCCGCAAATAGGGCTTCGAACTGAGCATGTGTGAGTGTCATCAAGCCATCCTTGATGCCAGGCCAAGTGAATGTGTGCTCTTCAAGCCGTTTGTAGGCCATGACGATTCCGGAGCCATCCCAGTAGATCAGCTTCAACCGGTCCGCCTTGCGCGACCGGAAGACAAAGACCGTTCCCGTAAACGGGTCCTTATGCAACTCGTTTTTTACCAAGGCCGCCAAGCCGTCATGACCCTTGCGGAAGTCGACAGGTTTGGTCGCCACCATGATCCGTACGCGGTTCGACGGAAAGATCATGTCGCTGCCGCCAAGGCGCGGGCGATAGCCGCGATCCGGGACGCCGACGCGCCTTCCTCAAGACGGATCGTAACTGGACCCACGACAATCTCGGCGCGGGAAGCGACCTTGACGGTCTGCGGCTCCGGCGCTGGAGCATCAACAACGATGGCCGCAAACTCGACTGCGTCTTCCGGCTCTGGCAACACCAGCTTGCCCTGCCGCGCAAGGGTTCTCCACGATGACAGGTGGTTGGCCTTCAGCCCGTAGCGTCCCGCTACTTCATTTACTGTCGCGCCCGGGCGCAAACTTTCCGACACGATCCGCGCCTTGACCTCATCAGGCCACTGGCGATGCGTCTCACGCCTGCTCCGCCCCGTTGTGAAAACCTCCAACGTAGACTCCATGGAGAAACTCCTTGTCGCTCATCCATGGAATGTCGATCACAAATCAGAAGCCTGCAGACAATGTGGGGGTAGAACACCGGTTACCACTGATCCGCGCTCCGGCCTGCAATACCGCCTGACCGATACCGGTCTTGCCGAATTGTCCCTTGCCCCCATTTCTGCCGAATGGGCGCCGGGGCGTGCCATTGCCGAGGCGCCTGACCCGGTCTGGGCCGAAAGTCTTGCCAATGCGCCTGTCGAGACGATCTCGGCGGTGACCGCCGCGCTGACGGATCTTGTGCTGGCCACGCCGGATCTGAAGGTGCCGAACGTCGATCACCTGCCAGACAGCCGCGCCAAGCGGCATCTCTTGGCGCTGGTCGCGTTGTGGCAAAGGTTGGGGGATGCGCTGCCAGAGGGGCTGGCACCGATTTCCCATGTGCTGGCCCTGCCGCATGGGCCGTTCCTGGGCTCGTTGCCGGTGGTTGAAGGTTCGCTGGATCCTCTAGCTCCTGCTGCGCTGCAGGCGCTTTTTGCCCGGTTGCGGGACGAGTTCGGCACTGTTCCCGCAAGCGCCTATACGCCCCGGGCCGCAATCGGCAGCCGCCTGCACGCGCTGCAGGGCGGTGTTTCAGCGCAGGATATCGAGGCCGGGGTTCTGGATGACAGCCTCGCGTTCTATGGTCTGCGCGATCCCGCCGCCTGCGCCGATTTCGCCGCCGCCCAAGCCCGGGCGCTGATTGAGTCCGGCGTTTCGGCCCGTGAAATCGCCGTGCTGTCGGGCGATGATCTGCGCCAGATCGCGCGCGCTTTCTCAGCCCAGGGAGTGCCGCTCTCGGGCCTTCCGGGCCAATTACCCGAGCGAGATGTCATTGGCGAGACCGCGCTACATCTGGCGCTGGCCAAGCGACCGCCAACTCCGGCTATGGTCTTGGCGAGCCTCGCGCTTTCTCCCTTGATGCCCTGGGCGGCACAGACCGGGCGCGATCTTGCCGAAAGCCTCATGGGTGGCGATTTCCGAGGCGCCATCCTCACGGACACGCCCGCACATAAGGAACTGTGGGACGATATCCGCGCCTCGGCCGGCAGCTTGCCGCAGCTGCGATTCCTGCTGGACCGGATCTGCGAGCGGATCGGAAAAGGCGATCAGGTCCGCGCGCGGCTGACTGTCCCCCCCGGCGAAGGCACGCCGGATTGGGAGATAATCCTGCGTGGCATTCAGATCGCGCCGCCCATGGTTGCGGACCCCGACCGCAATCTTGAAGGCGTCAGCCTCTGGTCCGCGCATGAAAGCCCGTGGCGCCCATGCCGCCATCTGATCGTCAGCGATTTCACCGACGGGCTTTACCCGACTCGCCCGCGTGCCAATCCGCTGTTTCTTGACAGCGAGATCGCTGCGATACACGCGGGAACCGGCGTTCACCTTCGCGGTCGGGCCGAGGGGCTGGCGCAAAGCCTCGCGTTACTTGATCAACAGCTTCAGGCGGTTTCCGGCAGCGTCACCTTCCTCATCCCATGGCGCGATCTGGCGGGCGGGCGCTTGCAACCTTCGGCCGGGTTGTCGCTGGTCGCGCGGGCGGTGGCGGGCGTTGAGGATGCCAGCGATCTGATCACCGATCTGTCGCGTCAGAGCCCTGCGGAATGGCCGATTGCGTATCACCATCTGATGCCGGTGCCGGAACCCGCGGAATTGCCTGAGGAGCTTGCTTTCCCGGGGCATGACCTTCTGTCCCTTCGTCGGCGCGATGACGGCACCGCCAAACCGCAATCGCCCTCACGGCTCGAGACGCTGCTTGTCAGCCCGCTCGCCTGGCTTCTGGCCGAGGTTGGGGCCGAGGATATGTCTTGGTCGACCGAAGAACTCGACGTGATGGCAAGGGGCAATATTGCCCATGATGTCTTTGAGCATGTCTTCCTGAAGGATCAGCCGTTCCCGGAAACCGAGGCGCTGGCAGAACTGATCGCCGAGGCCTATGACCGCGCGCTCACCCGTCACGCGGGCTATCTGCGCAGCCCGTCATGGGAGATGGAGCGCCACGGTTTGGAGCGTGAGATCATGGCGGCGGCCCTGCGCTGGTGCGACCATTTGCTGGCGCTCAATGCCAAGATCATCGGCAATGAAATCTGGCTGGCCGGTGAGGCGCATGGCATCAATCTGCATGGCAAGGCCGACGCGATCCTTGAACTGCCTGATGGTGCACTCTTGATCATCGATCACAAGAAAAGCGGCACCAAGGGCCGACGGCAGCGGATGGAGGCGGGCTGGGATCTGCAGGCAGGGCTTTACGCCGATATGATAGCGCGGCCCATGCGGCGCGAGGGTGACGGCATGGACCCGCTGATCGGCCGCAAGGTGGCGGTCGCCTATCACCTGATGAATGATGGCGGGCTGCTGACTTCGGGTCTGGTCTTGCCCGAGGGCTCGCCCGCCCGCGACATGGGCGATGCGGTGAATGCCGGGGCGGTAGCCAAGCTGGCGGAACGCTTGGCCGAACTTGGTGCAGGACGGGTCGTGCTGAACACCTCTGAGGATGCGGCCTTCTTCAAGAAAGAAGCCGGCTTCACCCCATATGCGCTGACCGATGGCTCGGCCCTGGTCACCGCCTTCATCCGCACGCTCGAGGAGGAATGACCATGGCCCCCGTCAATGCAGATCAAGGTCTGGTCATCGTTCCCGCGGGTGCCGGCGCGGGCAAGACCCACCGCATCAAGACCCAGCTGTCCGATTGGGTGAAACGCGGCATTGTCCGGCCCGAACGTATCCTTGCCGTCACCTTTACCGAGGCCGCGGCTGGCGAGTTGCGCGAAAGGATCCGTGCCGGCCTTCTGGCCGATGGACTGGTCGCCGAGGCGATGGCGGTCGAGCGCGCCTATGTCTCGACCATACATGGACTGGGCCTGCGGCTTTTGACCGAACATGCTCTGGCGGCTGGCGCCTCGCCGCAGCCGCGCCATCTGGGCGATGCCGAGCGGGATCTGCTGATCCGTCAGGCACTGGCACATGCCAAGGCGCTGGACCCGATCAAGGCCGCGCCCGAGCGGTTCGGTTACGCCCCGAACTTCGTGAAGGGCGAGACGGTCGAAGACAGTTTGCGCGCCCGGGTGCTATCGATGATCGACCTCTTGCGCGGCCTTGGGGACAAGGGGCGTGACGCTGGCCTGATCGCTCCGGCACTGACGCAGCTGGATACGGTTTACGGGCCGGTTCTGGATGACCCTATCGCCGCGACCACCGCGTTGCAGACGGCCGTGCAGGTCATGATCGCAGCCTTTCCCGAGGGAGGCATGGCCGGGATCACCGCCAAAACCAATGTCGAGAAGCTGGAGAAAAACCTCGCGCTTTTCAAACGTGTTGATCGCGCGCCCGATCTTCTGGATCGGGATTGGCAGGTCTGGAACGATCTGCGCAGCCTGTTCATCTCTAACCGCTCCAGCAAGACGCCTGCGGGATATGACGACCTTGCCACGGCGATCATGGCGGCGGCGGATGTGCTGCCCTGCCATCCCGGCCCGCTGGCCGAT
The DNA here is from genome assembly GCF_001578105.1 of Martelella sp. AD-3. GTDB lineage: Bacteria > Pseudomonadota > Alphaproteobacteria > Rhizobiales > Rhizobiaceae > Martelella. Next base: position 3,948,105 of record NZ_CP014275.1, on the reverse strand, counting down.
GCTAAGCTGCACCTGTCCTGCCTGATCGCCTGCGCGCAAGAGGTGATGGCGGCCTATGAGACCCGCAAGAAGGCGCTCGGCCTGATCGACTTTGCTGATATGATCACCGGGGCTGAGCACCTGCTCCGCACCGACCTCGCCGTGCGGCAAGCGGTGCTGGACGAGATCGACTGCGTCATCATCGACGAATTCCAGGATACCAACCCTGTGCAATTCGCGCTTTTGTGGCAGTTGGGCCAGCACGCGCCGCGTACACTGCTGGTGGGCGATGTCAAACAGTCGATCATGGGGTTTCAGGGCGCCGATCCGCGCCTATCCATAGCGCTGGCGGCGGCAAACCCCGATGCGACCCAGCCTTTGGACCGCAACTGGCGCTCGACCCCAGCCATCATGCAATTCGTCAATGCGATGGGGGCTGGCCTCTTTGGGCAGGGCTATAACCCGCTGGCGCCGACCCGCGATGCGGTCGCAGGTCCCGCGATCGAGGTTCTGAACGCTACGCAGGGACGGCGCTCACAAAAGTATTCGCAGCCCCCAGAACACATCGCCGAGCGCATCGCCCGTATCCTGACTGATACTGAGACCATCACCGACCGCCACACGAAGGCCGCCCGGCCGGCGCGGCCTTCGGATATCGCGCTCTTGGTCTGCCGCCACACCACCGCCGCCCGCTATGCCGAGGAATTGCGCGCGCGCGGCGTTCCGGTGCGGATCGCCGAGGATGGCTGGGCGAAAAGCCCGGTGATCGTTGCCGCCCGCGCCGCGCTGGCCTTTGCCGCCAATCCGGCGGATATCCATGCCGGGCTGCTCTTGCGCACGCTTGGCCCGGACCCGCTGCCCTTGCAGGAGGCGCTATCCGCCCAAATGGAAGGGCGGTTGGTGGATGACCCGGTGCTGATGCGGCTCGCCGCTCTGTCGAACCTTTTGGCCCGCCTGCCGGTGGGTGCGGCCCTTGATCTGGTGTTGGATGCCGCCGGCCTGCGCCTCTGGGCGGAACGTCAGCCTGACGCCGCCCAATCCCGTGCCGATCTTTTGCGGCTAGAGGCTGAGGCGGGTGAGTTCGAAGCCGCGCATCGCGATCTCAAATCCGCCTCGGGGTTCCACGGCGAGACTGCCAAGATATTTCTCGGCTGGCTCGACGCCCGTGGGAGCGAGCGCGATTTCGACCGTCATCCCGATCCTTCCGCCAACAGCGACGAGGCGGTGGAGATCGTCACCTGGCACGCCTCCAAAGGGCGGGAATGGCCGATCACTGTCGTCGCCGAGTTCGACTATGGCATTGAGGAACGTGCGGGGGCCACTGCGACCCGTTTCGATGCCCTGGACCGCATCGACGATATGGCGGTGGTGCTGGGGTCCGCGAGCCTAATCCACACGCCCGGCTTTGCCGCGCCCGAGGCGACCCGCCGTTTCATCGAAGACCGCCGCGCCGATTTTGAAACCAATGCGAAAAACCTTCTCTATGTCGCCCTGACCCGTGCCCGTGACCGGATGGTGCTGGAATGGCCGGGTTTTCTGAAGGACCGCGAAGAAGACGCGCCCGAGGCTACGAACCTGTTTCATATCCTGTCCGATACTTGCGCACCGCAGATCGGGGCGGGCAGCCTGCGCATCAATGGCGTGGATTGCCCGGCGCTGATCACGCAACTGCCTGAAGAGGCGGGATTTACCGAGTACGCAGGCGGTGCGGCAGCCTCAGCGCTGCGATTCGGTGCCGCTGCGCCGTTGCCCGTGACACCGCTGACGCCCTGGCGGCTGCAGCCCTCGCAAACCCGTAGTGCGGGGGTGCCGCCCGTGTCCCGCCGTATCAACATCGGAGCACCCTGGCCAAAGGCACTGAACGATGCCTACCGCGGCACAGCACTGCATCTGGCGCTGCGCACATACCTGACCCGGCCCGATCTGGCCCCGGCTTTGGCTCTCGCGACCGGGCTTGACGACGCCACTCTTGCGCTAGTGGCCGAGCGCGCCACGGCGCTGAAAGCCTGGCTTGCCGATCAGGGCTATACGGACCTGCGCGCCGAGATTCCGGTGCTTGGCCACACGCCCGAGGGTGCAGAGATCCCCGGTGCTCTCGACCTTCTCGCCATCGGCCCGGCAGGCGCGATGCTGATCGACCATAAATCCGGCGGCGGCGGTGACGGGTTTGGCCCCTATTGGCCACAGCTTTCCAGCTATGCCGGACTGTTGGCCGGACTATACCCGCAGCATCCGCTGCAGGGCGTGGCGGTGTTCTGGGTCGATCACGGTTGGCTGGAACTGGCAGATGAGGGCGCGTCAGCGGGAGCTTTCGCACAGGCCAGAGTTAACTGATGCCCTGGGGAATACTTGCGCCCGATACCGTGGTTTCGCAACGGCGCCAGCAGAACCTCGGGCTTGCGGCGGCGGTTCGTCATTTCAATGATCGGGCGGTCCCCGGAATCGGCGGCATGTGGTTTCCCATGCCCATCCTTTGGTCGGTTCTGGCGATCTCTATCGCCGAGGAACTTGGTGTGCCGGCACTGCCTGTCGGCAACGCGGTCGAAGCGCGCGTCATGCTTGAAGTCATCGCGGGCCCGCAGGATCGCCGTGTGCGAGGGGCGAGGAAGATGCAGGGCTTGAAGGATAGCAGTTTCCACAATCTCAGGCGTCGCGGAACTTATGTGGTTCAGCCGATCCGCATGGCGATGGTGCAGCCTCTGGTCGCACTCGGGTTCGTGCAGGGCAGCCGCTACGGCGCGTTCCGCATACATAGCGCTGGAAGAGAGCTGTTGGAGCTGAATGCGATGAAAGAACCGCGCCGTTTGCTTGGTGCCTGGGCGCATGGCAGGCAGCCACATGGCTTGAAGGAGGCCCTGACAGTGCTTTCCCCGGTTGGGGCTGTCCCGGAAGCGGTGCGTAAACTGATCCTTGCCCGATTGCTCGACGGAAATGATCCCGGCTCGACCCGGCGCCGGGCCCTGGCGCGCCTCGGCACTGGCCCCAGCTCCGCGCATTTGGACCAGGAAACCGCATTGGCGGGGCTGGCGCCGGATCATTGGTCGGATTTACGCGCAGGAGCGGCTTTTATGGATCTGCGCGATGCTGCGTTGTCGGTGTTGGACCAGTTGGAACAGCACTTGCTGAAGCTTCGCGACGATAATCAGCCTGTGCGCCTGTCAGAAGCGGAGGCAGCCGAAGTCGCCGCCGAGCCGCTGAAACAATTGCGCGATCTGGCCACGGCAAAAGGCGCGCTTGTCGATCAGGGCAATGAGGAGACTAGCCGCAGATTTATCGCGGAAATCCGAAATCTGTCCGATCAGCAGCTGATCCAGAGGCTGGCCGCGCGCGATTCTACCGTAATTTTTCAGTGCGAAGGCCGCATTGTTCTCGGGCCGGCTGCGGGCGAGTTGCGGGGCAGCTCGGAGACCCAGGACGAGAATCGGCCCCCTCAGGACGAGGCCTTCGCGCCGCAGCTTTTCCGGCTGCACAATCTTCATTGTCTGGTGACGGAGCTGTCCGGAAAGGTGAACCCGGGCAGCCGTGACGCGGGATAGGAGGCCGTCTGATGCAGAACACGACGCTCTACTCCCTCTTCATGCCGCCCGAAGATTGTTATGGCGACTTTGGCCTTATGTGCGGCTTCACCGCGACGCGGCAGGTCCTGGGGCAGATCCGCCGAACATTCACAGGCGAGATGGCGCGCCCGGTGCTGGCCGCCTTCATCCATCCAACCGTGAATGCGATCTCGGACGTTCCGGGACTTGCCTGGATGTGGATGCGCCTCGCGGGACGCGGCTACAACCTTCTCCATGCCAAGGCGGCGCTTCTGGGTTTTCGCAAGCGCGGCGGAGATGGCTATGTCATTCGCCTCGCTGTCAGCACGGGGAACTGGACACAGGATCCGCTTACTCGCAGCATCGACCTGTTCTGGTCGATCGATCTGGACTCTGCTGTGCCTGACGCACAGGACATTGCCGATATCCGCGCCGCGCATGAGATGTTTGGCTGGCTGCGCGAGCGGGCAGATTGCGCCCTGATCGAACGCAGTTTTGACGGGCACCGGCCAGACGCCTTGCTGGAGGCCGCGATCACAGCCTTGCCCACGTCATCCGCGCGTCCCCGCTTCATCGACAGCCGCAATCAGGCGCTGTTTCCTCAGGTGGTCGAGCGCCTGGGTACCAAGAAGAAGGCCGACCGTCTCATCCTCGGGTCTGGCTATTTCGAGAGCGACGGCGATGGTGCTGCTGGCCTGCCAGAGCGACTGCGCCGCGCATTGGTGCAGGAGAAATCCCTGACGAAAACAGCGGCTCTCGACCTGTTTCTCAACCCGTCCTCCTGTCAGGGGCTTGCTGCCCGGGCCGGTGCCTTGATTGACGCAGGCTGGAATTTGCGCCCTCCGCGCTCTGTCTTGCATGGAACTGATGGGTGCCTGCATGCAAAATTTGTGGTGCTGGCGTCAGGCGAGACCGAGGCCTCGGGACGGGCTTATCTTGGATCCGGCAATCTGAGCATGAACGGGTTTGAGCGTGCCGCAAGCGCCGGGGGAAACCTTGAGGCAGGTGTGATCGTCGATCTGCCGGGAGGACTGAAATGGCCGCGACGCAGGGACACGCGGAACGGTATCGCCGCTGTTTTGCCGATCCAGTTCACTGATGTGGTGACGCCCGAGGCCCTGCAGCAAGGGGAAGGCTTTGTGCGCCCCGATGAGCCAGAAACCCAGCCGCCAGTTGCGTGGCTTATATGGCAAGACGGGGTGCTCTCGGCCCCCGAAGACAAATCGGTGATGGTGATTGGTGTCGATGCGGCTCAGGCCCAGACACCTTGTCCATGGCCTGCACCGGCTCCAGCGATTGTGACACTCGCGGAGGGCGGCTGGCGGCTGCCTGTCATTTCTTCCGAAGCACTTGTTGTCGCTCGCCCCTCCGATATGTCGGTCGAAGATATCCTTGCCAGCCTTGGCTCATTTCCCGAGCCAGGTGATGCTGACAGCGAAGATGAGGGTGAGGAAGGCGAAGAGCCGCTCACCGACGCCTCAGATACCACCGAAGCTCCGCCAGCTGCCTATCCCATTCGCAGGATGATGGAACTTCTGGTGCGTCTTTGTGAGACACAGGCAAGGTTGGACCCGCGGGACTGGCAAAGGTGGTGTCGGGAGTTGCAACAGAACCTTTGCGCTATCGCGTCTCGCGAAAAAACGATGCTCGAGTTCTTCCGGAACGCCAGGGCAAATCCTCTGCCTGCTCTGGCAGATCCGCGTATGCGCCCGGAAGGGGTTTCGCCAGACCTATTGAGAGATGCGCTTTTGGCAGTGTCCGTCGCGTGGGAGCTCAGCGCTTACCCATCGCTCTGGGAACGGGAGGCCGCGTGATGGTGGACTGGAACGAGGTCGCGAACATTCTGGATCGTATCGCAGGGACGTCTGATGATGCCCTGCTAGATCATGGCCAGAAGGCGAGTGTCACAGAACTAGCGTGCCGTATCCGGGCGGGCCAACGCTCGGCCCTGCTGGCTGATGAGGTGGGTATGGGCAAGACCCGCATTGCGGCGGCGCTGATCGCAGCGGTGCGGGAGGCGGGCGGGCGCAGCGCCATTGTTCTGCCCGCGGGCCTTGGGACACAATGGCAACAGGAACTGAAACGGTTCAACGCCGACGACAAGACATTGCTGCCGCTGCGCAGCTATGATGGTTTCATCTCCGGTTTCTTGCACGATACCGATGCGGAGGGGAGCGCAAGACGGTTACACAGCCATAAGGAGTGGCTTTCGGATCGCCGCAAGCAGCGTGAGTTGCCGGAGAACGGCTGGGCCGCCGAAGAGATCATAATGATCTCTCATTCCTTCGCGAACATGCAGTTTCCCAATCGTGGAGAAGGCCCCGCTGGAGGCTGGCGCCGGGAACTCTTACCCAACGTCGCCCGCCTGATTGACGGTCGACGGCGCAACTTCATGCGCGAAAATTTCCATTCGGGTGAGGTGGGCTATGTATATGCCAGTCGCCGTGCGGCGCGGCACATTGCCCAAACGATTCTGGACCACGAACTGCCGCGCGATGCCATTAACGGCGATCAGAAATGGCTTTCGGCGGACGATTACAAGAACAGGATTCTGCCGCTGATCGGCTATGGTCTGGGTCAGTTTGATCTCATAGTCGTTGACGAAGCCCACAAGGCGCGCGGTGCAGATTCAAGCCTTTCGCGCATTCTCGGCCCGGTAAGCTGGGAAGCGGATGATCCTTTTCGTCTGGGCATGACCGCCACCCCGGTCGAGCTGGACTCCAGCCAGTGGATCGACACGCTGGAGCGGCTCAATGGTCGCGATGACGATCAGGATATTACTGCGCTCGCAGCGCTGACGGAATGGATCACCGGCTATGTGAATGTTGTTCGTCGGATTCAAACCGAAGAACTGGACGAGACGCTGACCGGGGAATTCGAGACCTCCGCCCGGCAGTTCTGCGCAGCATTGCGACCATACGTCCTGCGCCGGGACAAACGCAGTGACCCCGAATTCTGCGTCTTCAAAGACAGTCATGGTGATTATCGTGAGGTCACCGATATCCCGGTTTCACCGGAGGCAGAGGGTTTTACCCGTGACTGGTTGCGCCGCTTTTGTGCGGCTGAGGCGCTGTCGTTACTCCCTCAGGATGATCCGCGTGTGAAACGGGTCAGGCTCGCCGTTGCCCAGGGGTATGGGTTCGGCTTTGGAGAGGATGAGGAAGACAGCCCTTCTGGCATGACAGATGCAAACCTCGTTGGTCCGGCGGGGTTTTGGACGGAAGCTTTCACCGCTGAAAGCAACGACATCTATAGCCACCCTGCGATCCTGGCGGCTGTGAGACAAATCGAGGCCTATACACGGGCCGGCGAGAAAGTGCTCGTCTTCGGCAGGTTCCTGACGCCGATGAATGTGCTGACCAGACTGCTGGACGCGCGTGAGATGCTGCGTCGTTTGCGAGACGGACAGCACTGGCCTGCCAGTGGGATCGGGGAAAACAATATAGCAGCCGTCATTGCGGCGATGAGGGATCCTGATCTTGCGGTGGCGGGTGGGGTCGACGAAATCGATGTGATGTTGAAAACCCGCTATCAGGAGTGGGCGAGCGAGCGCCGGGCTGAACTCGCACGGCTTCATCGGGAGTTGGAAGACCTTGCGCTGGAGGGAGGAGCTGCTGCATTTCTGTCAGAGATTCTGCGCCATGAGGACGGCAAACAAGACCTTCAATTCGGGGCTTTGCTCGAGGCACTTGGTGGCAGGCGGGAAGTTGCGGGCGCTTCCTGGACGGGGCGGGAAATGCTCGGGCTGTTCGAAAAACTGCTCATGGAGCTTGCCGGGGATGATGAAGCAGAGAACAACGATACGCAGAAAGCCCGGCTGGATGCCTGGCTGAACGATTATTCCGGGCGCGAGGGCAACTTCGCTAGGATGATGTCAGGCGCAACCGCACCGCAAACGCGGCGTATGCTGCAATCTGCATTCAACCGGTCGTCCAGTTGGCCGATGGTGCTCCTCGCGCAATCCCGCGTCGGGCGTGAGGGCCTGAATCTGCATGAGGCCTGTCGCACAGTGATTCTACTGCACGCGGAGTGGAATCCCGGCATTGTCGAGCAGCAGATTGGGCGTGTGGATCGCAAGAACAGTCTTTGGCTTCGCGAATGGCGGAAATGGAGGGATCATGGTGATGGTCTCCCGCCCCGCATTCGGGTTCACCCTGTTGTCGTCAGTGGCACATACGACGATCACAACTGGCAGGTTCTCAAGGCGCGTTGGCTGGAACTGAGGGCGCAGTTGCATGGCGATGTCCTGCGTCCCGTTCCAGGTCGGTCAGAGGTGACAGATGACAAACGAACCTGCGCTGACCGCGTTCGGCGCGCAGTGCCGGATTTTTCGCCAGGAAAACGTGGCGGTTGAGTTGTAGTGTAACCGATACTCACGCTGCTGTTCGGAATAGGATGGAATGAAAGCTGCTATTTTTAGCAACCTTTCTCCTCGCGTTGGATTTGGCGTTGATAGGAAAATGGCTGTTAGTAGGTCGCAAGTAATGGTGGTTGCAGCCTCCCGCAACCATCTTTACCGGCGTCGATTGCAAGTTGTGATCGATGCCGGTCCCCGCAACCATCTTTACTTGCTCGGGCAACAAGTGAAGATTAGATCCAGCCCCCGCAACCACCGATACAAACAAACCCGTAGCATTCGCTGCGGGTTTTGTTGTTTTTGATGCCTTTCCAATAGCTTGACGCTCCGTCAACACAAGGATCTGACCCAGTTCGCCGTAAGCTGCTCTGCGCCCCGAAAACTGGAGGGAAGTCGGGGCTCGGGTCACCAGAAACCTCGTGAAACGCCCAATGTCACGGATATAGTTGCGCTGGATCGCCGAAGAGAAATGGCGCATGTTCATGTCATCGATCAGACGCTGGCGAAGCGTGCTGACGGAAGTCTCGGGAAATATCCTGGTCATCATTCGGTTCCTTTTGTTGAAAGAAACCGGATGGACCACCCGAACGGGACCGTGCTCAATCAAACCTCAACGTCGGCGTGCTCGCTGTTTCCCAACCCCACGCGCCTTCCCGCGTAGCGGGTTCGTTCACCGGCCGCATTCCTGCGTACCGCAGCGAGAGTCCGCTTCCCGCCGAACTGACGCTGTCGAAGTTGATCGGATAGGGCAGGACTGCGTCGCCGCCTCATTGCTGCTTCGAACCCAAACCTCCAGGTTTCTGCTGGGCAGCCGACGGCAGTTTCGGCGGACAATATATGGATTGTCGACCCGCAGGAAACCAAATCGAGATGATCAGCTTTCGTCCTGACGCCGGGCGGCGTCGGCAGCCTCGAAATGTGCCACTTGGTCGGCATAGGCCTTTTTGAAAGCGGGCCGGTCCATGACCCTTTCCACATAGGCTTCCGTTTCAGGCCGATCTCCGAAGGCGCGGAGCTTTGCCACGCGCAGGACGTCCGTCATCATCAGGTCCGCGATGGTGAAACGACCGGCAGCAAGCCATTCTCGCTCATTCAGGATGCGCTCCATGTGGGCCAGACGGCTTTCCAGCCAGTCAGTCAATCCGTTCTCCTTCGCACCTGTCAATTCAAGGAACCACCATGGAACGGACACCATCTCGATGGAGTTGAGAGCAGCGATGAACCACTGAAGGGTTTCGGCCCGCGCTTGCGGATCACGAGGCATCAGCGTCTCGCTCTTCTCCGCCAGATGCAAAACACAGGCCCCGCTCTCGAACATATGGAGATCACCGTCCGACATGAAGGGAACCTGTCCGAATGGCTGACGGGCAAGATGGTCTGGACCGCTTTCCCCGAATGGCACGGTTCGGACGGAATAGGAAAGGCCCGCTTCCTCACATGCCCATCTTAGCCGCATGTCGCGAACGAAGCCGGCAGGGCCATTGGTCATTGGCACCCAGTCGAGGGTCCAGATCGTGATGTTGTCGCGCATTTCGAAGTCCTGGAAACAAAAATTTGGGCAACTGTCTCGCAATTGAAAAACAAAACCGAGTTCATGACAACCGCATCGAAAGTCTGTCCCGCTCACTCGATGACCTGGATTTCTGGTCTATTGGTCTCCGTAGGATCGTGTCCCATGACGTGGTGTAGCTGGATTTCATAGCCATCGGTGATTTCCGGTAGGGTCGGGTTGCTTAGAACCAACCTTAAGGACACCACCGATGACCGACGACATGATGAACCTGCGCTTGGCTGTTGAGAAGAGCGCTGATGCCGATTTGCTGCGTGAGATGATCGGCTTTGCAGCCGAGAAACTGATGGCGCTGGAGGTGAGCGCGAAGACAGGCGCTGGATACGGCGAGAAGACCACGTTCCGGCTTGCCCAGCGCAACGGCTACCGCGATCGAGACTGGGAAACGCGAGCGGGCACCGTTGAGCTGCGCATCCCCAAGCTTCGCACCGGCAGCTATTTTCCGAGCTTTCTCGAACCACGCCGGATGGCGGAGAAGGCTCTGACGGCGGTCATCCAGGAAGCCTATATCCAGGGCGTTTCGACCCGGTCCGTCGATGATCTCGTCAAAGCCATGGGCATGTCGGGCATCTCCAAGAGCCAGGTCTCGCGACTTTGCGAGGAAATAGACGACAAGGTGAAGGCCTTTCTGGACAGGCCCATCGAAGGAGAATGGCCCTACCTCTGGATTGATGCCACCTATCTGAAGGTCCGACGCGGCGGGCGCATCGTCTCAGTCGCCGTCATCATCGCGGTGGGCGTGAACACCGACGGCCGGCGCGAAGTGCTCGGCATGGAGATCGGAACATCAGAAGCCGAGCCGATCTGGACCTGTCCGTCGTCGAATGATTATGGACAGAATGGGGTCTGGCTATCAGGAGAGATTGGCTCGTCTGATGTGTTGATTTAAGCCGCGTTTGCGTGGTGTTGCAAGCGTCGGTTTTGAATGGTCTGTTGCTTGATCCTCTTTCGCTGTTTCAGGATTTCGTCTCCTCTGCCGAAGTAGACATCCGCCGGTGTGAGGTTGCCGAGGCTCTCGTGGTATCGGCGATTGTTGTAATGGTCGATGAATGCGCCGATCTGCGCTTCAAGGTCTTCGGGGAAGAAGTAATTCTCGAGCAGGATCCGGTTTTTCAGCGTCTGGTGCCAGCGCTCGATCTTGCCTTGGGTCTGCGGATGACCGGGCGCGCCGTGAAGCTGCTCCATCTTCCTGTCCTTCAGCCAGTCCGCCAGGTCTTCGGCGATGTAGCATCCGCCATTATCCGACAGAAGCCGCGGTTTGTGCTCCACCTTGACGCTGTCGCAGCCGGATGCAGAAAGCGCAATGTTCAGCGTGTCGGTTACATCACCCACCTTCATGTTCGTGCACAGTTTCCATCCCACGATATATCGGGAAAAGTCATCGAGGATGGTGGACAGATACAACCAGCCCCAGCCGATCACCTTCAGATAGGTGAAATCGGTTTGCCACATCTCATTGGGGCGAACGGTCTTGTCCCTGAATTCATTGTCCGCCTTGACGACAATGAAGGCTGGCGAGGTGATCAGATCGTGCGCCTTGAGCAGGCGATAGACGGACGCCTCTGATACGAAATAGCTTTTTGTGTCGGTGAAGGTCACCGCCAGTTCGCGCGGGGAGAGCTCCGGCTCTTCAAGCGCCAGCTCTATCACCTCGTCCCTGATAGTATCGGGAATGCGGTTCCATACCCGTGACGGGGCGGATGAGCGGTCCTCCAGCCCCTCAACGCCAAAGCGCTGGAAACGGTCATACCAGCGGTAAAAGGTCTGGCGGGGAATGGCGAGCTGCTCCAGTGTCTTCTTCACCGGCAGGTGCGATTGCTCGACCAGCCGGATGATTTCCAACTTCTCGGATGCGGGGTATCTCATTCTTCTGCGTCCCCATCCCCGATCATGCTTTTTTTGAGCAGGCGCAGCTCCAGCGTCTGCTCGGCCACGACCTCTTTCAGATCGCGTGTTTCCCGACGTAATGCCTTCACCTCATCCGTCGTTGCGGCCCGAGCCGTATCGCCGGCCAGGCGCCGCTTGCCGGCCTCGAGAAATTCCTTCGACCAAGTGTAATACATGCTTTCGGCGATACCCTCGCGGCGGCAGAGCGCGGCGATACTGTCTTCGCCGCGCAGGCCTTCCAGCACAATGCGGATCTTTTCCTCGGCCGAATAGGATTTGCGTGTGGCCCGGCGGATATCCTTGATCGCCTTGTCTGCCGTCGGCTTCTGCTGCCCGGATTTCTGTCTCATCTTCGCTTCCTTTGCGTGCGCTATGATGAGCCAAAACCCTCCCTTATCCGTTAAGCCAGATCTGTCTCAAAGGCGTTGAGACGGAACAGGCAAAGCTTCATTCGACAAATCCGATCGAGCGTCTCAACGGCGAGATCAAGCGACGCACTGAAGTCGTTGGCATCTTCCCCAACGACGACGCCATCGTCAGACTGGTCGGTGCCTTGCTCCTGGAGCAAAACGACGAATGGGCCGTCCAGAGGTCCCGCTACATGACACTTGAGACAATCGCCACGATGAGCGATGATCCGCTCATCAGCCTGCCAGCAGCAAGCTGACACTCATCCGCCCCTCTGGGATGAGCCGTGGTCGTCTAAGCTACACCACGTCATGGGACACGATCTATCCGTTTTGATCAAGCCCTCATTTGGGCCCATTTTCTGTCATCGCGGATAAGTGCGTTTGCGAGTTCGATGAGCTTTTGCATGATTGCTTTCACGGCAACTTTTCCGGGTTTTCCTGCGCTTTTCAGCGCCTCGTATTTTGCCTTCATCTGTTTGTTGAAGCGGAGGGCGACGAGGGCCGGCATATAGAGGGCATCGCGCAGGAATTTTCGTCCTCCCTGAATGAGGGCCTTTCCACGCCATTGGCCCGATTGTCGGGTCATGGGCGCCAAACCCGCAAGGCTGGCGATCTGCTTTCGGCCAAGCGTGCCGATCTCGGGGCATTCGATCATGATCGCCGAGCGTTCTGCAAGACATAATTGTTGCTCAGAGACGGCACAGGCTTTCGCGCTGAATTAGAACAGGTTCGAAGGCTTCGGGGCGCGGGAAGTCGGGCGTGGTGGCAGCCTGCATGGCGGTGGCGACGATGTGCTTGAGGTCGATCCGGATTGTCGTGAGGGGAGGGATGGCGTATTTGACCTCGTCCATGTCGTCGCAACCGACGACGGAAACGTCATGGCCAACGCGCCGCCCAGCGGCGTGGCAGGCCGCTAGCACCCCCATTGCGATAAGGTCGGAGAAGCATAGAAATGCGATCTCTCCTCTGTGTGTGGCAAGGAGTTCGGTGGCCTTGGCGAAGCCGTAGGCGCGTGAGGTGGGGCCGGGATGGAGGCCCGGGGACGCGAGGCCGGCCTCGACGATCTCGGCCACTGCGCCCGATTGACGTTGGAACGCGGCGCTCGTTTGCCGGCCACCGCCGATCCAGTGAAGGTTGCGGTGGCCGGCATCAATGGCTGCACGCGCGGAAAGGCGACCGCTGCGGACCTCATCCATGACGATCTGTGGAGCATCGAAGCCCTCTACCGAGCGAAAGAACAGCGCGGTCGAGATGGCGAGAGTGTCGCCGACGCGCAGGATCGCGTCCAGATCTGCGCAGGTGGTGCCGTAGGCTGGGCAGAGTAGCAGCGCCTCGCAGCCGACCTGAAGCGCTTGGTGAAGGAAGTCGGCTTGACGCGCGCGATTCTCACGGGTGATGCCAAGAAGCAGGCGCTTGCCGCGGCTCTCAATTTCGGTCTCGGCCTCAAGGAGCATGTCGTTGAAGATAGGGTTGGTAAGATCGCCGAGACAGACGGCGACCTGGTTGGTGCGTGACATGCGCAGATCGGCGGCTGCCTGATTGTAGACATATCCGAGCGACGTGGCGGCGTTACGGATACGGGCGATCGTATCGGCCGGAAAGCGGGTGTCACCGCGCAAGGCGAGCGATACGGAACTGACCGAGAGCCCGGTCTCCCGGGCGATATCCTTTAGGGTGACGCGGGCGCGCATGGAATCTCCTTTCGTATGTTTCTGGCTGAAAGCGGCGTTGGACGTCAAGTAGAACGATTTAGTAAAACGATCTAGTAGAACGATTGACTAGCTTTTTTTTCCGTGCCATCTTCGATTTCATGCTGGTCCCGAGGGGGCCGCACAATGTCTGGGAGGACACCATGAACAAAGCGATTTTCTCCGCCGCGATCCTCGCGGCTACCGGGTTCGGCCATGCGGCCGTTGCGCAGGACTGCAACTGGGTGCCCGAGCGCCCGGTGAACGTCATCGTGCCGTGGGGCGCGGGCGGAACGACCGACGCCAATGCGCGCCAGCTCGCGACAGCCTTGCAGGAACGGTTCGGCGTTCCCTTCAATGTGGTAAACCGCACCGGCGGCAACGGCGTAACAGGTCATACTGCGATCTCGCGCGCGCGGCCCGACGGCTATACGATCGGCGCGGCGACGGTCGAGATCGATACGATGCATTGGTTCGGGTTGACGGATCTGACCTATGAGGACATCACGCCCATCGCACTGATGAACATGCCGGCGGCGGGTGTCATCGTGAACGCTGATAGCCCGTTCGACAGCCTGACGGAGCTTTTGGATTACGCGCGCGAAAATCCGGGTGAGTTGACCGCATCGGGCACTGCTCTGGGTGGGATATGGCATCTGGCGCTCGCGGGAATGCTTGAGGCCGAGGGCATGGATCCTCAGGCGATCCGCTGGGTCCCCTCGCAGGGCTCGGCGAGCGCGTTGCAGGAACTGTTGGCGCACGGTGTCGACATGGTGACGCCTTCGCTGGAAGAGGGTAAGTCGCTGATCGATTCGGGTGAAGTGCGGGCGCTGGCCTATATGAGCGACACGCCGAGCCAGGCGTTTCCGGACGTACCGCTGACGGCTGACGAACTCGAGAGCGGATGGACGCTGGCGGCTTTCACCAGCATCTCGGGGCCGAAGGATCTGCCCGAGAACATCACCTGCAGTTATGAGGCCGCTCTGGAGGAAATCGTGGCGTCGGATCGCTGGGCCGAATTCCGTGCGAGTCTCGGCGCGCCGGTCGTCTGGGGCGATGCCGCACAATTGAGATCGGTGATGGAGGCCTACGACGAGAGCCTGGGAGCCACGATTGAGGCCATCGGCATGAAGAAAAATGACTAAAATTCGCGTGACCAGCGATTTCGTGACAGGCGGGGCCCTGGTTCTTGCTGGCTCCGCCATGTATCTGGGCGCGCGCGGGTTCTCCGCGCCGCCCACCATGAGCTACGGCGCGGGGTTCTTTCCGAAGATCGTAGCCGGGGGCATGGCGATTTCCGGCTTGCTGATCGTACTGGCCGATTTTCGCGCGCGGCTGAGTAAGCAGGCCGCGTTTGATGTACGCGGGGCGGGGAGGGTCGCCCTGCTGGCCGCAATGATCGCGGCCTATGCGCTGGCGCTCAATCCGCTCGGCTTTCATCTGGCGACGGTCTGCCTTCTCTTCCTGGTGACGCGGTTTTACGGCGGCGGGTGGATCTCGGCGGGTGTGCTGTCAGTCGCGGCGACGCTGATCCTGCATTTCGTCTTCTATTCGGTGATGCGCGTCTCGCTCCCCTGGGGTGTGATGTTGCCCTTCGCGTGGTGAGGTGACGTCTTGGAACTGATGAACATCTTGAGGGGGCTGACCGACCCCACACTTCTGGCAACCATCGCTGTTTGCACGCTCTACGGTGCTCTGGTTGGCGCGCTGCCGGGGCTCTCGGCGACGATGGCGGTGGCGCTTCTGGTGCCGTTTACGTTCTACATGGATCCGGTGACAGCGGTGGCGGCAATCGTGGCCACGACCACAACGGGCATCTTTGCAGGCGATATAAGCGGCGCGCTTTTGCGAATACCTGGTACGCCGGCTTCCGCCGCCTATGTCGCCGACAGCGCGACCATCGCGGAGCGGGGACAGCCGCGTACGGCGCTGTTCGTGTCGCTTTTTGCCGGCGTCTGCGGTGGGATCATCGGGGTCGGCGCATTGGCGTTGGCTGCACCGCTCCTGGCGGATTTTTCCAAGAACTTTTCGAGCGACGAGATGTTCTGGCTCGCTGCCCTCGGCCTCAGCTGTGCCGTTTTCGTGGCCGATGCGCCGCCCGCCAAGACCTTTGCGAGCTTGTTCATCGGCCTTGCCGTCGCTTGCGTAGGCATCGATATCGCGGTGGGCGAGCCGCGCTATACATTCGGTCTTTACGATCTGTTCGACGGGGTGGAGTTCATCTCGGCCATGATCGGGTTCTTCGCGTTGACCGAGTTGTTCAAGGCAGCGGCGGTGCGGCGCGACCCGGCGGCCAGGATCCAAACACAGAAGATGGAACCGCTGGGTGAGGCCATCGGCAACGCACTGCGCGAAATTCAGGCACGATGGAAGAACATCGCGCGATCGGGTCCCATGGGTGTGTTAATCGGCGTACTGCCGGGCGCGGGCGCGGATGTTGCTGCGTGGATCGCCTATGCGGTGTCCCGGAAGTTCTCACGCACGCCAGAGAAATACGGGCACGGCCATGCCGAGGGACTGGTCGACGGGGGGGCCGCCAATAACGCGGCCGTCAGCGGCGCATGGACGCCCGCGCTGGTCTTCGGGATACCGGGCGACAGCGTGACGGCCATCGCCATTGGCGTGCTGATGATGAAGGGCCTCAACCCTGGCCCGGACATCTTCGAGCGCAGTGGCGAGATCGTCTACACTCTTTTCGGGGCATTCCTGATGGCGAACATATTTATGATTTTCACCGGAGGCATCGCGATCCTGATGGCGAGCCAGCTTCTTCGAATGCCCAAGCACATGCTGATGCCGTTGGTGCTGGCGCTTTCGCTGATCGGGGGATTTGCAGTCCTGAACTCGGTCTTCTCGATCTGGATCATCTTGGTCTTGGGTTTTCTGGGTTATGCGATGATCCTGGGCGGCCTGCCCATCGCGCCGGCAATCCTCGGCGTCGTTTTGGGCCCGGTGGTCGAACAGAATTTCATGACCTCGATGATCAAATCGCAAGGGGCGCTAATGCCGCTATTCGATCGCAACATTTCCATGGTGTTGGGGGGCGCGACGATCTTGATATGGTCGCTCTGCCTCTATCGCGCGATCCGCACCATCCTCAAACCCAATGAAATCAATGACGCAAAGGACGACATCTCATGAGTAATGCCCTGAAGGAACGGATCGCAAGGGGCGAGATCGTGACCGCCGCGTGGATCGATACCGGATCGCCGGAGGTTTGCGAGATCGTGGTCAACGCCGGCTGGGACGTGGTGGTCATCGACTGCGAGCACGGTGCGGCGCCACTCGAGGATGGGCTGAGCCTCATCCGTGCGGTGCAGGCGGCGGGCGGCGAAGCGGTGCTGCGCGTGCCCGACGGCAGCGATACGACTTTGAAGCGCGCACTGGACCGCGGCGCTCGCTCGATCCTCGTGCCAATGGTCAATTCGGTGGAGCAGGCCAAGAGTATCGTGCATTCGTGCTTTTACCCGCCAAGGGGCGGGCGGGGCTATGCCGCGCCCATCGTGCGCGCCTCGCATTACGGCCGCTGGACCGACTACGCGAAGGAGGCGCATGACGACCTGCTGCTGATGGTGCAGTGCGAGCATATCGATGCGGTCGCTCACGTCGCCGAGATCGGTGCGATCGATGGGATCGATATGGTCTTCGTCGGGCCGAATGACCTGTCTGGGTCCATCGGCCTTCTGGAACAGCTCGATCATCCTGATCTTCTCAAGTGCAAGGAAGAAGTCGAGCGTGCTGGTCGCGAAAGCGGCGTGAAGCTTGGTACGATCTTGGGAGGCGGGCGGAATTACAGCCAAATCCGGGACGCGGGATACAGCTTCATCGTGGGACCGGCCGATGTGGGGCTGCTCTATGATGCCGCGCGGGCCGCGCGTATTGAGATGGCGGACGATCTCGACCTTGTTGCTGATGCCGGGGGAGCGGCGCGCGACTACTGAGGGGAAGTACGAAGAGATAAAGAAGATCCTGAACGATCCGAACGATTACGTTCCGGAAATGCTTGACGGACTGGTTGCGGCGCATCCCGAAACCTATCGGGCTGCGGGCCACCGCGTCATCGTGCGCGCGGGCAAGAAGAGGACGGGCAAGGTCGGTATCGTAACCGGCGGGGATCGGGACATCTGCCGGTCTTCACCGGTTACGTGGGGAACGGGTTGCTCGGCGGAGGGACTGGCAAGGTCTTTGCCAGTCCCTCCGCCGAGCAGATGGCCGACGCGATCCGCGAAGTCGATGCAGGGGCGGGGGTTCTCTGCCTCTACGGGAATTGCGGCGGCGACGTCATGAATTTTGACATGGCCGCCGAGACGGTCGAGTTCGACGACATCCGTACCACCGCCCATGCGGTGGCCGACGATGTGGCCTCGGCCCCGGCGGAGGAGGCCGAGAAGCGACGCGGCGTAGCAGGCATGATCTATGCCTTCAAGATCGCGGGCGCTGCGGCGGAGCGGATGGACGACCTCGATGAGGTCACGCGGCTCGCCGTCAAGGCCTCGGGCGCGGTGCGTTCGATAATCGTCAAACGAGGAGAGCTTTACAGACCCTATGGGGTGTCCGCTTGACAAGAGGTTGCCTTCCGAAGGCCGCCTCGCGTAGGCCGCTCGGGCTTAAGCGTGTTTTCTTCCGTTGTTTCAGGCGTGGCCCTTTCCGTTGACATGAGTCAACGCGCATATGCGCAGAAGCGCATAAATATCGGCTCATGCAAGAGCTACTGGACGCCATCTCCGATCCGACACGCAGAGCGGCCCTTGCCGTGCTCTGGAATGATCAGGAACACTGCGTGTGCGAACTGATGGCACGGCTGGGGGCCACTCAAAGCCGGATGTCGCGGCACATGAAAGTGCTGCGCGATGCCGGGCTCGTCCGGGATCGGCGCGACGCGCAATGGGTGCGTTACCGCCGCAATCCGGAGTTGGCGCCCGAACTGGTGGCTGTGATCGAGGCGGTTCTGGTCGCCGAACAGATGCAGAAGAGAGAGAGCGCATGACAACCGAAATGCATGGGCTTAAATCCGGGCAAAGAGGTTCCTCCTTGCTCTGGTATCTCGGTATCGCGGGAGCCTCCGTGATCTGGTGGCTGGCCTATGGTCAACTGATCGCCTTTTCCGAATGGGCCACCACTCTTCTCCCGGTCGACCGACAAAGCCACACGGGCGAAGCAATTGCCTTCTTCTTCTATGATGTCCCCAAAGTACTTCTGCTCCTGACCGGCATCGTGTTTGTCACCGGCGTGTTGCGCAGCTGGTTCAGCCCGGAAAGAACCCGCGCGTTGCTGGCCGGAAGACGCCGGATTTTCGGCTACCCCATGGCCGCCGCACTCGGCGTTCTCACGCCATTCTGCTCCTGTTCCTCCGTACCGCTTTTCATCGGCTTCGTTTCAGCCGGGATCCCGCTTGGCGTCACTTTCGCCTTCCTGATTGCCGGCCCGATGGTCGGACCTGTCGGACTTGGGCTGCTTTACGGCCTCGTCGGCTGGAAAATTGCGACGATCTATCTCGTCTTCGGCTTCACCATCGCCACGATCGCCGGCTGGGTTCTCGGGAAAATGAGGCTGGAACGTTACCTTCAGCAATGGGTGCGTGACCTCAACGCGGGACCGGCAGCCGACATCCCCACCGAACGGATCGATTTTGTCGACCGGCTCAAGATTGGCGTCGAACAGGTCCGGGAGATAGTCGGCAAGGTCTGGATCTGGGTCGTGGTCGGCATTTCCATCGGAGCGCTTATTCACGGTTATGTTCCTGAAGCGCTCATGCTCCGGGTCATGGGCGGCGAGGCTTGGTGGTCCGTTCCGGCTGCCGTCATCGTCGGCGTGCCGATGTACACCAATGCCGCGGGAGTCATCCCGATCGTCGAAGCCCTTCTGGGCAAGGGCGCCGCCCTTGGCACGACGCTTGCCTTCATGATGTCGGTCATTGCGCTTTCCCTGCCCGAGATGATCATCCTCAAGCAGGTGCTGACCTACCGGCTGATCGCGGTTTTCATTGCGGTCGTTTCCGCCGGCATCCTGGCCACGGGCTTCTTGTTCAACCTCATCCTCTGAAAGGAACGATTATGAAATCAATCAGGATTTATGGCCCCGGCTGCAAACGTTGCGAAACGACGGAGGCCATGGTGAAAGACGCCGCCGAGAAGCTCGGCATTGCCGCTGAAATCGAAAAGGTGAGTGATCCGAGGGCAATAGCGCTGGCGGGCGTGATGTCGACACCGGGCATATCGATTGACGGCAAGCTCGTGCACACGGGAGGACTGCCGGACAAGGCCAAACTCGAAGCCTGGCTGTCTGCATAGTCTGAAGGAACGGGCATATATTCCCGGCAGATTATGCCGACGCGTCGGCGCGGACGCCCCCGGTTTTACCTGAATACCGATTGCATTGGATCTTCGCGATGCCCCCAGTGCGCCGCTGCAATTCCCAATATGGAACCGTCGTCGGGAATACGGTTCGTTCGTCCTTCGTCGTGACGGAAAACCGGAAGGAATGGGAGATCGCGCTCCGCCATTTCTCGGACGTTCCTGCTTCAGATGCCGATGAGGGCAGGCGCAGCCGCGTTTGGCGCCGGTCCGCGTTTCCGTGAAACGGATCTAGCGGAGCAGTTCGAGTACCGACGCCAGGAACATGCGGGCGCCCGCGATACTGTCTTCGGTCTTGACGAATTCGGCTTCGTTATGGCTCAGGCCATCACGGCAGGGGACGAAAATCATCGCCGAGGGGGCATGGCCCGCCATGAACAGCGCGTCGTGAAAGGCCCCCGAGACCATCGAAAGGGTCTTAAAACCGGCCTTCTGCGCCGCGACCTGCAATGCTGCAACCACGTCTTCCGCAAATGTTACCGGCGCCATATCCGCGGTTTTGCGGATGGAGGCGGAGACACTCTCCGTTTCCGCTGCCTCCGCCAGTCGTTCCCGGACATCTGCTTCCAGCCGGTCGAGAACCGTGGCTTCGGGATGACGAAGGTCGATCGTGCAGGACGCCGTCGCGGGAATGGCATTGATGCTGCCGGGCGTCACCGTAATCCGGCCGACCGTGAAGCGGGCCCCGGCGTTTTCCGGCATCACGGTTGCGTAAAGCGCTGCAAGCCCCGCCGTCAATGCCTTCAGAGGATCGCGACGGTATTCCAGTGCGGTGGTGCCGGCATGCGCCGTCTGGCCTTCAAACGTTGCCTCCAGCCAGCGTGTACCCTGCACGCCGGTGACAATGCCGATGGGAATCTTCTCGTTTTCGAGCGATGGGCCCTGCTCGATATGAAGCTCAAGATAGGCGCCGACCGGAAATCCAAGCGCGCGGTGGCCGACGTCGGGCGCAAGCGCCTCAATAGTGGCAAGGCGCTCGTCATCGAAGCGGCTAGCATCATCGACAGCCTGCAGTTCCTGCCATGCGGCCGGGATTTTTCCCTCGACGAAAGCGCGCGATCCCATGCAACCGGGCGAAAAACGGCAGCCTTCTTCGTTCGTCCAAGCCACCACCTCGACCGCCCGGGCCGGTTCGAACGCCGCATCGGCGAGACTTTCCAGCACTTCAAAGGCCGTCAACGTTCCGAGCGCGCCGTCGAAACGGCCGCCAGCCGGCTGACTGTCGAGATGCGACCCGATCAGGAGCGGCGGAAGAGCGCCGTCCTTTCCCTCCATGCGGATGAAAAGATTGGCGATGTCGTCCTGAAAGACAGAGAAGCCACGCGCCCTGGCCAATGCCGTGAGCAAAGCACGGGCTTCGCGATCGCCCGTCGTCAGCGCTTGACGATTGACGCCTCCGCCCGGCGTCGCACCGATTGCCGCGAAGTCGTCGATGCGGGTCAGAAAGCGGTCGCTGTTGACTTCGGGTTTTCGGCTCATCGGGCGGAACCCTCCGCATAGGCAGCACTGTGGAAATCGATTTCCAGCCGCATCGCCTTGCCGAAGACGCCGCTCAGATGAACGCGCTCGCGTTCACCCAGCGTTTCTCCGGCCGCATCCAGCCGGTCCCGCAGCCATGTGGCTTGTGCCGCAAAGGTTTCATCGGTGTGGAGACTGACCCATTCTGCCAGAAGCGGATCGGACATCTTTTGCCGCTCAGCCTGTTTCGACCACGTCCAGTACATCCATTCGGCCGCGAACATGGCGGCAATGGTGTCGATGAAGCCGCCATCACGGGCGATCGCGAGCATTCCATCGCGGAACCGCGCCACCGCCGGATGGTCCAGATCAAATCCCGCCGGTGTGATCCCGCGCGCCGCGAAAGTCCGCTCGAAATAGGCGATCTGGTGGTTGGCAAGTGCGTCCAGCACACCGATCAGCCACCGCCGGTCAGTCATGGTCTCTGCCTTGGCCGTGGCATAGGCGAAAATCGAGATCGCGGTCTCGACGAAAGCGCCTTCGAAAACGAGATAGCGCTCGAACACGGCGTTCGGAAGGGCATCGGCCTTGATGTCCTCGACAAAGCGGTGGGCGACCATCTCGTCGAAGACGGTCCTGTTCTCCCGCAGCATGAAATCGGAGAGCTTTTCCATGTCCCGTCTTCCTCAATCACGGCCCAGCGCTGGACGCGCAGCATCCATGAATGCCTTCACCCGTTCCGGGTCAACCGGGTTCCACCAGACGCCGCTTTCCTTCAGAGAGGAAGCCACGATGACGCCATTGGTGCGGGCGAGGATCTCAACGACATTGTCCTTGCTGACGCCCGAACCGACCATCAGCGGCAGATCGGTTGCCGAGCGTACCTCGTCGATCTCCTCGATGGTCGCCGCATTGCCGGTGCGCTGTCCGGTCGCGATCACGACGTCGGCGTCGAAGAAGGCAAGATCGCGGGTTTGTTCGGGGATGGTTCTGTCGGCGGTAATGGCATGGGCGCCGTGCTTGACGTGGCTGTCGGCGAACACCTTGATGTGCTCGGCGCGCAGCAGCGAACGGTAACGCAGCGCCTCGCCCGCGCGTCCTTCCATGAAGCCTTCATTGGCGACGTAGGCATTGGCCCACTGGTTGACGCGGATGAAGCTGGCGTTGCCCGCAAGCGCGATTGCCAGGGCCGGGATAGGCGCATTGGCAAGCACATTGATGCCCAACGGAACGCCGGTCGCCTGCTTGATCCGGTCGGTCACGACCGACATGAAGGCCGCCGTCTCGTGGCCGATATCCTCGGGTTTGGAAAACGGGATGTCACCGTGGTTTTCGATGACGAGACCATCGAGCCCGCCGCCGATCAGAGCGTCCGCATCGCGCATGCAGGCATCATAGATGCCATCGATCGATTGGCCCCTGTAGCGCGGCGAGCCGGGAAAGGGCGGGCAATGGACCATGCCAAGCAGAGCCTTGTCAGCCTTGAATATTTCCCGTATGGCGCTTGAAGTCCCACTTGATATTTTCTGCATAATTGTCTCCAGGAAGCTAAGAAATGCGTGCGTTTGTGATCGGCAATGCCGCCATTGATGAAACTATTTCAGTCGATGGACTGCCCGAGCCCGGCGCCTCCATTCTGGGGCGGATCGCCAGCCGCGATCTCGGCGGCAAGGGCACGAACCAGGCCGTCGTAATGGCGCGCGGCGGCCTTGCAACAACGCTGGTTTCGGCCACAGGTGGGGATTTCCGCTCCGCAACCATTCGCGAGCAACTCGCCGAAGAGCCTGTGGACGCCCGGCTTGTCTGCCTCGGCGGCGTTTCGACCGACTTCTCGATGGTGCTGACCACGCCGGATGGGGAGAATTCCATCGTGACCACCACAGAGGCTGCCGAAGCCCTGCCGCTTGAGGCGGCCCTCGACGTCCTGGGCGAAGCGGCGCCAGGCGACTTTCTCGTGATGCAGGGCAATCTCGGCGCGAAGACGACCGAGGCGCTGCTCAGGACCGGCCGCGAACGCGGCATGGTGGTGGCCTTCAATCCGTCTCCGCTCAGGCCGTATTTCGAATGCCTATGGCCCTTCATCGACATTGCCTTTCTCAACGAGAGCGAAAGCTTGAACCTGACCGGAAGGACAGGACGAGACGCCGCCGAAGCGCTCCACGCCAAGGGTATCCGCCAGGCTGTTCTGACATCCGGCACCGACGGCGCTATACTGAGCACGGCCGGGGGCGCCGTCATTGATGTCCCCGCCGTCAAGACGAAAGCCATTGACACCACCGGCGCGGGTGACACCTTCATGGGGGCGGCGTTGGCCTCCGCGGCGCTCAGGGGCGGCGCGCTCGATGAACGCGCCATCTCCCATGCCGCCGCCGCTTCTGCGCTGACCGTGGCCCGGCGTGGAACCCGCCGCGCCTTTCCCAGTCGGGACGAACTTGCCGAAATCTTCGCCGGCTGAGGGGAGGAGCCGGCGGTTGGGAAGGCAAATCCGTCCCGGTCGCGTCATCCCTTTTCGGCCAGCCAGCCGAGGATGTTCTTCCAAAGAATGCCGTAGCCTTCCCATTCGCAGAAGGCCGGCGACAGCCAGTGCGGACCGATATCCGAGGTCCAGACCGCACTTCGTCCCTTGCCGGCCTTGCCCGTTACCAGCAGCGGATGTCCGCCCTGGTCTTCCGGCAGGCGGGCGACGATTTCGATATCGTCCCGCTCACGCAGCTCGACCTCGTTCACACCCAGCATGACCGGCCATTCACCGGAAATGCCGGCAAGCATAGGATGATCCGCCATCAGAATATCGGGCGTCGTGCCTTCCGGGATTTCGACGCGGTCGTCCCAAGGCAGGCAGGTGACCGGCAACACGTCCTCGACGGCGGTCCGCCGCCAACGGGCCTTGCCATCGATGCCCTGGAAGGAGAAATAGCCGCCGCACATCAGCAGTCCGCCGCCCTTTTCGACCCAGGCCTTGATCAGCTTCAGCCGATTGGGAACGGTCTTTGACTGCTGCCAGACGGCCGGCGGCAGAAGCAGCGTATTTGCACCGATGTCCGACAGGATGATGATGTCGTAGGCATCGAGCCCTTCCATTTCGAAGGGAAAATGGTCCGCGGCCTCGTGCGCGGGCATATAGGTCAGTTCGAACGCGCTGCCCTTCAGCGCATCAACGAGCGGCGTTGCGCCGAGATGGTAATGGACGCTGCCGAACTGGTCGAACCCCTTGTAGTGCGTTTCGGAGGTGACCCAGCTTTCGCCGACCAGAAGTACTTTCTTTGTCATTTCAATTCCGTCTTGTTTCGTTGTGATGCAAAGTCGGCATCGAACACGGCGCGCGGATTGTCCTTCATCAGTCGTGTCAGGACGTCGTGGTCAAGGCCGTGGCGTGCCAATCGGGGCAGGAAGTGTTTGAGGATGAAGGCATAACCATTCCCGCCGTAATGCGTCAGCATCATTTTCAGGAACACGTCGTGGGAGAGGAGGATGCGGCCTTCATGGCCGGCATCGACAAGCCTGACGATGGCGCGGGCACATTCTTCATCGCTCGGGCATTGCACCTGCTGGTCGGCATAGAAGAAGTCCATGCCGATCATGTCGTACTCCAGAAAAGCGCCGCGCGCGGCAAGCTCGCTCTGATAGGGGAAATCGTCATGCGACGGGTTCATGTGGCAGAGCACGGTATGTCTCAAATCCGCGCCTTCGGCCGCCGCTATATCCAGCACCTCGTGGCCGAGGCGGAACCACCCCGGCAAGTGCACCATCAGCGGCAGGCCGGTGCGCGCCTGCGCCTGGGCAGCGCCGCGAAGCGACTTGCGCTCGGCTTCGGTAAAGTCGCCTGAAACGCCGATCTCACCGATCAGGCCGATCCGGACACTTGTGCCGTCGACGCCCTCGACCGCCTCACCGACGATCTCGTCCGCGATCGCCTCGGCTGACATGCCCGCGAGCTTTTCGGGGTGGGAGTCCTGCAGATAGTAGCCGGCGCCGATCACGATATTGAGCCCGGTCGCATCCGCAATCCGCTGCATGGCTTCCGGATTGCGCCCGATGCCCTGACAGGTCGGCTCTACGAGCGTGCGCCCGCCTGCATCGAAGAACGATTTCAGCTCCGTGATCGCAAGCTTCTCGTCATCAAGCGTGATGTTGTGCCTGTTGACGAAGGGATCCTGACGCAGTTCGCTCAGGATCTCCATGCAGATGAAGCTGTCCGCCAGGTGCTGGCGTTCCGGTGTTTTCGGCGGGTTCCACCAGCATGTGCAGTCGTTCAGCACATGCTCGTGCATCAGCGTCACGCCCAGCGCCGAAGCGTTCACGGGGCCGTTGACGGTCATGACCTTGCCGGAGCCCGTATGGGCCTCGGAAAGCTCGGTTGCAGACATTACTTACCTCCCTTGCTCCGGCCGAAGCGGAAGTTCGCGCCGAATATCCGGGTATTGAGCCAAATCGCCAGCAGAATGATCGCGCCGGTCACAATCTGGGTGAAGAAGGGCGAGATATGCATCAGGATCAGGCCGTTGCCGATGACGGCGATGGTCATCGTGCCGAGCACCGTGCCGAGGATCGTGCCGCGCCCGCCCATGAGCGACGTCCCGCCGAGAACGACGGCGGCGATCGCCTGGAGTTCGAACCCGACGGCCGCATTGGATGAACCGGAGCCGAGGCGAGCCGCCATCAGCAGGCCGGCAAGGCCACAGGCAAGACCGGAAAGAACGTAGACCGACATCAGCACGAATTTCGCAGGCATGCCGACGCGACGGGCCGCTTCCAGATTGGAACCGATGGCGACGACCTGACGGCCATAACGGGTCTTCGAGATGACGATGTAGCCGATGATGGCCACGATAACCGCGATGATCGCCGGAAAGGGAATGCCGAATAGCTCGCCACGGCCGAGAAACAGGAAGCCGCCCACATCGCGGATCGGGATCGAGTACCCTTTGGTGAGATAAAGCGCGAGGCCGCGGAAGATCGAAAGCCCGGCCAATGTGACGATGAAGGCGGGAATGCCCTGATAGGAAACGAACCAGCCCTGGAACAGGCCGATCAGCGCCCCGAGCGCCAGCATTGCCACGATGGCGAGCGGCCACGGCATGCCCGCCGCGATGATCATCGCGACCACGGCGTTGATGACGGCGATCACCGAGCCGACCGAAAGGTCGATGCCGCCGGTAATGATCACGAATGTCATGGCGATGGCGACAATCAGGATCGGAGCGGCCTGCCGGACGACGTTCAGCAGGTTCCCTGCCGTCA
The DNA here is from genome assembly GCF_001578105.1 of Martelella sp. AD-3. Taxonomy (GTDB): domain Bacteria; phylum Pseudomonadota; class Alphaproteobacteria; order Rhizobiales; family Rhizobiaceae; genus Martelella. The sequence goes on along the minus strand of NZ_CP014275.1, from coordinate 3,921,626 downwards.
GGAACGTGTCGGTGCTCAAGGAGAAGAACACGACGCAGACGGCAAAGAAAAAGGCGATGGAGAGCACCTGGGCGTTCTCGCCGAGAAAATCGAGAAGCGGCGAGCCCTTGGCGCGTTCGGTATAGGCGCTCAATGTTTTTGTCCCCCGACGATAAGTTGGACGAGGTCTTCAAGGCTTGTGTCGCCGATCATGCGTTCGGCAACCTTGGTGCCTTCATACATGACGGCAATGCGATCGCAGACGCGGAAGAGGTCCTGCAAGCGGTGGGTGATCAGAACAACGGAGACGCCCTTGGCCTTGACGCGGTTGATGAGGTGAAGCACGGCTTCCACCTCGGCCACGGCCAGCGCCGACGTCGGCTCGTCCATGATCAGGACTTTCGGCTGGAACGAGGCCGCGCGCGCGATCGCGATCGCCTGACGTTGACCGCCGGAGAGCTTCTCCACCTTCGCGGAAAGGCGGGGGATACGGATTTCCAGCGCCTCGAGCATGCGCTCCGCCTCGGCCGTCATTGTCTTTCGGTCAAGAAACAGCCCGTTGGAGATTTCGCGTCCGAGGAACAGGTTGCCGACGACATCGATATGGTCGCAAAGGCTTAAATCCTGGAACACCATCTCGATGTTGCGGTTTCGGGCATCGGCGGGACCGGTCAGAGCAACCGTTTCACCGGCAACCCTGATGGTGCCGCCGTCCGGAATATAAGTGCCCGAAATGATCTTGGTGAGGGTCGATTTCCCCGCGGCGTTGTCGCCGACGAGGCCAAGGCATTCGCCGGGGTAAAGATCGAGATCAACACCGCGCAGCGCCTGGTGGGAGCCGAAAGTCTTGGTGATGCCGCGCAGGGAAATGGTGGGTTCTTTTGATGGGCCGTCCGGCGAGCGGAGGGGGGTATCCCCTCCGCCGCCTGCAGCGCCAGCGTGCCGGAGATCAGACATCATTTAAAGATAGCGCGGTAAGGTTCTACATTGGTTTCGTCGACGATCGTGACAGGCACCGAGATCGAGGCCTCGACATCATCGCCGTTGGCGATATCGTTGAGCGCCTCCACGGCGGCAGCTCCCATCAGCGACGGATCCTGCTGGATGACAGCGATCAGGAAACCGTCATCAATGGCGTTGATGGCCTGAGCCGTCAGGTCCCAGCCGAAGATCTTGATGTCGTTCTGCTTGCCCTGGCTTTCGACGGCGGCAATCGCGCCCATCAGGGCCGGCTCACCGGTCGCGTAGATCGCCGTCAGATCGGGATTTGCGGTGATCAGGTTCTCGGCGGCCGACAGTGCGGTGTCCTGAACATTCTGACCATCAACGACGCCGACGATTTCAATGCCGTCGACGCCCTCAATTGCGTCCTGGAACCCTTCCTGACGAACGTTCTGAATGTAGGAGTTCAAGGCGCCGACGATGCCGACCTTCGCCTTGCCGCCCATGTCCGCCTGGACGTATTCGAGGAAATAGGCGCCGATGTCCGCGCCGGCCTTTGCATTGTCGACGCCGATCTGGGCCTTCTGCGGCCCATCGGGAAGGATCGCGTCGATGGCCACGACCGGAATGCCGGCCTCATCGGCCTGTTCGACGGCAGGCATGATGCCGTTGACGTCGATCGCGACGACCGCCAGCCCGTCAACGCCTTCCTGGATATAGGTCTCAACGGCATTGTTCTGCATCGCCGGGTCGTTGTTGGCGTTGTAGATCTGCAGGTCGACGCCAAGTTCCTTCGCCTTTTCCTCGGCTCCGCGATTGATGTCGTTGAAGAACAGGGCCTGCTGGTTGATCTGGACAAGTGCAAACGTCTTGTCGGCTGCTTCGGCGGCAGTTGACAGCACGCTGGCGATGACACCGGCGGCAAGAGCCGTCGAAAGGAGTGTTCTCCGCGAAAATCTCGAAGTCATGTGTTCATCCTCTGGTTGGTTTATCTGCGTCGCGTTTTTTCGATCGCCGGCGGCGCGACGGAACTCCGCACGACGATTTCAACGGGCAGCAGTTCTTCCCGCTCAAGGGTTTCGGACTGCTGCCAATCGGTCTGAAGAAGAAGGGAGAGCGCACGCGCGCCAATGGCGCGCACCGGCTGGCGCACCGCCGTCAAAGGCGGTGCAAACAGGTGAAGCGGACCAACGTCATCAAAGCCGACGACAGACACGCGGTCGGGAATGCTTACGCCCTCGGAATAAAGCACCTCGATCATGCCGATGGCGATTTCGTCGGAACTGGCAAAGATGGCGGAGGCCGGAAGCTTCTCGTCGAGAAAGCGCCGCGCCGCATGGCGACCGGCCGCAACCGTGTATTCACCGCAGTAGCGGCGGATCTCCGCCTCCTCGCCGAAACGCTCGCGGAGTCCTTGCTCCAGTCCCGCATGCCGGCGAGCGGTAGAGATCATCTCCTTCGGGCCGCCAACGAAGACGACCTTTTTGTGACCGAATTCGGCCAGATGTTTTCCCGCGAGATAGCCGCCCTGGTGATTGTCGCAGAATAGCTTGGGAACGATGGCACCCGGCACGTCCTCATCGACGATGACGACCTTGCCCGTGCGGTTGATCAGATCAGCAAGCTCGCCGTCATCCGGATGGTTGGTCACGAAGATCAGTCCATCGACATGGTGGTGTTCGATGAGGCCGAGATATTTCATCTCGCGACCCGGCCGGTTGAGCGTTGCATTGAGAGACACGGCGAGGCCAAGCTTGTCCGCTTCCTCCTCGATCGCGGCCACGAGCATGGCAAAGAACGGGTTGGAGATGTCCGGGATGACCAGACCGATCATGTCGGACCGCCCGCGACTCAAGCGCCTTGCATGGGGATTTGGCACATAGCCAAGGTCGCGGATGGCGGTCTCGATGCGGCTACGGGTCTCATCCGGCAGCACCAGCGAGCCGTTCAGGAGACGCGAAATCGTCGCCACGGAAACGCCCGCAGCCATCGCCACATCTTTAAGGCCCGGTGCCTTTGCCATTTTGTTCACCCTCGGAAGACCTTCGTGACCTTCTCATTGAGATTGTAAAGCGATTTACTAAACCGCTTTACAAGAAAAGCGCGACTGCGCTCTTTTGTCAATCTGGTTTTTCTCCTGGCCGCACCCTCATCGAGTTCGGCGCGGCAGAGTCGTTAAATCCGACGGCATCCGCCGCACTGTCGAATTCTCGAAGCTGATCGCGGAAATGTCGCCTATCCCATACACGAGGCAGCGCGATTCCCGTCGGGGCAGCGTTCTGTCAGATGGTCGGCAAGATCGGACAATCGTCGAATGTGCCGAAGCTGATCTTCTCGGCAATGGAATTCGGAATCATCGACCCGCTCTCAGCAAGGCCGCCGGCGCCGATCAAGGCGACACGGTATCAACGTTCCAGCCATCGGGCTTGCTGGTTCGTTTGCAATCGAGAGCTTATGGATCACAGGCATATTTTCTCAGAAATCGCGTATCGTTCCAGTGCTTCCAGGCCTGAACCCCACGCCCCGAAACCGAGAGCCCCCACTTGTCGGCAATGGCGCGTCCGTTGGAAAGCGAGATCAGTGCCAGCCACGCGCGTTGGGGGTGAAAGGGCAGCAAGTCTTCACCTTCCAGGCTGCGACGGATGTTGTCCGCGAGGATCGGGCCCTGACGAACGGCGAAGACGCCGGCCTTGGGCCGCGGGTCGGGCAGCGACGCGACATCGCCGGCTGCGAAGACATTGCCGTGGGAGACGGAACGCAACGCGGCATCCACACGGATGAACCCGGCCGCATCCAGTTGGAGACCGGTCTTGCGAAGCCAAGCCGGAGCGCCGCTCGACGTGGTCCAGACGGCCTCGTCGACCGGAAGTCGCCTGCCATCGCCGGCGATGAGTTCCCTGTTTTCGAATGCGACGACATCGAAACCGGAATAATGTTCGATGCCAGCCTGTTGCAGTGCCGTTTCCACGAATTTTCGTGTTCTTTTGCTGCGCTCGGGAACAGGGCGAAGCGCGCGGCCTGCAAGCGTGACCTGCACCCGGCCGCGCGCGAACCTCTCACGAAGAGCGAAGGCCATCTCGACCCCCGCGACGCCCTGGCCGACAATCGCGAGGCGGAACGGTCCCTCGTGTTCTTCGGCCAGGGCGTCCAGCTGGGCCAGGCGCTCGGCAAAACTCGCGATCGGCTTCACCGGGATGCCGCCTGAAATACCTGCCGGAAGCGAAGGCGCGGAACCGATATCGACCGAAAGCAGATCGTAGCCGACAACCCGTCCGTTTGCGAGCGATACGCTCCGGCGCCCGGGGTCGATGCCGGTCGCGGATGTTTCCAGAAATGTCACGTCATTGCGGTCACACAGAGCGGCCAGGTCGATATGAAAATCCTCGAAGCGGTACCGGCCCGCGATATAGCCGGGCAACATGCCGGAATAGGGCGCATGGCGCGAGGGCGACACGAGCACGATCTTCCGGCCATGACCATGTTCGCCAAGCGCGCGGACAACCTCGACATGCGCATGGCCTCCACCGAGCAGGACAACCGGCTTTTCCGTTTCTCGGGTCTCAGGCATGGGGCTGGCCTCCCGGGCCGATGCGATGGACGACGCCGCCCGCAGCTTTCGCATCAGCCTCGTCATGGGTCACGAGAATGACAGGAAGGTCGGCATCGCGCACCTTGGCAAAGACGAGGCTGCGCATCTGGGCGCGCAATTCCGTGTCGAGCTTGGAAAAGGGCTCGTCCAGCAGCAGCAGCCTCGGGCGCGAGACGAGCACGCGCGCAAGCGCGACCCGGGCCTTCTGCCCGCCGGATAGCGTTGCCGGGTCTCGCTTTTCGAAACCGGCAAGATCCATTTCGGCCAGAATACAGGCTGCGATGTGCCGCCGGGCGCGGCGGTCTTTCACGTCGGCGGGAATCGCGAATGCGATATTGGCGCCGACCGACATGTGCGGAAAGAGGAGCGGATCCTGGAACAGGATGCCGGCCCGTCGCGCTTCCGGCGGCAGGGCGAGCAGATCCACGCCATCGATCGTGACTTCGCCCGCGGTCTCGAACACCGGATCGAGAAAGCCGCCGATGAAAGAGAGCAACGTCGATTTGCCGGAGCCGGAAGGCCCCATCACGGTCAACACTTCGCCGGATGAAACATGCGCTGACAGATCGATCAGCGTGTCGCTGCCAAGACGGATCACGATGTTGGAAAGTGAAAGGCCGCTTCGGTTATCGCCGTGCCGCATGGTCAAACCCTCATGTCCCGACGGTTCCGGTGGAGGAGAGCGGGCAGAAACGCGGCCAGTGAAAAAGCGATCAGCGGCAGAAGTGTCTGCAGCAGGGCATAGACGCCGATAACGCGGCGATTGTTGCCGGAAGCGAGCGCGACGGCCTCCGTGGTGATGGTCTGCAGTCGTCCCTCGCCGATGAGCAGCGTTGGCAGGTATTGTCCGACCGAAACGGCAAAGCCGACGGCCGATGCCGTCAGGATCGGCCTGATCAGCATGGGCAACCGTATGGTGAACAGAACGATGAGGCGAGAACGCCCGAGCGCTGCGGCGATGATTTCATAGCGCCGGTCGAGCGCCCGCCAGGGGTCTGCGAGCGAGAGAAACACATAAGGCAGCACGAAGACGAGATGAACCAGGACCAGCGCGGCGTAGCGATGCTGGCTGCCGCTGCCGATGAAGAGGAGTTGCAGGCCGAACACGAAGGTAATCTGCGGCACGATCAGCGGCAGGTACAGAACGAACAGGCTCCGTTCGCCGCCGGTTCGTCCAGTCTGGTTCTCCCTTTCGAGGCAGCCGACCGTCAGCAGGATGGCGATCAGTGTCGAGAAAAAGCCGGTTACAAGCGTGGTGATCAGCGGATCGATCATGCGCGGCAACGCCCGTGTCCAGCTGCGGATGGTAAAGTCACGCGGCAAAAGGTCTGGGAACTGCCATAGCCCGGCCACCGACCAGACCGCGAGCAGTATGAGACCGGCAAAAACGGTGGAGCCGAGAATCCCGATGACCACCGCCGAGAATTGCCGCAGCGCCGCATCCCGCGCAAAGCGGCAACCGCGATCCCGCGAGAGCCGAAGCAATGCGGCGCAACACCGTTCCAGCGCGTACCAGACGACAAGCGCTGCAAGCGTCACCGCCAGTTGAACGACGGCGCCGGCGGACGCCATGAAACGAAAGGTGAGATCCGGGTCGCTCATCCATTGCACGAGACGCGTGGCGAGCGTGCCGGGCAGGTTGGGCCCGAGGATCAGCGCGACGTCCACCACCGATGTGGAATAGGCGATGACGGCATAGACGGCAAAACGGATCTGCCGGTAGAGCGCGGGCCACAGAAGGTAGATGAAGCCGGCGATCCGCCCGTAACCGAAGGAGGCCGCCAGTCTGCGGGCAGGGACGAGATCGATCTGCGGCAAGGCGGCGAGTGTGACGAGAAACAGGAAGGGTGTTTCCTTGAGCACCAATCCGGCGATCATCGCCAGTCCCATGGGATCGTGCGGGATCAGGATATCCGGCGGCCGTGCGATGCCGAGAACGGGTGCCGCGAGCCGGACCAGATAGCCCGACGGGGCGATCAGGAAGGCGAGCCCGAAGGCTGCCGCCGCGTGCGGCACGGCAAGAAGCGGCGAAAGCAGATGCTGAAGACGCGACAGCGTCGGCGTTCCGGCAAACCCTGCGATAAAAAGCAGGGTAGCCGCGAGGGAAAGCGCCGTCGTGACCAATCCGGTCATGAAACTCAGTATCGTCGCATCGATCAGCCCCGGCGCGGCAAACAGGCTGGCGAAGGCATCGAGCCCGAAACTGTGGCCGCCGAGTGCAGGCAGGTAACCGAAGGCGGGGAGCAATGTCCCGAGCAATCCGAAGGTTATGGGCAGCACAAGAAGGGCGAGGGTGACCGCGACCGCGCTTCCGGCGAGGCGCGCCACCCATCGTCCCGTTTCAGCTTGTGCGCCCTGAATGCCCGACACGGATCAGTTGCCGCTTGCGTAGCGTCTGCGCCACTCGGTCTCGATCCTGTCCATCCAGCTCGCATGGGGCTCGGCGATGACCGGTCCCAGCTGGTCTGGCGGAAGGGTCGCCACGCCAAGATCGAGCGATTGGAAGGCAGTGCGATTTTCCTCCGGCAGTTTGTCCATGGCAAGAACGGTGGGATCGCCCCAATAGGCCGGGTCCTGCTTGCGCAATTGCGCTTCCGGAGACAGCAGGAAATTGGCGGTCAGCAGGGCAGCTTCCCGGGCATTGGCGTTGTAGGGGATGGCGACGAAATGCGTGTTGCCCAGCGTGCCGCCGGAAAAAATGAAGGAACGCACGGTATCGGGCAATTCGCCCGCCTCGATGCCGGCCGAGGCTTCTGCCGGGTTGAAGGCGAAGATGATATCCAGTTCGCCGTCAGCCAGCTTCTGCTTCATGTCCGGATAGTTTTGCGGAAAGGCACGACCAGAGCGCCACGCCACGTCATGCAGCTGGTCGAGATAGGCGAAAAGCGGCTCGACGTCACGTTCGAAGGTTTTCTCATCTACCGGATCGTCGAGCTTCGAGGGATCGTCGATCAACTCGCTCAGGACCTGTTTGAGGAAAGACGAGCCGATGAAGTCCGGCGGAGCGGGATAGGAAAAGCGGCCCGGATGTTGCTTCGCCCAGTCGAGGAGCTGGGCGGCATTGTCCGGCAAGGAACCGGGGTCCGTACGGGCACTGTCGTAAAAGAAGACCATCTTCGCCCCGCCCCATGGGCTTTCCAGCCCGTCTGTCGGCTCGGTAAAATCCGTGAGGATGGTCGGCTGGTTCTCGGCATCCACGTAACGCCAGTTGGGCAGCGACGTTGCCCAGCCGGGGGAGAGAAGCAGATCTTGTTTCTTCATCGAGACGAAATTCTCGCCATTGATCCAGATGAGATCGACCGAGCCATTTTCATCTTTCCCGGCAGCCTTTTCCGCCACCACCTTGGAAACGGCGCTCGCGGTATCGTCGAGCTTGACCTGAACGACCGTGACATCATGGCGCTCTTGCATCTGCGCGCTCACCCATTCGATATAGGCATTGATGTTTTCCGAGCCGCCCCAGGCATTGAAGTAAACCGTCTGGCCCGCAGCGGCCGTCTCGATCGCCGGCCAGTCCTCGAGGTCGGGATCGGCCGCTGCTGCCTTCAGACAGCTGGCCCCGGCGATGACGGAGGCCGCCAGAAGTTTTTTCATCAGACGCATGCTGTTCTGTTCTCCCCTTTTCGGTTCAGCCGGAGGCGGTTCGCTCGCCCACGTCTTCAGTGATCAGGCCGTCCGCACACTCATAGCCTGCCGACGCGGCCCGGCCGCTTTTGCGCGAGTGCGGCCTGTATCTCCGGGTCGATGTGCCGCTCTTCCGAACCGCTTGCCATGCGCGTGAGATCACGCGTGATCCGCATTTGCGCAACAAAGGCGCGGCAGCCGCTGCACATGGCGAGGTGCAGTTTCATGTTAAAACGCTGCCACGGCCCGAGCTCGCCATCTATGAGAAGGCTGGCGCGTTCGGCGACTTCACTGCATCGCAGCATCAGATAGATCCTCATCTGTGGTCTGTATGGACAGGACTTGCGCGGCCATGATCCGTTACAGCCCGGATTGTCTTTTTGCCGTCGGTTTCGCTTTTCCGGCCGCCCGCCGTTCAGGAACCGCTCCGGCGTCGGCGGATCTGCCTGACGACCGTCGGGATCAGCGCCACTACGGCCAGCGCAAAAAACGCGAGCGTGATGTCCCGTGTCACCAGATCGGAAATCTGCGCCTGGCGTCCGGCCTCCTGCGCGGCGACCAGCACGCTGTCGACGCCCTGGCCGAGATAGGCATAGGCAAAGGTGCCGGGCAGGATGCCGAAAAAGGTTGCTGCGGCGAAGCGCCCGAGGCTGATATCGAACAGGGCGGCGGCGATGTTCACCACGAAGAAGGGAAACACCGGCGCGAGCCGGATGACGAACAGATAACCGAATGCATTTTCACGAAAGCCGTCGGCGAGTTTCCTGACCACCCCGTCGACCCGGTGCTGCAAAAAGCTGCCAAAGGCCGAACGTGTCGCCAGAAAGAGGATCGATGCGCCGATTGTGGCGCCGACTGCGACGAGCGCCCCGCCCGCCAGCCAGCCGAACAGGAATCCGCCGAAGATGGTGAGGATCGACGCTGCCGGAAACGAAAAGGCGACGGCGACAATGTAGACGCTGACAAAAATCAGCGCCGACCAGGCCGTATTGGCATCCACATAGGCCCGCAACACCTGCCGTTGTTCGGCAAGAAACCCAAGGTTCAGATAATTCTGCAAGCCGAGGGCATAGCCGAGCGCCAGCCCCAGCACAATAATGCCGACAGGCGCGAAGCGCGACAGGCGGGTTCCCGAAGCTGTGCTGGGTTTTTGCGGGCGCGGTTGGTTATGATCATCAGACATCTTTGAATATCCAGTCATGGGTGAGATCTCTGGTCGTGGCGGCCTCGGCCCCGCAATCCGGAAACGTTGTTCTCCTGAGCCGCGACAGGAGCCGGAAGGTGCGGCTCGGGTAGTCATGGTGCATGAACGCTGGACAGTTCATTCGATCCATATCGCATTCCAAACATGGGATTGAATCAAGTTCCCGAGAAGCGGAAGCGGGGTTGCGTCACGATGGCTTGATCGGCGCAAAACGCTCTGGACTTCCGGAAGGTCTGTTCTGTTAATGGAACGCAAACGGCGGCCGGAGGGATTGTGAGCAATACGGAAAGTGACGAGCATTTGGCGCGGTTGCTGGTTGAAGGGAACCAGGTTGCCTTCGAAGGCCTGTTCCGACGGCACAATGCGGCGATGATCCGCTTTTGCACGGGGATGGTCCAGTCCCGTCAGACAGCGGAGGAGGTGGTTCAGGATACCTGGGTATCCGTGCTCAACCGTATCGATCTCTTCGAGGGTCGCAGTTCGCTGGCGAGCTGGATTTTCACCATCCTGATCAACAAGGCCCGCACCCGTGCAAAGCGCGAGGGGCGTGTCGTCCTGTTTGACGACCAGGGTGACGGCGATGGGCTGGCCGATGCCTTTGACGGACGCGGGCGCTGGCGCACAATGCCCGCGCTTTGGGACGATCTGACGCCCGAGCGCCACGTGGCAGGCAGGAGCATTCTGCAGCATGTGGAGGCGGTGATCGCGACGCTGCCTCCGGCACAGCGGGCGGTGCTGATCCTGCGCGGTCAACAGGAGCTCGATCCTTCCGAGGTCTGTGCGCTGCTCGACATCAGCGAGGGAAACATGCGCGTTTTGCTGCACCGGGCGCGCGTGACGCTGCGCAACGCCCTTGACCGTCTGAACAAGGAAGCTTGAGAACAGGGCACATGACCGTGCCCGCTCGCTGGGCGTCGCCTTCCTTTGCGCGTTCATTTTACGGCGCCGGAAAAGGCGACCCAGCCCTGCCGCCACCGGATCACGGTGGTCAGCGCGCAGAGCGCTGCGAAACCATAGGCGATCACTGGAAAATTTCCGGGAAACAGGCACATTGCGACGAAGATCGCGATTGTCTCAAATCCTTCCGCCAATCCTCCCGCGTAATAGATGCCCTTCGTGGGAAACTCCGGCGCCTCCCTGCCGCGCTTGGCGGCCACTGCGGAAAAGGCGAGGAAGGACGAGCCGGTTCCGACGAAGGAGACGATCAGCACAGCCGCCGGCAGTGCATGGATAGCGGGAGCCTGAACGGCAAAACCCAGCGGTATGAGGGCGTAAAACACCATATCGAGCGCTATATCGAGATAGGCTCCGCGATCCGTCGGGCCCTGGATGCGGGCCACGGCGCCGTCCAGTCCGTCCATGACCCGGTTGCAGAGAATAAGGGCGAGAGCCAGCGACCATGCACCGAAGCAAAGGCCGATGAACGCGCCGACGCCGGCGAGAAAACCTGTGAGGCTGACCACGTCGGCGCGTAGGCCGCGCCGCGCCAGAAGCCCGGCAACCGGCTGAAGGACAGCGCGCTGAAGCGGCAAGATCCGGGCGTCGATCATCCGCGCCTCCATGTCTGGAATCTTTCGAGTAGCGAAAGGAGGACGCCGTTGAGATGGTTGCGGCGCCACTGGCCGGCAACCATCTTGTTTGCCTCGGCGCGTGTCGGATAGATATGGATCGTCCCCAGGATTTTCCCCAGACCGTGTCCGTGTTTCATGGCGAAAACGAATTCCGCGAGCAGATCGCCGGCATGGTCGCCGACGATGGTCGCACCGAGAATCCTGTCCTTGCCCGGAACCGTCAGCACCTTGACGAAGCCGCCTGGCGAACCATCGGCGATTGCGCGGTCGAGATCGTCGTTGCCGAAGCGCGTCACTTCGTGGGGAATGTTCTTCTCCCTCGCCTCGGTTTCGGACAGCCCGACACGCGCCACCTCCGGGTCGGTGAAGGTTGCCCAGGGAATGACGCGGTAGTCGGCCCTGAAGCGCCTGATGTCGCCAAAGAGCGCATTGATCGTGGCAAACCAGGCCTGATGCCCGGCGACATGGGTGAACTGATAAGGCCCCGCGACATCGCCGGCGGCGAGGATATTCGGGTGAAGCGTTTGCAGATACGCATTGGTCGCCACGACACGGTCCGTCTTGATGCCGAGCTCTTCCAGGCCGAATCCTTTCAGCCGCGGCGACCGGCCAACGGCTGCGATCATGTCATCGAATTCGATGCGCTGTCTGTCGCCATCGTGTTCGACCTCGATCCATTTGTCGCCCGCTTCCACGCCGCAGGCGACAGCCTTGTGACCCGTCAGAACCCTCACGCCATCCGATCGGAGAGATGCCTCGACGAGCCCGGAGGCGTCCTCGTCCTCGCGCATCATCAGGCGCGGAGCCATTTCGATCTGTGTGACCTTTGACCCGAGCCGTGCAAAACTTTGCGCCAGTTCGCAGCCGATCGGCCCGCCGCCCAGCACGACCAGCCGCTTTGGCGCCTCGGGGCGATCGCGCAGTCCATCCCAGAGCGTGTCTGACGTGAGAAAGCCGACATCCTCAATGCCGGGGATCGGCGGCACGAAGGGTTGCGCGCCTGTGGCGATGACGATCGCGCGGGTCGTCAGGCGTTGGGTCTCGCCGCTGCTCAACGCGATCTCCACCGTCCAGGGATCGATCAGCTTCGCATAGCCTTGCAGAACCTCGACGCCCAGTGCGGTATAGCGTTCGATGCTGTCATGCGGCTCGATTTCGGCAATAACCTTGTGCACCCGCTCCATCACGGCGGAAAAGGGGATATTCGGCTCGACCGGTCTGAGCCCATAGCGGTCTGCGTGGCGCATCCGATGCGCCGCCTTCGCACTGCCGATCAGCGCCTTGGATGGCACACAGCCGAAGTTGAGGCAATCGCCCCCCATCCTGTTCGCCTCGACCAGCGTCACCTTTGCTTTCGCGCCTGCGGCGATATAGGCCGAGACGAGCCCTGCGGAACCAGCGCCGATCACGATGAGATTGCGGTCAAACCGCTTCGGCCGTTTCCACCGCTGTGCGTTGGTTTTCGGTTTGTTATCTGTCGTTGCCATCCGGTCGCCTCGTGAAATCGCGGCCCGTTTGAGCCTGTTCCACAGAAGACTGTCGAGCGCCGGACCTGTTACGCAACGGGGAGAAAAAGGTTGAAGGCTGTGCTTGTGGCGCAGCAAAGCCACCACGATGCGAGAGCGTTTCCGTCCTTCATGGAAACGCAGGCTCGCCCTATCTCCTTGTCTTGACGTATTCTCGCGGACGTCAGATGTCTCCATTTGACGGACAGGAGGGCGATATCGCCTCGGCAGAGCCGCTCGATTGCGTACCGCGCCAATCTCGATCACATGCAGCAAACCCTGCGCTTTCTGGTTCGCGACAGCCGCGCGGATCATCCAGAGGTTTGCGATCTAGCTCTGGCTGCATGTTCTGGCGGGGAAGGGTTACAGGACTGGCCGGGACCAGCCCATGACGATCGACCTTATGATTATGCCGCCGGCAGTGTTGGCGCCTCTGATCGCGTCTACGGCAGCACAAAGGATGACATCCGCCTCGTCATGGTTCGAGACTGAGCACGATGGGAGAATGAGCGGAGGAGATGGAGGCGTCGAAGCCTCCAGCGCCTCTCGTCGGCGCGCAGCGACGTCCGGCTTCACTCCATCGCAAGAAGCGCGCTTGCGAGCGTCTGGTCGGCGACGAGGTGGGTCACGAGGCCGCCTTCGATCGCCGCGCGGGTCGCCTGCAGGCGGTCCGCGCCGCAGACGACGAGGAGCCGCTTGCGCGCGGCTTTGAGGTTGTCGATGCTTGCGGCGATGATGCGGTCCTGGGGCTCAAGCGGCATGTCGTTGCCCTTGGCGTCGATGTAGCGGCAGCAATAGATGCCGACGCTGCCGGCTTTCCGCGCTGCCCGCAGCGCCGCTGGCGTCGCCATGCCGGCGGTGACGAGGTGCGTGTCGTCAGCGACATTGCCCACGGAGGCGATCGTGAGATCGAGATCGGCGAGGCGGGCCAGCTGCGTCCTGATCGTGGGTTCGCTGCGAAAGGCCTCGGCCAGCGCCACGGTCGAGACGATCCCGGGCGCATGCAGTGTGAAACAGTCGGCGTCGAGCTTGTTGGCAACCTCGATGGCGCAGATTTCGGATGCCGGAACGCGGTCTGAATCCTTCGAACCGATCAGCTGGCACACCTCGATGTCGTTCATCGGCGCGCGCGGCATGGCCTTCGCCATCGCCGCGATCGTCTCGCCCCAGGCAACGCCGATCCTGTCGCCGGCCTCGGCGATATCCAGCACGGCCATGGCGGCGACGCGCGCGACCAGAGGCAGGTTTTCGGCTCTTCCGCTGCTCGACGGCGCGGCCTCGCCGCTGGCCACATACACATCCTCCAGGCCGAACCGGGAGCAGAGATCGCGCGACAGTGTGGATGCCGCGAGAAGCGCGCCGTCCACCTGGATTTCGACGATGCCCTTCTCGCGGCACTCGCGCAGCATGTTGACGACGGTTGCCCGCGAAATCTTGAACCGCCGGGCGATCTCGCCCTGCGTCAGGCCCTCGCCGTAATAGAGAAGGGCGACATTGGAAAGGAGAGCATCCTTTTCGCCGCCGGCCGAATAGTAACGCTGCGCGTGTTTCATGGATTAGCTGCCGACGTCCTTGTTTCCCGTTTGGCCGTAATTCTTGCGGAACCAGTTATAGCAGCGCGCTTGCTCGGCGGCAGACAATTCTTCGACGCCGCCGCGCAGCAGGGCAAAATGCGTCGTTTTCGCCGCCTCTTCCAGATACATGGCGATGGCCGTCGCCTCTTTGGCGGACGTGCCCATGGTGAACACGCCGTGCGCCTTGACGAGCGCCGCCCAGCCGCCCTCAGCCGCCTCGATCACCGCGCGCCCGGTATCGACCTCGCCCGGCGTTGCATAGCGCGAACAGGGAACGTCCCGACCAAGCATATGCGTGATCGGCGTGAGCACGGCGGGTATCCGCTCGCCGCGCGCGGCAAAGCTCGTGGCATAGGGCGAATGGGTGTGGGCGATGCCGAAGACGTCGTCGCGATGACGGTAGATGTAGAGATGGACCCCGGTGTCGACCGACGGCTTCATCACGCCGTCGACGATGTTGCCGTCAAGGTCAACCACCACCATGGTCTCCGGCGTCAGCTTGGCGAACTTGACGCCCGACGGTTTGATGACGACGAGCCCGGTTTCCGGATCGCGCGCCGACACATTGCCGCCTGAGCCCACCACCAGGCCGGCTGCCGGCAGTTCGTGGTTCTGTTCGCAGACGATCTGCTTCAGCTCTTCCAGCATTATGCAGCCTCCTTGCCGGGAATACCGTGGGGATAGACGACGATCTTCAGCGATTTTTCCGCCTCGACCAGCATGCGAAAGGCCTCGGCGCTGTCTTCAATGCCAAACCGATGCGAGATCGCGTCATCCGCCCTGATCCGTCCGGCTTCCAGAAGGCGGATATAGCTGTAGGTGTCGCGGTGGTCTGAGGAATAGCGCGAGGTCACGGTGATCTGGTCGAAATAGGCCTTGTGGCCGTCCTGCACCCAGTCGGTTCCAGGCGGCAGCGGCGCGCCGAGATGCAGGCAACCGCCGGGTTCGACCAGCGCCATCGCCTGATCCCAGGCGGACGGGAAGGGGGCAATGACGATCACGGTATCGGCGAGCCGGCCATTGTTGAGCGCCCGCATCTCGGCAACCGCATCGGCCGTCTTCGGGTTGATCGTATGGGTCGCGCCGAAAAAGCGCGCCTTTTCAAGCCGCCACTCGGAGAAATCGAGCGACACGACCTTGCCCGCGCCGAAAAGCGGCGCCATGTGCACGAAACCCTGGCCCATGAAGCCGGCGCCGACGACGGCAACCGTATCGCCCGGCTGGATGTTGCAGACCTTCAGGCCCGACAGCACGCAGGACCAGGGTTCGATCGTCGTCGCCGCCTCGTTGGAAATGCTGTCGGGAAGCTTGTGGGCGTCCATGGCCAGATGCTGGGCCGTGACCCGGTAATATTCGCAGACCCCGCCCGGATCGAGCTTCATCGAGGAGTAGAACGGATCGCGGGTGAAATGACCGCGCAGCGACCAGTGGGAATTGACCCGGCCGACATGATGATTGACGAACAGCCGGTCGCCGGGCTTGTAGTCGGTGACGCCGTCGCCGACCTTCACCACTTCGCCGACCGGTTCGTGGCCGAGCACCTTGGGCTGGGATTTCTTGTACCATGCCATCGTCTCGCCGCCGCAGAGGCCGCAGGCCAGCGTCTTCAGGAGAACCTCGCCGGGGCCGATTTCGGGAACGGGCCTGTCTTCCAGCCGGATATCATCGAGCGCGTGGTAGACGGCCGCTCTCATCATTGCGTTCATGCATTCTCCTCCTTCAGGCTGTTCAGTGCGGTCTGCAGGGTGCGCATGGCTGAAGAGATCAGCGCGTAGCGGCGGTAGACCGTCGAATATCGTGCGTGGATTTCAGGGCGGGCGCGATAGACGACGGCAGTCTCCTCGCGCCTCGAAAGGGCAATCGCGTCGCCGAGGCCGGCAGCCGCGGCGCCCAGGCAGGCAGCGCCCCACAAGCCCTGGTCCGAGGCCGGCGAAACCACGATGTCCTGGCCGATCACATCGGCGATGATCTGGCACCAGACCGGGTTTTTCGATCCGCCGCCGGTCAGTTGCACCGGCGCCGGGGGCAAGCCGTCTTCCGCCTCGAAACAATGGCGCAGGCTCATCGCCGTGCCTTCCATGACGGCGCGGCCCATCTCGGCCTTGGTCGTGTCTGCCCTCAGGCCGTGGAACTGCGCGCGGATGTCAGGGGAGACGAAGGGCGCGCGCTCGCCGTTCAGATAGGGCAGGAAGGTCACGCCGTTGGCGCCGGGGGGAACATTCTCGACAAGCGCATTGAGCTTGCCGGCAATCTCGTCGGTCGATTCGCCGCCGAGGCTCTTGGGGTGAAGGGCGGTGAACCAGTCGAAGGCGGCTGCACCGGTTGATGGCGCGAGAATACGGATGATCGCCTCGCTTGTCGGATGCAGCGCCGATGCGCCGACCGGCTTTTCGGTCGGGGTCACGTGATCGGTGAGAATGTTCACGACGGCCGTCGTGCCCAGGATCATCATCGTCTGGCCCGGGCGGTCGAGACCCATGCCGACAATCATCGCGGCAAGATCGAGTGTGCCCACCGAAACCGGCAGCCCTTCCGGAAGGCCGGTCCTTCGCCCGGCTTCGGCGGATAGCCTGCCGAGTTGTTCCGAAGCGTGCCTGGGGCGTGCTAGAATGCTGCCGAGATCATTGCATTCAAGCAGGTCGATCTGGCGCGGGCCGTAGCTGCGGGTGTCAAAATCGATAAGGGGGATGGAGGCATTGGAGAAATCGGTCGCGATTTGGCCGGTGAGCCGGTAGCCTATCCAGTCGGCGCAGGTAAAGGCTGCCCTGGCGCGCAAGGCGGTTTCCGGGCGGTTTCTGCGCAGCCAGCGCCACAGCATGGCTGAGGTGCCGGGCCACAGGTCGGTGTGGCAGCCAAGCCCCACGGCGCCCGTCGCTCCTCTTCCATTCAGCGTCTCAAGATCGGCGGAGGCCCGCGTATCGTTCCACAGCATGGCGTTGCCGCAGGGCGCGCCGGCTTCGTCCATCAGCCAAAGACCGTCGCCCTGCGCGCAGACCCCGAGCGCGGCAAAGGAAGCACCCTCGCATTTCGCCGACAATTCGCTGAGGCATTCCGCGGTCAGCGTCCAGATGGCTTCCATATCCTGTTCGGCATGGCCCGGCGCGGGGCGCGATACCTTGTTGACGCGGGCGGCGCCGGCCACGCATTTGCCCTCCGGCGTGTAGGCGGCGACCTTGATTGCGGTCGTGCCGACATCCAGTCCTATTCTCAGTTCAGTCACGCATGCTCCTCCATAGATTTCTACAATTGAAATATTTCTTGACTTTTGTAAAGCCAATTGTTTTTGTTCCATGGACACCGAGGTGTCACGGAGTTCCAAGGGAGGAGAATATGAATAAAATCGTCGCTGCGGCTCTTATGGCCGCTGCTGCAGGACTGTACGCCATTCCGGCTGCGGCCCAGGAAGACGGTCTGTCGCTTGAAGGCAAGACCATCGGCGTGGCCGTGGTCGGGACCCAGCACTTCTGGGACCGCGAGGCCTTCAATGGCGCCACCACGACGGTCGAGGAACTTGGCGGCACGGTCGTTCCCGTCGACGGCGGCCGCGACAACCAGGTCCATGCCGACAACCACGATGTGCTTTTGAACCGCGGCGTCGATGCGGTGATCTCGATCCTCGGCGACGGCTCGGTCGAGCCGAAGTTCGAGGCGCTGAAGGAAGCCGGCATTCCCGTCTTCACCGTCGATCACCCCTCGCCCTATTCCACCAACAACACCACGTCCGACAATTATTCGATGGGCACGACGATCGGCCGCTACATGGCGGATGCGATCGGCGGCAAGGGCAAGGTCGCCGTCTTCAACGCCTTCGAGGAATCGCTGCGCATTTGCGGCATCCGCACGGGGCTTTGGAAATATGTGCTGCAGGACTATCCGGAAATCGAGATCATCCAGCCGGAACTGGCTGAGGAATTCGCCAATGCGCCGGAAGATGCCCGTCGCCAGACGCTCGATCTCCTGAGCCAGTATCCGGAAGGCACGATCGACGCGATCCATGTCGGCTGCTGGGACCAGCCCGCAATCGGCATCGTGCAGGCGCTGGAGGAAACCGGCCGCACGGAGATCAAGGTCACCGCACTGGACGGCGGACCCGAGACGCTGGAAATCATGGCCGAGGAGGGAAGCCCCTTCGTCGCCAATGTGGCCCAGCAGCCCTATCTGATCGGGGCGACCTCGGCTGAAAACGTCGCACGCTACTTCGCCGGCGAGGAGCTTCTGCCGCAGACCTATGTGGATGTTGTTCCGGTGAACGGCCCGGAGGAGGCACGCCAGGCCTATGAGGACCTGGGTTACGGCAGCCTGAACTAGACTGCTTTTTTGATCAGTGCGGTCGCCCGCGGACGTGTGGCGACCGCCCCCGAAAAGGCAGCGCAAAGAACAATAAAAAGCGAGGCGAAATGTCCGATATTGCGTTTCGGCTGAAGGACATCGTCAAGATTTTTCCCGGCGTGAAGGCGCTCGACGGCGCCAGTCTTGAAGTCCGGCCTGGCGAGGTTCACGGCCTTGTCGGCGAGAACGGCGCGGGAAAATCGACGATTATCAAGGTTCTGGCAGGTATCTACCAGCCCGAAGGCGGAGAGATCGAGATCGGCGGCGACAGGCTCGATCCGGCGAACCCGGATAATGTGCATGCCGCAGGCGTCCGGTTCATCCACCAGGAACTGCATCTGGTGCCCCATTTCACGGTCACCGAGTCAGTGTTCATGGGTCAGGAAATCTCCGGCCCGCTCGGCCTTGCCAGGGGCGCGATGCGTCGCAGGGCCGAGGCGTTCCTGCGCGACACGCTGGGCATCGAACTGCCCGGAAACCGGCTGATCCGCGATATCGGTCCGGCCGAGCGCAAGCTGGTGCAGGTCGCCCGCGCGCTGATCGACGGCCATGCCAAGGTCGTGGTGTTTGACGAGCCGACCGCCCCGCTTGCGAGCGAAGAGGTGCTGAAGGTGATGCACGCGATTGCCAGGCTGAAGCGCCAGGGGATCGCAATCCTCTATGTCTCGCATTATCTGAACGAGATTACCGATATCTGCGACCGCGTGACCGTCTTCCGCCAGGGGCGGGATGTTGAGGTGTTCGAGACCGTGTCCGACGATATTGCGCCGGCGCTCGTCTCCGCCATGATCGGGCGGGAGCTTTCGGCGTTCTTCCCGGACAATCACCGCACGCCCGGAGAGATCGCCCTTCAGGTTGACGGGCTGAGTGACGGCCACTCCTTCGAGGGCGTCAACCTCGCTGTCCGCCGCGGCGAAATCTTCGGCATTGCCGGCCTGATCGGCTCGGGCCGCGAGGAACTGATCGATACGCTTTACGGGCTCCGTCGCGCCGAGTCGGGCGCGGTCTCGCTTGATGGAAAGCCGGTAAGGCTGAAAACGGCGGCGCGGGCGGTCGAGCAGGGCTTCGTGCTGGTGCCGCGCGACCGCCGTCATGACGGGTTGGTGCTGTCGATGACGGTTGAGGAAAACGCGACGCTGTCGACGCTCGACGAAAACGCTGCCTTCGGCCTCGTCGACAGGAAGAAGGCGAGGGCAAAGACCGAGGAACTGATCGGCGAACTCGATATCCGTCCGGCCAATCCCGCCGCCGTCGCCCGTTTCCTGAGTGGCGGCAACCAGCAGAAGGTGGTTCTTGCCCGCTGGCTTGCCAAGGATGCGCGGGTCTTCATCTTCGATGAGCCGACCGTCGGCGTCGATGTCGGCGCAAAGGCGGAAATCTACCAGTTGATCGAACGGCTGGCAGAGGCCGGCGCGGTCGTGCTCATTTCCTCTTCCGATCCGGTGGAACTCGTCGGCGTCTGCGACCGCGTTGCGGTGATGATGCGCGGCGCGGTCAGCCGGACGATCGATCGCGACGCGCTGCAGGTCGACCGCCTTGTTGCCGCAACCACGGGCGCGGACGAAGAACGGGAGGCGACCCATGCTTAGCAGATCCATCGCCCGCCACCGGCTGATGGCGGAGCTTGTCGGCTTTCTGCCGCTGATCATTTTTCTGGCGCTTCTGACCTATGTGGGGGTCAACGCGCCCAACTTCATGACCCTGTTCAACCTGAAGCTGGTGCTGATGCAGAGCCTTCCAGTGGTCCTGCTGGTGACCGGCCTTTCCGCAGTGGTGATGGCCGGCGGAGATGATGTCGTGTCGGGCGGGATCGATCTTTCGATCCCCGCGACAGCCGTTCTTTGCGCCGGCATCACGGCAGTTCTTCTGGCCTCGGGCCTGTCGCTTCTGGCGGCATCGCTTGCAGCCCTTGCCGCAGCGCTTGCCGCTGGCGCGGTCAACGCCGTTCTGATCACGCGCCTCAGGATGACGCCGCTCTTGACCACGCTTGCCATGTTCGTGGCGCTGGTTGGCATCAACAACATGGTGACGTCGCGGCGGCGCATTAACCTGACCGACGGTCATATCGGCCTGTTGCGGGAGGATTTTGTCTTCGGCATTCCGCTCGGCATCGTGATCGTCGCTTTCGTTGTGCTCGTTGCCTATCACCTCCTGCACCGCACTCGCTGGGGCCTCAACCTTCAGGCGGCCGGCGGCAGCCGCGATGCGGCGGAAATCTCCGGTCTCAAGGTCGACCGTCTCGTTGCCCAGTCCTATCTGCTGGCAGCCTTCATGGGGTTTCTGACGGGCTTTTTCGTCCTGGCGCGCGGCAATGGCTATTCGCCGGGCGTGGAAAACAATCTCATGCTGGAAATGGTGCTGGCCAACTTCCTGGGCGCTGCCTTTTCCCCCCGCCGTGTGGTGACCATGTGGGGCGCCGTGCTCGGCGCCGTTCTGGTGGCGGCGATCTCGATCGGCCTGAAAACCATCGGCGTCAATGTCTTCTGGACCGACCTCGTCAAGGGCGCGCTGATCCTCGTGGTCGTGGCGCTGTCGGCAATTTCGCAAAGGGTGCAGTAATGGCAAGTGAAACCGCAGGCACGCCGGTCTGGCGCGACATCGTTGTCCGCTTCGGATTCTTGATCGTCTTTGCCCTTTTCGTCGTGTTTTTCGCCGCCTGGAACCCGGTTTTCGTCCAGGGCCAGAACCTGATGAACATCATCGAGGGCTCGGCGATCCTGATGATCATCGCGCTCGGCATGACGCTGATCGTGGCGACCGGCGGCATCGATCTGTCCGTCGGGATCGCGCTCGATTTCGGCGCGGCCTTTGCCATCGTGGCGATGAAGAGTTTCGGCATGCCGTGGTTCGGCGCGGCCTGTATCGGCATTGCCGGCGGCGCTCTCGTCGGGCTGTTGAACGCGGCGCTGGTCGTTGGCCTGCGCATCAGCCCGTTTCTGGCGACGCTCGGGACCTTCTTCATCGGTTCCTCGGTGCAGCGCATCTTCACCAATGGCGGCGGGCCCATCTCCTACCGGCAGATGCCGGACGAGTTCCGCAGCCTTGCCCTCGGCGATCTCTTCGGCATCCCTTCCGAGGTGATCATCGCGCTCGTGCTGGCCGCGATCTATTTCTTTGTTCTCGAGCGTTCCGTCTGGGGCCGGCGCATTCATGCCATGGGCATGCAGCGTTCGGCGGCTGTCGTCGCCGGCATCAAGGTCAACCGGATTTTGTTTTTCTGCTTCGTCATGGCATCGGCGACCTGCGCCTTCGGCGGGTTGATTGCGGCGGCCAATATCCGCATGTTCACGCCGCTTTCGGGTTTTGCCTACCTGCTGGATGCGATTGCCGCCGTTTTTATCGGCGCCGCGCTTCATCCACGCGGACGGCCCAACGTGCCGGGAACAATAGCGGGCGTGCTGTTCCTCGGCGTGGTCACCAACGGGCTCAATCTGATGGGGTTGAACTTCAACACCAAGGACGCGCTGTCCGGCATCATTCTGGTCGCGGCGCTGGCGCTGGCCGTCGCCCAGCGCAACATGCGCAAGAGTTGAGGCAATGGCGGCCCCGCTTTGACGGGGCCCAGCCTCAAGCGAGCGGCGGCAGGTCGATCGAGAGCGCGGGCAGGGGGCGGTCCCATTTTTCCACCCGCACGAGGCAGGTGTGGGCGATATTGCCCTGCGAAAGCGCCGAGCAACCCTTGTCAATGGTGAGCGCATTGGGGTTGCCATGGACCTCCAGCAGGCACCCGTCGACGATCTGCGGATCGTACCAGGCGCCTGTCGGCAGGAAGATGCAGTCGGGCCTGAGCCCGTCATCGAAACGAAGCCCGGCAAGGCAGGCTCCGCGTTGGTTGAACAGGCGGATGATGTCGCCTTCTTCCAGCCCTCTTGCGCTGGCCGTATCGGGATGCAGGTAGGCTGCCTCACGGCCCTGCACCTTGTCGGCAAGCGATTCCGAACCGCGATCATTCTGTGAGTGCAGCCGCGTGTCCGGCTGGCCGGAGATCAATTGCAGCAGGCCATCTTCCGCCGCGCCGAGCCATTCCACCGGCGGCATCCAGGTCGGGTGGCCGGGGCAGTCGGCAAGCCCCATGGCGGCAATCTTCTCGTTGAAAAGGGTGATCCGGCCGCTTTCGGTGGCAAGCGGGGAGGCTTCCGGATCGGCGGCAAAGGCGGACAGGGCGATCCGCACCTCTTCCTCGTCGGGAATATCAAACCGGCCTTCCGCCTTGAACGTCTCGAAATTAGGCAGTGCAAAGCCGTGGGCCTCGGCCACCTTCCCGGCGCGCTCCCAGAGGTGCTCCAGCCATTCGGCAGAGCTTTTACCTTTGGTGAAGGCCTCGCCGAAGCCCATCCGCCCGGCAAGGCGGGCGAAAATCTCGTGGTCGTCCATCGCATCGCCCATGGGCGCGTCGAGCGCGGACATGTAGATCAGGGCCGGGTCGCGTCGGTTCATCATGATGTCATCGCGCTCCAGCGGCGTCGTTGCCGGCAGCACGATATCGGCGCGGCGCGCCGTTGCCGTCCAGCTGTGCTCGTTGACGATCACCGTTTCGGGGCGTCGCCAGGCCTCTTCGAGGCGGTTCAGATCCTGGTGATGGTGGAACGGATTGCCGCCCGTCCACCAGACGAGGCGGATATCCGGATAGGTCCGTGTCTCGCCATTATAGGGATACTCCGACCCTGGATTGAGCAGCATGTCGGCAATGCGGGCAACGGGAATGAAATCGCTGACCGGATTGATGCCCTGCGGCAGGGACGGCCAGGGGATCAGCCGCGTCGGGCGACCGACCGGCGTGGTGCAGCCATAGCCGAAGGCATAGCCGCCGCCCGGCAGGCCGATCTGGCCGATGATGGCGGCAAGCGCAAGCCCGGCCCAGATCGGCTGTTCGCCGTGGTCGCCGCGCTGCATCGACCAGGTCATCGAGATCAGGCTGCGTTTTTCGGTCAGCTCCAGCGCGGTCCTGCGGATCGTGTCGGCCGGAATATCGCAGATATCCGCCGCCCATCCGGCTGACTTCACCACGCCGTCGCTTTGGCCGGAAAGATAATCGCGAAAGGTTTCATAGCCGCTGGCGCAGCGCTTGAGAAAGTCTTCATTCGCCCGTCCGGCGGCGATGATCTCTTGGCAGAGCGACAGAATGAGCGCGGTATCCGTGCCCGGACGGATCGCCCACCATTCGGCCTTGTCGAGGTCGCCGCGACGCGGCGAGACCGAGATCAGACGCGTCTTTCCTTTCGCGAGGCTTTCAAGCCAGGGCGCGACCTCGTGGCGGGACGTGCCGGAGGAGGCGACCTGCGCGGTTCTGGGCGAAATGCCGCCAAAGGCGAGTATCAACTCGCAGGCCCCGCTGACGGAAGGCATGGCCGTCACCTCATCCTGAAAGGCGCGGTTGGAGAGCCCCATAATGTGCGGAAAAAGCACTTCGGCGGCAGCGTGCGAATAGGTTTCGCGCGCACCGACAAAGCCGCCGGCCAGATTGAGAAAACGGCGCATCTGGCTTTGGGCATGGTGAAAGCGTCCGGCGCTCGACCAGCCATAGGAGCCGCCGAAAATCGCGCCATTGCCATACGTTTCGCGCACCCGTGTCAGCTCGCCCGCGCAATGACGGAGCGCCTCGTCCCAGCTGACTTCGACATAGCGGTCGCCCGAGCGCCCCGCTCCGCCATCCCCTTCAAGCCAGCCCTTGCGGATGGCAGGTTTCATGACCCGGCTGTTGCGGTCGCGTGAGGCGCTGGCCCAGCCCTTGCCGATCCGCGAGGGCTGCGGATCGCCCTCGACAGGCAAAAGCGTGCCGGTTTCGCGGTCGATGCGGTAGCTTCCCCAATGGGCGGCCGTATAGGGCATGTGAACCTCACATTTGCGGGTCGAGAATGATCTTGATCTGCACCTCGTCGGGTTCCGGTCGTCGCTCAAGCGCTTCCTCGAAACGGTCCAGCGGATAGCGGTGCGTCACGCAGGCGTCTCCATCTACAAGACCCCGGCTCATCAAGTCCAGCGCCGTGCGATAGGTGAAAGGGGCCAGATGCCCGCCTCTTATGTCGAGCTCCTTGAACTCCCCGAAAATATTGAGGTCGACGGCGACCGGCTTCTTGTAGACGCCGAAGACGACAAGCCGGCCGGCCTTGCGCAGGAGTTCCAGGCCCAGCGTGAAGGCCTGAGTCTGGCCGGAGGCTTCGAGAAAGACATCGGCTCCCCGTCCATCCGTCAGATCCGCCAATGCCGTCTTCAACTCGGGGTCATCCGGGTGGAAAGCCATGTCGGCCCCAAGCCTTTCGGCAAGCCTGCGTTTGGCGGCGCCCGGATTGACGAGGATGAGCTTGCGCGGTGTCTTCAGCCGGGCCGCCTGCAGCATGCCCATGCCGATCGGGCCGGCGCCCGAGACCACGACGACGTCCTCGAAGCCGATATCGGCGCGCTCGACGCCGTGAATGGCGTTTGCCAGCGGCTCGGTAAAGCAGGCGGCCGCGTTGGAGAGGTTCTCGGGCACCTTGTGGATGACGGCGTCGGCCGGATAGATCATGTACTCCGCCCAGCCGCCGTCAAGCGTAGCGCCGATCACGTCCATCCTGTCTGCGAGGTGGTAGAGGCCGCGCTGGCGGAAGAAGTCATTGCCATAGGTGATGTTGAGTTCTGCCACGGCCCGATCGCCGACGCTCAGATCGTGCCGCTCGCCGGCGCCTTCTCCCAGTTCCACGACCGTCCCGGTAAACTCATGACCGGGCGTGAAGGGGAAGGGCAGCGACCATGGTCCCGTACCGTCCCACATTGCCCGGTCCGCCGCGCAGATGCCGCTGGCATCGACCCTGACCAGCACCTCGCCCGGCTTCGGCTTGGGTACGGCGATGCCGGTTTCCAGCCGATGCCGATGTCCGAAGCCATGGCAGCGGACGGCTTTCATCGTGTTCATTCCTTCCTCCCTTTCGCAGGCCGTTTTCTCCTGTGCGGCGCGGCGGCGAATGTAAGGGCAAAGCCCTCCCGCATAAACCGCTTGATTTTTACAAATGACTGAATTAATGACTTTTGTAAAGTTTGAAGGAGGAGCTCAGTGAGAAATTCCAAGACCACCGAAGAGGTCGCTCTCGGCATTCGCCGCCGCGTTTTCGAACACTCGATCCGCAATAATGGCGGCTATCTCAGCCAGGCCTGTTCGGCCGGCGAGCAGCTTGCCTGGCTTTACAACGAGGAGCTCAAGCTCGGCGCGCCGACCCTGCCGATGGTGCCGAAGCCCTTCGAAGGCGTGCCCTCGGCGCAAAATCCCGACTATCATACGGGCGCGGGCTATAACGGCCCGGCAACGCCGGAATACGACCGGCTGTTCATCGCGCCTGCCCATTATGCGCTGGTGGCCTATGCCACGCTGATCGAAGTCGGCCGCATGGCGCCGGAGGGGCTTGCCATGTTCAACAAGGACGGCTCCTCCGTCGAGATGATCGGCGCGGAGCATTCGCCGGGCATGGAAGTGCATAACGGCACGCTCGGCATCGGCCTTTCAACGGCGGCGGGGCTGGCTTACGGTCGCAGAAGGCGCGGCGATACCGGGCGTACCTGGGTGTTCATGTCCGACGGCGAAGTGCAGGAGGGGCAGACCTGGGAGGCTGTTCAGGCGGCGGCCTATCACGGCATCGACAATCTCTATGCGATCATGGACGTCAACGACCAGCAATGCGACGGGGCGATGAGCTCGGTCATGGATGTCGGCGATATCAGGACGAAGTTCAACGATTTCGGCGCCGTCTGCGTGGAAATCGACGGGCATGATGTCGACGCGATGCGCGAGGCGGTGAAGGAACCGCATTCGGGCAAGCCGCTGATCATCCTGGCGCGGACAAACCCGTTCAACGCCATGCCGATCCTGGAGGAGCGTTTTCCGCGGCTGCATTACGTGCGGTTCAAATCCGAAGACGAGCGCCAGCGCATGAATGTGTCGATTGCCAAAGACCTTGGCATCGAACCGATCGACTACGCCCACTGAGGAGACGGGACAATGGTAGAAATGGTATCGCGCCCCTATGCGGCGGCATTTGAAAAATTTGCTGCAGGCAATCCCGATATTCTGTGCCTTTCGGCGGATCTGACCTCGTCATGCGAAGTGGACGGGTTTCGCGACCGGCATCCCGATCAGTTCCTCTCGCTCGGCATGGCGGAACAGAACATGATGAGCTTTGCGGGCGGGCTGGGGCTTGCCGGCTTCAGGCCCTTCATACACACCTTCGGCGTCTTCATGTATCGCCGGCCGTATGATCAGTTGATGGCCTCGGTCGCCTATCCCCGCCGCAAGGTGCGGCTGATGGGATTCCTGCCCGGCGTCACCACGCCCGGCGGCATGACCCATCAGTCGATCGAGGATATTTCGGTGATGCGGTCGATCCCGAACATGACCATCCTCGAAACCGGCGATGCGACCGAGGTGGAAAGCATCTGCGAGGCCGCCGACAGCATTGACGGTCCCGTCTGGTGCCGGGTGCTGCGCGGTTCCGTGCCGCGCCTGTTCGACACGCCCATCAAGGTGGGCGAGATGCGCGAACTGAGCGATGGCGACGATGTTCTGGTGGTCACCGCCGGCATTACCACGGAAGAGGCGATGCGCGCGCGCTCGGCGCTGAAGAATGCGGGCCTTTCGATCCGCCATCTTCATCTCCACACGATCAAGCCGTTTGACGCCAAGGCGCTGCTCGATCATGTCGGCTCGGTGCGCCACGGGGTGATCACGCTGGAAAACCATGTGACGGAGGGTGGCATCGGCTCGCTGGTCGCCGAGACCATGGCGGACGCCGGCGTCGGCAAGCGGCTGATCCGCCTGGGCCTGAAAGACACGTATGCGCATGGCGGCTCGCGCAGCTATCTGATGCGCTATTATGGCCTTGATGCGCTGGCGCTGGTGCGCGGCGTCGAGGAGCTTGTGGGCGAAAGCTTCGGCATCGACGAAAGTGATCTGGATTCGGCCCGCGTCGAGGATGTCCACTCGCTGGTCAAGGCGGAAGCGCTTTAGAGCGCCGTGCGTCCTTTCGGACGCACAAAGGACGCTCTACCTCTTGAATCTACGCATCGTGCTTTCCGAAAAGCGATTCCGATTTTCGGGCCGACGCGCTAGGCTCGTTCGCAGTCGGATGGAAACGTCCGGCGTCCGCGAAAATGCGCCAGGACAAATCCTTGCCGCCGCCGGTGCTTTGAGTTGCCCGGGCATCTGATGTCTGCCGCGCTTCGTTGCGGCCGGTTGACGAGGCGAGGGGCGACGGGCGCGCTGAAAACTGGTAGAAAGCGTGCATGGATAAGACGCGCGACATACCGGTTTTCAGCCTTTTCGGAGAGACGGCGCCCTTTCCGGATGTCGTTCATTGTGAGCGCTTTCGCGACCGCGCGCCGCAGCATGACTGGCATATCGGCGCCCATCGTCACGGGCAGATGGCGCAGGTCTTCATCATGCATCGCGGCGAGGCGGCGATCCGGATCGATGAGGAGACGCATCTGCTCGGCGACGGGCGGTTTCACTATATCGCGCCGCAGGTTGTGCACGCGCTCGGCATTGCCGGCGGATCGGACGGGCATGTGATTTCCATCCCGGCCTTCGTGCTTTCGGGCATCGCCTCATCCTCCGCCGAACTCGGCGAGCGCTTTGCCCGTCCCTTCTGCGGCGCAGCCGACGCGGTTTCGCTTGGCATTCTGCGTGAACTGACCGGCTGTTTCCGCGCGGCCCGGCCCTATCGCAATGCCGTGCTGGTCGGGCTCACCCAGGCCTTTCTTGCCGCAATCGCCGCAGTGCAGGCCGATGCGCGCGATCCGGCCGCCTCGGGTTACGAGCGCCAGCGCCGCCGCCTTGATGCCCTGATGGCCGAACATCGCGGCGATCGCTGGCGGCCGAAGGATTATGCCCGCGCGCTGTCCATCACCACCGGCCATCTGAGCCGCATCTGTCGGGAAACCGTCGGGCAGAGCGCCACAGATTACATCGAAAACGCCGTCCTTGCCGAGGCCTGCCGCCTGCTCGCCTTCACGCGCGAGCCCGTAGCCGAGATCGGCTACAGGCTCGGCTATCGCGATCCCTCCTATTTCTCGCGCCGGTTCAGGGTGTTGAAGGGGGTGACGCCGAGCGACTATCGCGAGCGGTTTTCCACTGCGGCGGATTGAGCGTCAGACAATGCGGCTGAGGTTCTGCTGCATTTTCAATAGCTGCGGAAGATAGGTCTCGACCAGCGTTTCAGCCGGCTCGGCGGTCACCGCCATGCCGGTGTTGAGCGCGGCGAGCGTCTGGCCGCGCCCGTCGATGATGGGAACGGCGATCGAGCGCAGGCCGGTCTCCACTTCCTGATCAATGAGGGCGAAGCCGTCGTGCCGCGCCGCGGCGATCCGCTCCATGATCTCGTCGGGCGAGGAGAGGCTCGCCGGCGTGCGCGGCGAAAGATCCGCGCTTTCGATCCGCGCCCGCGCCTCCGCCTCGGGAAGGGCCGCCAGCAGGACGCGTCCCATGGAGGTGCAGTGAGCGGGCAGTCTGGAACCGGGCATCAGTCCGATAGACATCACCCGCCGCTGGGCTGCGCGCGCGATATAGACGATCTCGGTGCCGTCGAGAATGGCAACCGAGCAGGACTGGCCGATCCGCTCGGACAACTGGTCGAGCCAGGGCTGGACCCGTTGCGGCAGCGGCAGTGCGTTAAGCGCGCTCATGCCGAGCCTCAGGGCCTGCGGCGTCAGCGCGAAATACTTGCCGTCATAACTCGCATAGCCCTCGGCATGCAGCGTCAGCAGGCAACGCCGCGCAGTGGCCCGGTCAAGTCCGGTTGCCGCCGATACCTCGGCGATGGAAAGCCGGGGCGTTTCCGCGCCGAAACAGGTTATGACGCGCAGGCCCTTGGCGAAGGAGGCAATGGTATCGGTCGGCCTGTCCATGGTCGGTCCTGTGTGCACAATGCGAACAGTCGACGCATTGTGCATTGTGCAACCGTTGCCGGCAAGCGTCGGAAAGCTAGAGCCGGACGGGCAGGGGCGCTTCCAGGACGTGGCGTTTCAGTGCGGTCACGGCGGCATCCTCGGCAGCGGCGGCGGCGATGCGGCACCAGACGGCCCTGTAGAAGAGGTTCGCGGTCAGCACGGCAAAGTCATGGGCCTCCTGCGACGGATCATCGGCGGCGACAAGTCGCGCGCGCCAGTCCTGCCAGGCGGACAGAAGTGCGATCACCTCCGTCTCGTCGCCGGCGAGCTCACAGATCAAGGCGGCAAAGGCGTCGGCCCCCGCGCCGCCGGCAAAGCGCAAGCCCCGCGTTGCCATCGTCAGCGCGTGGATGCCGTTTGCGCCTTCATAGATGGCGGTGATGCGCGCATCGCGCCAGACCTGCGACAGGCCGTATTCGGTGAGATAGCCATAGCCGCCGAGCACCTGGATGCCGAGATCGGCGGCGCGGATGCCGGCCTCGGACGAAAACAGCTTGCAGACGGGGGTGAGAAAATCGACCAGTGCCGGGCGTTCTCCAAGCGCCATTTCCACCAGCGCCACATGGCACATGGCGCGGCTTCCGAGCGTCAACGCCCTTTGTTCGTCGAGCATCCGTCGCACATCGGCATGGTCCGAGAGCATGGCCGGGCTGCCATCGGGTTTGCGGCCCTGTTGGCGTTCGCCGGCATAGGCCGTTGCAATCGCGGATGCGCGCGCGGCATGGGCAACGCCCTGCAGCGAAACGTCGATGCGCGCATGGTTCATCACCGTGAACATCGCCTTCAGGCCCTCGCCCTCGACGCCGATCAGTTCGGCCGGCGTGTCGTCGAACGCCATCTGGCAGGTGGGCGAGGCGTGGAGACCGAGCTTCTCCTCGATCCGGGTGATCTTGATTGCGTCGCCGGCGCCTTGTTTGTCGCACAGGAACAGCGACAGGCCCTTCACCCCGTCCTCGGCCGCGCCCGTGCGGGCAAGCACAAGATGCAGGATGTTGTCGGAGATGTCCTGATCGCCGCCGGAGATGAATATCTTCTCGCCGTTCAGCCTCCAGTCTTGCCCATCCCTGCGGCCCGTGGTGCGGATGCGGCCGAGATCGGAGCCGGCGCCGGGCTCGGTCAGGCACATGGTCGACAGCGTCTCTCCCGCAATCAGCGACGGGATCCAGTCCTGTTGCTGCTTCTCGGTGCCGAAACGCAACAGCGTCTCGACGGCCGCCGGCACGAGGCTCGAGACCATCTGCAATGCGTGGTTGGCGCCGGAGAAAATCTCCGAAACGGCGGATGCGATGACCGGCGAAAGGCCCATGCCGCCGAAATCCTCGGGCGCTGTGAGACCCTGCCAGCCACCGTCTGCCAACTGGCGAAAGGCATCGGCAAAGCCTTCCGGCATCTTCACCCGGCCGTCTTCCAGACGGCAGCCCTCGGCATCGCCCGTTGCGTTGATCGGGGCGATCACGCCTTGGGCAAAATCGGCAAAATGGACGATGATCTCGCCGGCGAGCGCGTCGTCCCATTCGGGCAGACGGTCGGCGCGGGCGACATCACGCAGCGAGAAAAGGATATCATCAACGGGAGCAGAAAACGGGATCATCTCAGGCCTCCACGCCCAGAAGCCGCATGGCGTTTTCCTTCAGGATCAGCGGCCGCACCTCGTCGCGGAATGCAGCCTTGTCGAAGGCGTCGAGCCATTTTTCCGGCGCGATCATCGGCCAGTCCGATCCGAACAGCATCTTCTTTTTTAGCAAGGTATTGGCGTAGCGCACCAGGATTTCCGGGAAATATTTCGGGCTCCAGCCGGAGAGATCAATATAGACATTCGGCTTGTGCTGAGCGACCGACAGGCTCTCCTCCTGCCAGGGGAAGGAGGGGTGGGCGAGAATGATGGGCATGTCCGGAAAGTCGACGGCGACATCGTCGATATACATCGGATCGGAATATTTCAGCCGCATGCCGTTGCCGCCTTTCATGCCGGAGCCGACGCCGGTCTGGCCGGTGTGAAACAACGAGGGCTTGCCGGTCTCGGCGATCGCCTCATAGAGCGGATAGGCCATCCGGTCGTTCGGATAAAAGCCCTGCATGGTCGGATGAAACTTGAAGCCCTGGACGCCGTGGTTTTCCACCAGATCACGCGCCTCGCGCGCGCCGAGCTTGCCCTTGGCCGGGTCGATCGAGGCGAAGGGGATCAGGATATCGCTTTCCTTGGCGCAGGCCTCGGCCACCTCGTAATTGTTGTAGCGGCGGTAGCCGGTCTCGCGCTCGGCATCGACGGGGAAGATCACGGCCGCGATGTTCATCTTGCGATAATGCGCCGCCGTTTCCGGAATGGTCGGCGGATGGGACCAGGGCGCATTGAAGTATTTCGCCATCGCCGACTGCAGATCGTCATAGCCGTCATCGGCGTGGCAGCCGCAGCTTTCCTCGGCGTGGGTATGGAAATCGATGGCGCGAACCTTGGAGAAATCAACCATGTCTTTGTCCTTCAGACCCGGATCAGGGCCGGGTCCTGGTTATCATAGAGCCGTTCGAGAAGTTCCGCACGGCGGGTGATGATCTTGCGCGTGTTGAGCGAGCCCTTGTCAGTGACTTCGCCGTCCTTCAGGCTCGGCGGCTCGGCGAGAATGATGGCGCGGGCGATGCGCCGGGCCGAACCCGTGGCCTTGCGCGCCAGAAGCCGAAGCTCCCAGTGGATCGCCGCCTGCAGATGCGCGTCGATGACCGCGCCCTCCGATGTGTTGCCGTCGTGCACGGCATCGGGATTGGGAAAGATGAAAAGACCGATCTCGCCGCGGTCGTGGCCGCAGACGACGACGTCGCGCACCTGGCCCTTCAGCGCTTCCAGCGCTTCCAGGCGAAGCTTTCCGGCCTGCACCCAGGTGCCCGTCATCAGCTTGAAATCCTCGGAGACGCGGCCATCGAAATAAAGTCCCCGGTCGTAATCGTCGGGGTCGACGAAGCGCAGCGCGTCGCCGGTGATGAGGAAACCTTCCTCATCGAAGCTTTCGGTGGTCTTCTCAGGGTCGCCGAAATAACCGGGCATGACGTTGATGCCCTTGACTCGGAGTTCGCAGCGCATTTCCGCGTCGGGTATCAGTTTGACTTCGGTTCCGGGAAGCGGCACACCGACCACCCCGGAACGGCCGATCTGCTCGTGCAGCATGATGGTTGCAGGCGCAGTCTCCGTCATGCCCCAGGAGGCGATCATCAGCGGCAGGCGGCCCTGCACCTCCATCGCCATGTCTTCAAGCCGCGTCCAGATGTCCTGCGGCAGCGAGGCGCCGGCGTAAAACAGCATGTCGAGGTCGCTGAAGAAGGCTTCGCGCAGGTGAAGGTCCTTCTCCATGGCGTGGACCAGCATGGAAAAGCCGACCGGCACGTTGAAGGCGAGATTGCCCGGATGCATCTTGATGTTCTCGATGCTCGTGCCAATGTCGCGCGCCGTCGGCTTGCCGTGGTCGATATAGAGGCTGCCGCCATGGGCGAGCATCATGTTGACATTGTGCGAGCCGCCGAAGACGTGGTTCCACGGCAACCAGTCGCAGATGACCGGCGGACGCTCCTTCAGGAAAGGCAGGACCGAGGCCATCTGGCTCTGATTGGCACACATCATCCGCTGGGTCGTCATCACCGCCTTGGGGTTGGAGGTCGATCCGGAGGTGAAAAGCAGTTTCGCCAGCGTGTCGGGCCCGACCCTGGCATGGGCGGCTTCCAGATCGACCGCCGGATCGCCCCGCATCAGGTCGGAGAAGGCAATCACGGGGCGCGGCGCGCCTTCGGTCCTTACCGCGACCACGGGAATATGATCGAACTCCGGCCGCGAAAGGGCGGCAGCGAACTTGCCGGCGTCATCGACGAAGGCGAGCGCCGGGTTGATCTTGGCGATCGCATAGGCGAGCCGGCCGTGGGCTTCCTCGATCAGAGAATATTGTTCGGCAAGCGGGGCCGTCGGAATGCCGGCATATTGAGCGGCAAACGACAGGAGCGCGTGATCGACGCCGTTGCCGGACATGATCAGGATCGGCCGTTCCGACCCGAAGCCGCGCGCAATAAGGCCCGCGGCAAGCGCGCGAACCATCTCCAGCACGTCCTGGTAGCCATGCTCGCGCCAGCCGTCGCCCGACCTTTCGGCGAGGAAGGTGCGGTCTGGCGCGTCCCGCGCCCATGTCTCCAGCCATTCGCCGGTATGGCGGACAACCGGGTCAAGCGCCACGTTGGATGTGGCCAGCAGCGTGCCGTCGCCGCGTGTTTCGATGTGCACTGAATGCGCGACCAGCGTCAGGTCCTTTGCGCTAGCTTCCATGTCTCATCCTCCCGAGGGTTTCCGGCAGACAAAGCCGCGGACCTCCTCTCCTCTCGATATGTTCGCTGACGGCGAAAGGCCTCCTCCGACCCTTCGCGCTTCTTCAAAGCGCGCGGCTCACCCGCTGGAGCAGGCTCAGGAGGAGCGCGCGCTCTTTCTCATCCAGGACGGGGCCGAACAGCGCGGCCTCATGCGCGGTCGCCACGGCGCGGGCCTTCTCCCATAACCGACGACCCTTCGGCGTGGCGCGCAGCGCATAGGTGCGCCTGTCGCCGGGCACGCGGTTGCGCGAAATCAGGTCGTCGCCTTCCAGTGAATCGACCAGCACCACCATGCCCGAGCGCTCCAGCTTCAGCACCTGGGCAAGTTGAGACTGTGAGATATCCGGGTTCTCGACGACGACCGAGAGCGCCGAAAAGGTCGCGACCTTGAGGCCGAGCGGCTCCAGCACGCGATGCAGGTCCTCGCGGACAACGATGAAGCTCCGCTTCATGTTGTAGCCTATGAACGCGCGCAGCATGTCGTCGGTCGCGGCCGGCGCGTTGCGGTCGGCCTCTGCCGGGTCGTTTTTTTCTGGTCTGGCCATGTCTGTCCTCTCTCAGCCCGCGACGATGTCCACGAGCCAGAAGCTGAGCGCCGGAAATGCGATCAGCAGGATGATCCGCAACAGCTCCGACAGGATGAAGGGTATGGTGCCGCCGAAGATGGTCTTCAGCGGTATGTGTTTCGCCATGGACGAGATGACGAAGAGGTTCATGCCGACCGGCGGCGTGATCATCCCCACCTCGACCACCACAAGCGTGATGATGCCGAACCACAGCGCCGTGTGCTCGGGCGTCAGGCCGAAGTCAAGCGCCATGACCGTCGGAAAGAAGACCGGCACGGTCAGCAGGATCATTGACAGGCTGTCCATCACGCAGCCCATGACGAGGTAGAAGAGCACGATCGCCAGCATCACCGTCATCGGCGGCAGGCCCGACTGCGCGAACCATGCGGCGATGTCCGTCGGCATGCGGCTCAGCGCCAGCGCCACGTTGAAGATGTCCGCGCCGAAGACGATGGCGAAGATCATTGCCGAGGCGGCGGCGGTGTCGATCAGCGAACCGATCAGGTCGCGGACTGTGAGGCCTCCCGTCAGGACGCCAACCAGCAATGTCAGCACCACACCCACCGATGCGCCCTCGGCGGGCGTGAAGAAGCCGCCATAGATGCCGCCGAGCACGACGACGAAGATGCCGACGATGTGCCAGATGCCGAGGACGGCGCGGAAACGCTCGCGATAGGGCACGGGGTCGTGGTTCGGTCCCTGCTCGGGGAAGAGCCGGACGAAGACCGCAATCGCGATGAAGAAACCGATGACGGCGAGCGTCGCCGGAATGGTTGCCGCCAAGAACAGCTTGACGATGTTCTGCTCGGTCAGAAGCGCATAGATGATCAGCACTACCGAGGGCGGAATGAGGATGCCGAGCGTGCCGCCGGCGGCCAGCGAGCCGGCAGACAGAGCGCCGGAATAGCCGTGCTTGCGCATTTCCGGCAGCGCCACCCGGGCCATGGTCGAGGCGGTGGCGAGCGAGGAGCCCGAGATCGAGCCGAACATGGCGCAGCCGGCAACGGCCGCCATGGCGAGCCCCCCGCGAAAATGCCCGATCCAGGCATTCGAAGCGCCGAAGAGTTTCGCGGAAATGCCGCTGCGGGTGGCGATGTGACCCATCAGGATGAAGAGCGGCACGATCGCCAGCTCATAGGACATGAACTTGTCGACCCAGGCAGTGTCGAGATAGAAGATGAGGCTTGAGGCGCCGCCGAGCAGGATGTAGCCTGCCGCGCCGACGCCGCCCATGGCAAGCGCGATCGGCATTCTGAGAAAGATCAGCGCCAGCAGGATGACGATCATGCCGAGCGCGATGGTCATCGGTTCCATCACGCGCCCTCCGTCATGGGATTGCTTGCGCGACCGTTGACCAGATCGTCAATGCCGATGATGAAGGCGACGAGCGCCGAAAGCCCTGTCCCGGCGACGGCGGGCAGATAGATCAGCCACAGAGGAAAGCCGAGCAGCATGGTGCGGTCGCCATAGCCGTGGATTGTCTCCAGGCCATGGGTCAGCCGCCAGCAGATGACCGACCAGCCGAGCCCGAAGAGAACGGTCCAGAAACCGTCGAGACGACGCTGGCCGGCGGCGGGAAGCCAGTTGGTGAACAGATCGACCATCACATGGCCCTTCGTGAACTGGCAGTAGGGCAGGAACAGCGAGGCGCAGGCCGCGCAGACGAGTTCAACCGCTTCGAAATCGCCGCGGATGCCGCCGAAGCCGAAAATGCGCATCAGCACCGAAAGCGTGACCATCAATGCCGCAGCGAAGGCGGCGAGCCCGCCCGCGCCGGCCGCGACAAGGCAAAGCCGGTAGAGCCAGGCGAAGCGGGGGCGCGATGCCCCCCGCTTCTTGAGGCCGGATGGGGTTTTCTCCGCCATCAATCAGCCCTGGTCCAGCAGTGCGTTGGCGCGGTTGATGATGGCCGCGCCGTCATAGCCCTTGTCGTCGAGCTTCTTCTGCCAGTTGGCGACGATCGGCTCGGAGACCTTGCGCCATTCGGCGATCACATCCGCCGGGATTTCGACGATCTCGTTGCCATGCTCCCGGACGACCTTTTCGCCGCCGGCTTCCGCCTGGTCGAAAGAGGCGCCCAGACGTTTCGAGAGCGTGGGTCCGGAATGGTCGTCAAGCACCTTGCGGGCATCCTCGGGCATGGCCTCATAGGCGCGCTCGTTCATCACCAGCGAGAAGGTGTTGGTGTAGATGCCGCGCGCGCCCGGGGCGGGCATGGCGGAATAGCTGGTCAGTTCCTGCAGCTTGTAGGCCGGAACGACCTCGAAGGGCAGGCAGCAGCCGTCGATCACGCCGTTGGAAAGGCCGACCACCATTTCCGTGACGGGGAAGAACACCACCTCCGCGCCGAGTTCCGTCAGCATTTCGCCCGTCGACTGGTTCGGCGCGCGAAGCCGCATGCCGGCCATGTCGGCGGTCGAGGTGATACCCTTGTCGCGGGTGTGCAGCTTGCCGCCGGCATGGGTGTGGAAGGCGAGCGGCTTCATGCCCTTGTATTCGTCCTGGCCGAATTCGCGCATCAGCGTGTCCATGACAACGGAAGTCTTTTCCGCGTCCGTCACC
Organism: Martelella sp. AD-3; assembly: GCF_001578105.1. Classification (GTDB taxonomy): domain Bacteria; phylum Pseudomonadota; class Alphaproteobacteria; order Rhizobiales; family Rhizobiaceae; genus Martelella. The sequence goes on along the minus strand of NZ_CP014275.1, from coordinate 3,884,932 downwards.
ATGAAGGGCAGCGCCATGGTCTCGGCCACCGGAAAGCGGTCCGGCGTATAGACCGGCAGCGTCCAGGCGATGTCGACGATGCCCTGGCGGGCCTGATCGGCAAGCTGCGGCGCCTTGCCGCCGAGCTGCATGGCCGGAAAGATCTGCACCTCGATCGCCCCGTTGGAAGCCTCGGCCAGTTCCTTGGCCCAGGGTTCGAACACGTTTCTCTGCACCGGCGCCATGGCGGGCAGAAAGTGGTGCAGCTTGAGCGTCACTTCCGCCGCATGCGCCTGGCGCAGGAAAACGGGGGCGGCCAGCGCCGTGCCCAATGCGGCCAGCGCCGTGCGGCGGGTCATTTTCAACTTGTCAGTCATGACGGTTCTCCTCCCTGTAGATGACTGGACGATATGCGCGTGTGTTTCCGCCCGCCTCTCTCCCTGCCGGCGAAGAGCCGGTCTAGCGAAAGACAGGCGCGCGCTTCTGCAGAAAAGCGTTGAGGCCTTCCTCGGCATCCGCGCTCGTCTGCGATACGGCCGCGCACAGGCTTTCGGCAAAGAGCCCGTCCGCGCGCGGCATGTCTGCGATCCGGCTGATCGCCTGGATCATCATGTAATTCGAAAGCTGGGCGTTCTTCGCGATCTTTGCTGCAAGCCGGCGGGCCAGGGGCAATGCCTCGCCTTCGCCGATGCTGTAATGGGTGAGCCCCAGCATCAGGCCTTCCTCGGCATTGTAGGTGCGTCCCGTCAGCATCATCTCGCGCATCCGGTCGGGGCCGAGAATGCGACCGACGCCGACGGTTGCGCCGCCGCCGACGAAGATGCCGCGCATGCCCTCCGGCAGCTGGAAGATCGTCGAGGGCTCGGCGATGCGCACATGGGTGGCGGATGCAAGCTCCAGCCCGCCGCCGATCACCGCGCCGAACATGGCGGAGACGACCGGCAGGCCGGAAAACTGGATGCGCTCCATCACCCGGTGCCAGTTGCGCGAATGATACATCGTGCTTTCGGCGTCGCGGGAGACGTGTTCGGCAAGGTCGAGCCCGGAGCAGTAGTGACCGCCCGCACCGGTCAGGATGACGACGCGGATATCCTCCGGCGGCTTGCTGAAAAACGCGTCAAGCGCGTCCAGCAGCGCATCGCACATGGCATTGCGCTTTTCGGGCCGGTTCATGGTCAGGGTCGCGACCGGGCCGTCGATCTCGATGGTCAGGATTTCGGTGCTCTCGAAACGGGTCTTCGTCATGCGTTCTGCTCTTTCTCGAATTCGTCTTGCCGGCTTTTATTTCGGCGGCATCCGCGCTGCGGCGTCGAGCCTGATCACCGAACCGTTCAGCATCGGGTTTTCGACGATCTGCTCCACCAGCCGCGCATATTCATCCGGCAGGCCCATCCGGCTCGGAAAGGGCACGCTCGCAAGGATTTCCGCGCGGACATCGTCCGGCAGACCGGCGCTCATGCGGGTCTCGAACAGGCCTGGCGCGATGGTCATGACGCGGATGCCGAAGCGGGCGAGCTCGCGGGCTGCCGGCAGCGTCATCGAGGCGACCCCGCCCTTGGCGGCGGAATAGGCCGCCTGGCCGATCTGCCCGTCCTCATAGGCGACCGAGGCGGTGTTGACGATAACGCCGCGCGCGCCGTCTTCGTCGATCGGCTCGGCAGCGGCCATGGCCCGGGCGGCAATATTCATCACGGTGTAGGTGCCTACAAGATTGACCCGAACCGTGCGTTCGAAGGTGTCGATCGTCAGCGATCCGTCGCGCGGCAGGATGCGCGTTGCCGTGCCGATCCCGGCGCAGGACACCACGATCCGCGGCGCGCCGAACGCGCCGGTGACGGCGGTGAAAACCGTCTCAATGGCCGTCGCATCGCAAACATCGGCGCCATAGCCGACACCGCCGATGGCTGCTGCCGTTTTCTCGGCGGCCTCAGCCGAGAGATCGACCGCAACGACCGTTGCGCCGCGTGCGGCAAGTCTTTTTGCCGTTGCCTCGCCCAGGCCGCTCGCGGCCCCCGTGACCAGCGCCACTTCACCTTCGATCTTCATGCATTCTCCTCAACTCCCGATCGCAAGTAGAGCCAGCTTTAAATTGTTTTGTCAATGAACAGTTTTGAAAATATCATATTTTTTGATGATCCGCATAAATGCATGATTAGTGCCATTCAATGCCGCTTTCGTGCATTTCCTGTCTCTCGTCGTCCCGCTAACGTCGAGGCAGCGAGGACGGAGGAGGTCTTTCATGAAAACCCAGGTTGCCATCATCGGAGGCGGGCCGTCCGGTCTGCTTCTGTCCCAGCTTCTGAACCGCCAGGGCATAGAAACAGTCGTTCTGGAGCGCGCCGGCCGCGATCACGTTCTCTCGCGCATCCGCGCCGGCATTCTCGAATGGGGCGCGGTCGAACTGTTGCGCGAGGCCGGCGTCGGCCAGCGCATGGACGCCGAGGGTATCGCCCATGACGGCTGTGTGCTCTCAGACAATGATCTTCAGGTGCGCATCGATTTTGCCGGGCTCACCGGTCACAAGGTCATGGTCTATGGCCAGACCGAGGTGACCGCCGATCTCTACGCTGCGCAGGACGCCACGGGGACCCCGATTTTCCATGGGGTGGAAGATGTCGTGATTGACGATCTCAATCAGGCGCAGTCGACGGTAAGCTTCACCCATGAGGGAGAACGCAAGGCGATCGCCTGTTCCTATGTCGCCGGCTGCGACGGCTTTCACGGCGTGTCCCGCCGCACCATTCCCGAAGAGAAGCGCCGGGAATTCGAGCGTGTCTATCCTTTCGGCTGGCTCGGCATCCTGTCGCGCACGCCGCCGGTGCATGAAGAACTGATCTACGCCAATTCCGATCGCGGCTTCGCGCTCGCCTCCATGCGCAGCAAGGCGCTGAGCCGCTACTACGTGCAGGTTCCGCTTTCCGACAAGGCCGAGGATTGGTCGGATGCGGCCTTCTGGGAGGAATTGAGACGCCGCCTGCCGAGCGATGTCTCCGCACGATTGGTGACAGGACCGTCGATAGAGAAGAGCATCGCACCGCTGCGCTCCTTCGTTTCGGAGCCGCTTCGCTGGGGCAATCTCTTCCTCGTCGGCGATGCGGCCCATATCGTGCCGCCGACCGGCGCCAAGGGTCTGAACCTCGCCGCCTCCGATGTCTGGTATCTCTTCCATGCGCTCGTCGAACGCTTCGGTTCCGGCTCTCCTGCGGGCATCGACGCCTATTCCGGCCGGGCGCTGCAACGCATCTGGAAGGCCATGCGTTTCAGCTGGCAGATGACCATGCTGCTGCACCGCTTCGACGGCGAGGACAGTTTTGCCGCCGAGATGCGCAAGGCGAGCCTTCTGCATCTCTCGCAGTCTGAAACGGCGCGACGGGAGCTTGCCGAAAACTATGTGGGCCTGCCTTACTGAGGCGTCCTTGGGCCGGCGTCGATTTCGCCGCCGGCGCCTTTTCTTCGTCGGCCCGGTTCCTCTGCACGGGAGCCGGGCCGATATTCACGTGCAATGCGTCAAAGCCGCTCGAGCGCGACGGCAATACCCTGGCCGACGCCGATGCACATGGCGGACAGCGCCTTCTCTCCCGGCTTCAGTTCCAGCATCGCGGTGCCGGTGATGCGCGCGCCGGACATGCCGAGCGGGTGGCCGAGCGCGATCGCCCCGCCGTTCGGATTGACGCGCGGATCGTCATCGGCAATGCCGAGGTCGCGCAAAGTCGCGAGCGCCTGCGATGCAAAGGCCTCGTTGAGCTCGATCACGGAAAAATCTCCGGTCTTTAACCCGAGCCGGCGCATCAGCTTGCGCGCCGCGATTGCCGGACCGAAGCCCATGATGCGCGGTGCGACGCCGGCGGTTGCGCCCCCGAGGAGGCGGGCGATCGGGTTGAGGCCGTGCCTGACGGCGGCTTCCTCGCTTGCAAGGATGAGCCCCGCCGCTCCGTCATTGACGCCCGAGGCATTGCCTGCCGTCACCGTTCCGCCGGCGCGGAAGGGCGTGGGAAGACGGGCAAGCACCTCGACGGTCGTTTCCGGGCGCGGCTGCTCGTCGCGCGCGACGATCTTCGGCTCGCCCTTGCGCTGGGGGATGGAGACCGGCGTGATCTCCTGCGCCAGTCGGCCGTTGTCCATCGCGCGGGCGGCCTTTTGTTGCGAGGCGCAGGCAAAGGCGTCCTGGTCCTCCCGGTTGATCGAGAAGTCCTCCGCCACGTTTTCGCCGGTCTCCGGCATGGAATCGACGCCGTAGCGCGCCTTCATCTCAGAGTTGACGAAGCGCCAGCCTATGGTCGTGTCGTAGATTTCCGCATTGCGGGAAAAGGCCGTCGCGGCCTTCGGCATCACGAAGGGCGCGCGGGACATGGACTCCACCCCGCCGGCGATGATCAGCTCCGCCTCTTCGGCGCGAATGGCGCGCGCGGCGGTGATGACGGCATCCATGCCCGAACCGCAGAGGCGGTTCATGGTCGTGCCGGGCACCTCCACCGGCAGGCCGGCAAGAAGGGTGGCCATGCGCGCCACATTGCGGTTGTCCTCGCCGGCCTGGTTGGCGCAGCCGAGAATCACCTCGTCGACGCAAGACCAGTCGGTCGCGGGGCTGCGCTCCATGAGCGCGCGGATCGGGATCGCGGCAAGGTCGTCGGCCCTGACGGCGGAAAGCGCGCCGCCGAAACGGCCGATCGGGGTGCGGATATAGTCGCAGATATAGACGTCTTTCATGGATCACACTTCCGGTACGTTGAGTTCCGCAACATCGCCTTCGACGTGAAGCGGCCCGCCGGTCAGCGCCTGCAGGTCGTCAAAGGACAGGGTGGCCAGTTTCTCGCGGAGAACAAAATGGCCGTTGGTGATATCGATGACGGCAAGCGAGGTATAGACCCGCGTGACGCAGGCGATCCCCGTCAGCGGCAGCGAACAGCGTTTCACCAGTTTCGGCGCGCCCTTCTTGGTCACATGGTCGGTGACGACAGCGACGCGCCTTGCGCCATGGACGAGGTCCATTGCCCCGCCGACGGCGGGAACGCCGCCCTTGCCGGTCGACCAGTTGGCGAGGTCGCCGTTTTCGGCCACTTCATAGGCGCCGAGAATGGCGACATCCAGATGGCCGCCGCGCACCATGGCGAAACTGTCGGCGTGGTGGAAGAAGGCCGTGCCCGGGCGCAGCGTGATCGCCTTCTTGCCGGCATTGATGAGGTCCCAGTCCTCCTCGCCCGGTTCCGGCGCGGGCCCGAAATCGAGCACGCCGTTTTCGGTGTGAAAGATTGCCTGCCGCCCCTCCGGCTGAAACTTCGCCACCATTTCGGGAAAGCCGATGCCGAGATTGACATAGGCGCCGTCCTCTATGTCCTGGGCGGCGCGCCAGGCGATCTGGGCATTGGAAAGCTTGATGTCGTCGACGGAAATCATGGGTAGACGGCCTCCTGCCGGGTGAGGAGTTCTTCCTGCGCGGGCGCGGCGACCTCGACGACCGAGGAGACGAAGATGCCCGGCGTTATCACCTGTTCGGGGTCAATGCCGCCGGGCGCGACGATGCGGCTCGCCTGGACGATGGTGGTTGTCGCGGCCATCGCCATCAGCGGATTGAAGTTGCGCGCGGCCATGCGGTAGGTGAGGTTGCCGTGGGTATCGGCGGTCTCCGCCTTGATCAGGGCGAAATCGGCCTTCAGCCAGCGCTCCTGCACATAGGGCCGTCCGTCGAATTCGGCGACCGGCTTGCCGTCGGCAAGTTCGGTGCCGTACCCGGTCGGCGTATAGAAGGCCGGAATGCCGGCGCCGCCGGCGCGGATGCGCTCGGCGAGCGTGCCCTGCGGCACCAGTTCCAGCTCGATCTTTCCGGCAAGATAGCGCTCGTTGAACACAGTGGCGTTGGACGAGCGCGGAAACGAGCAGATCATCCGGCGCACGCGGTTCTGCTCGATCAGCGCCGCAAGTCCGACATGGCCATTGCCGGCATTGTTGTTGATGACCGTGAGGTCCTTGGCGCCCTGGTCGATCAGCGCGTGAATGAGTTCGATCGGCGCGCCCGATCCGCCGAAACCGCCGATCATGAGGGTCGCGCCGTCAAAAATCGGCCGAACGGCTGCTTCAATCGAGGAAATTGTCTTGTCCATAATGTCGACCTCCTATCGACCTCCAGGATTTTAGGGAGGAGGGCGACGAAAGTCAGCCTAAAAGTTCATATGACGAATTTTGTTCGCCTGACGATCGAAGGCGTTCGTCAGGCGAACGGCCGCCTCGCACCGATCCCGTCTCGTTCTGGAGTATGACGCGCGCCTTGCCTGAAAGCGCCTGCTCGGCAGCGAGGCGGGCGGCAAGGTCCTCCGGCATTTCGCGGGTATGGCCCATGTTCAGCATTTCCGCGTGAATGACGCCGCACCAGCAGGCCGCGATTGGCAAGGAGGACGAGATAGCCTGCCACGCGGCATGCCCCACGCCTTCGCCCCTGCACAGCTGCGCGCAGGCGTCGGAAAGATGGAGACCTTCCTCGCGAGCTTCCTGCCGACGCTTCACTCTTCACAATGTAACAAGTAATAAATCAGAAAAATAAGTTTGCAATATTGAATTATCAGAATGTATATTGATTATATAGAGCAATATACAAGTATATATTAGTATAAATGTATATGGCTCGCAATCTTTGGCAATTCGTGACGGCCGCTGCGCGGCTGTTCCGGCGATCAAGGCGGGGGAATGGAATGTCTGCTAATTTTCGCAGTTCGACTGAGGGTCCTTTCAGCAACGGTCATGTTGCAGCTGGCGCGACAAAAGATGGCAGGCACAAGCCTCGCCCGCTTTCCCGTTTCCTGTCGGGCACGGCGTTCACGACGCTGCTTCTGGCGAGCGGGGCAGCGCTTTACTGCGGCATGCCGCAGCAGGCATCCGCACTGGATCTCTACTGGAATGCGCCCGGGACCTCGGTGGCAGTGATTGGTGACGGCTCGCCCATCGTCGCCCTCGACGGCACATGGTCGGTCGGCGGAAACCTGAACTGGACGAACGCCGGCAACACCCAGGCTGGCGTGACATGGTCCAACGCCCCGGGCACCAATGCCTATTTCATCGGCACGGCCGCGGATCACCCAGTGATCGACGTCGTCGGCGACATCAATTTCGACACGATCTATCTCGGCGCGCCGAACGGCAACGGGGGCAATTCGAACTTCTACGTCATTCAGGGCACCGGCGCCTTCCACATGGCCCCGGCCACGGGCAACCACGCAACCATCGTCGGCATGGTCCAGAACAGTCAAAGCATTGCCGTTCCGATCCACAACAGTCAGGACGGCAGCGTGACCGACCTCTACATCGAGAGTAACGATGGCACACAGGGCGGAGGCCTGATCACATTCGTCACGAACATGGAATATACCGGCAACACCCACATCAAGAGCGGCGCCCTCTCGCTGGGCGGCCTGGATGCCTCGGGTTACACGGCACCCTACTACGATGCCTCGGTCAATGGCGACATCATCGTCTCCGACGCCGGCGCGCTGGTCCTCTATTCGGCAACACAGGATCAGACCGTCAGCAATCGCATTTACACCGAGACCACCAGCGACACCAATGCGCGACTTGATATCCGCAACGGCAACTCCACCCACAAGCTGATCCTGACCAGCAGCAATCCCGACTATGTCGGCAACACGAATATCTCCGGTATTCTTTCCGGCACGGGCAGCCTCGGAGGCGCGGTGGAACTCATCTACAATGGGTCCCTCTACAACCGTCAGGGCAGCACGCTCACGCTCGGCACATCGGTTAAGTTCACGAGGAACCCGACGGGGGGAATAACGGCCGATCTGGAAGAGGCCACAGCCGGCCAGCCCCTGTTCGTCACCAGCGGCGCGCTCGATGTCTCCCTGGCCACGCTCACGGCCACCGTGCAGGGCAGTGCCTCCGTCTACAATATCTTCCAGTATGGCGGCGCACTCAACCAGGTGCCCGGAACGATCTTCAAAACCACGACAATTACGGGACTGCCGGCTGGCAAGGATTATGAACTCAATGCGGTTGACCCCAATGCCGTCGTGAGTTCGCCGGGCATGATCCGGCTTATCACCTATGACAGAGTGACCGGCGAAACGCCGCAATACTGGAACGGCGGAGCGCCTGGACCCGGCTATACCAGCACCCCTCTCACCGGAGGTTCCGGCACATGGATCGCGGGGCTTGGAAACTGGACCCAGCCGGATGGCTCCAATTCGGCTGCCTGGGTGGGCTCCGTCGGCTATTTCCAGGGCAATACGGCCGGAACGGTGACCGTTGTCGGCTCGCTGGGTTTCGACAGGCTCGTGTTCTCGGCCCAGGAGTATCACCTGATCGCGGGTGCGGGCGGCGTGCTTCAAATGTCGCCGCGCCTCCACACAGTCGGCGAAATCGACGTGGACACGGTGACGGCGACAATTGCCGTGGACATCACCGACGGCATGAACAGGGCGCCAGTGCCGGCCGCGGTGAACAGCCTGACGAAGGGCGGCACTGGCACGCTCGTCTTCGTCGGCAACAAGACCTATACCGGCGGCACCACGGTCAGCGGCGGTACGCTGCAGCTCGGCGACGGAACGACGAACAGCACAATTCTGGCCGGCATCACGATTGCTCCCGGCGCTACCCTTGCCGTCAATCAGGCGGCGAGCCAACCCGCTCTGTCCTTTTCCAACGTCCTGACCGCTACTCTCAATAATGCGAATCCGGCCATATTCCACGTGATGGGAGCCGGACAGCTCGATTTTTCCAGCAACAGCAACACGTTCCTGGGGCAGACGAATGTCACGGCGGGCACCTTCAATATGCTCGCCAACAGCGTGCTCGGCGGAACGGTGGCGCTGACCGGCGGCACGCTGAACGGCGGCGGCACGATCAACGGCAACGTGTCGGTGACCGGCGGCACGCTGAAGGGCACCGGCACGATCAACGGCGATGTGACGGTCAGCCAGGCCGGGACGATCGCGGGAGATTATTCCACGACCCCGGTCCTGACGATCAACGGCGCGCTGACGCTCGGCAACGGGTCGACGCTGAACGTGACGCTCGATCCGGCCCCGGGAGCAAACCCGTCGCCGGCGCTCATTACCGTGACCACGCTGAACATGACCTCCGGCAATGTGGTTTTCCTGCCCGCAAATCTCGTGGTCGGGCAGCGCTATAACCTGATCCAGTTCACGGCTTCCGCGACCGGCAGCGCGAGCAACCTCACCCTCATGAACAACCCGAACCGCTACCGATTGGGCAATGACCCGACTGGGGCGCCCGGTTTCCTCTACATTATTGCAAGTCCGCCCGGTGGGCAGCAGCTCTTCTGGCATCCGTTGACGCCGCCGGGACCCAATAACTTCGGCGGTAGCGGTACCTGGGATGCGGCGACGACGATGAGCTGGGCGGATTCCAGCGGACAGCCGCCGCTTCTCTGGTCCGAGGCCGATATCGCCGTGTTCACGCAAACTGGTGGTACGGTCACGGTCGACAGCACCGCGCCGATCAGTATCAACGGCATGCAGTTTACGGTAACCGGCTACGAATTGAGGGGCACGGACGCCACCTCCACGCTGACGCTCGACGCCACGCCCGGCGCTGTTTCGATCTCGGTCAGTGGAACAGCCACAGATAATGCGAAGGTTGGCGTCATCCTCGGCGATGGCGGAAATGCCGTGCCGCTCTCCAAGACGGGGACCGGCACGTTGATCCTGACGGCGGCCAACACCTATTCCGGCGGCACCACCGTTTCCGAGGGCACGCTTCAGCTCGGCGACGGCACCACCAACGGGTCGGTGACCGGCAATATCACCATCAGCGCCGGCGCAACGCTTTCGGTTTACGCCAACGCCGCGTCCACCCTCGCCGCGCCGCTTGACTTCGGCAATGTCCTGCAGCCCTCGGACGCAACCTCGCAATTCGTGGTCAACGGGCCCGGGGTGGTGAACTTCACCAGCGCAAGCGCCGGCTTCCTCGGCCAGACGACGGTGGTGGCCGGCGCGACCCTGACCGGGTCCGCCACCGGAAATCTCGGCGGCACGGTCACGATTGCCGGGGAGGGGACGCTCGCCGGTTCGGGCGGGACGACCTTCACGCTCGGCGCCGGCGCCGGCGGCCTGGTGCTGACGAATGCAGCCGGCATGACGGGCCCCTCGACGATCGAGGCCAGCGGCCTGACGGCGGGCGCTGCCAGCCTGTTTTCGACCGGGACCCTGACGGCAGCCGGCGTGGTTCTGGTCAACGCGCCGGTGCTTGCGCCCAGCCAGCAGCCCTATTTCCTGATCGACTATACCGCGATCAACGGCGTCGCCTCCGACATCAAGATCGCTTCCGCTTCCGCGGGTATCGACGTCAACGCCACCAATGCGACGGTCGTGTCCGTCGGCAGCCGGATCGCGATCCTGGTCGGCACCGGCACGAATGTGGACACGAGCGCGGGGGTCTGGTGGAACGGCACGACCACACAGCCGCCAACGACTCAGGTCATCGGCGGTCCCGGCACATGGACGGCGGATCAGGCCGCCGCGACAGCCATGAACTGGACCGATAGCGGCGGCACAGCCCACGTGGCGTGGAAGCAGGCCAAAACCGCGATCTTCGCCGGCACGCCGCAAACCGGCGCCGTCTCGGTCGACAGTACGACCAGCGGCACGATCACGGTGCAGGGGCTGGATTTCCGGGTTGGCGGCTATACGCTTTCCGGCGTCACTGCCACTGATGCCATCACGCTGCAATCGGCCTGGGATGACAATCTGGCGCGCCTCAACGCCGATGCCCAGGCCGTCACCGCAACCATCGCGGTCAATCTCGACGGTCCGGCCGGCGTCAGAAAAAACCGGGGCCGGAACCATCGTGTTCACCGGCGACAAGACCTATCAGGGCGGCACCAGCATCGTCGGCGGCACGCTCCAGATCGGCGCGGCGACCGGACCCGGCTCGGTTGTCGGCGACATTACGGTGGGCGGTCAAAACGGCGCCACGCTTTCCCTGTTCGCACCGGCCGCAGGCCTGACCTTCACCAATGTCTTGCACGGCGTAGCCGCATCGGCGCTTCACATCGCCGGCACGGGCACGGTGAACTTCAACTCGGCCTCGGGGACTTCGTTCCTCGGAACGACAACAGTGCTTGACGGCGCGACGCTAGCGGGCTCCGGCGCGATCGGCGGTCCCGTCACCGTCCAGGCCACCGGCGCGATCTCGGGCACGCACGGGACAACGCTTCAACTCGGCTCGAGCCTGACTTTTGCTGCGGCCACGACATCCATGGTGGTTCTGCTCGACGGCAACAATCCGAACACCATGCCGCTGTTCAGCACGACCGGCGACTTTGTGGCCGCACTCGGCGGCGTCATCACGGTCAATACGGCGGGCGGCACGGCGTTGCCGATCGGCACGCAATATGCACTTCTCTCTTATGTCGGCAATCGGCCAGCGCTCGATCTCTTGACCTTCGCGACGCCGAACGCGACCTATTCCCTTGCCGACCCGAACAACAACACAATCTGGCTGGTGGTCGGCACTCCGCCGGACGAGTTCTGGAACCCCCACCAGAACGCCACAGGCCAACTCGGCGGGAACGGCAACTGGACCGCGACGGGCGGTGTTGCTTGGTCCGATGATGCGAACGGAACGGGCCATCATCCCTGGGTGTCTGGCGGTGTTGCGCATTTCATTGACCGTGCGGGAACGGTCGCGGTCGGGACAGGAGCTCCAATCCTCGTCAGCGGAATGGAGTTCGATATCGGCCCATACAGCTTCACCGGCGGGGCGCTGACGTTGACCAGCGCCGGCGGCGGTCCGGTCAAGATCAATGTGACCGACGCCAGCGCAACGGTCACGATGGGCGTGGAACTCGCGCAGCTTGCCGCCGGCACGCAGCTCGAAAAGGATGGTCCCGGGACGCTGGAACTGGCTGCGGTGAGTTCTTATACGGGCCAGACGTCAGTTTCGGCCGGGACGCTGATGTTGAGCGGCGCAACGATGCCGCTTCAGGGTGCGATTGATGTGGCCAACGTGACGGGCGCCGCGCTCTCCGTCAATGCGACCGGGACGATGACGTTCGGAGCCGCAAACGTGCTGACCTCGGGCGGAAGCCGCGCCCGGTTTAACATTCAGGCCGGCACGGTCGAATTCAACAGCCAGAGCCCGGGCTTCTCCGGTACGACCACGGTTGCCGGCGGGGCCACGCTGACCGGGACCGGCGATCTGGGCGGTACTGTCCTTGTGCAGAGAAACGGCACGCTTCAGGCGCCGCCTCCCGGCCAGCCGGTACTGACGGCGGGAGGGACTTCTCTCTTCCTCCAGAATGGCGCCAACCTTGCTGTGACCCTCAATGCCACGCCGCCTGCCCCCGGGGCAGCGGCGCCGATCGCGACGGGTATCTTGAGTACCTCGACCAACACGCTGATGGTGACCGTCCAGGGCGGAGGCATGCTGGCGGATGGCACCTATCCGTTGATCGACTACGCAACCACCTATAACGGCGACCCCAGTACGATCGATGTTTCGAGCGTGCCCGTGCAGAACAACACATTCCATCGGGTCCTTGCCACGGCGACTTCAGCCGGTCCCGGCACCCTGGTTCTGGCTGTCGGCCCGGATGCCTATTCCTACTGGAACGGTGTCCACCAGCAGCCGACGATGCCGCCCTCGGCGAACGGCGCCGGCGGCCCCGGGACCTGGAACGCAGACATGACCAACTGGACGAACCCGCGGGGCGATGCCACAGGCCCCTGGGCCCAGGGTGGCTATGCCATTTTCGCAACCACGGGAGGGGCCGTCGACGTCGACAGTCGCGCCGTGACCGAGTTCATCAAGGTCGCGGGCATGGAGTTCGATGCCGACGGCTATTCACTTCGCCCGCTCGCCGTGACCGACAGCCTCATTCTGATGGCGTTTCCGGGAACGACCACTGCGTCCATCACCGTCGGCCAGGATGCCATGAACAACCCCTATACCGCGACGATCGGGGTTGCGCTTCAGGGTGCGGTCGGATTGAGCAAGAACGGGCCCGGCACTCTCGGGCTGACCACGGCCAACAGCTATCAGGGAGATACGCTGGTCAATGAAGGCACGCTCGAGGTGACCGATGCCGGCGCCGTGCCGGGCGACATCTCCATCAGCCAGACGGCGACCTGGAACTGGAATGTGACCGGCAACCAGAGCTTTGACGGCGTCATCTCTTCGATCGGCGCCGGCGGCGGCGGGACGTTCAACGTCAATGCGGGAACAAATGGCAACCTGCAGTTGACGGCTGCAAATACCTTCACCGGGGTTACCAATGTGCCGCAGAATGTGACGCTGAATGTGACCGGACCGGCCGGGTCACCGGCGGCGGCCGCTCTTCTCGGCACGATCAATGTGATGGACGGCGGCATTCTGGAGGGGCAAGGCGCTTTCGGCGACGTACATGTCCATGCGGGCGGCCTATTTGAATTCGGTACCCGCACGGTGACCGGTCTGCCGCCTGCAACAACCTTGACGGCGCAAAACCTAATGATGGACGACGGGAGCGGATTTGTCGTAGGCGCCGATTTCGGCTCCGGCTCTGTCAGCATGCTCACGGTGGCGAATGAGGTCCACCTCGATACCGGTACGATCCATGGTACCGTCTCGCACACAAACACGGAACCGGACCTCAGCACCCTTCCTATCTATTATCCAGTCATCCAGGCCCCGCAAGGGTCGACCTATAATGCCAATTTCACGACCAATGCCGGCAATCTTGATTATTCATTCAGTTTTGTGGAACGTCCAGCCAATCCTGGCATTCTCTATCTGAAACTCAGTCCGACTGGCCTGATGGAAGTGTGTGTCAGCCTCCCGGGCGAATCATGCGGGGTTGTTTCGTCGATCAGATCCCTTTCCGGGCATGAAGAGTTCCGGGCGTTGAGGAACATCCGTATTGATGAGGCGGAAGAGGTTCTCGCGCAGCTTTCGGGCGATGTCTATGCCTCGAGCGATGCGGCGATGGTTGCGGGCAGCCGGTATCTTCGCAATGCGACCGGCGAGCAGGTGCGCGGTTCGCTCGGCGGGGTTTCGACGGGCGCGGGGATTTCGGCGGTGAGCAATTACGCGGCCGAACCGAGCCCGGTTGCCACGCCCTTCGGCGCCTTCGAGGAGGATAATGGCGGCATCGGGGTCTGGGCCGCGGGCTACGGCGCGTGGTCGAGCATGGAGGGCAGCGGCGTTGCGGCGAAGATGACGGATTCGGTCGGGGGCTTCTTCCTCGGCGCGGATGCGGCGGCCTTCGGCTCCATGCGCTTCGGCGCGGTCGCCGGCTTCGGCCAGTCGACCTACAAGGTCGATGCGCACAATGCCAAGGGCACGAGCGACGACTATACGTTCGGCCTTTACGGCGGCGGCGAATGGGGCGGCTTCGGGGTCGATTTCGGCACGGCCTATACCTGGCACAGCGTCTCGACCAACCGCAGCGTCTATGCCTCGACCTTCACCGACCATCTGTCGGGCAGTTATGACGCGGGCACGTTCCAGGTCTATGGCGGTCTCGGCTACGGCTTTGACGTGACCGACAGCTTCACGCTGGAGCCCTATGTTGATGCGGCCTATATCAACCAGCATTCGGACGCGTTTACGGAAACGGGCGGGATTGCCGCGCTTTCCTACCAAAGCCAGACGATGAACACCGGGTTTACGACGGTGGGTCTGCGGGGCGCGTGGGAATTTGACCTCGGCGGCTACCAGAACCGGCTGTCGGCATCTGCCGGCTGGCGTCACGGCTTCGGCGATCTTGATCCGACGGCGGCGTTCACCTTCGCCGGATCTGATCCCTTCGGCGTAACGGGCACGCCGCTTGCCGAGGACCAGGCGGTCCTGAGCGTCGGCTGGGATACCGAGTTCTCCGACACGGTGAGCGTCGGGGTCAACTATACCGGCCAGTTCGCCGGCGGCAACCGCAGCCAGAACGTCACAGCGAGGCTCAATATCCGGTTCTAGCGCTTCACGCATGACGCGGGCCAGGCGCCGGGCGGCAAGCCCGGCGTCGCTTCACGAAAAGGTACACCTCTTGCCGGTATTCCGCCGGAAAAGGCATTCATGAACAGCGTCCGGCGCTGTGCCTGTGCGGATTGTGCCTTCAAAAGGCCTTTCGGCATCGGGCGGGGTTCTGCGCGCAAAACTTTCCTACATGTAGGATTGTTTTGCGTGTAAGTTGAATATAATATCGCATAGGTTGCATCCTGCAACCACATGAACAGAAAGCTCAGTCCAGGAGGAAGGGTGACAATGAAGAACAATGGACTCCCGCTCTTTTACAGTGCGCCGCAGGTCCTGCGTTTCGAGGACCACAAGGATCTCGTGCTCGAACGCAAGCAGGACTTTTCCTTTGCCGCCAAGGCCAATGCGGTGCCGCTGTCGCCCGCTGAATTCGTTCCGGCGTCGCGCCATTACCCGATCGTCTTCGTCAAGGGCGACCCTCTGCCCACCGCAGTCGCGGTGACCGGCCTCAAGGAGGGACAGAACCTCTTCGTCGACTCCGCCGGCGCGTGGCAGGCGGGGGTCTATATTCCCGCCTATGTCCGCCGTTACCCCTTCATCCTGATCCAGTCGGAGGACAAGAGCCAGACCGTGCTTGGCTTTGACGAGGGCTGTGACCGCATCAAGCCCGCCGATGAGGCGGAAAACGGATCGGCGCTCTTCGCCGAGGACGGCAAGGCCGGCGAGGCGACGGCGCCGATGATGGAATTCTGCAACAGTTTTCATCAGGCCAGCCTGCGCGGCAATGACTTCGCCAAAGCCCTCAAGGAGCAGGACCTTCTGGTCGACAAGCAGGTCAACATGTCGTTCGCCAACAAGAGCCATTACCGCCTCGATGGCCTGCTGGTCGTTGACGAAGACCGGTTCCGCAACCTGCCGCAGGATGTGCTGATCGACTGGCACAAGAACGGCTTCAACGATGCGGTCGTGCTGCATCTTGCTTCGACCCAGAACTGGCAGGTGCTGCTGGAACTCAACGAAAAGGCTTCGCCCGCCAAGGCGGCCTGAGCGGCCGGGGCCACTCAGCCATGACATTCGAATGAACCGGGACATCAAGGGGAAAGACATGACTATCATCACCAGTAAAGCTTTCGGCGCCGCCTTCGCGGGCGCCATGCTCTTCGCAACCGCTGCCGGCGCCCAGCAGTCGGAGCCGGTGGCGGCCTCCGATACCACCGTTTCCTACGGGGACTGGTCGCAGCACTGCATGCTCGTGCAGATCCAGAAGGCCGACGAGAAGGAGCCCGGCCCGCCGCAGCGCGTCTGCGAGGCAACCCAGACGCTCAATGTGCAGCAACAGGAAGGCGGACAGGTCCAGCGCATCCTGACGGTGGCCGTCGGCTCGCTGCCGGGCATGGATGCGCCGCGTCTCGTGGTGCAGACGCCATCCAATGTCGATCTGCGCGCCGGCGTGACCTTCACCGTCGGCGGCGAGCCGGCAGGCCAGCCGGTCAAGGGCGGCGCGGTCGGCTCGGCCGCGGCGGGCAAGGACATGACCATGACCTATGTGACCTGCGGGCAGGTCTGTGCCGCCGACATGGAGCTTTCGGCCGACCAGATGAAGGAACTGAAGGCGGCCAAGGCCGCATCGGTCTCCTTCAAGATCATGAACGGCCAGGAAATCGCGCTGCCCCTTTCGATGAAGGGGTTCTCCGCGGCGGTTTCGGCGGCGCCGCCGGTCAACTGACCACGGCAGGCCTTCTGCCGGGGGGCCTAGCGACGAGAAAGACCGGAAGCGGGCCGAAGTGCGCGCCGCTTCCGGCGTCGCCGTATCTTTCCGCGCGGCGCAATGAAGCGGCGCATGCGCCGCCTGTGCGGGCGCGTCACGGGCTTGGCGGTTGTCCCGGAGCGGGCCGTCTTTGATGGAAATGCCTGTCCGCTCTTTTCATTTGTTCTGACACATTGCGCAGCGAGATGTCTTCGTCTGACTGCGAAATACCCCTGTCGTCGCGACGGCCCGGCCAGGATGCGTCAGTCCCGGTCGAACCGATCAGGGACGAGTAGCGGCTTGCAGCAAGATCAGATGGTTGCGGCGTTGGCGTGACTGTTTCCCTTTGATGGGCGGAGATGCGTCCGGTCCGCGGGGCTCATCGCCCTGTGCAGGTTGGTTATCTATGAACAAGTAAATGCCAGTTATGAAGAATTAATACATGTATATATTAGATCCTCATCCGTAAATTACACGTAATAATTTGGATTAAATAATGTTAATTATTTATTTACATTTGGATTGATTGCGGAAAAGACAGGTTTTATTCTCCTGCTCAGGGGGGCGACTGTATTGGTCGGTTTCGTGCTTTTTGCTCTGCGGCAGCCTTTTGCCTGCCGGGGCTGCCCAGGGGGATCAAAATGTTTGGTACACACCGCATTCATCACAGTGTTTCGCAGCAGAACATTGCCGCCGCCAAGAGCGGATCGGCGCGGCGTCGCCTCCGGCGCTATCTGGCCGGCACGGCCTTTTCGGGCGCGGTGATGTTCGCGGCCTCGGGCGTTTATCTGTCCGACGCCAGCCAGGTCTGGGCCGCGGATTGCGCATCCTCCGTCAGCGGCGGCAGCCTGACATATAACAATGTCGGCAATTGTACGCTGAACCTGGACGGCACGTTTACCTATGGCGGCCAGAGCTACACGGTTCTCGTCAGCGGCAATTCCCAGATCACGACCACGAATGGCAACCTCAATATCGGCTCGCCGGGTTCGTCCGGCGGCGGCAACATGACGCTGACCATCCAGGGGCCGGCACAGTTTACCGTTGGCAATGGTGCCCTGACCTATGTGGGATTTGCCGCCTCCAACGGGGGGACTGGCTACCTCCATTTGACGTCCGGGGGACGAGGCAACTTTAACGATGTTGTCATCAGTTCCGGGGTTACGATTTCAGGGGGGGCGTTGGTCGATAGCTCTTCCACGGCCAACATGGCGGAACTTAGAGTTACTGCTGTTCCCAACGCCTATATTGCTGAGTTCACCATCGATGGCCCTGGCTCTTCAGCGACGGCCTCCAGACTTATTACTGACAACGGTCAGGTTGTGGTGAAGAACGGCGGAGTTTTCAACCTGACCGGAGGGTCATCGTTAATAAACAATGGTATTGTGAGGCTCAGGGACGGCGGAAGTCTGAACGGCGGCCAGACAATATACATGTCAGGTACGATCTATTATGAAGGAACAACAGGGGGAACTGTTGGAGCAGACTTGTATGGTGTCAATGTTAACGGTCAAATTTTGACTATTCAATTTAATCATACTGATACTGTACAAAAAAATGTTGTTTTTTCAAAAAATATAGGTGGGGATACATCGGGTTCCGTATTTCTGGCAAATTCAGGGTTCACAACAATTTCGGGAAGTTCTCAAAATACAGGTTTAGGTATATTAAATGGTGCTACGGTAAATATAACGGGAAGCGTTGGTAATGTTAATTCTCAATCCGGTAATATTACCGGGGTTGGTCAAATATACTCTGGGGCTTCTGGATCTGTTGCCCTGTATCTCGCACCATCCGGTCCGAACAGTCTCGCTCCCGGGGATCCAAGATCCGGAGGTTCGGGGCCACATTACGGTACGCTGACGGTGCATGGTGGTTCAGGGAATAGCGTGCTGCGAGTCTCTGGGACGACGACATTTGCATTCGAGATCGGAGGCGGCTCGAACAATGACCAACTGGTGCTTCTCGGTGGGGTGTCTTCGGGTTCGAACATCAAGTCTGACAGCTCGGACCATAAGCTGAATGTCAGGTTTGCGGGTGATTATAATACAACCTATACGCTGATAAGTCTCCAGGTCGGCACCTCCGACCTGCAGTTCAGTCAGAACAACATCGTTGTGAATGACTTCAAGACAAAGGGTGGTCAGGCGCTTTCTCCCAGTGAGTACCTGATCTCCTACAACGGCGGCGATGGCAATGACCTGACGATTATCGTTTATGGCCAGCCGGCCGGGCCGTTTACCTTCTGGAACGGGGGAACGGGCTCCAATCCGGCCGTTTCCGGCGGCGCCGGCGGCAACGGTGTCTGGAATGCCGGCAACACGAACTGGGTCAATGACGGACCGAGCCCTTCGACCGGAACCTGGACTGCGAACGAGACGGCGACTTTCGGCGGCAATAGCGGCACGGTGACGGTCTCAAGCAATGTCAGCGTCGACGGCATGGAGTTCAGGACCGGGAATTACGTGCTGACGTCATCGAACGGCAGTGCCATCACCCTTGCTTCGCTTGGGGCGGGCGATGCTGTGATCGATGTCAGCGGCAGGAATGTGATCGATGTTCCGCTTCTGGGCAATCCCGGCAACACGCGGCTGGTCGTCGATGGCGGCGGCGAACTGGTCCTGACCAATGAAAGCAATAGCTATGCCGGCGGCACGCAGGTCCAGAACAACAGCACGCTGACGCTCGGCGACGCGACCTGGGGCAATGGCAGGATCGCGGGCACGATCGGCGGCGCGCAATCGGCAATACTCAATGTCTTTACCGCGTCCGAGGTGGATTTCGGCAATCCGGTCAACCTGTTTCTGGGTCAGGTCAATTTCACGGCGCCAACCAATGGGACCGGCGTCATCAATCTGACCGGCGTAAGCTCCAGTTTCGGCGGCTCGGCCGCCGTGCATCAGGGGGCCGTGCTGAACATGGCGAACGGCACGCTCGGCGGCGATCTCGCGGTCAACCCTTCCGCCATATTGTCGGGCACGGGCACGCTCGGCTCTGTCGAGATCCAGGCAAACGGCACCCTCTCGCCGGGCGATTTCGGCTCGCCGTCGGTTAACCAGTTGCAGCTTCATCAGAGCGGGGCGGGCGCCATCGGCAGCCTGACCTTCGGCGCCGAGTTGCTGTCTGCCGGCAACGCCACGATGATTTTCGACGTTAATGCCGGCAGCCATGATACGGTGAATGTGCTGGGCATGTTAACCGCGGGCGGCAAGCTTCTGGTCTACTACAACGGAACCGACGGCACGGCCTACACGCTCATCACCTATCAGTCCTATGATTCAGGAGAGAACTTCTCCGACGGCGTCAGTGTATTTGACGTGAAAAGCCAGACATACCTTGAAGACGATCAGTACGAATGGAGCCTTCACTACAACAACACCAATACGGGCGTGTTGATCGTGCAGGCCAAACTGACCGACCAGGACTACTACTGGAACGGCGGCACCGCCTCCAGCCCGAACCCGACGGGTGTGGCCAACGGTTCCGGCGGCAACGGGACATGGGATATCAACAACTCGAACAGGAACTGGGTCAGCCAGCAGGGCACGTCGCCCAGCCCCTGGCAGAACGGAAAGACCGCGCATTTTGCGACGACCGGCGGCACGGTCAATGTCGCCGCCACCAATATTTCGGTGGCCGGGATGTTCTTTGATGTCGGCGGATATACGCTGACGGGCAATGCGATCCAGCTCACGCCGGACAGCACCCGCGGCGAGACCGAGCCCAGGATCGACGTTTTCGGCGGTTCGACTGCGACGATCGACCTCGTGTTGAATGCAACGAGCCTGCGCAAGACGGGTGACGGCACGCTGGTGCTGACCAGATCCAATTCCGCAATCAGCGGCACGACGACGATCGTGGCGGGCACGCTGCAACTCGGGACCTCGAGCAATTCGCAACCGGGCTCTGTCGCCGGGGCGATCTCCGGCGGCGGGACGCTTGAGCTCTATGCCGGCTCCTCGATCAATTTCATCAACAACATTACCGGGCTTCAGGGCGCCTTCAACATTCGCACCGGCAGCGTGACGATGTCCGGCAACACCAATGCAAACCTGTCAACGACAACGAGTTTCTATTCGACGGGCATTTTGACGGTCTCCGGCTCCAGCACCTATGGCGGCGGCCTCAATATCGTGAACGGTACCCTGGCAGTGGGTCTGAACGGCAATGTGGGCCAAAGCGGAAGCCTCGTCTCGGTGCAGCCGAACGCGACGCTCATGGTTTCCAATCCGTTCAATGTCCGCGGAAACCTTACCCTCGCCGGCGGATCCCGCAACGTGTTCCAGAACGCCACCGGGGTCGTCAATGTCGCCGGGGCTCTTTCCCTGGGCGGCAGCATCCTGAACGCCGGCGCGCTTTCGGGGTCCGGCGTCTATGTGCTCTACAACTACACGAACGGCGTCAGCGGCCAGTTCTCCTCTGCCAGCAATGTGCCCAGCGGCTCCAGTATCGACTATCTGACTTCCAATCAGGTCAGGCTCATTGTACCGGGGGCCGATGGCACGATCAGCCAGTATTGGGACGGCGCGGGCACGAACGTGAACACCCTGATCGGCGGTTCCGGCCTCTGGAACAGCTCCAACAGGAACTGGGCGAATGCCTCCGGCGCCATCGCCTCGGAAACCGCCTGGGTGAACAACAGCACCGCTTTTGCCATTTTCTCCGGGTCACAATCCGGCACGGTGACGGTCGACGGAAACCTCAATGTCGCCGGCATGAACTTCCTGCGCGACGGCTATGTCCTGCGCCAGAACGGATCGGGAATCCTGACGCTTGCCAGCGTTCGGGGTGCGCCCGTTTCGATCAATGTGAACGGCGGAACCGCGACCGTCGCCGTACCGCTTCAGGGCACGCCCACGGGCTTCGCCAAGACCGGATCGGGCACGCTGATCCTTTCGGCAACCAACAGCTACCAGGGCGGGACCACGATCAGCCAGGGTACGTTGCAGCTCGGCGGCCTGCTCGGCAACGGCACGGTCTCCGGCGCCATTTCCGGCGGCGGCACGCTGGCTGTCTATGCGCAGTCCGGAACGGGCGTGTCGTTCAGCAACAACATCGACGGCCTGACCGGCCCGTTCAACATCACCGGGCCCGGCCGCGTTGACTTTGATGTCAACGACAGCGGCTATGGCGGCACGACGACCGTGCAGAGCGGCATCTTCAACCTCAGGCAGGATCTCGGCGGGACGGTCAATGTCTTCGGCGGTACGCTTGCCGGCGACAATGCCACGATCGGCGGCCCGGTTACAATCGGCAACAGCAATACGGCGGGGCGGCTTTCGCCCGGCGATGCATCGCTCGGCGCGAACAGTTACGGTATCCTGACGATCAATGGCAATCTGACGCTGACGGCCAATGCCACCAGCGTGTTCGGGTTCAGCCTCGTCAATGCGCCAAACGCGCCTGCCAGCAACGACCTCGTCGTCGTCAACAACATTCTCGATCTCGGCGGCAGCGGTTTTGATGTCACCATCTATAGCGATCAATATGGCGACTACACGCTGTTCCAGTATAACGGGAGCTACACGGGGAATTTCGGCACCAGTCTGAGCGTGAAATTCGATACGACCGAGGTTCTGCAGCGGGATCAGTATCGCATCTGCCCGATCGACCCGAGTTGCCGGACGACCACGACGGATACGATCTTCCTGACAATCCTCAACACGCCCAGCGGCCCGGGGCTCTACTGGGACGGCGGCAACCCCAATCCCGGCGATGGCACCATCGTCGGCGGTTCGGGCACATGGCTGCCCGAGTCTTTCAACGGCGATCAAAGCTGGACCGGCCAGGACGCCACCACAAGACATCCCTGGACCGACGGTCGCACGGCGATCTTCGAGGGGACGGCCCCGGGCACGGTCACGGTCAATACCCAGACCAGTCCAGGCCAGTATGAGCCGATCGCGCTCGGCGGCATGCAGTTCAACACGGTGAATTATGATATTGTCGGCGGCAATGACGATGTGTTCACCGTCAACGGCACGATCAGCATGAGCGTTGCCCAGGGCTTGTATGTCACCAACAACCTCGCCTTCGAGGGGACGGGCGAGATTCACAAGGTCGGCCCGGGCCTGCTGGCGGTCGCTCCCTACAAATTCGGCGGAAACTGGGTGATTGAAGAGGGAATCCTGCAAATCGGCGACGACAAGTTTCAGGCCAGCCTTCAGCAAGATGTGGATATCGGAAGCGAGGGGACCCTTCGTATCTACGTTCTATCCTCCTACAGTGACAATGTAACCATGACAGGTGTTGGCATTTATCAGGTCAGCATTGGTGTCCCTTTTAACAGCCCGGTCGATTTCCGATCTGACAGCAGCGGTTTCGAGGGAGACATCCAAGTTCTCAGAGGGACGCTGCAAGTTGCAGGCGGTGGCGCGGTGCTGAACGGCGCAAGCCTTGTCGTCGGAGGAACCGACCCGCTGGCTCCGGGCGATTCGGCTCCCGCAGGTCTCAATCTGCAAACATCGATGACAATTACCGGAGAGATCGATATCGGCGACCGCAATGACACGCTGATCAACTCTCAGGGATCCACTGTGACCATCGATGGCCATTTGATCGCCTCAGGCGATGACGATGTCGATTTCGGCAATGTCGAAGGGGCGATCGTGAATGCCAGCATCACGGGTACATTGAGCGCTGCGGGCGGCGATATCCGGATGGGCTATGCCGACAAGACGCAGGTCGCCCTTGTCGCAAAGAACCAGGGCCTTGTGGAAGCCAAGGCGGGATCGATCCTGATTGGCAACGGTTCGAACACGAGCGCGACCGCCGTCAGCGTTTCCGTGCAGGACAGTGCGGTCTTGAATGCGGCGGAGGAAATCCGCATCGGCGGGCTCTCGTCCGGCCAGCAGGGCATGGGCACGCTGAACATCGGCAGCCCCGCCGGAACGCAGCCGCCCTTGGCTGCTCCCGGCAGTCTGGTCGCCCAGCAACTCGTCTTCGGCGGCGGCACTTCCACCCTTGTCTTCAATCACTCCGCCACGCAGGCCGACGGTTACGATTTCGGTCTGACACTGAATGTCGACTCAGAAGGCGACGCACAGACGATCAGCGTGCTGGAGGGCTTCACCTCGTTTTCGGGCGATGGCTCGGCCTATACAGGCGACGTCGATATCAGCGGCGGCACCTTCAATGTGAAGAGCGCGCTTGCCGGCAATTTCAACGTCACCGGCGGCGTCCTTTCAGGCTTCGGCCATCTGGGCAGCCAGAGCAATATGGTCACGATCGGCGAGGCCGCCGGCACGCCGAAATCGGCAACGCTCTCGCCGGGAGACCTCTCCGTCAACGCCTCGCCCGCAGCCAATTACGGCACGCTGACCATTCTCGGCGGTCTTTATCTCGACAACACCGCGGTCAGCGTCTTCGAGCTCGGCAAGGCCGGCACCGAGAACAATCCGGCGCTGGGCGGTCCCGAGAACGATCTCGTCGCCGTCGCCAAGGATATGACGGCAGGCGGCGCGCTCGAGATCAGCGTCACCGGCGACTACGGCTTCTACACCCTCTTTACCACCGACGATCTCAAAAACAGCACGTTCGCCCCGCAGAACGTCACGGTTCTGTTCGGCGGCACGCAGACGGGGCGGTTCCAGATCACCTATCCGGGCCAAAAGAGCGTTGTGCTGGAAGTCTATGACGTGCCGACCTACACGGACCTTTACTGGAACGGGACCACCTTGCAGCCGACCGGGCAGATCGTGGGCGGCGACGGAGACTGGTTCGTCAGCTATGCTCAGACAAACTGGCTGGACTCGACCTTCCAGAAATCCTTCGACTGGAAATCGCCCAACAGGGCGATCTTCGAGGGCGCGAGCGGCACGGTCAAAATCAACACGGTCCCGAACGGCCAGTCCGAGCCTATTGTCGTAACCGGTATGCTGTTCAACACATCGGGCTATGAACTGACCTACACGACCTCGGCCACGACCGACGCGGTGACGCTGCTCACGCCCAACCAGAATCCCGGCCAGAATCCGACCGCTCCTTCCATCAACGTCGAGGATGCGACCGCTGCGAATGACGGATGGGCCTCGATCGGCGTCGTTCTGAAGGGTACGGACGGCATGATTAAGGACGGTAAGGGTAGGCTGATCCTGACGGCCGACAACACTTACTCGGGCGATACGGTAATCAACGGGGGCACGCTCCAGCTCGGCGATAGTTCCAAGGGGCTGAACGGTTCACTCCAGGGCCTGATCAACGTGACAACCGCCGATACCACGGCGCTTCTGGTCGAAGTTACGGGGACGACGGCGATGAATAATGCGCTTGTCGGTGCGGGCGATTTCAACGTTTCCGGCGCCGGCAGCCTCACCTTCTCCGGTGAGGGCGGCTCGTTCGGCGGCGACCTCTCCGTCTTCGGCGGCGCCACGCTTGCCGTAACCGGCGAGCTTGCCGGCGAGACGCTTTTGATCGGCGAGGGCAAGGGCGGCAGCGGCCAGCCGGATGGCGCAGTCACGCTGACGATGGGGGGTCGGCTGAAGATTGATGAGAGCATATCGCTCGCCGCCCTCCAGCCCCTCAGCGCCAGCGAAGTCGCGGTCCTCAATTTCGGCGCCGCCGCGACGGATGTCGCCGCTATGACGGGCGAGATCATCGTTGGCACCGGACAAGGCAGCATCTCCTTCAATTCCACCCAGTCGGCCATGGTCTTCAACCACGTAGCCGAGCGGGTTACGCCACTCTATATGGACAACTTCAGACTGGTTGGCACCCAGGGCGCTATCACTCACATCTCGGGCACAACGGTGTTCAAGGATGTCAGCGCGTCACAGTTTACCGAGACCATTACGATTTCGGGCGGCGTGCTTGTCCTTGAGTATGGGGGCGGGGTCTTCGGTGAGCCGACGGTTTTGGGCGGTCCTGTCACTGTGCAATCCGGCGGCACGCTCGCCGGTGCAGGGAACATTGTCGGTCAGGTGACCGTCATGGGGCAAGGCGTGCTTGAAAACGAGCAGAATCTGAGCAGCCAGAACCCATACTCGCTCAGAATTGCGAGCCCTCTTGCCATGGATACGGATTCGATACTCCGCGTCTATCTCGACCCCAGGGCGGCAGGCGCAAACACACCGCTTTTTGCCTCCGCCTCTCTTTCACTGCCCTCAAGCGGTACGGTCGAGGTGGACGTGAACACCGTCGGCGGCCAAACGCTCGGGCAGGGCTACTACCTCCTGATAGATCCACTCACGCCCTATGGCGGCCCTCATAACATCCTGACGCTTGCGCCGGGCAGCAAGTCGACCTACGAGATCACTTATGTCAACGACAACAACATGCAGGGCGTCTTTCTGCACGTGACCTCCGGCACGGCCAGCCTCGGCGACTATTGGAACCCGACCATGAGCGGGTCGGGGGCCAGCTACGGCGGAGACGGCAACTGGACGGCAAGCGGCGGGACCGACTGGACCAATGTTCCGGACAATGCGTCGGCCGTGAATTTCGGCGGCTGGGACAACAGCGGCGTAACGGCGATTTTCAAAGGAAGAGGCGGCAATGTCACGATCGACAGCCGCACGGATGGACAGATCCAGGTTGCGGGGCTCAATTTCCAGGCAGGGCCCTATGTCCTGACCGGAGCGACGCCTCAGGACACGTTGGAACTCGTCGGCGCCGCCGTGACCGTCAACGTGGATCAGGCTGCCGGTTCGGCGACCCTCGCGGTGCCGCTGGGCGGGACTGCGGGCCTGATCAAGACAGGCGCGGGCGATCTGAAATTTACCGCCCGGAACACCTATGACGGCGGGACGGCGATCCAGGAAGGCACGCTCATCTTCGGTGACAATGGCGCCGTTGCCGGGCAGATCAGCATCGCCAACGGCGCTGTTCTTGCCGTGGATGCCGTGGGCACGGTCACCTTCACAATGGCAAATGTGATCTCCAGTGCCGGGGGAAGTTCGGCAACGCCGGGCGCTTTCAACATCATCGCAGGAACGGCCGAGGTCGACAGCTCGAGTGTCAGGTTTTCGGGCAACACAACCGTTATGGATGGCGGCACGCTGACCGGTACCGGCGCGTTGGCCGGCGCTGTGACGGTGCAACAGGGCGGCACGCTGAAAGGTACGGTTCAGACCGGGCCCTTTACGGTTGGCGACAGCTTGACCTTGCAGGCCGGCTCGACCCTCGATGTTACCCTCAACCCCAACGCGCCCAACACCACTATACCGCTGTTTATTACCGGATCGCTTGATGTGGTAAGCGGCATTGTCGACGTACATTCCACCACCGGAGTGGCAGAGGACATCCAGAAGGGCGAATACCTCCTGATTTCCTACACGTCGAAGCCCGCTGGCAGCGATCCGACAAAGCTTGTTCCCTCTTCGGGGAATTTCAAGATCGTCGACTTCAATCATGGCGTCTACCTGACGGCCGAGGAAGGCGTAACCGCCTATTGGCACCCGGTTCAGGACAGCGCCGCCGATTTCGGCGGAGTGGGGACCTGGACAGCCGATTCAGGCACCAACTGGTCGGATCAGAATGGCGAGAACCTGAGCCCCTGGACTGCGGGCGCGACGGCGATCTTCCAGGGCGATGCGCAGGATGTTCAGGTCGACAGTTCCGGTGGCGCGGAGGTCGAGATCGGCGGGATGACCTTCCTCGTCGACGGCTATGTCATCAAGGCTCTCGGCGGAAGCGACGAACTGACGTTCACAACCTCTCGGGCCAATATCAGCATTACCGTTGGCGAGACGCCCGCCGATGCCAATATCTCCGCAACCGTCGAATTGCCGATGACCGGGTCTGCCGGCCTGGTGAAAGACGGACCGGGAGAACTCGTCCTTGATGCCATCAACACCTATAACGGCGGCACGCACGTTCTGGAGGGCGCGCTGTCGACGCAACAGGCCGGCGCCGTGCCGGGCGATATCATTGTCGAGCAGGCGGCCACCTGGAACTGGAACGCGAGCGGTCCATCCGCATTCCACGGGACTCTCGAAGGGGCCGGAACATTCAACGTCAATGTTCCGGGGAGCCTGCAACTGACGGCGGCCAACACATTCACCGGAACAACGAATCTGGCTGCGAACATGACCCTGAACGTTACGGGCCTGCCGGGTTCGGAGTCTTCAGCCCAGCTTCTCGGCACGATCAATGTGGGGCAGAAGGCGGTCTTGGAAGGCATGGGATCCTTCGGCATGGTCCGGGTCGGGGACGGAGGAGAGATACGGTTCGGTGCATATGACAATGCGGGCACGATGGCTGTTACGACAGTCAGCGCCGAGAGCCTGGATATTGTCGAAGGCGGTAGTTTCGAAATCACGGTTGACAATACAGGGGCCGGAAGCGCCAGCCTGCTCAATGTCTCGGGCGCCGCGACCATTACCGGCACGGTGAAAGGGGACGTCAACTTTATCGGAGACGTGACGAGGCAGGCAAGCTACACGGTCATCGCGGGCGGACCGGGGTCCGTCTACAGCGATCAGATCAGTGCGCCGACCGCGAGCATTTCGTATATCTACAGCTTCGAGACGGACGCGCAGCACCAGAACGATCTTCTCTTCAACATCAGGCCGAACACGACGGAAGAATTGTGCGCCGCGCTTCCTGGCGAGACATGCGGGGTTGTTTCTTCGATCCGTTCGCTTTCCGGGCATGAAGCGTTCCGAGCCTTGAGAAGTATCCGTGTTGACGAGGCGGAGGAGGTTCTTCCCCAGCTTTCGGGCGATGTCTATGCGTCGAGCGATGCGGCGATGGTTGCGGGCAGCCGGTATCTACGCAATGCGACCGGCGAGCAGGTTCGCGGGTCGCTCGGCGGGGTTTCGACGGGCGCTGGGATTTCGGCGGTGAGCAATTACGCGGCCGAACCGAGCCCGGTCGCCACGCCTTTCGGCGCCTTCGAGGAGGACAATGGCGGCATCGGGGTCTGGGCCGCGGGCTACGGCGCGTGGTCGAGCATGGAGGGCAGCGGCGTTGCGGCGAAGATGACGGATTCGGTCGGGGGCTTCTTCCTCGGCGCGGATGCGGCGGCCTTCGGCTCCATGCGCTTCGGCGCGGTCGCCGGCTTCGGCCAGTCGACCTACAAGGTCGATGCGCACAATGCCAAGGGCACGAGCGACGACTATACGTTCGGCCTTTACGGCGGCGGCGAATGGGGCGGCTTCGGGGTCGATTTCGGCACGGCCTATACCTGGCACAGCGTCTCGACCAACCGCAGCGTCTATGCCTCGACCTTCACCGACCATCTGTCGGGCAGTTATGACGCGGGCACGTTCCAGGTCTATGGCGGTCTCGGCTACGGCTTTGACGTGACCGACAGCTTCACGCTGGAGCCCTATGTTGATGCGGCCTATATCAACCAGCATTCGGACGCGTTTACGGAAACGGGCGGGATTGCCGCGCTTTCCTATCAGAGCCAGACGATGAACACCGGGTTCACGACGGTGGGCCTGCGGGGCGCCTGGGCGTTTGACCTCGGCGGCTACCAGAACCGGCTGTCGGCATCTGCCGGCTGGCGTCACGGCTTCGGCGATCTTGATCCGACGGCGGCGTTCACCTTCGCCGGATCTGATCCCTTCGGCGTGACGGGCACGCCGCTTGCCGAGGACCAGGCGGTTCTGAGCGTCGGCTGGGATACCGAGTTCTCCGACACGGTGAGCGTCGGGGTCAACTATACCGGCCAGTTCGCCGGCGGCAACCGCAGCCAGAACGTCACAGCGAGGCTCAATATCAGGTTCTGATCCGGAGTGACCGGGCAAAGCGAAACCAAGATGCCGGGCGCAAGGCCCGGCATCTTACTGAAGTTCCTCAGACTGAAATGGCCCCTCCCCAAATCGGGAAGGGCCTTTTTGCTGTCTGGTCATCACTGTGACCGAGCGTGATCAGAAGCGCAGATTGAGGCGTCCGACCACGTTCTGGCTCTGATAGTCGGACGCGAACAGGCCGATATAGTTGACCTCGACGTCCAGGCTTTCATTGAGCGAGGTCTGCAACCCGACATTCAGGACTGCCTGGTTTTTGGCAATCGGCGCGCCCGTGATGTCGAACGAGGTGCCGCCGGCAAAGGCCAGCGCGCCGACGCCGGCGAGATCGCCGTAGCCGCGTCGCCACCCGGCCGATGCCACGACCTGCCCGGCGAAGCTCTCGCTCTCCAATTCATAGCTGGTGCGCACGCCGAGCGTTGTGAAGCCGGTACTCATGTTGGAGCCGTTGCGGGTGAGCGCCGCCATGCCACCGGTTTCGGTGAAGCCGTCGGTCTGCTGGTAGACATAGGCGGCATCGGCGAAGGGGCCGGCATCGAAGTTCGAGGCGAGTTCGAACATGTAGTCGACATCGCCGTAGACCTGGTAGGTTCCGGCGCCGTAGTCCGCGCTCTCCCGCTCGCTGAGTCCCGGAATGGTGACCTGACGATCGGCCGAGACTTCGTGCCAGGTATAGGCCGTGCCGAAATTGATGCCCCAGTTGTCGACTGCCCCGCCGCCGTAAAGGCCGAAGGTCCAGTCATTGCTGGTCGCCGAGGTGCCGCGGCTGCTGATATCATAGCTGCTGCTGCCGTAACCGGCGACCGCGCCGAAGCGCATTGTGTCGAAGACCGGGATGTCCGCGCCGATGAAGACGCCGCCGACATTGTTCTTCATTTCGGCCGTATCGCCGGTGGCCTTGTAATCGTTCCACGAGCCGTAGGCTGTCATCCAGGCGCCGGTGCCGGGTGCGTCTTCAGCCAGTGTCTGGCCCGTGCCGTCAACAGCGGCATAATTGCTCGCCATCGACGGGGCGGGTTTTTGCGGATCCCGGTAGGTCTGGCGAAGCCGGGTATTGGTGGCATCGCGCACATAGCGGCTGTCATCGACCATTGCCGAGTCAATCGAGGAATAGCCCTCGCCGGAAAGCTGGTCGAGCGATGGTCCGAGCTGATCCTTGGGCAGACCCTTGATGATCTTGACCAGGGGATCATTCGGTCCGAGGGAGTTGATGCCGCCCGCCGTGTTGCACTGGTTGGCGGTCAGCCCGGGAATGCAGAGCGTGGTTCCGTTATTGGTCAGGTCCTTCAACGTCAGGAAGACGGTTTTGGCGGTATAGCCGATGTCCGCGCCGACATAGGCCGAAGTTGAGGCGACATCCGGATCGAAGCCCGCCGTGCCGTCCCCGTCGGCGTCGCTGCGGTTGACGCTGTCGTGCGAAGAGACGATCGTCACCGTGGTGCCGTCGATGACCGAGCCGCCTTCGGCTGCCACGGTGACCTGGCCGCCCGAGATGGCGACCGCGCCGCTGGCGTCGAGCAGGTCGGCCTTCGCTTCAACGCCGTCGGCGGTGTTTTTCGAGACCACATTGGCGTAAAGTCCAGACCCCGGCGCGAAGCTCAGCGTATTCATCGACAGCGTGTCGATGCTGTCGGTCGTGCCGGCCGTGATCTTGCCGCCCTTTATGACCGCGACGCGATCAAGCAGGCCGGTGCCGCTCAGGAGACCGGTTCCGCTGACGGTCGTTTCCCCTCCGAGCTTGCCGGAGACCGAGAGGTCGCCATTGGTGACCGCCGTGGTGCCGGAGAATGACGAGCTGTCGGCCGTCAGCGTGGTTGTGCCCGTGCCCAGCTGGTTGAAACGGCCGGCGCCGGAGAGTTGTCCGCCAAACACCCAATTGGCGGAGCGCATGACGTCGACAATGGCATTTGAGCTGATTGCGATGTCGCCGACAAGCGAGCCGGTTGCTCCGCCTTCGCCCAGTTGCAGCGTGCCGCCTTCAACGGCGGTCTTGCCGGTATAGGTGTTGTCATCGGTCATCACCAGCGTGCCGCTGCCGGTTTTGGTCAGGCTGCCGGTCTGGCCGGTGGCGTCGACGAAACGGCCGGTTGCGGTCAGTGTGTCGGCGCCGGCGGCAATATCGATCGTGCCGCCATTGCCGGTGAGCTGGAATGTGCGTGCCGTGGAAAAGCTCGATGCGGTCGAGAGCCGGCCGCCGTCGAGCAGCACGCCGCCGGTCGCCGCGCCGAGGTTCTGGTCCTTGCCGATGGAGACCGTGCCCTGGCGGATGGCCGTGCCGCCGGAATAGGTATTGGTGCCGGTGAGCGCGAGGGTTCCCGCGCCCGTTTTTTCCAGAACGCCGCCGCCATTGCCGGGTTCGTCGGAAATGACGCCGGTGGCGGTCAGGACGTCGCCGCCGTTTGCGACCTCGATCGTGCCGCCGTGCTTGTCGATGGTCATCGCCCTGCCGGTGGAAAATCCGGCCGCCGCCTTCAGCGTGCCGCCGGCAAAAGCGACGCCTGCAGAGGACGCGCCGAGATTGGCATCCTTCGAAACCGTCAGAACGCCGCCCGTCAGGCGGGTTCCGCCCGAATAGAGGTTGTCGCCCGCAAGAACGAGCTCGCCCGCGCCGGTCTTGTTGATGCCGGCGGTGCCGTCGAGGACGGAATTGATCGTCGCCGTCGTTGTTGCGCCGGGGCCGACCGCGATTTCCGCCAGATTGTCGGCATTGGCGGAAACGAGCGTCAGCGTATCGCCGGAAATCGCGTAGCCTGTCTGGGCGAATTGAAGGCCGCCGGCTTCGACCGGGTTAGCGCCGTTCTGCGTCTGAACGGTGACCGTGCCGGCATTGCCCGTGAAGATCGCGATGTCGCCCTGTTTCCAGTCGCTGTGTGCCGTCGGCGGGTCGGCATCGCCCCAGTTGGTATTGGCCGCGTCAAACGTGTTCCAGTTGCCGTTCCCGCCGGAGATGGGGTTCGTGCCGCTGGTGGTCACGCCGTCCCAGTAGACGAAATCCGGGCCGGAGGGGCCGCCGCCCGCCAGGTTCAGGTAGACATGGCCGACCGGTGTGTAGGTCACGGAGCTGCCGGCCGGGATATTGCTGCCCAGCACGAACTGGCTGGGCGGGTTCGAGGCCGAAGGCGCGGTGGCCGAATTGATCAGGGCATAAAGCCCGCCGGGAGCGCCCGCGGCATCGACGTTGATGGTCGTCGCGCCGGTGCCGCCGAGCGTCAGCGTGTTCGAGGTGAAGATCGGCGTGGTCGAGGGCCCGTTCAGGCCGACCTGGAGCGTGGTTCCCGTCTGGAAGGCGAGATCGCCGGCAATGGCGAGAATGCCGTTCTGGTCGCCGAAAAGCGTCGCGCCCATATTGATCGCGACATCGCCGCCGACGCTGCCGGCGCCGCCGAAATGGGCGGATGAAGCGACCGTGGCGCCGCCGGTCAGGCCGCCGGTCTGGCCGCCATTGCCGAGGCGCAGCGTGCCGGCCGACACCGTCGTCAGCCCGGTATAGGATTTGGTGCCGGTGAAGACGAGCGTGCCGGCGCCGGTCTTTTCCAGCGTGCTGACCACGGCGCCTGGGCCGGAAGCGCTGTAATTGTTGCCGTTGCCGATATCGACGGCGATCGTCGCGGTCTGGCCGCCATTGGTGACGGCGATCTGGCCGCTTCCGGCGGAATAGGGCGAGAGCGAGAGCGCGTTGCCGGCGCCGCCTTCGATACTGTACTTGTCCACGGCAAATTCGAGCCGGTCGAAGGCCAGCGTTCCGCTCGCCGCAACGGTGCCGCCCGTGCCATCGAAAATGCCGACAGAACGGGCCCAGGCCGCAGCTTTCGTTCCGCTTTGATCAGTCCAGTTGCCCAGGCCCTCGACCCAGGTGCCTGTCCCGCCGACAAGGCCGCCATCATAGGGCGCCGGCGCGCCGCCATTCCAGTATTGTGCAATTTCGTCGTTGTTATCGTAAACGAGAAGCCGAATCATTCCCGGGGTTTGAAAGGCGCCATGACCGGGTTCTACAACGTCGAGCCGGTAGTTTGTTCCGGGTGCTATGCCGCTGAATGTCGTGGTTTTGAAGATCGTTCCGGGCACCTGGTTGAGTGCGCCGCCATACTGGAAGATATTGTAGACGGAGGCACTGCCCTGAACGTTGGCCGTGAGCGTGGCCAGGGAGACATCGAGCGCGCCGCTGGTGACGAACAGGGGCTGGCCGGCTGTGGCCTCTTCCAGATCGGCCGTTATTCCCCCCGTCGGGTTCCTCGTGAACTTAACCGATGTGCCGAGCGTGAGCGTGCTGCCCTGACGGTTGTAGAGGGAGCCGCTGTAGATGAGTTCCACCGCGCCTCCGAGGCTGCCCGTGCCGGAAAGAATACCGGAGATATTCGTGTTGCCGACATAGTCG
Source organism: Martelella sp. AD-3 (assembly GCF_001578105.1). Taxonomy (GTDB): domain Bacteria; phylum Pseudomonadota; class Alphaproteobacteria; order Rhizobiales; family Rhizobiaceae; genus Martelella. The sequence continues at coordinate 3,851,220 of NZ_CP014275.1, read as the reverse complement.
GGATTGCTGCTGGTCAGGATCAGCTTGTGGGTGGAGTTGCCGTTGCGGATATCAAGTCGCGCATTGGTGTCGCTGGTGGTCTCGGTGTAAATGCGATTGCTGACGGTCTGATCCTGTGTTGCCGAATAGAGGACCAGCGCGCCGGCGTCGGAGACGATGATGTCGCCATTGACCGAGGCATCGTAGTAGGGTGCCGTGTAACCCGAGGCATCCAGGCCGCCCAGCGAGAGGGCGCCGCTCTTGATGTGGGTGTTGCCGGTATATTCCATGTTCGTGACGAATGTGATCAGGCCTCCGCCCTGTGTGCCATCGTTACTCTCGATGTAGAGGTCGGTCACGCTGCCGTCCTGACTGTTGTGGATCGGAACGGCAATGCTTTGACTGTTCTGGACCATGCCGACGATGGTTGCGTGGTTGCCCGTGGCCGGGGCCATGTGGAAGGCGCCGGTGCCCTGAATGACGTAGAAGTTCGAATTGCCCCCGTTGCCGTTCGGCGCGCCGAGATAGATCGTGTCGAAATTGATGTCGCCGACGACGTCGATCACTGGGTGATCCGCGGCCGTGCCGATGAAATAGGCATTGGTGCCCGGGGCGTTGGACCATGTCACGCCAGCCTGGGTGTTGCCGGCGTTCGTCCAGTACAGGTTTCCGCCGACCGACCATGTGCCGTCGAGGGCGACGATGGGCGAGCCGTCACCAATCACTGCCACCGAGGTCCCGGGCGCATTCCAGTAGAGATCCAGTGCGGATGCCTGTTGCGGCATGCCGCAGTAAAGCGCCGCCCCGCTCGCCAGAAGCAGCGTCGTGAATGCCGTGCCCGACAGGAAACGGGCAAAAGCGCGCGCGTTCTTTTTGGGCGTCGGTCGAGCGGTTTTCGTTTCTGTCGATTCGATTGCATGGGACATTTCTTCCGATCCTCTCCAATTCAAGGCAGATCTGACGGGTTTAGAAGTCAACTTCCCGTCGCCTTTCATGGTTAAAATCGTATAAAATGGTTAACAAACTCTTATATAAATAAATAAACACAATTTATTACTTGAATAAATCAAAATTTACTATTTTATAAATTAGATTATACATATTTTATAAAATAATAAATTAGAAATTTATATTTTATATATCAATATGCATGCCGAAATGCATCCGGGAATTGTGCGGCTACAAACAAAAACGCCCCGGATCACTCCGGGGCGTCTGAAATGGCGCTAGATCGATCTCTTGATCGCGTTAGCCCGAACCCGCGGCAAACGCGATTTCCTCTGGGCATTCCCGCGCTCAGAAGGTTACCGTGACATTGCCCTTGCCTTCGAGGATCACGCCTTCGGCGGTTTCCGCGATACCGGCATCTCCGGCGCTGGCGACAGAGGTGATGTTCTGCAAACGCAGGCGCCACGGGCGATCCGCGTCCGATGCGTTGACCGTCAGCGTGTTGCCCTTGCGGGAAACGGCAAGCTCCTGCGCTTTCACGCCCTTGTCGGCGAAGATCGCGGCTTTTGCCGTCTTGCCGTCTTCCAGTGCGTAAAGCGCAAACAGCGCGCCGTCCGCATAGTCATAGTCAGGCTTGTGGTCGACCGCGCCCCAGACGATGAGGCTTGAGGGGCGGACATAAAGCGGCAGGCTCATGAAGTCGTGATTTTCGACGCGCCATCTGCCGCCTTCGACCTCTTCACCGGACAGAAGATGCGTCCAGCGGCCTTTCGGCAGATAGATCTCGGCGTCACCCGCTGCGTCGAGAACCGGCGCCACCAGAAGCTTTTCGCCGAGCATATACTGGCGGTCGAGCACGTCGCAGGTGCGGTCTTCCGGAAATTCCAGCAGCATGGCGCGCATCACCGGCAGGCCGGTCTTGGGCGCTTCGCAGGCGGCTTCGTAGATCGTCGGCATCAGCTTCATCTTCAGCTTGGTGAAGAAGCGCAGAACATCGACGGCCTCCTCATCATAAAGCCACGGCACGCGATAGGATTTCGATCCGTGCAGGCGCGAATGGCTGGAGAGAAGCCCGAAGGCGCACCAGCGCTTGTAGACATCGGCTTCCGCCGTTGCCTCGAAGCCGCCGATATCATGGCTCCAGAAGCCGAAGCCGGAAAGGCCGAGCGAGAGGCCGCCGCGCAGGGATTCCGCCATGGATTCGTAATCCGAATAGCAGTCGCCGCCCCAGTGAACCGGGAACTGCTGGCCGCCGGTGGTCGCGGAGCGGGCAAACAACACCGCCTCGTCCTTGCCCTTCGTCTCCTGCAGGGCCTCATAGACGACCTTGTTGTAGAGGAAGGTATAGTAGTTGTGCATTGTCTCGGCGTCGGAGCCGTCATGATAGGCGACATCGACCGGAATGCGCTCGCCGAAATCGGTCTTGAAGCAATCGACGCCCTGGGCCACCAGATCCTTCAGGTAGCCGGCATACCAGTCGCAGGCCTCTGGGTTGGTGAAGTCGACCACGGCCTGGCCGGGCTGCCAGCGGTCCCACTGCCAGACGGAGCCGTCCGAGCGCTTGATCAGGTAACCGTTCTCCTTGCCCTCGTCGAAGAGCTTCGATTCCTGGGCAATATAGGGATTGATCCAGACGCAGATATTGAGGCCGCGCTCCTTGTAGCGCTTCAGCATGGCTTCCGGTTCCGGGAAGGTCTCCGGATCCCATTCGAAATCGCACCAGTGCAGGCCGCGCATCCAGAAGCAGTCGAAATGGAAGACGTGGAGCGGAATGTCGCGCTCCGCCATGCCGTCGAGGAAGCCGGTCACGGTCGCTTCGTCATATTCGGTGGTGAACGAGGTTGTCAGCCACAGGCCGAAGGACCAGCGGGCTGGCAGCGCCGGGCGACCGGTGAGCCTGGTGTAGCGGTCGATGACGCCCTTGGGGTCCGGTCCGTCGATGACATAGTATTCGAGGCTTTCGCCCGGAACCGAGAACAGCGCCTTGTGAACCTTCTCCGAGCCGACTTCGAATTCGACTCGGCCCGGATTGTTGACGAACACGCCCCAGCCGCGATTGGTCAGGAAGAAGGGGATGTTCTTGTAGGCCTGGTCGGTGTTGGCGCCGCCGTCGCGGTTCCAGATATCGACCATCTGGCCGTTCTTGACAAACTCGGTGAAACGTTCGCCGAGGCCGTAGACCTTGGTGCCGACGGTAAGGCTCAAGCGCTCGAACATATGGGTGCGGTCATTGTCGTCATGGTCGATGGCGTGGCCGCCGGCCTTGTAGTCGGAACCGGTGATAAGCTTGTCGTCGCGCAGGAATTCGAGGTTCCAGCGGCCCGTCATGGCGATGCGGGCGGTGAGGTTGCCGCTTTTCAGCGTGGCGAATTCGTCCGTGATCTCGATCTCCGGCGTAAAGCCTTCATCCTTGTAGAGATCGAAATGCGGGCCCTTGTCGAGACCGCCGCGGAAGTGCTCGCTCTTCACGCCGATCATGCCTTCCATCGGCGCGGAGAGAGTGAGGATGATCAGCCGGGCATTGATCTGGTTGGCGCGGTCGTTCATCGGCCAGGTGGTGGCGCGGATGACGAGCTTGCCGTCCTTTACGCGGGCATCGAAGACCTCAAGCGGCTGGTTGAGGTCGAAATTCTGGCGCACATGCCAGTTGCCGTCCATGATTTTCATGATTGCAAGTCCTTTGAAATGTCATCTGCAGCGGCGGCGGGGAGGCGCCGCCGCTGCGCGCGCGGGACCGGTCAGAGCCGGACGCCGGTCTCGCGATCGAAGATGTGGATGAGGTCCGGGGCGATCCGCATGTTCAGCGGCTCGCCGGGCGTCACGGTGGCGCGGTCGTTGATGACAACGGCGATCTCCGGGTCGCTGTCGGTGAACAGGAAGGTCGTCGCACCGGTCGCCTCGGCGATCCTGAGCGGCAGGCTGAACTGGGCGTCCTGCGCCGAAACCAGCTCGAGATGTTCGGGCCTCAAGCCCACCGTCACCTTGCGGCCGGCCTCCAGCTTGCCCGCATAGGGCAGAACATCGCCGTCACCGAGTTCGAGCTTCAGGCTGTGGCCATCCTCACCCACAATTGCCGGCAGGAAATTCATCGCCGGAGAGCCGATGAAGCCGGCGACAAACTGGTTCGCCGGGCTGTCATAGAGTTCGAGCGGCGCGCCCTCCTGCTCGATCCGGCCTTCCTTCATCAGGACGACACGGTCGGCCATGGTCATGGCCTCGATCTGGTCATGGGTGACATAGACCGAGGTCGCGCCGAGACGGTCGTGCAGCGTGCGGATTTCCTTGCGCATGTGAACGCGCAACGCCGCATCGAGGTTCGACAGCGGCTCGTCGAACAGAAAGGCCTTCGGGTCGCGGATGATGGCGCGGCTCATGGCCACGCGCTGGCGCTGGCCGCCGGAGAGTTCACGCGGATAGCGTTCCAGAAGGTTGGAGAGTCCGGTGGTTTCGGCCACTTCGCGGGCCTTCACCTGGGCATCCTTCTTCTTCATGCCGTGGGTGCGCAGGCTGTAGGTCAGGTTTTCCTCGACCGTCATATGCGGGTAAAGCGCATAGGACTGGAACACCATCGCAATGTCGCGCCGGCGCGGCGGCATGTCGTTCATGAGGTCGCCGGCGATCTTCACCTCGCCGCCGGAAATCTTCTCCAGGCCTGCCAGCGTGCGCAGCAAAGTGGACTTGCCGCAGCCGGACGGGCCGACGAGCGCGACGAACTCGCCCTTCTCGATCGTGAGGTTGACATTCTTGAGGGCGTGGTACCGGCCGTAATATTTCTCGACCGCGTTGAATTCGATCTGGGTTGTCATTTCAAAGCTCCCGAGGTCAGGCCGGAGACGATCTTGCGCTGCAGAAGAACAAAGGCGGCGAGGATGGGGGTTACGTAGATCGAGGCGTAGGCCATGATCCTGTTCCAATCGACCGAGTTCGGACCCATGAAGGTGGAGAGACCGACACTGGCGGGCTGAAGCTCGACATCCTGGATCAGCGATTTGGAATAGACGAATTCGCCGAAGGCCTGCATGAAGATCAAAAGCGCGCTGACGAGGATGCCGTTGCGGGCAAGCGGCAGGACGATGTGGAAGAAGGCGCCGAAGCGGGAATTGCCATCCACAAGGGCTGCCTCTTCCAGCTCCGCCGGCACGTTCATGAAGGTGGCGCGCACCAGCACGACGAAGAACGGCATGGCCTTGGCGGTGATCGCCACGATGACGGCAATGCGCGGATAGTCGAGCAGGCCGATCTGCGAGAAGCCGACGAAGATCGGCGTGACCATCAGCGAGGCCGGCAGAACCTGCAGCATCAGCACCAGGAACAGGCCGATATCGACCCACACACTGCGGTAGCGGGCCAGAACATAGGCGCAGCCCGAGCCAAGCGTGGCGATGAACAGGACGGCGCAGCTTGCGATGATCAGCGAGTTCTTCAGATAGGTCGCCATGTGGCGCTCGACCCAGACGCCGGCAAAGACGTCCCATTGCGGGTTCGGCGGCACGAAGCTTGGCGGTGCGGCAAACATCGCCGTGCTGGTCTTCAGCGCGGTCACATACATCCAGTAAAGCGGGAACAGATAGATGGCTGCCAGGACCAGACCACAGGCGATCAGCAGCGTGTTTCGGGTTGTCGGGGTCATCCGCGCACCTCATGGCGGGTCGAGCGCACATAGAAGACGGCCGCGATGATGACGAGTGTGATCATCAGCACCGAAACGGTCGCGCCGCGTGCGAAGTCGTATTCACGGAAGGAAAGCTGCCAGGCCCAGTACTGGGCGACGTTCGAGGAATTGTTCGGACCGCCATCGGTGATCGCGGCAAACAGGTCGAACTGCTGGAGGGTGAAGATCAGGCCGAGCGAGAGAAGCGCGCCGATCGTCGGGCGCATCATCGGCAGCGTGATCGTGTAGAAGCGGCGGAATGCGTTGGCGCCGTCAAGGCTTGCGGCTTCATAAAGGTCCTTCGGAATGGCGGCGAGGCCGACCGACAGAAGGATCATGTTGAAGGCGGTGCCGAACCAGATATTGGTGATGATCACGCTCCACAGCGCAAAGTCCGGAGACGAGCGCCAGAAGATCGGATCGTCAATGACGCCGATCGACTGCAGGAAGAAGTTGATCACGCCGAAGTCGCCGGCCAGAAGCCAGTTCCAGATCGCGCCGGTGACGAGGCCCGGCATGACCCAGGAGACCAGAAACAGGCCGCGCAGATAGGTCGATCCCGGAAACTGCATGTTGAAGAACAGCGCCAGGAAGAACCCGAAGATGAATTGTCCGCCCAGCGAGCAGAGCACGAAGATCAGCGTATTGCCGAAGATCGGCCAGGCCTGCGGGTCGGTGAGCACCGCGATATAGTTGTCGAGGCCGACAAAGGGACGAAAGAAGGTGCCGAGACTGAAAATGTCCACTTCCTGAAAGCTCATGATCACGTTGTAGACCAGAGCCGAACCGGAAATGGCGATCAGAAAGATGAGCGGAATGCCCACCAGCAACAGATCGAAACCGCGGCCGTCCCAGAGCGTTGAGAGCGCCTTGCGCATTGTTGAAGCTCCCTTGGGCGATTAAACGGATGAAAACCGGGATATCAGGCAAGCCTTCTCCGTCCACGCCCTTTTTGGGGCGTGGCGGGATATCCCGGATTTCAGGAAAAGCAGATTACTTTCCGGTGATCTTGTCGATCTGCGCCTGGGCCCGGTCAAGCGCCTGCTGCGGCGTCTGGGAGCCGGCGAGCGCGGATTGCAGGGCCGTCTGGATGGCCTTGGAGATTTTCGGCCATTGCGGATGCGGACCGCGCGGCTGGGAGTACTGCATCTGCTCCAGGAAGACCTGCAGCGCTTCGTCCTTGGCCTCGTTGCCTGTCGGCGGGATGTCGATGTCGTTGCGCGCCGGGATCTGGCCGAAGCGTTCGAACAGGTCCTTGTCCTGCTCGGCGAAGAACTCCAGCGCCTTGAAGGCTTCTTCCGGATGTTCCGTGGAGGAGAAGATCACCCAGTTGTAGTCGCCCATGGCGGACGAACGCGGGGAGCCCTCGGCCGGCGTCGGCAGAAGCGTGACGCCCCAGTCGAAATCGGCCTCGTCGGCCATGCGGTTGATTTCCCACGGGCCGGAGATCGCCATCGCCGCGTTGCCGGCGTTGAAGGTGGCGGTGGATGCCCACTGCGTGCGCGAAACCGTATCCGGCGAGGCGAGGCCCTCGTCCAGAAGCGTCTTGAAGAAGGTCAGCGCCTCGACGCCGCCCTCGGAATTGATGTTGTCGTAGCTGCCGCCGGCCATCTGCACGAAGGGCAGGAACTGGAACGTGCCTTCTTCCGAGGCCTTGGCCGAGAAGGCGACGCCGTAAACATCGTTTTCCGGATCGTTCAGGATGCGGGCGTCCTCGACCAGTTCGTCCCAGGTCTTCGGCGGCTCTTCAATGCCGGCTTCCTCGAACATGTCCTTGTTGTAGTAAAGCGCGATCGTGTTGGTCGCCTTCGGAACGCCGTAGATGCGACCGTCCCAGGTGGCAGACGCCATCGGGCCTTCGAAATACTCGTCGACATTGATGATGTCGGACTGTTCGATCATGTCCGTCAGGTCGAGGAGCGCGCCGTTGGCGGCCAGCATTGCCGTGTCGGGATTGTCGACGGCGAAGATGTCCGGCGCGCGGCCGACCGAGTAGGCGCGCATCGCCTCGCTCATCAGGTCGGCGAAGTTGACCTCGCGGTAGACGACGTCGATATTCGGTTCGCTTTCGTCAAATTCGCGGGCGAGGTCCGGCGTCGGCTGGCCGGTCTTGTCGACGGTCCAGATGTTCAGCGTGACCGGTTCCTGCGCGAGCGTCGGAACGGCGGTTCCCAGGCTGATGGCAGCCGCGGAAACACACAGCATAAGTTTGGCGCGATTCATAAAATAGCCTCCCGTATAGGTTTTCCGACCGTCCTCGGCCGGTCTCGACGGATTGTGTTTAAGGTCGACAGGGGAACAGTTGCCGCATGGACCCCGTCGCGAGGCGCCGCTTCACTGTCATTGACTTAACAGCCCCGAAATCGCTAAAACACGCTCCGTAAACGTTTACGACAATAGACACGGACCGGTTCTGCTGTCAATAGAGGTACGAACCTCAAAATTGGAGAGACCATGACGGGCATTCGTCAGCTCGCGAACCACCTGCAACTTTCGATTGGTACGGTCTCGCGCGCGCTGAACGGCAAGGCGGACGTGAATGCGCAGACGCGCGAGCGGGTTTTGAAGGCGGCAATGGAGCTCGGCTATGTGCCCAACCAGTCTGGCCGAAGCCTCAGGAAGGGGACGACAAGCACGGTCGGCCTGATCCTGACGCAAGGCAATAGCCTGGGCGAGAACAACGACAACTTCTTTTTCGGCGTGATCCACGGCCTGCAGGCCGCATTGAAGAAACACAAGCTCGATCTGGTGCTTCTTCTGTGCGCGCGCGACGAGGATCCCGACAGTTTTCTCCAGCGCATGGTGGCGCAACGCATCGTTGATGCGGTGATTCTGACGGCGACCCGCACGCACGATGAACGCTTCGCTATATTGAGGCGCGCCAACATGCCGTTCGTGACGCTCGGCCGCAGTGAAAGCCTTGGCGACGCCTCCTGGATCGACCTTGATTTCGAGGGGATTGCCCGCAGTTCTGTTGCGCGTCTCTGTCGCCGGGGCCACCGGCGCATTGCGGTGGCCGTGCCGAATGTGGATGCCAATCTCGGTCCGCTGTTCCTCGAAGGCTACCGGCAGGGGCTTGCGGATTGCGGCCTGCCGTTCGACGAGAACATCGTCTTTCATGCCGAGACCAGCGAGGAGGGCGGCTATGATGTCGCCGGGAAGGTGCTGGCAACCGAGGACCGTCCGACCGCGATCCTCCTGATCGCCGAACTGATGTCGGTCGGCCTTTATCGCCGTCTTGGCGAAGCGGGGCTGGCGCCCGGTCGCGACCTCGCCGTGATTGCCGAGCGCGAAAGCCCCGTGGGCCGTTTCCTGCTGCCGCGACTCACCTGTTTCCGGCTTGATCTCGATGCTCTGGGGCGCATGCTTGGAGAAATGCTGCTCGCCAATCTGCCGGCCTTTGCCGAGAACTACAAGGACGTGCCGAAAGGCAAGATCTGGCCGCTGGAACTGGTCGAAGGCGAAAGCGATCCGCCGCTCAGGCGCGAGGAGCGGCCTCGGCCGACCGGTTGATGGCGCTTTGGCCGGTCACGACACGGGGTCTTGACCGCAAAAGATCAACCGCTTTGGGAGAGCGGGTCTTGTCAAACCCGCGTCAATTGCCATGGTGTCGTCAGCATTTTGAAAAGACGAAGGGCAGGCTTCCAATGGCGAATATTGCATTTCTCGGTCTGGGCGTGATGGGCTATCCGATGGCTGGCCATCTGGTCAGGAAAGGCCATCAGGTGACGGTCTATAACCGCACGGCGGCAAAGGCGGAAAAATGGACTGGCGATTACGAGGGATGCATGGCCGAAACGCCGGCCGCCGCCGCGACCGGCAAGGACATCGTTTTCTGCTGCGTCGGCAATGATGACGATCTGCGCGAGGTGGTGCTTGGCGAGGACGGTGCGCTTTCAGCCATGAAGGCAGGCTCGATCTTCGTCGATCACACCACAGCTTCCGCGGAAGTCGCGCGCGAGCTTTACGCAGCGGCAAAGAAAAAGGGTATCGGTTTTGTCGACGCTCCGGTCTCCGGCGGCGAATCCGGCGCGGTGAACGGCGTCCTGACCGTCATGTGCGGCGGCGACGAGGCCGATTTCGAGCGGGCGCGTCCGGTCATGGAAAGCTATGGCCGTTCGGTGCGCCGCGTCGGCGAGGCCGGCAGCGGGCAGCTTGCCAAGATGGTCAACCAGATCTGCATCGGCGGTCTGGTGCAGGCGCTGTCCGAAGGCATTCACTTTGCCCAGAAGGCCGGGATCGATGTCGACATCGTGCTCGACATCATCACCAAGGGCGCGGCCGGCTCCTGGCAGATGGAAAATCGCGGCGCGACGATGAATGAGGGCAAGTTCGATTTCGGGTTCGCCGTCGACCTGATGCGAAAGGACCTCGATATCTGCCTGACCGAGGCCCGACGCAACGGCGCTTCCCTGCCGGTCACGGCCCTTGTCGACCAGTTCTATGCCGATATCCAGAAGGACGGCGGCGGCCGCTGGGACACGTCGAGCCTGATCAAACGGCTGAAGTAAAACAGGGGTAGCATAGACGGGACTGCCTCTCGCGAAGGACATCCACGATGCTGATAGCGCAGATCACCGATACGCATCTTGTTCTCGGCGGGCGCAAGCTTGCCGGGCGGTTCGACACGGAAGCCGCGTTCGACCGCTTGATGCAAAGCCTTGCCGATCAGCCGGTGAAGCCCGACCTTATCCTGTTTTCGGGCGATCTTTGCGAAGACGCGGGAGAGGCGGAATGCCTTCATATCGGCCGGGCGCTCCGGTCACTCGGCATTCCGGTTCTGGCGGTTCCGGGCAACCACGATGCCCGCGCGCCGATGCTGAAGGGGCTCGAAGGCATGGTGGAAGAGACTGGCTCGGGGCATCTCTGCGTCGAGGACGCCTCCCGCTCCGTCACCATCCTGGGCCTTGATACGCTGGTGGACGGCGCGCCGCAGGGCGCGCTTTGCACCGCGCGGCTCGCATGGCTGGAAGACGCGCTGAGCCGGAACAGCGGCGAGGAGATTCTGATCTTCATGCATCACCCGCCGATCGCGACGGGCCAGGGGAATATGGATGCGATTGCGCTCGGCGAAGGGCGTCCGCGTTTCGCGGAGCTCGTTGCCGGCCATGGCGGGATCAAGGGCATTCTCTGCGGTCACATGCACCGGGCGATCACCGGCAGCCTCGCAGGCGTGCCGGTTTTCATTGCATCGTCGGCGTCCCACCAGCTTGCGCTGGACCTGCGCGAAGGCCAGCCCTACCGCTTTTCCACCGATCCGGCGCAATACGCGCTTCACATCGTCGAGCCGGGAAAGCCAATCGTCAGCCATCTCGTGACGGTTTAGGCAGGAAGCTCAGGTCCCGCCGCGCGCCGCCCAAAGCGCCCCGCGACGGATGATCTCGCTCACCTGCGGCACTTGCAGGTCGGCGAGTTCATGGCCGATCGAGCAGTAGAACACGCGGCCCTTGTCCCAGCGGCGTTTCCACACGACGGGGATGACCGTGCCCTCGATCCACCAGAGGTGGTCGCCGGAAAAGGTCGTGGTTGCCAGGACCTCGTTCGAAGGGTCGGTCAGCATGTAATATTGCTCGGAGCGCAGCCTGAAGCTCCTGATGCCCTCGACGATCGGGTCGGACGGACGGCAGATGGTGACGTCGTAATCGATATAGTCCTCGCGTGGCTGAAGGTTGTCGGGCCAGCCGGGCGGGTGGGCGACGAACTGGCCGCCGATGAGGAAGTGATAGGTCGGACGATCGCGGAAGGCGTCGCCCATATGACCGTGCCAGCCGGCAATGCCGCAGCCCTCGCCGACCAGCTTCAGAAGGCCGTCTTCCTGCGGCTTGCTCATCGTGCCGAATTCCTCGCGGTGGCCGGAGCGGGCCGATGACCAGATCGGAGTGATGAGGTCGATGCCGGCAAGATCAGCAGGGCGTTCCAGTGGCTCCATCGTGTCGTAGACATCGACGCTGAAGCCGTTGTCCTTCAAAAGGTCGGCGTACCAGTCGGAAAATTCGGTCGGCGCGTGGCCTTCCCAGCCACCGACAAACAGGACGGCCTTCATGTCTTTTCCTTTCGCATGAAATTGAGGATCGAGGCCATGTCACGGGCGCCATAGCCGGCGCTTTCGGCCGCTTTCAGCGTCTCGAGCGTCTTGAGACCTTGCGGCATGGCGGTGCCCAATTGGTCCGCAAGCGCCGCCGTGACTTCCATGTCCTTGCGGGCAAGCGCAACCGTAAACGTCACGTCATGGGCGGCTTCATCGAGATAGAGCGGGCGGCGGTATGTCAGCATCGGAGCCGCCGCTGCGGAGGCCTCGATCACCTCGAAGGCCGCTTCCGGGGCGATGCCCGCGGCCTCCGCAAGCGTCATGGCTTCGGCGAGCGTCTGGTTGATGCCGTGGATCAGGGCGTTGACCGAGAGCTTCATCACAGCGCCACGGCCGCTTTCGCCGAGGAAAATTGTCCTTTTTCCGAGCGCATCGAACACCGGAAGAAGCGGCGCGCCGGTTTCCGCATCGCACCCGGCCATGATCAGCAAGGTCGCCTCTTCGGCTGCCTTTGTCGCGCCGGAGACGGGTGCATCGATCACCGTCGCGCCCGGAGGGGCCGTCCCGGCCAGGCGGACGATATGGTCAGGGCTCATCGTTCCCATTTCGATGAACCAGCGCGCCCGGCTGCCGGCAAAAAGCCCGTCCTCGCCAAAATGCACCGTTTCGGAGGCGGCATCATCCGCCAGCATGGCGATGATGATGTCGGCATCATCCGCCAGTTCCCGCGGGGTTTCAGCCGCGCGCGCGCCGGTCTCCGTCGCAAAGCCTGTCGCCCTGTCGGCGGAGCGGTTCCAGACGATAACATCATGTCCGGCGCGCACCAGATTGCGCGCCATGGCCTGGCCCATGCGGCCAAGCCCTGCAAATCCGATCCGCATCAGCCCGCCCTCTCGAGGTCAAGGCCGGAGATCGCCTGGATCAGCTTGTCTTCGGAAACCTCCTCGGCGGTGAATATCTCCGTGATCCGGCCGCTGTACATGGCGATGATCCGGTCGGAGACATGCAACACCTCCGGCATTTCCGAACTGATCACGATCACCGCATAGCCCTGGCGGGCGAGCGCGCGGATCAGATTGTGGATCTCGGACTTCGAGCCGACGTCGATGCCGCGCGTCGGCTCGTCGACGATGAGAATATCGGGATGCATGGAGAGCCATTTGCCGATGACGATCTTCTGCTGGTTGCCGCCGGAGAGATTGCCCGCCAGTTGCCGCCAGCCGGGCGTGCGGATGTCGAGCTTGTCGCGATACTGGTCGAAGATGGCGATTTCCGCGCCATCGGAGACAAACGGCCCGGCGGTGAGGTCTCCGACCTGCGGCAATGTCATGTTGTCGCGGCAGTTCATGCCGAGCACCAGTCCCTGGCCCTTGCGGTCTTCCGGCACCAACGAGATGCCGTTCCTGATTGCGTCGATCGGCGAATGCAGCTTCACCGGCTTGCCCTGCAGCAGAATGCGACCGCCGCTCGGTTCGCGAAGGCCAAAGAGGGTTTCGGCGATCTCCGTGCGACCCGCGCCGACGAGACCGTAAAAGCCGACGACCTCGCCCCTTCGGACATCGAAGCTGATATCCCGGAAAAGTCCGTTGCAGGAGAGGTTTTCGACAGCGAGCGCGACCTCGCCCAGCTGCACATGTTCGTGGTTGCGGGTGAGGTCGAGCGAGCGGCCGATCATCAGCTGGGTGATCTCGTCCTCATTCGTTTCCGCCGTCACCAGCGTGCCCCGGCACTCGCCGTCGCGCAGGACGGTAATGCGGTCGGTGATGTTGAAGATCTCCTCCATGCGGTGGGAGATGTAGATGATGCCGACGCCCTGGGCCTTGAGGTCGGCGATCACATCGAAGAGCACGACCTTTTCCGCGTCCGTCAGCGAGGCGGTCGGCTCATCGAAGATCACCGCCTTGGCCTCGACGGTCAGGGCGCGCGCGATTTCCACCATCTGCTGGTTGGCGATGGAGAGTTCGCCGACGCGGGTTTCCGGCGTGAAACCGGTTCTCAGCTTATCGAGTATGGATTGCGTGTCGTCATGCAGTCTCTTCCAGTCGACAAGGCCGAAGCGTTTCAGCGGCAATTCGCCGAGAAAGATGTTTTCCGCCACCGTCAGTTCCGTTGCGAGGCTCAGTTCCTGGTGGATGAAGACGACGCCCTTCGATTTCGCCTGCAGCGGCGAGGTCATCACCACCGGCTGCTCGTCGATCAGGATGCGACCGCCATCCGGCTGGTGAATGCCGCCCAGTACCTTCATCAGCGTCGATTTGCCGGCGCCGTTCTCGCCGACAAGCGCGTGGACTTCGCCGGGACGGATGTCGAGCGAGACGCCGTCGAGCGCGCGCACGCCGGGAAATGTCTTGACGATATTGTCGAGTCTGAGCGCCGGTTTGATGTCACTCATATCCTGAGCTCCCCTCTGCCTTTGCGGTTCAACTGACGGTCCAGAAACAGGACGGCGATGAGAATGAGGCCGATCACGAGATTGACGGTTTCGGTATCCGCGCCGATATAGCCGAGGCCCTTGCGCAGAAGCTGGATGGCGATGACGCCGCCGAAGGTGGAGAGGATCGAACCCGAACCGCCGGCAAGCTTTGTGCCGCCGAGAACCACAGCCGTGATCGCCCACAATTCATAAAGCTCGCCGTCATTGGGGTTGACCGACCCGCTTTCTGAGTAAAACACCACGGCGCTGAGGGCCGCGAGAAAGCCGATCAGGATGAAGTTGCGCAGGAAATGCGGACCGACGCGAATGCCGGCATTGATCGCCGCCTCGCGATTGTCGCCGATCGCATAGGCATTGCGGCCATGCACGGTTTTCGTCATCACCAGCCAGATGATGGCGGTGACGGCGAGGAAGAACCAGCTTGCCGTATGGATGCCGAGGAACTGCGCTTCTGCGAAATCAACCAGTGTCCAGTTCAGATGCGAGGTCGGGTTCTCGCCGTTATACATGAACACGAGGCCGCGATAGCCGAGCATGGCGCCGAGCGTGACGATGAAGGCGTCGACGCCGGTTTTCCACACGATGAGGCCGTTGAGCCCGCCGAGGATTGCGCCGGTCAGAAGCGCCAGCGCCCAGGAGACCGGGATCACCCAGTCGCCGAGCCCGGCAAAGATTGGCCATGTCATGGAATCCAGCATCACGATCCCGGCCAGCGCGAAGGTCGCGCCGACGGAAAGGTCGATATTGCCGTTGATCATGATCACCGTCATGCCGATCGCGATGATGCCGATCGGGACCGACTGCTTCAAAAGCAGCAGCATGTTGTCGAAGCCCATGAAGGCGGTGTCCGACAGCGACAGGAAATGGCCGGCAACGGAGAAGAAGATCAGCTCGACGAGGATGAAGCCCCAGATCGCGCCCTGCTTGACGTATTTCGTGTAATTCTGTCTGGTCATGGTCATCTCCTCACGCGATCGGCGACCAGAGACGGCCGCGCTTGGCGGCAATGTCGAGCCAGACCGCAAGAATGATGATCACCCAGGTGACGACATACTGGACGTAGAACTGGAGGCCGGCGAGCAGAAGTCCGTTCTGGATAAAGCCGAGGATCAGCACGCCGATGACGGTCTTGAACACGGTGCCGGACCCGCCGAGTAGCGACGCGCCGCCGAGGATGACGGCGGCCAGAACCTCGAGCTCCATGCCCTGGCCGACCGTGTTCTGGCTGCCGAGCGAGCGACTGGCCTGGATAAGGCCGGCGGTCGCCACGCAGAAGGAGGAGATCAGGTAGGTGAAGAACACGATGCGGGCGCGCGGAATGCCGGAAAAGGTTGCCGCGACACCATTGCCGCCGACGGCATAGACCTTGCGGCCAAACGGCGTCTTGGCAAGCAGCAGGGCAAGCACGATGGCCAGACCCGCGAAAATGACGATCGGGGAGGGGATGCCAAGGATGTCGCCCTGGCCGAACACGGAGAACCAGGTGCCTTCCTTGTCGGCGATGTCCATGTTCTTGCCGCCGGAATAGGTCAGCGTCAGGCCGTAGATTGCCGACAGCATGCCGAGCGTGACGATCAGCGAGTTGAGCCGGAGGTAACCGATCAGGAAGCCGTTGAAGGCGCCGAGCGCCAGCGTCATCGCATACATGGCCGGAATGCCCAGCACCGGGCCAAGCCTGTCATGAAGGTCGAGGACGACGATGGTGGAAAAGGACATCATCGAGCCGACGGACAAGTCGAGATTGCCGCCGATGACGACGAAGGTGACGCCGAGCGCGATGACGCCCAGAATGGCCGAGGAGCGGATCACGCCCAGAATATTGTCCGGCGCGACAAAGCGCTGGTTGATCAGAGCAAAGCCGATCATGAACACCACGAAGGCGATCAGGATTCCCTGACGGGCCAGCAAAGCGCCCACATCTTTTCGGGTAAAATTCGCCACAAGCTCCTCCCAAAGCTCCGGTTTCAGGCCATTGCGGGCGCTATCCGCCCTTGTCTTCGCATGCGCGCTTCAAACGAGCGTCATGCCGCCGTCGATCATCACCACTTGCCCGGTCATGTAATCGCTGTCGGGCGAGGCGAGGAAGGTGGTCGTGCCGGTAATGTCGTCCGGCCGGGCCACCTTGCCGCGCAGAATGTCGGCCGAGAACGCGGCCATGGCCTGGCCGGGCTTCTCCGCCGCGCCGATCTCCATCAGGTCGCGGTCGACCTGTTCCCACATTTCCGTCGCCACCACGCCGGGCGCAAAGCCGGTCACGGTGATGTTGTGTTTGGCGAGATCGCGCGCGCCGGACTGGATCAGCGATATCACGCCCGCCTTCGAGGCGCAGTAGGGCGCGACATTGTCGAAGCCCTGCCTGCCGGCGATCGAGGTCGTGTTGATGATCTTGCCGCCGGTCTTCTGGCTGATCATCTGCCGTGCCGCCTCCTGCATGCCGATCAGGCAGCCGAGACCGTTGACGGACATGATGAAGTTCCAGTTCTCCTCGGTCACGTCGAGAAAATTCATCGGCCGGTTGACGCCGGCATTGTTGAACTTGACGTCGAGCTTGCCGAAGACCGAGACCGCGTGGGCGATCATGGCGCGCACCTGGTCGCGTTTCGTCACGTCGACCACGGCATGGGTGACCCGCCCGCCGTTTCGCTGCGCCCGCTCGCGATTGTCTTCTGCCACCGCGGCGATCTTCTCGGCGTTGATGTCGGCAAAACAGACATCGGCGCCTTCGTCCAAAAGCGCTTCGCCGATCGCGCGGCCGATACCGCGCGCCGCTCCCGTCACGATGCAGGAACGTCCAGAGACACGACCCACTGAGCCTCTCCCGTCATTTAAATTGTGATTTCAGGAATAGGGCGGGGCGCAGGCTTGCGCCTGGCCCCGCTCCGCAAGACGAAGGAGATCAAAACACCGGCTTGGTGAACTGGTCCATATTGTCCTGGGTGATCTTCGGCGTGTCGAAATAGTTGAGGAACGGCACGTCCTTGCCGTCGAGCACGTCGATTGCGGTCTGAAGCGCGGCCTCGGCGTCATCGACCGGCGACTGGTAGATCGAGCCCCAGTAATCGCCGTTTTGCATGGCTTCGTAGCCGACGGAGAAGTTGGTTGCGCCGACGAAGATGATGCCGTCGCGGCCGGCGGCCTTGGCGGCGTTGAGCGCGCCGACGCCCATATTGTCGTCGCCGGCGTAAACCCCGTCGATATCGTCATATTTTACGAGGAAGGCTTCCATCACCTTCTGCGACTTTTCCCGGTTCCAATCGCCCGGCTGGGTCTCGACCAGATCGACATTCGGGCAGACCTCCGGAAGGCGGTCCTCAAAGCCCTTGGCACGCTCGATCGCGGTCGTGTAGCCCGGTTGTCCCGAGATCTGCACGATCTTCGCCTCGTCGGCGATGCCCATGTCCTTGAACTTGTCGCACATGATCTCGGCCGAGCGCGCGCCCTGCGTGATATTGTCCGGACCGGAGAAGGAGGCGACGAAATCGAAGCCGGGCTCTGCGATGTTGGAATTGGTGACGATCACGGGAATACCAGCCTTGTGGGCCTTGCGCACGGCCGGAATGACGGCCTCGCCATTGGTCGGCCAGATGATGATGGCGTCGACCTTCTGCTGGATCAGGTCTTCCACCTGGGCGATCTGGCGGGCGACGTCGCCGCCTGCGTCGAGGACGACGGTCTCGACGTCGGGGTTGGCGCCGGCTGCGTTGATGAAGGCCTGCTCATAGGTTGTCTGATAGCTGTCGACGCCGACATTGTTCTGGGTGATGCCGATCTTGTAGCTCTCGGCGGATGCCGCGCCGGCAAGGGCGAGCCCTGCAATCGCGGTCGTGGCGGCCAAGGTGAGCCTGGCTGAAAATCTCATAGTTCGTTCCTCCCAAACGATAAACTGGATGTATTGCCTCAGCCCTCCGGCAACCGGTCGGGCCTCTCCCGGGCAATGGCTCTCATACACCACTAATTCGGCTGCAATGGACCTGCCTAAAATGTCCAAAATGAATTTTTAATTATCCGTATTGGATTTTTAAGCGATATTTCGGGATCGCTGTTTTGGACAAATAGGGAGGAGAGAAAATGGCATCGCCAACGAGGCGCAGACCGGAGCACGGTTTGCCGGGACAGATGAATCAGGATATCGCACAAAATATTCAAAATGGATATGGCGCTGCCATGGGCGGCGGGGCGGAGGCAAAACCTTCCGTTTCCGCCGAGCTGGAGGCCGTCGTGCGGTTCATGGAAGATGTGCTGGTCGAGGTCGATGACGCCACCACGCCGAATGCGCCGAACCCCTATCTCAACATGAGCCTGCATCTTCTGCGCCGGCACCTGGAAGGGCGTATGGTGATCCCGTCATCGATCATCGCGGCCTCCGGAGTGCCCTATGCGACGGCGACGCGCAAGCTGACCGAACTGCTGGAATCAGGCGCGGTGGAGCAACGTCCCCGCTCCAAAACCGGTAAAAGCGTTTCCCTGCATCCAAGCCCGGAGATGCTGGACAACTGGTGCCAGCTGGCCCGCCGCATCCACCGTCTGGCGGCCGTGCGTTTCGGCGCCGACGGCTTTACCCAGGAAAACTCGGACTATTATTTCGGCGGCTCCTACCAGCCGGGCAAGATGCTGATCGGTCCGCCGCAGGCGCTGCCGACGCCGATGAAGCTCTCGGGCGGCCTGCGCATCCTCGTCCATGGCGACCCGACCTTCATGGTGATGAGCAATCTGAAGCGTCAGTTCGAGCATCTGGTCGGCTGCAACATTCACCAACGCGCCTTCTCGATCGACCGCCTGCGCGGCGAGGCGCTGCGCAATGCCGAACGCGCCGTCAGCCGCTACGATCTGATCGCCGTCGACCTGCCCTGGCTTGGGGAGTTCGTGAAGAAAGGCGTCCTGCGCCCGCTGTCCTCCATCATGGATCTCGACAGGCTCGACCCCGGTGATTTTCACACCGCCGGGTGGCGGGCCGCCCACTGGGACGGCGTGGCCTATGGCGTGCCGAGCCAGACAACGCCGGAACTGTTCTTCTATCGCCGCGACCTGTTCGCGGAAGCCGCCCTTGAGCCGCCGGAAACGACGGAGGCTGTGCTGGAGGCCGCGGCCCGCCTGCATGACCCGCGCATGGGCGTCTACGGCATTGCCTGGAACGCGGCGCGCGGCACGGCGCTCGGCCACACATTCATGATGGCCTGCGCCGATTTCGGCCAGCCGATCATCAACCTGAAAGAGATCGCCGGTGGTTTCGATGCCGATCATCTGGAGCGCGACGATCTTCACCCGACCATCGACACGCCGAAGGCGCTCGAAGCGGCGGAATATCTGCTGGCGCTGATGGAATTCTCGCCACCCGATATCCTGTCCATGTCCTGGTATGAGCGCGTCCGGCCTTACGCCGAAGGCAAGGTCGCAATGGCCTACGGCTACACGCTTCTGGCACCCTATTTCGAGCTCGATCCGCAATCGCCCGCCTTCGGCAATACCGGCTATCTGCCGCATCCGCACGGGCCGGGCGGCACGCCGATCGCGCCGGTCGGCGGTTATGTCTTCGGCGTTCCCGCCAACCTGCCGCAGGAGCGGGTGGACGAAGCGGTCGAGGCGCTCGTCGCCTTCACCTCGCCGGAAGCACAAAAGCTTTTCATCCAGAATGGCAGCCGCACCGCGCCGCGCTATTCCGTCGGTTCCGATCCGGAAGTGCGCCGCCTGTCGCCGATCTTCGAGAGCGTCGACCAGATGTCCTGGCGCGACGAGCTGCAGTTCTGGCCGCGCCCGCCGATCCCGGAAATTTCCGACATCATCCAGATCTGCGGTCATGAGCTGCACGACATGCTGCGCGGCATCGTCAGTCCGAAACAGGCCCTCTCGCGCGCTCAGGCGCGCGCGGACGAGGCCATGCGAAAACGCGTCACATAGGCTCTTTGCAAAGTCAAAGGGCCGGTCAACACGGGAGGAGAGACCATGGACCCCAACCGCCTCAAAGGCAAAAACATCCTGATCACCGGCGGCGCCCAGGGCATGGGCGCGACCAATGCCGAGCATTTCGCCGAGCAGGGCGCCAATGTCTGCATCGGCGACCTTGACCTGGAACTGGGCAAGGCGCTGGCCGACAAGATCAACGCCGCCGGCAACGGCCGGGCGATCGCGGTGAAGATGGATGTGACGAGCCGCGATGACAATGATGCCGCGGTTCAAGCCACCGTCGAGGCGTTCGGCATGATCAATGTCGGCCTGTTCAATGCCGGGGTCAACAAGCCGAAATTCTTCATGGACATCGATGAGGACAATTGGGACTTCATCATGAATGTGAACACCAAGGGCATGTGGCTCGGCATGCAGGCCGTTGCCCGGCAGATGATCAAGCAGGGCAAGCAGGAGCATGTCTACAAGCTGATCAATGTCGGCTCGGTCGCATCGCGCAAACCGCTTTACGATGTGACGGTCTACTGCACCTCGAAATATGGCTGCCTGGCGCTTACCCATTGCGGCGCGGTCACGCTTGCCGAGCACAACATCACCGTCAACGGCTATGCACCGGGCGTGGTCAAGACGCCGCTTTGGGCGCAGCTCGACAAGGATCTGGTCGAGATGGGCTTCAAGCAGAAGGAAGGACAGGCGTTCGAGGACCTGGCTGAGAACGATCTGGCGCTGAAGAAAGTGTCCTATCCCGACGACGTGAAGGGCACGGCGGCATTCCTCGCCAGTCACGACAGCGACTACATGACCGGCCAGATGATCCATATCGATGGCGGCTGGGTGATCCAGTAGCGCCGCGACGCTTCGATTTGCAGACGACAATTTCAACCGAGCAGGCAGGCGATCGCGCTGCCCGAGGGAGGATTTCATGAACCGCGCACTGACACCCAACGTGCTCACCCCGCAGGATCTATTGCCCCAGTGGAACTGGGAAGGACGGCTGCCGGCCTGGGGCCATACGTCCGTCGACTTCGAACGGCGCGTCGATCACGACCGGTTGCGCCGCTACCGCCTGTCACGCACCCGACAGGCTCTGAAGAACAGCGATGCAGGCTCGCTGCTGCTCTTCGACGTCAACAATATCCGCTATGTCTCCGCCACCAAGATCGGCGAGTGGGAACGCGACAAGATGTGCCGTTTCTGCCTGCTGACGGGTGATGACGCGCCTTACGTCTGGGATTTCGGTTCGGCTGCCGTGCACCACCGCAAATTCTCCGACTGGCTGATCCCCGATCATTGCCGGGCCGGCGTCGTCGGCATGCGCGGCACCATTCCGCCCTCTTTCGGGCTGATGAAAAAATATGCCGAGGAGATTGCAGGTCTCATCCGCGATGCCGGCATGGCCGATATGCCGGTTGGCGTCGATTATGCCGAAACCGCCATGTTCGAGGCGCTGAAGGCGGCTGGCATCAATGTCGTCGACGGCCAGCAGATCATGCTTTCGGCTCGCGAGATCAAGAACTGGGACGAGATCCAGCTTCTGACGCAGGCCGCCAGCATGGTCGATGGCGTCTACCACATGATTTACGAGGAGCTGAAACCGGGCGTGCGCGAGAACGAGATCGTCGCTCTGTCCAACAAGATGCTCTATGAAATGGGTTCCGACGATGTCGAGGCGATCAACGCCATTTCCGGCGAGCGCTGCAATCCTCATCCGCACAATTTCACCGACAGGCTTTTCCGGCCCGGCGACCAGGCCTTCTTCGATATCCTGCAGAGCTATCAGGGTTATCGCACCTGCTACTACCGCACCTTCAATATCGGCCGCTCGACGCCCGCCCAGGTCGACGCCTATGTGAAGGCGCGCGAATGGATCGATGCCTCGATCGCGCTGATCAAGCCGGGCGTGACCACCGATGTCGTGGCCAAGGCATGGCCGAAGGCGGAGGAATTCGGTTTTCCGGACGAACTCTCCGCCTTCGGTCTGCAGTTCGGCCACGGCCTTGGTCTTGCGCTGCACGAACGCCCGATCATCTCGCGAGCGGTGTCGCTCGATAATCCGATGGAAATCCAGACCGGCATGGTGTTCGCGCTGGAAACCTATTGCCCTGCCGCCGATGGCTTTTCCGCTGCCCGCATCGAGGAGGAGGTCGTCGTCACCGACAAGGGGTGCGAGGTCATCTCGCTGTTTCCGGCAGAGGAACTGCCGATTGCCAACCGGTATTGAGGCGGGAAACGTCATGAGCGCTTCAGACAACAAGCATAATCGCGAGGACTATCTGCGCATGTACCGGCAGATGGTTCGCATCCGCACCTTCGAGGATAATGCCAACCAGCTCTACCTCTCGGCCAAGATGCCGGGTCTGACGCATATGTATTCCGGCGAGGAGGCGGTCGCGGTCGGCATCTGCGAGGCGCTGACCGACAGCGACCGGATCACCTCAACCCATCGCGGCCACGGCCATTGCGTGGCCAAGGGGGCGGATTTTCAGGCGATGTTCTGCGAACTCCTCGGCAAGGAGGAGGGCTATTGCCGGGGCAAGGGCGGGTCGATGCATATCGCCGACCAGAGCCACGGCAATCTCGGCGCCAACGCCATCGTCGGCGGCTCGATGGGCATTGCCACCGGCTCCGCGCTGCGCGCGAAAATGCAGAAGTCCGACGATGTGACCGTCTGCTTCTTCGGCGACGGGGCAACCGCGCAGGGGCTCCTCTACGAGGTCATGAACATGGCAGCGCTTTGGAACCTGCCGGTGATCTATGCCTGCGAGAACAACGGCTATTCCGAATATACGGCGACGGCCGAGATCGCCGCCGGTTCGATCACCGACCGGGCGCGGGCCTTCGGCATCGAGGCTTTCGAGGTCGACGGGCAGGATGTGCTGGCGGTCAATGAACTGACGCGCGACCTGGTGCAGCGCTGCCGCCGGGGCAAGGGGCCGTTCTTCATCGAACTCCGGACCTATCGCTATCACGGCCACCATGTCGGCGACATCAACCGCGAATACTACCGATCCAAGGCCGAGGAGAAGGAATGGAAGGAAAACCGCGACCCGATCGAGAAGTTTTCCAAATGGCTGACCGGCGAAGGGATTGCCTCGAAGGACGAGCTTGAGGCCCTCAAAGCCGAGATTCGCGACGATGCGGCCGCCGCCGTCGACTATGCGCTGAAGGCAAAATATCCGGACAAGCATGAAGTCGACATGCACGTTTTTGCGGACTGAGGAGGACATTCCATGCGAAAGATCACGCTATCCCAGGCCGTGAACGAGGCGTTGGCCGAAGAACTGCGCCGTGACCCCACGACCTTCATCATCGGCGAGGACGTCGCCGAGGCCGGAACGCCGTTCAAGGTGTTGTCCGGCCTGGTGGAGGAATTCGGGACCGAGCGCGTCATCGATACGCCGATTGCCGAGCCGGGCTTCATGGGCCTTGCCGTCGGCGCGGCGATGACCGGCGCGCGCCCCATCGTCGATCTGATGTTCGGCGACTTCCTGTTCCTGATCATGGACCAGCTCTGCAACCAGGCGGCCAAGATCCACTACATGTCCGGCGGCAAGCTCAACGTGCCGCTGGTGGTGCGCACCAATCTGGGGGCGACGCGGCGTTCTGCCGCCCAGCATTCCCAGTCGTTGCATGCGCTTGTCGCGCATATTCCCGGCCTGAAGGTCGCGCTCCCGTCTTCGGCCTATGAGGCCAAGGGACTGATGAAGACGGCGATCCGCGACAATAATCCGGTCGTCATCTTCGAAGACAAGCTGATGTATAACGACAAGGCCGAGGTGCCGGAGGAGGAATATCTGATCCCCTTTGGCGAGGCCGCGATCCTGCGCGAGGGTGAGGATATCACGCTTGTCGCGACGTCCTCCATGGTGCAGGTGGCGCTGGCAGCAGCCGAACTCCTGGCAAAGGACGGGATTTCGGCGGAAGTCATCGATCCGCGCACCATCGTGCCGCTGGACGAGGAAACCATCCTCAAATCGGTCAAAAAGACATCGCGCGCCATGGTGATCGATGAGGGCCATCAGAGCTTCGGCATTACCGGCGAGATTGCCAGTCGCATCGCGGAAAAGGCCTTCTATCACCTCGATGCGCCGGTCTTGCGCATGGGGGCGATGGATGTGCCGGTGCCGTTCTCGCCGGCGCTGGAGGATATCACTGTGCCGACGCCTGAACGGGTGGCTGAAAAGGCGCGCCTTTCGGTGCGCGGGGAGCTTTTCCATGCCGCATGATGTGATAATGCCCGCGCTCGGCATGGCGCAGGACACCGGCAAGATCGTGCGGTGGCTGAAGACGAGCGGCGAGCCCGTTTCTTCCGGCGAGGCGATCATGGAGGTCGAAACCGACAAGGCGGTGATGGAGGTCGAGGCGGCTGCCGATGGCTTTCTGAGCGCCGTTTCGGCGGGTGACGGTGACGATGTGCCGGTCGGTTCCGTCGTGGCCGTGATCGTCGAGAGCAAGGACGATGTTGAAAGCGCAAAGCCCGCTGAAAAAGACGCGGGCGGCGAGAGTGCTCCAAGCGCCAGTGAAGCCGATGAGGAGTCCCTGCCGGAAGGCGCGGAGATCATCATGCCAGCACTGGGTATGGCCCAGGATACCGGGCTGATCGTCAGCTGGTGCAAGGAACCGGGCGACAAGGTTTCGGCCGGCGACATCTTGCTCGAGGTGGAAACCGACAAATCGGTGATGGAGGTCGAGGCCGGACATGACGGCTATGTCGCCGCCATTCTGGCCGATGCCGATGAGGCCGTACCCGTCGGCTCGGTGATTGCCGTGATTTCGGCCGAAAAGCCTGAAAACCCCGTGCGGCGCAGCGCTAAAGCGGCAAAACCTTCATCCGCCCCGCAGCCATCTGTTGTTACTGAGGCGGAAAAAACAGCCCCCGACAGTCGCAAGGCACCGTCAAAACCCAAGGCGCCGCCGCGGCCCGCCGCGCCCGTTGAGGGGCCTATTCTGGCCTCGCCAAAGGCGCGGTGGGTAGCGCATGAAGAAGGTCTTGATCTGACGCGGCTTGCCGAAGAGGGCATTGCCCAGCCCTATCATGTATCCGACCTTGAAACCTTGCGCGCATTGGGTGCGCGAGCGGATGCTTCACCGGCGGCCACTCCGGCAAGCGTGCCGCTGCATATCGAGGCCCAGGTTCCCGCTTCCGGCTTTTCGTCTTTGCTCGATTGGCTGCAGGCAGAAACCCATGATGCCCCGTCACCTTCCAGTATCTGGCTTGGCTTTGCCGCAGCGGCGCTGCGGGGTGCTTTAACGGACGAAAATACGATCGTCATTGGCATTGAGGAACCGGGAGCCAGTCCTGCCCGCTTTGCCGATGCCGACCGCACCCGCCTTGGTGCGCTGGAAGAGGAGGCCGAAGAGGGCGAAGCGGATATCATCCTGCGCGACCTGACGGGCTCGCCCGTGATCCGCGCGACGGCGCGGGCTGTGGCGGCGCCCGTCCTGACGATTGGTCGCGACCGGGACGCTTTCATCATCGGGTTCGACTATCACGACAACCAGTTGGGCGAGGCAGCGGCACTTGCCTTTGTCACAGGTTTTGCCGGTCGCCTCGAAGAGCCGCTGCGCCATCTTCTTTGAAATTCGGAGCCAGATCATGGACTTTACCAATCTCTATATCGACGGAAGCTGGCGTGAGGCCGCAAGCGGCGAGCGCTTTTACGTCATCAACCCGGCGACCGAAGAGGTTCTCGCTTCTGTGGCCTCCGCCGATACCCCGGATGCCGATGCGGCGCTTGATGCCGCCGAAAAGGCGATGGCCGTATGGCAGGCGAAAACGCCGCGCGAACGATCCGAAATTCTCCGCAAGGCGTGGGAACTCATGACCGCTCGGCTGGAGGACTTTGCCCGTTATATTACGCTGGAAAACGGCAAGGCGCGGGCAGATGCCATGGGCGAGGCGACCTATGCGGCCGAGTTCTTCCGCTGGTTTGCCGAAGAAGCCGTCAGGGCCGACGGGCTTATCACCCATGCGCCGTCATCCGGCGCGCGCATCGTCGTGCAGCACAAGCCGGCCGGCATTTCGGTTCTGGTCACGCCGTGGAACTATCCGGCGGCCATGGGCACGCGCAAGATCGCGCCGGCGCTGGCCGCCGGTTGCGCGGTGATCATCAAGCCGGCGACGGAAACGCCGCTGACCATGCTGGCGCTGATGCCGCTTCTGGAGGAAGCGGGCGTGCCGAAGGGGCTCGTCAACGTCCTGCCGTCGAAACATTCCGGCCGGATTGTCGATCATATGCTGCATGATCCGCGCGTGCGCGTCGTCTCCTTTACCGGCTCCACCGGCGTCGGGCGCAGCTTGCTCAAATCGGCCGCCGATCAGGTGGTCAAGCCGGCCATGGAGCTTGGCGGCAATGCGCCGCTGATCGTGTTCGAGGATGCCGATCTCGACAAGGCGGTCGCAGGCGCCATGCTGGCGAAGATGCGCAATCTCGGCGAGGCCTGCACGGCGGCGAACCGGTTTTACATTCATGAAAAGGTCAGCGCGGAGTTCACGGAAAAATTCACCGCCGCCATGGCCGCGCTGAAACTCGGCAACGGCCTGGAGGATGGCATCGATGTCGGGCCGCTGGTCAACGCATCGACCCGCGACAAGGTCGCGGGCTTCGTCGAGGATGCCGTCGCGAAGGGCGCGAAACTCGAGCTTGGCGGCACGCGGCCGAACGGCAAAGGTTTTTTCTATCCCCCGACCGTGCTGTCGAACGTCCCCGAAACCGCTGACTGCGTCCATGACGAAATTTTCGGTCCCGTCGCGGCGCTGCAGACCTTCAGCGACGAGGAAGACGTGATCCGGCGCGCCAATGACACCGAATACGGGCTGGTCGCTTATGTCTTCTCCGAGGACATGAAGCGCGCCATGGGCGTCTGCGAACGGCTGGAATACGGCATGGTCGGTCTCAACCGGGGCCTCGTCTCCGATCCGGCGGCCCCCTTCGGCGGGGTCAAGCAGTCCGGGCTCGGGCGCGAGGGCGGTCATGAAGGCATGCTCGAATTCATGGAAACCCAGTATATTTCGGCGGAATGGTGACATGAGCGACAAGGATTTCATCGCAAGCCCGGCCGTGGTGGCCTATGCCGGACGCAAGGGCATCGACCTTTCCGATGTTGCGCGAAAATCGGGTCGCACCAATCTGGCGCGCGAGGATGTCGACCAGCATCTGGACGGCTCCGCACCGGTTGTCGGGGGAACCGCCAGCGCAGATGACCGACGGTACTGGGATATCGACCATGCGGCTTACGGACCCGTCAGCGAAGAACCGATGACGCGGATCGCAAACCTTGCCGCCGACAATCTTTCGGCCGCCAACCGGATGATCCCGCAGGTCACCCATCACGATCGCGCCGACATGCGCGCGCTCGAAGCCTTTCGCACGAGCCTCAAGGCGGAAGCTTCGGCCAAAGGGCTGAGGCTCACCGCGCTTGCCTTTCACATCAAGGCGCTGGCGCTCACCCTCAAAGCCTTTCCGCTGTTCAATTCATCGCTGTCGGCAGACGGCAAGGTGTTGATCCGGAAAGACTATTGCCACATCGGCGTCGCCGTCGACACGCCGCACGGGCTGATGGTGCCGGTGATCCGCGATGCGGACCGCAAGGGCCTGTGGCAGATCTCCGCCGAGATTGCCGACCTGGCGAAGAGGGCCGGCGACCGCAAGCTTCGGCCTGACGAAATGGGCGGGGCGTCGATGTCCGTTTCCAATCTCGGCGGCATCGGCGGCACGGCGTTCACGCCGTTGGTCAACCCGCCGGAAGTGGCCATTCTCGGTATCACGCGAGCGGAAACCGTTCCGGTCTGGGAGAACGAGGCCTGGCAGCCTGTGCTGATGGCGCCGCTCGACCTTTCCTATGATCACCGGGTGATCAACGGCGCGGATGCCGCGCGGTTCCTCTGCCATTATGCCCGGCTTCTTGCCGATCCGCGCCGGATGCTCTTTGCCTGAGGCGGGGGAGGCGTGAGCCTGTCCGGCGATGAAGGGGCATGGCGCGGGCGCGCCGAATGATCCTGCCAAGGGGATTGTCTGGCGGGCCGGTCGTGTGGCTCAATACGCTCGGCGGATCGAGGCGGGGCCGGTGATTCTCTCCTGCCGGACGCGTCAAATGTTCCTTGGGAGGCGAGCGTGCCTGTAGATACGAATGAATTCAAGGCCGCACTGAGGCGCGGTGAACAGAAGATCGGCCTGTGGCTCGGTCTCGGCGAGGCGACGACCGCGGAGCTTTGCGCCCAGGCCGGTTTCGACTGGCTGCTGGTCGACGGCGAGCACGGGCCGAACGATCTCCGCTCGATCCTCGATCAGTTGCGCGCACTGGCAGCCTTCGATCCGGCTGTGGTGGTGCGTCCGCCCTCGGATGACCGGGCGCTCATGAAACAGTATCTGGATATCGGCGTGCGCAATTTCCTGGTGCCGATGATCGAAAGCGGCGCGCAGGCTTCGGAGGTCGTGCGCTCTGTGCGCTATCCGCCAAAGGGTGCCCGCGGCATAGGGGCAGCTCTTGCCCGCGCCTCGCTCTACGATACCGTCTCCGACTATCTCTCCACGGCGAGCGACGAAATCTGCGTGCTGGTGCAGGTCGAAAGCCGCGCGGGGATCGCAGCGCTTGACGACATCCTGGCCACCGAGGGCGTCGACGGCGTCTTCGTCGGCCCTTCCGATCTGGCTGCCGACATGGGCTTTCCCGGACAGGTCGGCGCGGCGGAAGTGCAGGAGACGGTCATCGATGCGCTGGAACGCATCAAGGCATCGGACAAGGCCGCCGGCATTCTCATCGGCGATGCGGAACTCACGAAGAAATACCAGAAGATGGGGATCGAATTCCTCGCCGTGGGCACCGATGTCGGCGTCTTCATGACGGGGCTCAAGGCGCTGCGCCGGCAATTCTGAGGAGCCGTTTCCGCCGGATGCCTTTGCGGCATTCGGTTCACCCGGATCGGCCTGGTCGGGCCCGGGCCGGCTTAACCCTTGCCACGCGGGGTCTCAGCCCGGCCGCGCACGGCCCTTGAAGTGTTTGGCAAGCAGGAACATCTCGACCGACTCCGAACGGGAGGCCGCGGGCTTGACGTGGACCACCTGCCGGAAGTTCTGCTTCAGCATGGTCAGGAGGTCGTGTTCGGCGCCGCCCTGGAAGGTCTTGGCGAGGAAGTGACCGCCCTCGGCCAGCGTTTCGACGGCGAAATGCGCCGCGACTTCGCAAAGATGCATCGTGCGCAGGTGATCCGTTCGCTTGTGGCCCGTGGTCGGCGCGGCCATGTCGGAGATCACGAGATCGGGCGGGCCGTCGAGCGCCGCGCGCAGGAGCGTTGGCGCCGCGTCGTCGAGAAAGTCCATCTCGAAGAACTTGACGCCGGGAACGGGCGCCATCTCTAGAAAGTCGATCGCGGCAACGCGGACGTCGGTATCCGTCGAATCGGTCACCTTGGCGGCGATCTGCGACCAGCTTCCAGGCGCCGCGCCGAGATCGATGATCCGGCGCGCGCCCTTCAGGATATGGTGCTTCTCGTCTATCTCGAGCAGCTTGTAGGCGGCACGCGCCCTGAAACCCTCGGTCTTCGCCCGCTGGACGTAAGGGTCGTTGATATGCCGCTCGATCCAGCGCCGCGAAGAGGCCTTCAGCTTGGTCTTCTTGACCTTCTGGCCGATCTTGCGGCCCGTGCGGACCGGTTTTGCAGGTTGTCTGGCCATGGTCAGTCCTTGTTGTCGTTGCGGGGCGGGCGATTGAAGCCGCCCCGGCGTCTTTTCGAGCGCCACACGCCGTCGCGCATCATCATGTCGGTCAGAATGCCCTCGCGCAGGCCCCGGTCGGCAACCCGCATGCGCTGCGCCGGCCAGCGGCGGCGGATCGCTTCCAGAATGGCGCAGCCCGCGAGCACCAGATCGGCCCGGTCCGGACCGATGCAGGGATTGGCTGCCCGTCCCGCGAAATCCCAGGAGAGCAGCTTTTCCTGCATCGCGGTGACCTCATCGTCGGAGAGCCAGATGCCGTCGACCTTGCGCCGGTCATAGCGCGGCAGGTCGAGATGGACTCCGGCAAGCGTCGTGACCGTTCCGGACGTGCCGATCAGGTGGAACCCGTCGTCATCGGCCCCGCCCTCGACCTCCGGGCAGTGGAAATCGCCAAGCAGTGCGGTGACTTCCGCCACCATGTCCTCGAAGATCGCCGGCGTGACATGATGCCCGCCGTAGCGTTCAGACAGTGTCACGACGCCGACCGGCAGCGATGTCCAGTGCGAGATATGGTTGGCGATGCGCGGGGAGCGGTTCTCGCCAAGCCTGATGACGGCGATCTCGGAGGAGCCGCCGCCGATATCGAAAAGCACTGCAGCGCGCGTCTCCCTGCCGATCAGAGAGGCGCAGCTGGAAACGGCCAGGCGCGCCTCGGTTTCGCGGTTGATGATCTCGAGTTCGAGGCCCGTCTCGCTTCGCACCCGCTTCAGGAAGGCGTCGCCATTGTCGGCCGCGCGGCAGGCCTCCGTCGCGATCAGCCGCATGCGGCGCACCGACCGGCCCCTGAGCTTGGCGGCGCAGAGCGAAAGCGCCTCGACCGCGCGGTCCATGGCGTCCGGCGACAGGCTGCCGGTGGCCGCCAGTCCCTCGCCGAGCCTGACGATGCGCGAGAAGCCGTCGACAACGCGGAACTGGTGATGACGCGTGGGCTGGGCAATCAGAAGCCGGCAATTATTGGTGCCGAGGTCGAGCGCGGCATAAAGCGTGTTGCCGCCGTGATGGTGCCCTCCGCCGGGTCTTGGGCCGCGCGGCGCCGGACGGGCATTGGCCTGAGAGGCCGGGGCAGGCGCTGAACCGCTGAGGGCAGCCGGATTGCCGGTAGGAGCCGAGGCCGGGGCGTCGGTCCGCTTTGCGCCGCCTTCCGGGGGGGCTGCGGACTGCGCGCCCGCGTGCTGATGCTTGCATCCATCCACGCCGAGCGGACCGCGCGTATGGGCCTTTCGGCGGCGTCTGCGCTTCTTGTGGTTTCCTCCGGCGGCTCCGCCCTTGGAAGCTTCGCCCTTTTTATCCGCACCGGCCGCCTGAGGGTCTGAACCCTGGCTGTCGCCGCCAGCCGAAATGACGCTATCGCCTCCGCCGCGTCGTTTGCCACGACGGCGCTTGCGTTTGCGGGGACCGGCTTCACCCGGGGGCAGAGCCTGTTCTGCCGGCGCATCCGCGCCGCTCTTCAGTGCGGGCACTCCGGCGGCGGCATTGCTGCTGCCCTTCCGGGATCGGCGACGGCGGGCACGCTTGCCCTCGCTGCCTTTTGTCAAGCGCGCCCCGCCATCAGACAGCCTGTCGCTGTTTTGGGGGTCTTCCACTTTTTCAGTTCCATCGCGCCGCGCAAGCCGTCACCGCCAAGGGCCGCTCGCAACATGGCGCTCAATTGTTTTTCAGTTGCCGCCATCATAGCAGCGGGGACAAGGAAGGCCAATGCCTTTTCTGTCTGCTGAAGGGCGGAGCATGGCAGTGTGCAGGCCCGCGATTGTCCCTTGCCAGGGAACGGATGCTTTTCAATCGAAAGGAAATTTTCGAAAACCCCCTTGGCAAGCCGGGCCAATTCTGTTTATAAGCCCTCCACGTCACCGGCGCTTCCGCCGCCGGATGTTGGGGAATAGGTTAACGGTAGACCCACGGACTCTGACTCCGTTAGTCCTGGTTCGAATCCAGGTTCCCCAGCCATTTGATTTCAAAACGCATTCTCGGTTTGGACGCCAGAACAGAACGTGTCGGTTGGACGTTCGTCCGGGTATGACCTGTCCCCGCTTTGAGCTTCCTGTGCACCTGTGCCATAGGCAGCCGATGCGAGCGGCGGCAACGGGCCCTTATTCGATCGTCACAGGCTCGGGCACCTGAACCTGGCTGTCGAGCCAGCCTTGCCGCCTGTGGCCGCGATGGGCGGTGTCGTGGATCAGGATCATGGGTTCAATCTCGCGCCGTCTCCGGCGCTCTGGCGAGGGCGGGAGACGGCTTATTGGAATGGCAGGGCTCTGCCGTCAGCCATTGAGAAACCGGGTGATGGCAGAAATCTCGTCGGGACGGATTTCATGGCCGCCGCCATGCATCGCCGACTGGACGTCGGCATTTTGCGCCTTGAAATAGTCGATGAGCGCGGCCGAAAGGGCCGGCGGGCAGATTGGGTCGCGTTCGCCGCCCGTCACCAGTATCTTCCGCCCGGAAAGGCCTGCATTGTCATCAGGCCTCCAGGGGATCAGCGGATGCAGCAGGGCGACACGGTCGAAAAGCTCCGGTTTTCGGAACAGCACCGACGCAAGGATGTTCGCGCCGTTGGAATAGCCGAGCGCATAGACATCGCGACCCGGATTGTCCGCCTTGTGACTGGCGATGAAGCGCGTCATCTTATCGGTGCGGCGGGCAAGGTCATCCATGTCATAGACGCCTTCGCCGGTGCGCCGGAAAAAGCGCAGCGCGCCATATTCGGAGACATCGCCGCGCGGCGAGACGATTTGAGCGCCGGGGATAAGTCCGTCCACCAGCGGCACGAACTGGTTCTCGTTGCCGCCCGTGCCGTGGAAGGTGAAGACCAGCGGCTTTCCGCTTTCGCCTTTCCTTGTATAGGCCTGATAGAGATCTTCGGTCATGGTTTCAAACCTCCGGCAGGCGGACGTCCGGTCCGCCGCCTTGAAAATGGCGTCAGTCCTCGATCGGCGTGAGGATGTCCTCGATCTTGGCGCGGTGGCTCTCATACTGCGGTGGCAGCTTGAGCGCTTCGCCGAGATGGGCGGTGTCCTCATCGGCATCGAAGCCGGGCTCGTTGGTGGCGATTTCGAACAGCACGCCGCCCGGCGTGCGGAAGTAGATCGCCCAGAAGTAGTTGCGGTCGATGACCGGCGTGACGTTGTATCCGGTATCCATCAGCGCCTTGCGGACTTCGAGCTGTGCGGCACGGTCTTCAACCGCAAACGCAATGTGATGCACCGAGCCTGCGCCCTGACGGGCCGCATTGGCAGAAGGCAGCGTTTCAATGTCGATGACATCGGCGCCGTTGCCGTTCGCGATGGCATAGCGGGTCCAGTCATCCTTGCTGTCGACCTGTTCATATCCCATGAAGCCGAGCAGTTCGGATGTCGCGCCGCTGTCCTTGAGACGTAGGCTTGCGCCACGGAAACCGCGGATGGCTTCTGCTTCGGCGACATCGCCCTTCAGCCGGCCGGCACGGTCATCATTATCGACTTCCACCAGCGCGAAGGCATCGTGATCGGGACCGGCAAAATGAAGCCGTTTTTCACCGAAGACTTCGCTTTCGGAGATTTCTCCGACATTCAGCGCCGAAAGCCGTTCTCTCCAGAAGGGGAGCGAGCCTTTTGGAACCGCGAAAAGCGTTTCGCCAACTTCGCCCGTGCCGGGCTTTCCCCTGGCGATATGCGGGAACGGGAAATAGGTCATCACCGAACCGGGGGTGCCGACTTCATCACCGTAATAGAGGTGATAGACA
The DNA here is from genome assembly GCF_001578105.1 of Martelella sp. AD-3. Taxonomy (GTDB): domain Bacteria; phylum Pseudomonadota; class Alphaproteobacteria; order Rhizobiales; family Rhizobiaceae; genus Martelella. The sequence continues at coordinate 3,817,845 of NZ_CP014275.1, read as the reverse complement.
TCGGGAGAGTCGAAATTGACCGTCTTCTTGACGCGGCGAAGGCCGAGCGTCTTGGTGAAGAAGTCGCTGTTCTTCTGGGCGTCGCCCGCCATCGAGGTGATGTGATGCAGGCCCTTGATTTGCTGTAACATCATGGTGATCCTTTGTTCCTGCGAGGCCTACGGACCTCATTTCTGACCGTTAAGATGATGGCGACGGCCGCAAACATGAACAGGAATAAAATTGACGATATTATTGCAATAATTGTAATAATGCTCGAATGAAAGATTTGAATGATATTCGTGTCTTCCTGAACGTTGCGGAACTGGGCAGCTTTGCCGCTGCCGCCCGCGTCCTGTCGATGACCGCGCCCAGCGTCACGCGGGCCGTCGGTGCGTTGGAGGAACGGCTCGGCGTGCAGCTTTTCGTACGCACGACACGGCAAGTCTCTTTGACATCGGCCGGCGCCGTCTATGCCGCCCGGATGCGGCCTCTGCTGCAGGCTTTCGACGATGCGGCAGAGGAAGTCCGCGAGCAGGAGGCGGCCATCAGCGGCCATATAAGGGTGAACGCGCCGCTCTCGCTTGGACAGCAGGTTCTGCCGGATGTCCTTTCGGGGTTCAGGGCGGAAAACCCTGCAGTCAGCATGTCCGTCACCTTGACCGACAGTTTCGTCGACATCGTCGCAGCCCGTTATGATCTTGCCATCCGCATTTCGGGGCCGCCGGACGACAAGTCGACAATCTGGCGCAAGCTCTGCCCGATCCGGAGGGTGCTGGTTGCCTCTCCCGGTTACCTCGCGGCCAATGGAGCGCCACAGGATCCGGATGACCTTCAGGCAGCGGCCTGCCTTGGCTTCGATGCGGAGGCCGTGTCGGAAAACTGGGAACTTACCAATGGAGGCCGGCGGCGACGCGTGCGAGCCGGATCCGTGCTTGCCGGCAACAATGGCGAATTCCTGGCGCGGCTTGCCGAAAACGGGGAAGGGGTGGCGCTTCTGCCCTATTTCATCGTCGAGACCGCACTTGCCGAAGGGCGGCTTGTTCAGGTGCTCGACGACTGGACGCCGAGCGAACTCTGGCTGACGCTCTACTACCCGCCCTATGAACGCCTGCCGATGCGCATCGCCCGGTTCTCTGACTTCTTCGAGGCCTATGTGACCCGCGTCAGGCTGCTTTGAGCGGCCGCGCCAAAGGCTCGGGAAGGTCGTGTTGTCCACCCGAGCCGGTTTCGCAGTCAAGGCTTTCCGAAAAGCCTGAAGGCATCTCCGGCAGGTTCTTCGTGGTGCGCTCGTCCGCCGGCCTGCCGGTCTCGTCGACGGCCTGATGCGCCGGGGTGTGCATGATGCGGCCAACCCGGTATGGCCTGGTTCTGAGCGTGCGCAGGACGCTCAGCCGCTGATTCGGCGCCAGCGACGCGCCGAAGGGGCCGGGCGACGCACTGACGACGACGGGTTTGTCGGCCGATGCCGAGGAACCGAAAGCCGGTCGGCTATGCGATCGAGAGATGCAGCACGATCTCGCGCCGGTGCGGGCGGTCGCGGTGTTCGAACAGGTAAAGTCCCTGCCAGGTTCCGAGCGCCGGCCTGCCGGCGGATACGGGAATTGCGAGCGAGACCTGGGTCAGCGCCGTCTTGATATGGGCCGGCATATCGTCCGGGCCTTCCAGCCGGTGGACGAGATAGTCCATGGCCGGGTCGTCCGCGCGCGGCACGAGCCTCGAAAAATAGGCCGAGAGGTCGCGTTTGACGTCGGGATCGGCATTTTCCTGGATCAGAAGCGAGCAGGATGTATGGCGCACGAAAACGGTCAGAAGACCGTCCTCTTCGGTGTTGGCGCCCACGAAGCGGCAGGCCTCGTCGGTGAATTCATAAAGGCCCTGTCCACGGGTCTGAACGGTCAGTCGGGTCTGGGGCATGGTGCATTCCTTTGTCGCGCCGGCCTTCTGAGCGACCGGCGCGAAATAGATCAGAGCGCCTTTTCAAGCGCGGGCAGAATTTCAAACAGGTCACCGACGAGGCCGTAATCGGCCACCTGGAAGATCGGGGCTTCCTCGTCCTTGTTGATGGCGACGATGACCTTCGAATCTTTCATGCCGGCGAGATGCTGGATGGCGCCGGAAATGCCGCAGGCGATGTAAAGCTCGGGCGCGACGACCTTGCCGGTCTGGCCCACCTGCCAGTCATTCGGCGCGTAGCCGGCATCAACCGCTGCGCGCGAGGCGCCAACGGCGGCTCCGAGCTTGTCGGCGACGGGAAGGATCACCTCCCGGAATTTTTCCGACGAGCCAAGCGCACGGCCGCCGGAAATGATGATCTTCGCCGAGGTCAGTTCCGGGCGCTCGGATTTGGCGATCTCGTTCTTCACGAACGAGGAGAGGCCGGGGTCTTCCGCCGCGCCGACGGTCTCCACCGGCGCAGAGCCGTTCATGCCGGCAGCGGCAAAGCCGGCGGTGCGCACGGAGATCACCTTCTTGGCGTCGAGCGATTTCACCGTTTCGATCGCGTTTCCGGCATAGGTCGGACGCTTGAACGTGTCGGGAGCGACGACTTCGATGATCTCGGAGACCTGCATCACGTCCAGAAGCGCGGCCACGCGCGGCAGCACGTTCTTGCCGGTGGTGGTGGCGGCCGTCATGATCACGTCATAGCCATCGGCAAGCGACAGGATGGTGGCGGAAAGCGGCTCGGCCAGGCTCTCTGCCAGCGCGTCGCTTTCCGCCAGCAGCACCTTGGAAACGCCGTTGATCTTCCCGGCCGCTTCGGCGGCTGAAGCGCAGCCCTTACCGGCGACCAGCACATGGATGTCGCCGCCGATCGCGGCAGCGGCCGTTGCGGCCTTGGCGGTTTGTTCGGAGACAGTCGCGCCGTCATGTTCTGCAATGAGAAGAATGGTCATGGTGGTTTCTCCCTACAGCACGCCGGCTTCGTTTTTCAGCTTGTCGACCAGTTCGGCGGCATTCGCCACCTTGACGCCGGCCTTGCGGGTTTCCGGCTCCTCGGTCTTCAGCACGTCCAGACGGCGGGCAATGTCGACGCCGAAATCCTCAGGCGTCTTCTTGTCGACCGGTTTTTTCTTCGCCTTCATGATGTTCGGCAGCGAGGCGTAGCGCGGTTCGTTCAGGCGAAGATCCGTGGTGACGATCGCCGGCAGTCTGACCGTGATGGTCTGCAGCCCGCCGTCGATCTCGCGGGTGACGGTCGCTTCGCCGTCTCCGACTTCCAGTTTTGAGGCATAGGTAGCCTGGCCCCAGCCGAGAAGGGCGGACAGCATCTGGCCGGTCTGGTTGCTGTCATCGTCAATCGCCTGCTTGCCGAGAATGACAAGGCCGGGCTCCTCCGCCTCGGCCACCTTCTTCAAGAGCTTGGCGACGGCAAGCGGCTCGACGGTCTCGTCGGTCGCTATCAGGATGCCGCGATCGGCGCCCATGGCGAGCGCCGTGCGAATGGTTTCCTCGGCTTTCGCAGGACCGATGGAGACGGCAACCACTTCGGTGGCGATGCCGGCTTCCTTCAGGCGGAGCGCCTCTTCCACCGCGATCTCGTCGAAAGGGTTCATCGACATCTTCACATTGGCAAGCTCGACACCGGAGCCATCCGGCTTCACGCGTATCTTGACGTTGTAATCGACAACCCGCTTTACCGGGACCAGAACCTTCATCTTCTTCCTCCTGGATCAGGGCCGGATGGCCTCAATCGAGACATTGGGGCCGGAACGTGCATTCCGGCGTGGGTGAGATTGCGGTCTTTCGGCCGCGCTCGCTTGCCAATGGGCGACATGAATAATTTCATTTGCCTGCTTTGACAAAGAATCATTGCCCGAAACCGGGCAAATTTCTGCAAAATCAGCGGTTTTTTCCCGGTTCCCAAAGAATGTCGAACCTGCCGTCGTCATTGGCATGGCGGGCGGCAACGAAGAGGTAGTCGGAAAGCCGGTTGATATAGGAAAGGGCAGGGGCGCCGACTGCTTCCTCGCCCGAAAGCGCCACCATCGCGCGTTCTGCGCGGCGGCAGACGGTGCGGGCCATATGCAGGCCGCTCGCAAGCGGGCCGCCGCCGGGCAGCACGAAGGAGGTGAGCGGCGCAAGCCTCGCGTTCAGCCGGTCGATCTCGGCTTCGAGCCAGTCGACCTGGGCATCGACGATCCTCAGCGGTTCGTAGGAGAGGGCCTCGCCGGTCTCCGGCGTCGCCAGATCGGCGCCCAGATCGAAGAGGTCGTTCTGGATCCGCTTCAGCGCCTCGGCCAGCGGACCCTCGTCTTCCGCCTCGAGCCGCACGAGGCCGAGCGCCGCGTTGGTTTCGTCCACGTCGCCGATGGCGACAAGCCGCGCATCCGACTTCCTGCGGCGCGGGCCGCTTGCAAGCCCGGTGGTGCCGCCGTCTCCGGTGCGGGTATAGATCCTGTTGAGTTTGACCATGCTGTTCGTGAAATCAGTGTCCGGACTGGATGAGCCAGAGGGTGAACATGATGAGGACGATGGCGATTGCCTGGAAGGCGATGCGGCCTTGCATCATCTTGTTGGAAAATTCGCCGCTGCCGCCCTTCATCATGTTGATGAGGCCGCGCACGAGAAAGAACACGACCAGCATCATCGCAATGATAGTCACGAATATGAAAAAGCTGGACATGGTTCTCCTCCGATGTACCCGGCGAAGCGGGAGGGCGCATGAGACGACAAATTCGGCGCGCTTGCAAGGGCCTGACAATTGGCAAACTGCGTTCAAACGGTTCGAAGGGCGGCAACGGCCTTCTTCAGATGAGCTTCGGTGCCCTGATCGAAGGCGACCAGATAAACCGCCTCGATGACGGCATGTTCGGCGCACGTCGCTGCGATCGTGCTTGCGGCGATGACCGCCGCCCTGTCGGCGGGAAAGCCGTATATGCCGGTCGAGATCGCGGGAAAGGCGATCGTGCGGCAGTCGTGCTCGGCGGCAAGCTTCAGCGCGGTGCGGTAGCAGCTCTCAAGAAGCGCCGCTTCCCCGCGTGCGCCGCCGCGCCAGACCGGGCCGACCGTGTGGATGACATGGCGTGCGGCAAGGTTGTGGCCGCCGGTGATCCGCGCCTCGCCGGTGGGGCACCCGCCAAGAGTGCGGCATTCGGCAAGGAGACCGGGCCCTGCCGCACGGTGGATGGCGCCGTCGACCCCGCCGCCGCCCAGAAGCGTGCTGTTGGCCGCGTTGACGATGGCGTCGACCTCAAGCGCGGTGATGTCGGCCCTGATCACGGAAATGGCGTCCATGGCGCTCGTCTCCTTCAGCTCATGCGTCCCATCAGGCGATAGAACCAGTCGGCCGGCATGACCCGTTTCAGGAGAGCGCCCTGCTTGGCGGGCGTTGTCACCAGGTAATGCGGTCTCGGCCGTTTCGCCGCCAGCGCCTTCTTCAAAACGGCATGGACGGCGTCGGGTTCCAGCTTGTGCCGGTTGGGCGGGCCTGATCCGTCGAGCCGCGCCAGTTGTTTTCGATAGTCCTCGGCATGGACCGAGCCGTCGATGTCGATGCTGGCCCTGATGTGCTTCAGCGCATTGGCGGTGAATTTCGAGGCGATCGGTCCCGGCTCGATCAGGCTGACGAAAATGCCGCTGCCGTCAAGCTCCATGCGCAGGGTGAGCGAGAGGGCCTCGAGCGCATATTTCGAGGCGGAATAAGGCCCGCGAAAGCGGTAGGGGAGGAGGCCGAGGATGGACGAGCACTGAATGATGCGGCCGTGGCCCTGCCGCCGCATCACCGGCACGATGCGGCGCGTGAGTTCATGCCAGCCGAAGACATTTGCCTCGAACTGGGCCCGCAGCACATCGGTCGCAACATCCTCCACCGCGCCGGTCTGGCCGTAAGCGCCATTGTTGAACAGCGCGTCAAGCGTGCCTCCTGTGCGTTCCAGCACGGTTTCGACAAGGGCGGCAATCGAGGCCTCGTCGGTGTAGTCGAGATAGAGGGCCTCGAGACCGTCGGCCTCGAGGGCTGCCAGATCCTCAGCGCGCCGCGCGGTCGCAAACACCCTCCAGCCCTCGTCCTTCAGCGCGCGGGCGCAAAAGGCGCCGATGCCGGTGGAACAGCCGGTGACGATTATCGTGGATTTTTCAGCCAATTGACACTCTCCGGTACATGAAGCCGCTCATCATCCTATATAAGGAAGCCAGGAGCGCCACAAATGCAGACGAACCGCCATTGGGAGCCAGAATGAAGACAGCGATCCGGATGACGTGGAAGGTTGCCTATGATGCGCTCTACCACTTCAGCGAGGATGACGGATGGGCGATGGCAAGCCATGTGGCGCTTTCCACGCTGCTGGCGCTGTTTCCCTTCCTGATCTTCGGCACGACGCTTGCCGGCTTTCTCGGCGCCGACGAGTTCGCCAACGTGGCCATCAATTTCATCGTCGGCGCCTGGCCGGAGGCGATCGCGGAGCCGGTGTCAAACCAGATCCGCGAGGTGCTGACGGTGCCGCGCGGCGGGCTTCTGACGATTTCGGTGCTGGCGGCAGCCTACTTCGCCTCCAACGGGGTGGAAGCGGTCCGTCTTTCGCTCAACCGCGCCTATCGCGTCGAGGAAACGCGCAGCTGGTGGTGGCTTCGCATCAAGAGCCTCGGTTTCGTGCTACTGGCGTCGATCATCTTCGCCTTCCTCAGCATCATGTTCGTGGTGGTGCCGATCGCGCTGCATTTCGCGGAGCGCTGGTTCCCCTGGCTCGAGGACGCGCTCAATCTTCTCTCCAATGCCCGCCTGCTCGGCACATTCCTGCTCCTGATGTTCGGCCTGGTGATTGCCCATCTTTTCCTGGCGGCCGGCAGAAGGCGGCTTGTCGACGTCCTGCCCGGCGTCATCCTGACGCTGGTCGTCTGGTCGATCTTCGCGTCCGGCTTCGCCTATTATCTCGGCACCTTCGCCCAGTACAGCGCAACCTATGCCGGTCTCGCAACGCCGATGATCCTGCTGGTCTTCCTCTATTCGATCGGCGTGATCCTGCTTCTGGGCGCGGAGGTGAACGCGGCGCTGCTGAAGTACAAGGTCATCAAGCACGCGCCCTGGAGCCGGCATCACGCCCGCAAGGCGAAGCATTCAGAAACCGCACATGACCCGAATATCGGCCGGTGAGACGCCGTTTGCGCGCAGTTCGCAGAGCGCTGTGTCGCCGTTCGATTTCGAAAGCTTGCGTCCGTCCGTGCCCAGCAGCAGCCGATGGTGGCGGTAGATGGGAGCGGGCAGGCCGAGAAGCGCCTGCAGCAACCTGTGGACGGCGGTGGCCTGAAGGAGGTCCATGCCGCGCACCACATGGGTTACGCCCTGGGCGGCATCATCGGTGACGACGGAAAGGTGATAGCTCGACGGCGCATCCGATCGCGACAGCACGATATCACCCCAGACGGCGGGATCGGCCGGCGTTTCGACAATGCCGTCCGCCGTTTGCTCCAGCCAGGAAAGCGGCGCGTCGAGCGTTTCGACGGCTGCCGCCATGTCGAGCCGAAAGGCATGGCGCATGCCCGCGGCCAGCATGTCCTGCCGCTCCTGCAAGGGACGCCGGCGATCGCGGTCGGGATAAAGCGGCGCGCCATCGGGATCGCGCGGCCAGATCGTTCCCGAAGCCTCGCTTTCGCTGACCAGCCGTCTTACCTCGCCGCGCGTCATGAAGGCCGGATAGGCGAGGTTGCGGTCGATCAGCATTTGCAGCATGTTCTGGTAATCGGCGAAATGTTCCGACTGTCGGAAGACCGGCCCGTCAAAGCTGATCCCGAGCCAGCGCAGGTCGGCGATGACGCCTTTCTCCAGTGCCGGCGTGCAGCGGGCGCGGTCGATATCCTCGATCCTCAGCAGCAGCCTGCCGCCCGTCTCTCTCGCCTGCCGCTCGTTTTCAAGCGCCGAGAGCGCGTGACCCAGGTGCAGGCGGCCGTTCGGGCTCGGCGCAAAGCGGAAAACGGGTCGATCGTGGTTCTGGTTCATGCGATGACGTTTCACCATTGAGGACTTCTTGAGAAGGGATAGGGCCGATGCAACGCCTCAGCAATGCCGCGGATCTTGATCGCGCCATCGACCGGTTATGCGAAAGCGCGCCGTCGATGGCAAGGATTGCGGCACAAAGTGGAGAAATCCCGCTCAGGCTGATGCCCTGCGGCTTTGCCGGCCTTGCGGAGGTGATCACCGGCCAGCTGATTTCGAAACGGGCGGCGTCCGCCATCTTCGCCCGCATTGCCGCGGCCTGTCAGCCCCTGACGGCGGAAGCCTTTCTGGCCCTGCCGGACGACGCCCGCGCCGGCTTCGGCCTCACCCGCGCCAAGCAGGCCAGCCTCGAGGCGATAGCGCTGGCGATCATCCGCGGCGACCTCGACCTTCAGCTTGTGGGCGACCTTCCGAGCGATGAGGCCATTGCCGCGCTTACGGTCCATCGCGGCGTCGGGCCGTGGACGGCGGAGGTCTATCTGATGTTCTCGGCCGGGCATATCGATATTTTTCCGGCCGGCGATCTTGCGTTGCGCGCCGCTGCTGCGCACGCCTTCTCGCTTGACCGCAAGCCCGACATCGGCGTGCTCAGGGCGCTTGCCGAGGCATGGCGGCCCTACCGCGCTGTGGCGGCCCGCATCCTCTGGGCCTACTACGCCGGCGTCATGAAAAAAGACGTTCTTCCGGTGGGATAAAGAATAGCCGCCGCTTATCTTCCGCTTTCCGCCCTCCGATTTATCAGGCTTCACAATGCTGTAACAACAAGCCTAATATACAGGAGAAGGATGCCGAATCGATCAGGAGAGCAACTTGACGATTGCAGTCTCGCCTCAGGCCTTGCCGGCGCTTGTTCTGAACGCCGACTACAGGCCCCTGAGCTATTACCCCTTGTCGCTGTGGTCGTGGCAGGACGCGATCAAGGCCGTCTTTCTCGACCGCGTGAACATTATCGCCGAATATGACCAGGCTGTCTCGTCGCCGAGCTTTTCCATGCGCCTGCCAAGCGTGGTCTGCCTGAAAACCTATATCAAACCTTCGCGCAACCCGGCCTTTACCCGCTTTAACGTGTTCCTGCGCGACCGGTTTCAGTGCCAGTATTGCGGCACCCGCGACGAACTGACCTTCGACCATGTGATCCCGCGCTGTCGCGGCGGCCAGACCACCTGGGAAAACGTCGTCGCCGCCTGCTCGCCCTGCAACCTGAAGAAGGGCTCGCGCCTGCCCAAACAGGCCGGCATGATCCCCCACCAGAAGCCGTTCCAGCCGACGGTGCAGGACCTGCACAACAACGGCCGCCTGTTTCCGCCGAACTATCTGCATGAAAGCTGGCTCGACTATCTCTACTGGGACAGCGAACTGGAACCGTAGGCGGGCGGGTCGACGAATGTGTAAATGCAACCATATGGGCCAGTTCGATGGACCTTTGACCTCCGAGACGCTGGCCAGGAGCATGGGCGCCAATCCGGCCGTGTTTCGCCGGACGATGGCGGGACTGCGCGAGGCCGGTCTTGTCAAATCCGCGAAAGGCCACGGCGGAGGCTGGCAGCTTGCGCGGCCTCTGGACGGGATCCCGCTGCTCGCCGTTTACGAGGCCCTCGGGCGACCCGCCCTGTTTGCAATCGGGAACCGGAGCGAACATCCCGATTGCAAGGCGCAAAAGCGCGTCAACACGGCTCTTTCAGGCACAATGGGAAAGGCGGAATCGCTGTTTCTGTCGCAGTTCGCGCAAGTGACTCTCGGTCAACTCCTGCCCGAGCGGCCCCAGCGGTAGCCCCCACCCAAGCTTATGATCATGACATTTACCGGAGCGCTCGCAGTTCGCCCAGGCCCTCCTCCCAGGAGATCACCGGACTGTAGCCGAGTTCGCGTTCGGCCTTTTGGGTATCAAGCGTGATCTCGACCGCGCTGGTGGCATAGTCCTGATAGCTCAGCGGCCCGCCGAGCCGGCCGCCGCTCAGCCGGTGCAACCCGTCGCCGATACCGGCGATGATGCGGAGCGCGGCGCGCGGCACGCTCCTGCCGCCGGCTTCCAGGCCCTGGCTCGCCAGCAGGCCGGTCACGGTTTCGCGAAAGGTGCGGGCCGGACCATCCGTCACATGGTAGATTGCGCCACGCTCTCCATGGGCGAAGGCAAGATCCATGGCATGGCACAGATTGGCGACATGCAGGGTGGAGGAGCGATAGCCGCCGCCCGAGATCCAGGCGAACCTGCCGCTTTTCACGGCCTCGACCAGCACGGGCAGCGCTGTCGTATCATCCCGGCCCCACACCATGCGCGGGCGCAGGATGACAACATGCTGGCCTTGAGCGGCGGCGTGCCGGGCGACCCTCTCCGCCTCAGCCTTCCCGGCTGAATATGCCCCGGCGGGACGGTCCGGATAGGGCGCCGTCTCGTCGACATTACGCAGGGGACGGCCGTCCTGCAGCACGGAATCGGTACTGATATGGATGGCCTTCTCGACACCGGCCGCGTGCGCCGCCTCCAAGACCCGACGCGTGCCATCCGGGTTAACTGAAGAGGCCGCAGACCCCGTTGTGTGATCGACATTGGCGGCGGCGTGGATCAGCCAGTCAGCGCCGGACATGAGCGGGACCAGCTCGGCGGTCAGCATGTCGCCCAGAACCGGACGAGCGCCCCAGGATGCAATCCGCTCGGCAGCCTCCGGGCTGCGGACAAGACCGGTCACCGCACGCCCTCTGGCGACAAAGTGGCGCAGCAGGTTGCGCCCCACATAGCCTGCAGCGCCGGTGATGAAGACGTGTCCCTCAGCCATTGTCATTTCCGATGCTGTCTTTGCCGAGACCGGCGAGCGTTTCGATGTCGTCCAGGATTTCCGCGCGCGCGGCCGTGTCCCAGTCGTGCAGTTCGAGGTGTTGCTGGAATTTGAGGCCCTCGAGCGCCAGCCAGGCAAGCCGTGCAGCCCGGGGATTGCTCGCTTCGGCCAGCAAATGCGTGGAGAGCGCTTTCTGGTTCCGCCGGAACTCGGCGCGCAGATCGGCATCCTGCATCAGCGCGGAGACGAGGCTCAGCACCGCAGGATTTCCCTCGGGCGCCGGCGGGCTGCGCCGAGCGGCCAGGATACGCCCCTTGAGGGGCGCGTCGGCCTCGCCGGCAAATGATGCCGCACAGGCCGCGTTGAAGGCGTTGTCCGCCATGATCGTGCGTTCCACCAGGGCCGCGACGAGATCGCGCTTGCTGGCGTGCTCATAAAGCACTGTGGCTTTCGATACGCCTGCCTCCTTGGCAACTGCATCGACGGTCAGCACGCCGTCGCGTGCAACAACCCGCTCGACCGCGTCGAGTATCTTGCTCTGATCATGTTTTCTGGGACGCGCCATGGATCACCTGTTTATTTCCGACCGTTCGGAAATAAACAGGTGATGACTGGATGTCAACGAGTAGTCTGCTCCGGTGGGCACATGGAAGCCGGCGCGGCTTCCAGCGTATCGCGCTTTCCGAAAATCGGGATCGACTTTTGGAAAGCACGATCCGTCGATTCAACAGGTTAGGGCGTCCTTTGTGAGTCCGAATGGACGCACGGCGCTCCAGACCCTTCACCCCCGGTGCAAGGGACGCCGCTGAAAGTTTGAAGGGTTCAGCCTTAGGCCGTGGGGTGGGATGAGGATGCTGGCGCTCCGGTGGGGCAAACCGGCTTGCCGGCAATGATCGCTCGCAATTGCGGTGCGATCTGGGGCGCGGCGGCAAGGCAGGGCCATCGTTCCTTCGAAAGCTTGCCGGCAAAGGGATCCTCGGCGATACCGCCGGCCTCCCGCACCAGAAGCAGGCCCGCGACACAATCCCAGGCGCTGAGTTCGGGCTCGTAGAAGCCGAGATAGCTACCCTGCGCCACATGGGCGAGGCTGAGCGCGGCAGAGCCGTTGCGCATGAAGCTGCCGCCGTTTTGAAGGACTTCGGCGACGATCCTGCCGACAGCCTCTGCATGGTTTCTGGCGCCGGGTCCGATGGCGACGGTTCCTCCCGAAAAGGGCGTGGCCGCGTTGACGGAAATCGGCTGGCCGTCGCGCCAGGCGCCTTTGCCCTCCTCGGCCCAGTAAAGCGTGCCGGTTGCGGGGTGGGCGACGAGCGAGAGAACGGTGCGGCCGGCCTCGGCAAGGGCAATCACCACCGACCAGCTATCCAGACCGTTGAGAAAGGGGCTTGTGCCGTCGATCGGATCGACGATCCAGCAGAAGGCGCTTGTGCCGGCCTTCATGCCGTGTTCCTCGCCCAGAAACCCGTCATCGGGGAACATCTCTGCAATTCGCGAGCGGATGAAGTCTTCGACGGATCGATCCGCAACGGAGACCAGATCCTGGTCGTTCTGTTTGGTTTCAACGGCGAGGGTCTTGTAGCGACGGTAGAAGTCGAGCGCGCGCGCGCCGGCCGCGGTGATGACGGTCTTGGCGGCGGCAAGCCTTTCGGCGCGGTCGGTCAGGGAAGGCATGTTCATGGAAGGGCGGTGTCTTTTCGGATTATGGAGAGGCTCGGCAAGGCTCGGCGGAGTCGCCGGCTCCAGGCTGCATTCATATCTGAGGAGCCGGCATGACGGCGGTTGAACTGCGTTCGACCAGATGAACGTCGACAATGATGGGATGCACGGGCGTCTCGGGTTCGGTAATCCGCGCCAGAAGGCCGTTGACGGCAGCGTCGGCCGTTCGCACCGGGTCCTGGCGTACCGTCGTCAGGTCATAGGCGAGCCAGCCGGCCTCGGGAATGTCGTCGCAGGCAACGAGCTTGAGATCGCCGGGGATCGACAGCGCGCTCAGATGGCGGATGGCGTCGATGAAGCCGAGCGCCAGATAGTCATTGGCGCAATAGACGCCATCGACATCGATGGCGTCGGCGAGAAAGGCATCAGCGGCCGCGCGTCCGCCTTCATAATTCGGCAGTTCGCCGAAATACTCGCCGGCGATCTCGACATTAAGCCGCTCGCATGCCCGCCAGAAGGCGGAGCGGCGCAGGCCGATCGAGTGCGAACTGCGCCGCTGGCTCGCCAGCGCCACGCGCCGGCATCCGGCATCGAAAAGCGCGCGCGCGGCCAGTTTGCCCGCAGTTTCCGTGTCCATCGAAACGTTCAGCACCGTATCGGCAACGGGCCGCTTGTTGATCAGCACCAGCGGTACGCCGTGATCGGCGCATTGGCGGGCGATCTCGGCGGGCGATGCATCATCGGTAACGATGGCGCCGGCGACATTGTAGTGCAGCATCATGTCGATATGGCGGGCGACCTTGCCGCCGCGCTCTGTCGGCAGGAGAAGCGGACGATAGCCGGAGGCGACAAGGCTCGTCCCGAGTTCGGCCAGCAATTGCGCCCGAAACGGGTTGTCGATGTCGGAAACGACGAGTCCGACCAGGTTGGAGCGCTGGCGTGACAGGCTGCGCGCGAGGAAATTGACGCGATAGCCGAGCGCGGCGGCTGCCTCAAGCACCTTTTCGCGCGTTTGCGGGGCGACGCTTGCGCCGGGGGTGAAGGTGCGCGAGACGGCGGAGCGGTGGACGCCCGCAAGCCGGGCGACATCCTCGGCGGTCGGCGCCCGGCCGGAGCGGGTGTCATCGGTCATCGCAAATCCGCCGTCGAAGCGCCGCCGCGAGAAGATCGGCCCGATCGAGATTGATCATGGGGGGAGCCATAACGACGATCCGGTCGAAGACTGCGGGATCCTCTCCGAAATACTGCATCATCGGGATGATCCCTTTCTCGAGGTATCGAGGTCCGAGGCGGGCATAGTCCGGATAGTGAATTTCGGCAAGCTGCGGCGCCAGATGGTTTTCCATTTCCGTCACATTCTGATAGCGACCTGCCGCAGCCTTGATATTGGCGTCGGGCGCTTCCCGCCGCATGCCTTCCTGCAAAGCCGGATCCTCCGACCAGAAGAAGCAGTCGGCAAGAAAATCCTCAGACCGCACGAAGTCCACAAGCGCTTTCGCATCGACCGTCTTGTTTTCGATATAAAGCCGCGCGTCGCGGGATCTTGCAAGCGCGATCATCTCGCCAAGCGTCGGTATGGTTTCCGCCGCATAAAAGGGTGAGAACCATGCGCCGGCGCTCAAGCTCTTGAGTTCGGCGAGATTGTGCGCCGAGACAGGCCCGGCTCCCGTCGTCGTGCGGTCCAGCGTCGCATCATGAATGACCACGATTTCGCCATCGGCGCTCATATGCACGTCGATCTCGACGTAGCGCGCGCCCTGATCGAAGCTCAACCGCGCTGCGGCCAGCGTGTTTTCGGGGGCGAAATGATTGGCGCCGCGATGGCAGACGATCTCGGTGGCCAAACCCGCGAAACGGTCGAAGCCGCGCATCAGTTCGGGCTGGTTGGTACAGATTCCGAGCACCGGCAGTTCCATCAGCGCCTCGAGCACAGGCTTGCGCTCCTCGTGCCAGAGCACGACGTCCAGACCCTCGTCCTTCGCACGCTGAAGGAGCGCTGCGTCGACCTGGTCCTGCGGGCGCTCGCCGCCGCCCCTCTCCCAGCACAGGTGAATGATGTCGGCCCGGGTTTCCGCCGCCCGTGAAAACGGGTCCGCGCCGAGCGGGACGAGGGTCGAAAGCGGAAACGGACAACCCGCATCGGCGAGCGAGCGGACTTCGTCCATGCTGAAACTGCCGAGCACGGCACGGTCAAAGCCGTTCGCAAGCAGATGGTTCCATGCAATGCGGCCTGCTCCCTCGGCCTTGAGCTCGATATAGAGCGCCTGGTCCAGACTTGCAGCAAGATCGAGCGTTTCGCCAAGGGTCGGGATATCCGGCGCGAGATCGCGCAGGCGTTCGAAGCGAAGATCGGCGATCGCGCGATCGATGCCGGCGATGCGCTTCAGGTTCGCGTCATGCGTGATCACCGGCACGCCATCGGCCGTCAACTGCACGTCAATTTCCCACATCTCCGCGCCCAGTTCGGCAGCGGTCCGGAAGGCGGAAAGCGTGTTTTCCGGCGCATGCGCCGAGGCGCCGCGATGGGCGATGCAGGCGGGCTCCCCCGTCGCGAGGGGCCAGGGTTCGGTGTTCTCCGGTCGTCTTGTCATATCGCCTGTCCCGACGCATCGAAGGCCAGCAGTTTCTCCGTCTCAAGCCCCCAGGAAACCGTTTCGCCGATCCTCACGTCGTTTCGCACCGGCTGGATCGAGCGCAGCACGGTCTTCTCGCCCAGCCTGACGTCAAACAGCATTTCGCGGCCCTGCGGTTCGATGAAGCTGACGGCGCCGGTTGCGGTGTCGGGATGGCTGCCGCCGAAATGCTCCGGCCTGATGCCGAGTGCGATCCGCTCTCCTTCCGGCCGGCCTTCGAGCCGTTTCGGCAAGGGCAGGCGGATCGCGTCGTCGGTCAGCAACGATCCCCCGTCGATGCGGCCTTCGGCAAAGACGATCGGCGGATTGCCGAGGAAGCCGGCGACGAAACGGTTGGCCGGGGCTTCATAAAGCGCGGTCGGGCGGTCAAGCTGCAGGATCCTGCCCTTGTCCATGATCGCGACCCGGTCGCACATCGACATCGCCTCGACCTGGTCATGGGTCACCAGAATGGCGGTAATGCCGGTCTCGAGCTGGATGCGGCGGATCTCCGAACGCATTTCGAGCCGCAGCTTGGCGTCGAGATTGGCGAGCGGCTCGTCGAGCAGAAGTACGTTCGGCCGGCGCACGATGGCGCGGGCAAGGGCGACGCGCTGCTGCTGGCCGCCCGAAAGCTGGCCGGGTTTGCGCTCCAGCAGGTTGTCGATATGGGCAAGGCCGGCGATCGCCTCGACCTCGCGCTTGATATCGGCCTTGTTCATGCGCCTGACGCTCAGCGGAAAGGCGATATTGTCAAATACGGACATGTGCGGATAGAGCGCGTAATTCTGAAATACGACGCCGACATTGCGCTTCTGGCTCGGCAGCATCGAAACATCCCTGTCGGCGAAAAGGATCTTGCCCTTGTTGATGCGGTGAATGCCGCAGACGGCGAAGAGCGTGGTTGACTTGCCGCAGCCGGAGGGACCGAGCAGGGCCATCATCTCGCCGGAGCGGACGGTCAGGTTCAGGTCTTCGATCACCGGCGTGCCGTCGAAGGATTTGGTGAAATTGGAAAGAGAGACTTGCATCAGCCTTTGGTGCCTCCACTGAAGATGTTCATCAGCGGCTTCTGGAACAGCACGAAGAGAACGATGACCGGCAGGGTGTAGAACAGCCCGACGGACTTGAAGAGATTGAAATTATAGGTGACGGAATCGGGATCGGAGACGGCCTCGAGATAGACCGAGAGCACCTCGATCTGTGCCGCCGGGGCAAGAATGCGCGGCAGAAGGTATTCGCTCCAGCCATCGATGAAGACAAAGATGGAAAGCGCCATCAGCCCCGGCTTGACCTGCGGAAGGATCAGCCGCCACCAGACCGTGAACCGGCTGGCGCCGTCCTGGACGCCGGCCATCTCGATCTCCCAGGGCACGGAATCGTAAAACCCCTTCATGATCCAGATGCCGAGCGGCAGCATCAGGCTGGCCTTGACCAGAATGACGCCGATCAGCGTGTTGTAGAGCCCGGCATATTGCAGCACCAGAAACACGCCGATGAGCAGCGTCACGGTCGGAAAGGCGTGCATCACCATCAGCGATGACAGGAAAAACCGGCGGAACGGCAGGTTGAGCCGTGAGATCGCATAACCGGCCGTGGTCGACACGCCGAGCACGATCGTGACCATGCTGACCGTGAACAGGAAGGTGTTGAGCGTCGGCTTCCAGACATCGCCGGTCACGTTCGGGTTCCAGAGAAAACGCCAGTGCTGCAGCGTGAATTCATAGGGCAGGAACGAGCCGGGCGCCGAATTGGAGAAGGTGTCTACCACGAGGAAAAGATACATGATCGCCAGCGGCGCGCTGAACAGCGCGAGGACGAAGATGACGGGCCAGACAGTGTGGTTCTTGGTCATTCTAGAACTCGATCTTCGGTTTGCTGACCAGTTCGTTGAACCTGAACAGGCGCAGATAGAGGATGGAGAGGACGAGACCGACAATGACGAGGATGAGCGCCATGGCCGCGCCGAGCCCGTATTGCAGATTGCCGGTATAGTTGTTGAGGGCGGTGTGGAAGGCTTCCAGAGACCAGACGGTGGTTGTGCTTCCCGGTCCGCCATTCGTGGTCAGCCAGATCAGTTCGTAGGAGGAAAGCAGAGACAGCGTCTGATAGGAGGTGACGAACAGGATCGGCCAGCGCATCTGTGGAAGGATGATCCGCGTCACCTGCTGCCAACGGTTTGCGCCGTCGACCTCGCTCGACCAGAGCTGCTGGATGGGGATCGCCCTCAGCGCTCCGGAAAACAGGATCATGCCGAAAGAGGCGCCGACAAAGCCGTTGACGAGGATCACCGTCGCCCAGGCGGTCGGCACGGAACCCTTCATGTAGTTGAAGGCGGGAAGCCCGAGGTCCTCTGCGGCGACATAGAGAAAGCCGTTCTCCCAGGTGAACCATTTCCACATGATGGCGTAGAGCACGACCGGGGTGATGCGCGGCAGCAGCCAGAGCACGTTGAAGACGCCCCCGGCGCGACTTGGCAGGTAAAAGACGGCGATAGCGAGAAACAGGCCGACGAAAACGTTGAAGGCGAGCGTGGCGCAGACGTAGAATACGGTGTTGGCGACCAGTCGCAGCGTGTCGGCGCGGGTGAAGAGGTCGATGAAATTGTCCCTGGTCCAGGTCCAGCCGGTGTAGGAAGCCGTCGCGATCGTCTCGAGATCGGCCTTCGTTGCCGCCGGCAGGAAGGTCTGGAGCGCTGCCTCAAACTGGCCGCGATCGGAATAGCGGGTGTTGATCACCGAGCGTTCGAACGGTTCGGCCGCAAGCTTCAGGTCGCGGATGCGCCGCGGCCGCGAGGGCAGGGACTTCAGATCGCCCTCGAAGGCGGAGGAGGCCGCATAGGTTTTGCCTGAAAGTCGGTCCTCGATTTCCGCGAGAAAACCGGGTTCGATATCGGCCGACGTCGCAGCCGCGAGCGTTTCGGCGTTCACCGCATAGCTTTTCTCGCCGAGGCCGGCACGCAGTTTCGGGTCGAGGTCGGTAGCCTCAAGCTTGCGCAGGACGGTTTCGGTGACGACATAGGCGCCGCCCGAAATGCCTGTGGATGTGCTCATATTGGTGAAGGCGAAGATGCCGGTCAGTGTTGCCGGCAGCAGGAAGAAGGCGACGAGCAGCAATACTGCCGGCGCCATCAGCACAAGGCCCAAACCATTGGCTCTGTTTTTCATTGTCTATGGTCCGTCAGGAAAGCAAGGGCCCCGGAGCCGGCGGGCGGCTCCGGGGCAGGGTCAATCAGCGCACGATGATCGCGTCGCCGAGCTGGCCGGTGACTTCACTTTCGACAGTGTTGACGGCATCCTCCACCGAGGACGTGCCTGTCCACGAGGATTCGAGCCCGGCATACATGGCCTTCCAGACGACGCCGAAGTCGATGTCGTTCGGAACCGCCGTGGCATAGGGCAGAAGCTCGGTGGTGGCGATGCTGCTCCACCGGTCATTGGCAAAGACCGGAACCTTCGCCTCTTCCGAGCCGATTGCGACCTTGCCGGACTTGACGGCATGAAGCGCGGCGATGCGCGGCTCCGTGGCGATGGTGATCAGTTCGGAGGCGATGACGGCATCATCATCGGTGCCGGTGGTGGAGAGGAGGTAGACGAGCGGATGGCTGATCGTGTTGGCGCGGCCGCGTTCGTTGCCGGCGGGGATCAGGCTGTACTGGATCTCGCCGAAGAAGTCTTCAAGACCCCATTTGGCTTCCCATTCGGCCTTGTGCCAGGTGCCGCCGTGCCAGATGCCGACCTGATCGCTGGAAACTGCCTGGTGCCAGTCGTCCCAGGTCGTGCCCAGATGGGTGGAGGAGACCACGCCCATATCGGCGGCGTCGACGAAGAACTGGTACATGTCGGTGAGCGCCTGTCGGTCGAGCACGAGCTTGCCGGTTTCCGGATCGACCATGTCGCCGCCGAAGCTGACATAGAACTGCCAGTAGTCGGTGCCGTTGTTGACGCGCGGCATGAAGCCGCGGCGTTCGGCGACGACGCCCTTGTCCTGCATCGCCTTGGCATCGTCGAGCATGTCGTAGAGCGTATATTCGCCGTCCTGAACGCGCTGCGGCAGGGCATCAATCTCCTCTTGCGAATAGCCGATTTCCGCCAGATGCGCGCGGGAGAAGAAGAACGGACGGGCTTCCGCATCCTGCGGCAGGCCCCAGACGACGCCGTCATAGCTGGCGATGTCGATCAGGTTCGGATAGATCTGGCTGAGCGGCCAGGCGTCAAAATCGACATAATCCTCGACCGGGCGCAGCAGGCCCGAGCGCGACCAGGGGCCGATGTCCTCATGGCCGGAGACGATAATGTTGGGCGCATTGCCGGCCTCGGCGGCGAGGGTAACGGCCTGCTTGAAGTCGTCCCAGCCTGTCCATTCCTGATGCTCGACTGTGATGCTCACATCCTGGCCCGTCACCGCGTATTCGCGCTCCAGAATGTCCGCGGCCATCTGGATTGCTTCCCAGCGATAGCTGCCGGTTTCGCCGG
Source organism: Martelella sp. AD-3 (assembly GCF_001578105.1). Taxonomy (GTDB): domain Bacteria; phylum Pseudomonadota; class Alphaproteobacteria; order Rhizobiales; family Rhizobiaceae; genus Martelella. The sequence goes on along the minus strand of NZ_CP014275.1, from coordinate 3,798,416 downwards.
TGCCGCCGGACCAGACGGTGATGGTATAATCTTCGGCCAGGGCGCCGGAAGCGAAGCCCATTGCCAGTACGGAGCCCAGAAGGGCGGTTTTGGTTGTCTTGAGTATGCTCACGGGAAGCCCCTTCAATTCGTTCCAGCATGCATCATTGCACGCGCGTGCAATTTCTAGGGGGCTCGTGTGTCCGGCGCTTGAAACTTATATTACCGTTTTGTGTCGAAGGGCCGGCGATGAGGTTGCTGCATGGCAAGCCGGGAACCCGTGGTGGCGTGTTCCGCGCCTTTCGTCTTCTGCAGCAGCGCCTCTTCGCTGAACGGAAATTCAGGGCGATCGCGCCGGCTCACGCCGGGATATGCCCGCCTCATCGAGCAGCAGCGCTGAAGGTTTCCAGTGCGGGCCGATCTCGGCGTGGTAGCGGATGACGTCGCGCGCCACCTGCGCAAGTCCGGTTTCGCGGGCAAAGCACATCGGGCCGCCGCGCGTGCGGGGAAAGCCATAGCCGTTGACGAAGATGACATCGAGATCGCTGACACGCTGGGCGATGCCTTCCTCGACGATCTGGTAGCCGGTATTGACCAGCTGCCACATGCATCGGCGCAGGATTTCGTCATCGCTCACCGCGCGCCGTGTTATCCCCTTTTCCCTTGAGACCGCCTTGATCAGGGCCTCGACCTCCGGGTCGGGCGTTCCGCGCCGCGCGCCCTCTTCGTAGAGATACCAGCCCTTGCCGGTTTTCTGGCCGAGCCGACCGACCTCGAAAAGACGGTCTGCCGTGGTGAAGGGGTAGGGGGTCTGGGCACCGCGCGCCTGGCGGATATGGTAGCCGATATCAAGGCCGGCAAGATCCATCACCGCCAATGGCCCCATGGCCAGACCCCAGCGGGTCATGACCGCATCGACCTGCCATGGCAGGGCGCCCTCCTCGATCAAAATCTGGGCCTCGCGGTTGAAGTTGATGAACATGCGATTGCCGGCAAAGCCGTCGCAAACACCAACCAGAACGCTGTGTTTTCCAAGTTTCCGGCCGATCTCCATCGCTGTCGCGACCACGTCCGGCGCGGTTTTTGCCGCCCGCACGACCTCCAGCAGCTTCATGATATGGGCCGGGCTGAAGAAATGCAGGCCGATGACATCCTGCGGCCGCTCGGTCGCGGCCGCTATGTGGTCGACATCCAGCGTGGAGGTATTGGTGGCAAGGATTGCGCCCTTCTTGCAGATCCTGTCGAGCGCGGCAAAGACGGCGCGTTTCACCGGCATGGACTCGAATACGGCCTCGATGGCGAGATCGACGGAGGCAAGGCTTTCGAGCGCGATCGTGCCCGTAATCAGCGCCATCCGCACGGTTACGTCAGCATCGGAAATCCGGCCCTTGTCGCGTGATGCCTCATAGGTCTTGCGGATGGCGGCAAGGCCCGCATCCAGCCGGTCCTCGGCTTCTTCCACGAGGGTGACCGGCAGGCCGGCATCGGCGAAACACATGGCGATGCTGCGGCCCATCGTGCCGGCGCCGATGACGCCGACGGATGCGACGGTCCGCTGCGGCGTATCCTTTGGCAGGTCGGCAATCTTGCGCGCCTCGCGTTCGGCGAAGAACAGATGCCGCATGGCGCGCGCTTCCGGCGTGGCGTTGAGGATCTGGAATGTATCGCGTTCCCATGCAAGCGCCTCGTCGATGGGCGTGTCATAGGCCTTGCGCACGGCTTCGAGCGCGGTCTTTTCCGCCGGCGCGCCCCGGCTGCGGCGCAGATGCCCTTCGGCAACCGCGTCAAGTTCATCCGGCGAGCCGCTCATGACAAGGTCGCGGACCCGGCGGCGCGGCAGGCCTTCGGCCACGGCCTTTTCGAGGCGGGTCAGCGCGTCAGCCTCATTTTCGAAAACGGTTTCGGCGACACCGAGCGCCACGGCTTCGTCGGCCGTGATCGTCCTGCCGGTGAGAATAAGCTCCAGCGCTTTCGGCCCGCCGGCAAGCCGCGGCAGCTTCTGCGTGCCGCCGGCGCCTGGAATATTTCCGAGCTTGATTTCCGGGAAGGAGAACTTCGCGGCCGGCAAGGCATAGATATAGTCGCAGCCGAGCGCCAGTTCGAAGCCGCCGCCGAAGGCGATGCCGTTGACGATCGCCACGACGGGTTTTTTGCCCTCTTCCAGCATGGTGATCAGTTCGGTCAGGTAGGGATGCTTGCGGCCGGTGTTGAACTCGGTTATGTCCGCGCCGCCGGAAAAGACGCGGCCCGATGCGGTGAGCACGGTGACGGCGATGTCCGGATCGCCCTCGAAAGCGCGATGGGCCCCGGCGATCTGGCTGCGCAGTTCATATCCGAGCGCGTTGACCGGCGGGCGGTTCATGCGGATGATGCCGAGCGCGCCGCGCTTTTCCTGTTCGATCAGCGTGTTGGTCATGGTCTTATCTCCGCGTCAAAGGGTTGCCTCGGTTCCGAAAATCGCCGTCGCCTGGTGCGACAGGGTGATCCCGTTGCCGTGGCAGAGCGCCGTTTCGGCATCGGCGATCTGCCGTTCGCTGGCCGTGCCGCGCAATTGCCGCGTGGCCTCGATCAGCGTGAACACGCCGTACATGCCGGGATGGCAGAAGGAGAGCCCGCCGCCATTGGTGTTGACCGGCAGTTCGCCGCCGGGGGCTATGCGCCCGCCGGACACGAAGGCGCCGCCTTCGCCCTTGGGGCAGAAACCGAGATCTTCCAGAAACAGGATGACGTTGATGGTGAAGGCATCATAGAGCTGGAGCACGTTCATGTCCTTCGGCTTCAGCCCGGCCATGGCAAAGGCGCGTTCGCCCGAATCGCGGGCGGCCGTCGTCGTCAGGTCCGGCATTTCGGAGACGGCCCTGTTATAGGAGGCGATGCCGCCGCCGAGGAAATAGACGGGTTTTTTGGGCAGGTCGCGGGCCCGGTCCGCGCGGGTCATCACCACGGCGCCGGCGCCATCGGTCAGAAGACAGCAATCGCGCAGGCTGAGCGGCTCCATCACCATGCGCGACGACAGCACGTCATCGACCGTCAGCGGATCGCGCTCGAAGGCCTCGGGGTTCATCCGCGCCCAGGCGCGCGCGGCGACGGCAACCTCGGCAAGCTGCGCGCGCGTGGTGCCGAAACGCGCCATATGAGTGGCCGCCGCCATGGCATAGGCCGTCATCGGATAGCGCGGCTTGTGGGGGATCTCATAGGTCGGCTGCTCGGCGGCCGGCGTCATGCGACCGGCATCCGAACGTAAGGTCGCGCCGTAGCAGATCAGCGCAACGTCGCACAATCCGGCCTCAAGCGCCATGGTGGCCGACAGGGCATGGGCAACGAAGCTGGAGCCGCCGGTATTGGTGCCGTCGATCCAGCGCGGCTTCAGCCCCAGATATTCGATCGTCGAGATTGCCGGAAAGGTGTGGCTCATATTGGCCGTGAACAGGCCGTCGACATCGGACAGTTTCAATCCGGCGTCTTCCAGCGCCTCGTGAACGGCGAGCGCCTGGATATCCATGGCGTTGAAACCGGGTGCTTCGCCCAGTCCGGCCGTTCCGACGCCGACAATGGCGGCTTTGCCGCGTAAGCGCGTGGTCATGCGTTTGCCTCCCCGGCGGGGTCGAAAACGATGACATGGGCGCCGGCTTCGCCTTCGACGCGCGCCTTCACCCGCAGGCCGATAGCAATGTCATCGGGATCCGTATCGGGCAGGCGGCTCATCATGCGCGGGCCTTCGTCCAGGTCCACAAGGACGAGCGCATGGCGCGTGGGGCGGGTATCGCCGGGCTTCGGGCGGCCGTAGAGGACCGTTCGGGAGTAGACGGTTCCAAGCCCCGAGGCGGGATGCCAGGCCAGCCTGAGCGAACCGCAATGGGGGCAGATGATGCGGGGCATGAAGATCGCCGTGTCGCAGTCCTCGCATGTCTGAAGCCAGAGCCGGCCATCCTCGACATGGGTCTGAAATTCGAGATCCGGCCCTGAAGCCGGCAATTGAGCCGTCATCGCTTTTCCTCCCTGAATGCGCGCCTGCCGCGATACGCTCTTCCCCGTTTCGGAAAAATGCAGTATCGTCTGCAATGCAGGCATATATTTTAAATTATAGTTAGCAAGCTTTGGCCCTTCTGGCAAGACGAGGAGCGTCCGGCGGCTTGCATGAGGGTGGGTTCGGGCCTAGAGCTTCTCTGGTTATATTGAAAAGGAGCGGGGATGACCGAGTTCGATGCCGAGGATGAGAATGCCGGCGACCGCCATTTCGTGACGTCGCTGCAGCGCGGCCTGCGGGTCATTACGGCCTATCGGCCGGATGACCGGGCGCTCACCAATCAGGCGCTTGCCGAGCGGACTGGCCTGCCGCGCTCCACGGTCGCCCGGTTTACGCATACGCTGCACAGGCTGGGCTATCTCGTCCATCATGCGCGCTCCTCCGGCTACAGCCTGGCGCCGCGCGTTATCGAACTCAGCCGGGCCGCGCTGGTCAGCACCGGCATCAACGAACTGGCGCGGCCGTCGATGGAGGCGCTTTCCGAGCTTGGGCCCTTCTCCGTTGCCCTTGGCGTGGCGAGCGATGGCGGCATTCGCTATCTCGATCTGGCCCGGCGGCCAGAGGCGATCGTGCTCAATCTGGATGTCGGCGCTCTGGTGCCGGTGCTGCAGACCGCAATCGGAAGGGCCTATCTTTCCGCGCTGTCCGAGCCGCGCCGCGCGGCGATGCTACGGCAGCTAAAGGTGGCCGACCCTGCGCTTTATGATGCGCAGGCGCCGCTTCTGGCTACCGAGGTGGAACGGTATCGATCCGAGGGCTATGTGACCTCGTTCGGCTGCTGGTGGCCGGAGCTGAATGCGGCTGCCACGACGATCCGTTTTGCCGAGGATGGCGATCCGCTTCTCCTGTCGATTTCCGGGCTTTCATCCGCGCTCACGCCCGAGAAGGTGGGTGCCGATTACGCTGCGGCACTGATGAATTCGGCGCGTGTCATCGAGGGGCGCTTGCGGCGGCGTTATTCCGAGTAGATATTTATGAGTGTCTGCATTGCAGACATATGTTCCAAAAAACATGTTGACCCTTGGAAGCGTTTCGGGAATAGTCCGGCCGGGGAGACCAAGGGAGGAATGGTATGTTTAACAATGCTGCGTCCGGTTCGGAGGCCGGTCAGGAGGCCGCGGCAGGCGAGGGCATCTTCGCTCAGCTCTCGGGGCTGATGAACCCGAAAAGCGTCGCCGTTGTCGGCGCGAGCAACAGGAGTGACGGCTGGAGCGGCATGGCGGTCCCGGTGCTGCGCCGGCTCGGCTTTGCGGGGCGCATCTTCCCGGTCAATCCCAAATATGACACGCTGAACGATCTCAAATGCTATCCGTCCGTCTCGGCCATCCCCGAGCCTGTCGATGCCGTCCTCATCTTCGTGCCGCAGAAGCTGCTGCCGGCCATTCTGGAGGATTGCGGCAGGAAGGGCGTGCGCGGCGCCGTCATTCTCGCATCGGGCTTTTCGGAGACCGGCGAGGAGGGGCGCGCCATGGAAGAGACCCTGCGCGAGATCGCCAACCGCAACCGTATCGCCATCTGCGGGCCGAACTGCCTTGGCCTTGCCAATCTCGAAAGCGGCTTCATGGGGCTGACGGCGGCGACCTTTCCCGAGGATATGTCAGCCGGCCGCACGGCGCTGATTTCCCAGAGCGGTCAGCTTTTGATGGTGCTTCTGGCGCGCGCCCATGACCAGGGCGTGCGCATGCGCTATCTCGTCTCCACCGGCAATGAGCTCAATGTCGAGGCGACGGACTATGCGAGCTGGGCGCTCGATGATCCGGAAATTGCCTCGGTCTGCATGACTCTCGAAGGGTTGCGCACGCCATCGCGTTTTCTAGAGCTGGCAAGGAAGGCGCAAGCCGTCGACAAGCCGCTGATCGTGCTGAAGCTTGGCCGCAGCAAGCGCGCCGCGCGCACGGCCCTTGCCCATACCGGCAAGATGGCCGGCGCGTTTCGCACCTATGAGGCCGTGTTTCGCCAGAACAATGTCGTTTCCGTCGATGACCCGATGGAACTGGCGGAGGCGGCGGCGCTCTTCGAAAAATGCCCGCCGCCGCGCGGCGAGCGCATCGCCGTGGTGACCTTTTCCGGCGGCTGGAGCGGGGTCATGGCGGACCAGTGCGAGGCGCTCGACCTGCCGATGGCGGATTTTACCGAAAAGACCGTCGAGGGCCTGCGCCCGCTTCTCGATTTCACCCCGCCGGTCAATCCGCTTGACCTCTCGGGCAATGTCAACAATCACCCCGAACGCTGGGGCCAGAGCCTGAAGATCGCCCTCGAGGATGAGAATACGGATATTCTCGTCGTGTTTATCCATCAGGTGCGAGAGAACTGGCGCGGCCGGTTGATCGGCCCGGTGCTGGAACTGAGCGAGACGGCGGAGAAGCCGGTCATCGTCGTCTATGACGGCGGCAAGGTGGTGGAAGCGGGCTACGAACAGCTTGCCCGCGACGGAAGGCTGCCGATCTATCGCGGCAGCCAGCCAATGCTGAAGGCGCTGAAACGGTTTGTCGATTATCACAAGCGCGCGAAACGCCCGGCAGATGAAGGCGTGGGACCGCAAATTCCTGCGGATGCAGGCGCGCGCGTCGACGCCTTGCTTGCCGGCGGCGGGCGGACGATGGCCGAGGATGTCGCCAAGCAGGCGCTTCTTGCCTACGGCCTGCCGATGGTCGGCGACATCCTGGCGGGGAGCGAGGCGGAAGCGCTGCGCGCCGCCGAGGCGATCGGCTATCCGGTCGTGCTCAAGGGGCTGGCCGACGGCATGGAACACAAGAGCGATGCCGGGCTGGTGCACCTGAAGCTCGGCGATGGTGATGCCGTGCGCCGTGCCTATGCCGACCTTGCCGAAAAGCTTGCCGGCCACACGCTGAACGGCAAGCCGGCCCCATGCCTGGTGCAGAAAATGATCGGCGGCGGCGTCGAGGTTATTCTCGGCATGCAGAACGATCCCGATTTCGGGCCCATGATCCTCGTCGGCGTCGGCGGGGTGATGACCGAACTGCTGAACGATGTGGCGCTGCGCCGCGCCCCGCTTGCCCGCGCTGACGTTGCCGAGATGATCGACGAAACCCGTCTTGGCCGGCTGCTTGCCGGTTATCGCGGGTCCCCTGTAGCCGATCGCGCGGCGCTGGAGGACGCGATCATGCGGCTTTCCGCCCTGTCTGTCGCCCACCAGGACGCCATTGAAAGCATCGATATCAACCCGGTTCTCGTCCTGCCCGAAGGCGAGGGCTGCGTTGCCGTCGATGCGCTGATTGTCAAACCGGAGGATGAGGCGTGACCGATCTTCTCAACGCACCCGAGGACAGCGCGTTTCGCGCCGAGATCCGCGCTTTCGTCGCGGCCGAACTCGATCCCTCGACCAAGGCCAAGGTATCGCGCGGCAGCCCGCTTGCGCGCGAGGATTTCGTGCGCTGGCACGAGAGCATGCACCGCAAGGGCTGGGTGGCTCCGGGTTGGCCGGCAGAACATGGCGGTCCCGGCTGGACGGCGCGGCAGCGGCTGATTGCCGATGAAGAGATGTTCCGGCTTAACACGCCGCCGCTGCCGGGTTTCGGGCTGAAGATGATCGGCCCGATCCTGATCCGCTTCGGCAGCGCCGAGCAGCAGCAGCGTTTCCTGCCCCGCATCCTGTCGTGCGAGGACTGGTGGTGTCAGGGCTTCAGCGAGCCGGGGGCCGGTTCCGATCTCGCCTCGCTGCGCACCCGCGCCGTCAGGACTGACGGCGGCTGGCTGGTTTCCGGCTCCAAGACGTGGACGACCTATGCGCAATATGCCAACTGGATCTTCTGCCTCGTGCGCACCGATCCCGAGGTCAAGAAGCAGCAGGGCATTTCGATGATGCTGATCGACATGGCGGCAACCGGCGTATCGCGTCGCCCGATCAGACTGATGGACGGGACCGAAGAGGTCAACGAAATCTTCCTCGACAATGTCTTCGTGCCCGACGATCTGGTCGTCGGCGAGATCAACAAGGGCTGGACCTATGCCAAGGCGTTGCTTGAGCACGAACGGCTGGGCATCGGCGGCGTCGGGCGTTCGAAACATCTTCTTTCGCGCGTGCGGGAGATGGCAGACGCTGTCGGCCTCAGCGACGATCCGGAGATTTCCGCAAGGCTTGCCTCCTTCGAGATCGATATCATGGCGATCGAGGCCACCACGCTGCGCCTTCTGGCCGCTGCCGAGGCGGGCCGCACGCTGGGCGCGGAAACCTCGCTTCTGAAGGTGAGGGGAACCGAAGTGCAGCAGGGGTTGACCGAACTGATGCTGGATATCGCCGGCCCCGCCGCACTGCCGGAAAGCGCTGGCGACTGTGCCGACGCCCTGTTCGCCAATGTCGCCTATCAGTTCCTGAACTGGCGAAAACTGTCGATCTATGGCGGCAGCAACGAAATTCAGCGCAGCATCCTGGCTGACCAGGTCCTGGGACTTTGAGGGAGATGCCGCATGATACGTTTTGAACTTCCGACGGAAGAGGCGCTGCTGCTGAAGGATACGGCGGAGCGCTTCGTTGCCGACAATTACGCGCTGGAGCAGAGGGCAAAGGCCCTTTCGGCCGCGCCGGGCGATGTGCCGCGGCACTGGGCCGAAATGGCCGAGCTCGGCTGGCTCGCGGCCTGCGTGCCGGAGGAAGCCGGCGGCCTGGGCCTGACGCCGGCGCAGATCGTGCCGATGATGGAGGTGCTGGGCGCAGGCCTGGTCCTGGAGCCCGTCGGCGCCGTCAGCCTCGGCTGCGCCGCCATGCTGGCCCGCGCGCTTTCGCCCGGTGACGCGGCCGAAAGACTTGCGCCGCTTCTTGCCGGCGAGACGATCGAGGTCGTCGTCGCGGGGCGGGATGGCGCACCGGTTCCGGCACGGCGGGAGGGCGATCGCCTTGTCCTTTCCGGCACTTCTCCCGCCGTGATCGGAGCCGCCGCCGCAGACGCCTTCTGGGTCGTTGCGGAACTGGACGGATCGCGCCTTCTGGCGCGCGTTGCTGCCGCAGACGTGGCGGTGACGCCATGCCGGCTTGTCGATGGCCAGGCCGCCGCGCAGGTGTTTCTTGACGATGTGACGCTGCCGGCGGCCGAGGCGATCTCCGGCTGCGACGCGGCATTGGAGTTTGGCGCCGATCTTGCGCTTTTAGGTGTGCTTGCCGAAACCTCAGGCGTGATCGACGCCCTGCACACGGCAACGCTGGACTATGTCCAGATGCGCGAGCAGTTCGGTCGCCCGATCGGCAAGTTCCAGGTGGTGCAGCACAAGATGGCCGACATGTTCATCGCCTGCGAGGAGGCCCGCTCCATGGTTCTGCTGGCCGCCGAGGCGATGGAAAGCGAAGACGCCGCGTTCCGCGCCAGACTGGTCTCGGCCGCGCGGGTGAAGATTTCGGATGCGGCCCGCGCGGTGCTCCGCGATGCCGTCCAGCTTCACGGCGGCATGGGCGTTTCCGACGAGCTTGCCGTCGGCCACATGGTCAAGCGCCTTCTGGTCCTCACCCAGACCGGCGGAAGCAGGGCGGCGCATCTCAAGCGCTTTGCCAAGGCGGCCTAATCATTTGTCCTCGGTATAAGCGGTTGCGGCGCGTTCCGCGGTCAGGCGATATCGCCTGACCGCGTTTTCGCTACAGCGTCATGCCGCCATCGACCACCAGAACATGACCGGTCACCATGCTGGCCCCGGCGCAGAGATAGAGTACGGCTTCGGCGATATCTTCCGGCTCCGAGCGGCGCTTCAAGACGGCGAGATCGCGGGCCCATTGCTTGCGCTCCTCCGGCCAGTCGTCGGTCCAGGGGGTGCGGGTCTGGCCGGGGGCGACCGCGTTGACCCGCACCTCCGGCGCAAGGCCGCGCGCAAGGCTCCGGGTCAGGCTGACCAGTCCGGACTTGCTGGCGGCATAGGCGATGGAACTGCCCTGCTGGCCGATGCCGGCGATCGACGCCATGTTGACGATCGCGCCGCGGCTCTGCTTCAGAGCGGGCGCGGCGGCATGGGCGCAGCGGAACGGGCCGATCAGGTTTGTGCCGAGCAAGAGCTGCCAGAAATCCTCCGTCATCCTGTCCAGATCGGAGGGCGGAATCTTGTCCCTGGTGCCGGATGTGCCGGCATTGTTGACGAGATAGTCGAGCCCGCCCATGGTCTCAATGGCGGTTTCGACCATGGCTTCGGCATTGCCGGGGATCGAGATATTGCCGGGCGCCGCGACCACGTCCAGCCCCTGCGCCTGCAACTCGGCGACCTTCTCCGGGCCCGCCGGGTCACCTTCCAGATGGTTGATTGCAACCTTTGCGCCCATTTCGGCCAGCATCGTCACCGTTGCCAGCCCGATGCCCGAGGCGCCGCCCGTCACCAGCGCGCGTTTTCCCTTGAGATCGGCCTTGATCATTCCTGTCCTCCCGTGATCCCTGAAATCATTGCCTTCAGCCGCAGCAAGCCGAGATCGCGCCTTCGCAGCAGTTCTTCCACCGGTTCTTCGCCATAGTCGTAGAAACCCTTGCCGGTGCGCACGCCGGTTCGTCCCTCTTCGATGAGGCGGGCGAGGGAGGGGCTGTGTCCGGTGTTTTCCGGCGGCTGATAGGTGCGCGCGGCAAGCCCGTTGCGGATCATTTCAAGCCCGGTGTAATCCATCTTGCGCATATGGCCGAGCAGGGCCAGGCGATCGACCAGTCCGTGCCGGATCGAAAAGTCGATATCGGCAGCACTCGCCCACCCCTCATCGATCATGCGCAGGCATTCCAGATTGAGCGCCGCCTGCAGCCGGTTGGCGATGTAGCCGGGCACCAGCCGGTCAAACACCAGCGGCGCCTTGCCGAAACCCGCGTAGAGCGCGCGCAATGCCTCGATTATCCGAGGGGCGGTCGACGGACCCGGCGCGATATCCACCAGATCGACGATATAGGGCGGCGAATACCAGTGCGCGATTGCCGCGTTTTCCTGCCGTGATGACGGGATCAGGGGAAAGATATCGAGATAGGAGGTATTGGAGGCGATGATGGCCGAAGCCGGGGCGAAGCGGTCGATCTCCCCGAAAACGGCGCGTTTGACCTCGGCCTTTTCCACTACGGCCTCGACGATCAGATCGGCATTCGCGACAGCTTGTTCGATCGCGTCTGCGCGGAGCACGCGGTTGCGCGCAGCCTCGGCCACGTACGTCGATATCGTGCCGGCCTCGCAAAGCGTGTCGCTGGCCGTGGCGATCAGGGCAGGCGCCCCTGCCAGCACTTCGGCAGAGGCATCATGCAGCATCACCCGGCATCCGCCCAGCGTATGCACCAGCGCCAGCGCATGGCCCATGGTGCCGGCGCCGATCACGGCAACTTTTTCTATCGACATCGGGCCTCCCCTCCCTTTTCTCCAACCTTCGTCAGGTCGTGGCGCGCACGATCAGTTCCACGCCGAGGTCGAGGTTCTCCCGCTCCGCGTCGTCATGTCCGATCCGGTCCAGAAGATGCTCCGCCACGGCCTTGCCGATCTTTTCATGCGGTGGGCGGATTGTCGTCAGCGGCGGGTTGGTGCAGGCCGCGATATCGAGATCGCCATAGCCCAGAACGGCCATATCCTCGGGGATGCGAAGCCCCAGGCGCGCCGCCTCGAACATCGCGCCGACGGCGAGCATGTCGCCGGAGAAGGCGATTGCCCGGGTGTCGGGCTGCCGTTCGAGAGCCTGCCTGAGCGCGATGCCGCCTTCGGCGATATCGCGACCGGCCGCGGTGATGACCAGGGGGCTGTGTCTGCCATCTTCGGCGAACCGCGTTGTAAATCCTTCGGCACGCGCTGCCGCGCGAGGATCGCTGGAAAGGATCGCGCCGACATAGGCGACCTTTTCAAATCCGCGTTCGGCGAAATGGCGCCCTGCCAGTTGCCCTGCCCTGCGGTTGGAAAAGCCGATCGCGCTGTCGATCGGGCGCTCGTCATGATCCCACATTTCCACCACGGGGCAGGCCGCCCCGGTCAGCATGGCGACGGTGCCGCGCGTGTGGTCGCGGCCGGTGACCACGAGCGCCGCCGGATTCCAGCTGGCAAAGGCGGCAACGATCCGTTCCTCGCGCTCGATGTCATAGTCATGCTGGCCGATCATCATCTGATAGCCGGCCTCCTCGAGAATGGCCGACATCCGGTCGAGCGTTGCGGCGAAGAACGCGTTGGTCAGGCTCGGTACGATCACGCCGATCAGCGGCGAGCTTGTGCCGGCCAGGCTGCCGGCAATCCTGTTCGGGGCATAGCCCAGACGTTCCGTCGCCTCGCGAACCAGCGCGAGACGTTTTTTCGAGACGGTTTCGGGCGCCTTGAGCGCGCGCGATACGGTGGCAAGCGAGACGCCGGCGACCCGCGCGACCTCTTCCATCCTCACCCGCCTGCCGGCGAGTTGCATATCGTCCTTTCGCGGCACGACTTGGTACTTTCGGTTCGTTTCAGTTCGTCAGCGACGATATTAGCGGCGTCGCTATCAATTGCAAACGAATTCATTTTAAACTTATTGTCTGTCATATGTGTCAAACTAGTATTGATTTATAATAAATAATATGGAATCACTCATTTTTGAAAGCGCTTTCAAAAATGGAGGAAATAAGCGATATGTCGGAAAACGGTCAGGCCGCCATGAACGGCGCGCGCTACATCGCGGAATCCTTCGGGGCGCTCGGCGTCACCCACGTCTTCTTCATGGATGCGATCCTCCGCCCGACGCTGGTCGAGATGGAGGAGCTCGGCATCAAGCGCATTCTGGCGCATTCGGAAAAATCCGCCGTCTATATGGCCGATGGCTATGCGCGGGCGAGCAACCGCGTCGGGGTCTGCATGGCGCAATCGGTGGGCGCGGCGAACCTGGCCGCGGGTCTTCAGGACGCCTATCTGCACCGTGCGCCCGTGGTGGCGCTCACCGGACGCAAGGAGCCGATGCTGCGCTACCGCAACGCCTATCAGGAAGTGCCGCATGCGCCGTTGTTCCAGTCCGTTACCAAGGCCAGCATGGATGTGACCGAGGCGCGCGAGCTGCCGCATCTCCTGCCGCAGGCCTTTCGCATGGCAACGGACGGTTCGCCGCGACCCGTCCATCTGGACCTGAACGGGCTTGGCGGGGAAATTATCGAAAAGGGCATGGTGCCGTCGCCCGTTCTGCCCGACCCGGCGCTTGGCCGGCTGCCCGCGCATCGCCCGGTCGCATCGAGAGCGATGATCGAAGCGGCGGCGGCGCGGCTTGCAAAGGCCGAGCGGCCGGTGATGGTGGTCGGCGCCGGGGCGATCCAGGTCGAGGCCCATGCCGAAATCCGCGCCTTCGCCGAAGCCTGCAATATTCCGGTGGCGACCTCGCTTGGCGGACGCACCATCGTGCCGACGACGCATCCGCTGCATATCGGCACGGTCGGCACCTATTCCGCGCCGCCGGGAAACCGGCTCGTGCATGAGGCCGACCTCGTGATCTATATCGGCTGCCATGCCGGGGACCAGCCGACCAATAATTACACCGTGCCGGCTCAGGGGACGGCGATCATCCAGATCGATCTCGATGGCCAGGAAATCGGCCGCAACTATGCCGGCGTCACGGCGGTCTGGGGCTGCCCGCGCCAGGCGGTAATAGACATTGCCGCCGCAGTGACCCCGCGGGCGGCGTGGGCGGATTTCGCCGCGCATGCGATGGCGGAAATCGCCGAATGGCGGCGCGGCATGGAGCCCGCGATCCGTTCGGACGCGGCGCCGCTCAGGGTGGAGCGGCTCTGCCACGAGATTTCGGAAGCCCTGCCGGAAAATGCCATTCTTGTGGCCGATACCGGCTATTCGGGCATCTGGACCGCGACGATGGTTGACCTGCCGCATGCCGGTCAAAGCTATTTGAGGGCGGCCGGTTCGCTCGGCTGGGCCTTTCCCGCAGCCCTTGGCGCGCAATGCGGCGCTCCGGACAGGCCGGTCGTCTGCTTTTCGGGCGACGGCGCGTTCTACTATCACCTGAGCGAGCTCGAAACCCAGCGGCGCTGGAACATTCCGGTCGTCACCGTGATCAACAACAATTCCGGTTTCGGGCAGGGCACGCCGAAGGTTGCCTCGTTTTACGACGGACGTTCCGGCTCGCCCGAAGAGATCAACCGGTTCGGTCCGACGGATTTCTGTGCGCTCGCCAAGACTTTCGGGGTCGACGGTTATCGCGTGGAGCGGGCCGAGGATCTCGGGCCTGTTCTGAAAGCCGCGATCGCGGCCCGCAGGCCCGCGCTTGTGGACGTCGTGACCGACATCCATCCGCGCGCGCCTGAAGCCTGGTCGCCGAGTGCAGGCTGAGGTGGGGATGCCGCAGGTGGAGGTAGACAGGACCCCGCCGCGCTGCGCGGTGGCGCAATCGGTCCCGTTTTTGCGACGTTTGCATTTGGACTTTCTTCTGGTTATGTCTCACTTTCCGAGCCTCTCCGGGATGGAAACTGCCGTGGTCAGAAGAAGACAAGCATTGCCTGCCTCCAGCGGCACAAAAGACTACAGGATCAATTCCGGCCTTGCGCGCGGGCTGGCGGTTCTCAGGGCATTCGGCCCTGACAACAGGCCGATCGGCAACGCCGAGATCGCCGCGCGGGTCGGCCTGTCAAAGGCAACCGTCTCGCGTCTGACGTTTACGCTCACGGAGCTTGGCTATCTCAATTATGATGAGGAAGTCGGGCGTTACTCTCTGGGACCGGCCGTTCTCACGCTCGGTTATGACGTCATGGCGCAGATGGAGATTCGCGATATTGCGCGGCCCTACATGCAGTCGCTTGCCGAATATGCCAATGCCAGCGTCTATCTTGGCACGGTCGACGGCAATGAGATCATCTATATCGAAGCCTGCCGCACGAAGGCTTCAATGGCGATCCGCCTAGGAGTCGGCTCCCGCATTCCCATGATCTGCACCGGCATGGGCAGGGCCTTTCTCGCGGCTCTGCCGGAAAAGGAACGGGAGGCGCAGATGCGTGCGGTCTCGGGAGATTACGGCGATAACTGGCCGGCGGTGGAAGCCAAGGCGCGGGCGCAGATCGCCTTTGCGCAGGAGAACGGCTTTGCGCTGAGTGATGGCGACTGGATCGTCGAGGCGAACTCGGCCGGCGCCGTTGTGCGGCGGGCGGATGGATATCCGGTCTACGGGATCAATGTCGGCGGCTTGCGTTCAATCGTCACCACTGAACGGCTGGTGCGCGATCTTGCGCCGCGGCTTCTGGACGTGGCCCGCGAAATAGAGCACGTCGCCCGCGGAATTCTCTGAAACGCTCGTTTACCAGAGCGTCGGCCGCAAGGCTCATTGCAAGCTCTTCGAAGAACAACGCGAAATCACAATCCCGTTGGGGATGCGCTCGTCGCGCCCCTGCGCGGCGATAGCGCTATCCTCGGCGTTGACGCCAATGCCGGCAGGCTTCCGGCCAGCAGGTTGACGAATGTGCATCTGCCGAGCGTGATGCATGCGGCCGAGATGATCGATCCCTCCGATGCCGACGGCTGCCGAACTCAAAAAAGCGACAAAAAAACGGGAATCGCGGCGTTCCGGACCATTTAAACGGGTAAGTCCTGTCGACATTTCCGCATTTTTGAAATAGAATTTCAAAAGTGGCCGTTGTCCCAGGCCACGGGTGGCAGATCGGCGTGGTGGGAGAGCCTGGTCGATCGCTTCCCAGGAGGAGGAAAACGGGGCTGGGAGGAATTTATGAAGAAATTTGCAGCTTTCGCTTTCGGTCTCTCGATGGCGGTCACCACTCTTGCCGGCGCGGCGAGCGCCGAGCCGATCGTCATCAAGATCGGGCATGGCTCGGAGGGGGACCTGCACCTGCCGGGCGCCGGTCGCACGGCCTGTGTTGCGGCGATGAAGGACTATCTCAACGTTGCTTCCGATGGGCAGCTCGACCTTGAGGCCTATCCCGACAGTTCGCTCGGCGATGCGCGTTCGATGATCGAGTCGGCACAGACCGGCGTGATTCAGATGGCCGGCGTTTATACGTCGATCATGGTTCCCTTCATGCCGGAAATCGCAATCACCCAGATCCCCTATGTGTTTCCCGACAGTCTCACGGCCTGGCAGGTGATGGAAGGTCCGCTTGGGGATGCGCTCGCCGAGGGTTTCCTGGAGAAGACCGGTCTTCGGGTTCTGGCCTGGCCGGAAGGGGCGGGTTTCCGCAACATCTATTCCGAGAAACCGATTCACAGCGTCGCCGACATGAAGGGCATGAAGATGCGGGTCCCCGAAAACCCGGGACTTCTGGCCATGTTCCGCGCCTGGGACGCCAATACGGTGACGATCGGCTGGAGCGAGCTCTATACCGCGCTGCAGTCGGGCATGGCGGAAGGGCACGATACCGAGCTTTATTCGATGTATGCCTCGAAGCTCTATGAGGTGAACCCCTATGTCGCCATGACCCGGCACAGCTACAACCTTCATCCGATCCTGATCAACGAGGCGTTTTTCCAGTCGCTGTCGCCGGAAAACCAGACCCTGATGCTGAGAGCCGGCGATCTCTGCTCGCGCATGGGCAATGCCCAGTCCTATCTCAGCTCGCTGGTGATCCAGGAAGCGATGGAGGCCGAGGGCGCGGTGTTCTATTACCCGACCGCCGCCGAGCTTGCGGAATTCCGCGAACTCGCGCAGCAGCCTTACATCGATATGGTCCTGCGCAAGATGGGCGATGACGGGCAGGAATGGGTCGACCGCATCTTTGCCGCGACCAAGGAAGCTGAAAGCCAGCGCTGAGTTTGCCGGCTAGGGCAGGACTTGCGACGCCGCGACGACAACGATCAGGACCACCTGACCGATAGCGGCGTCGCCGTCCCTGCGCGCGGATTGCGGGAGCGGGCCTGAGTGGGGCTGCCGCAATCCGCGCGCGGCTCCGGCGGCAAGGGGATCTACTCAATGAAAAAGCTTCTCATCGGATATCAGATCGCCGTCGATGGTCTCGAAAAGGTCTGCATGGCCGTTGCGGTCGTGCTGACCGGATTGTTGTTCGTGATCACGGCCTACGAGATCATTGCCAACCAGCTTGTCGGAAACTCGCCGGTCTGGGTGGAAGAGGTCAGCAACCTGTTCTTCGCCTGGGCGGTTTTCATCGGCGCCGGCGTGATCGCGCGGCATGGCGGGCATATCGGCGTTGAAATCCTCTACGAGATGGTCGGACCTGTCCTGCAGACTGTCTTAAGGGTTGCATATGCCGTCCTGACGCTCGTCGTCGTCTTTGTCATGGTCTATTTCGGCTGGAAGATGGCGCTGTTCGTGGGTCAGTACCAGACCTCGCTCTATCTCGATATCTCGCTTTTCTACTTTTACCTCTCGGTTCCCGTCGGCGGCCTGCTGCTGGGGCTTTTCAGTGTCGCCGCCGCGCTTCCCGATCCGCGCGAGAAGGCAGATCTCACGCAAACCGCCGGAGTTTGACCCTTGATTGCTATCATTTTTGGCAGTTTCATCCCGATGCTTCTGCTCGGGGTCCCGATCGCGCTCTGTCTCGTGCTGATGACGATCTTCGTCTATGTCGATATCGGCGATCCGCGTCTGTTCCTGCAGATCCCGCAACGCATGTTCACCAGCACCGAGAACATGCTGCTGCTGGCGATTCCCTTCTTCATCATGGCAGGCGAGATCATGAACCGGGCCGGGATCACCGACCGGCTGATGACGCTGTCGTCATCGCTGGTGGGCTGGATTCGCGGCGGCCTGGCCCACACCAATATCGTCTCCAGCATGTTCTTTGCGGGAATTACGGGGTCTGCGGTCTCCGACACCGTCGCCGTCGGCAGCATCATGGTGCCGGCGATGAAGAAGAACGGCTATGGCGAGGACTACAGCGCCGCCGTGACGGCGGCCAGCTCCGTCATCGGCCCGATCATCCCTCCGAGCATTCCGATGCTGATCTATGCCTCGGTGATGAACGTGTCGATTGCCGGCCTGTTTCTCGGCGGCATGGTGCCCGGTATCCTGGTGGCGCTGGCGCTGATGGTGACGGCCTATATCGTCGCAGTGCGCAAGGGGTATGGCGAGCGCGCGCCATTCGTCGGCGTGGTCCAGTTGATCCTCGCCTTCGTGCGGGGCGCTCCAGCCCTGCTCCTGCCGGTGATCATCATGGGCGGCATTCTCGGCGGCTTCTTCAGCCCGACACAGGCATCCGCCGTGGCGGTCATGTATGGTCTGGCGGTCGGCTTCCTGTTTTACCGCAAGCTCAAGCTGTCGGATCTGGTGCCGATCCTGTCCCATACCGCCAAGGCCACGGCGATGATCATGTTCCTGATGGCCTGCGCCAAGACCTTCAGCTGGCTGGTGACCTATTTCAATCTGGTCGAGCATGTGACGATCGCCTTCGTGTCGCTGACGGAGAACAAGCTGGTCTTCCTGCTGCTGGTCAATGTCATCTATCTGGTCATCGGCATGTTCCTGGACATGGGCTTCGCGATCATTGTCCTGGGACCGCTGCTGGCGCCGATCGCCTACACGTATGGAGTCGATCCGATCCATTTCGGCCTGATCACCTGCACCAATCTGACGATAGGATTGGCAACGCCGCCCTTCGGCCTTGTGCTGTTTGCCGCCTGCGGGGTGTCAAAGGTCAGCCTGTCACGCATAAGTCGGGCCATCCTGCCGTTCATCGCCGCCGAACTCGTGGTCCTGCTGCTGATCACCTACCTGCCGGCGCTGACCATGTATTTCCCGCGCCTGTTTGGATATGCCTAGAGCGCCGTGCGTCCATTCGGACGCACAAAGGACGCTCTAACCTATTTTATCTACGCATCGTGCTTTCCGAAAATCGATTCCGATTTTCGGGCCGATGCGCTAGCGTTTCCAGGAAAAGTGGAGACCGGTTTTCCGTCCGGACGCGCGTAAAGACAAAAGGTTAGAGTATCCGTTTTGCTCAAGCCCTCATTTGCGCCCATTTTCTGTCGTCGCGGATGAGTGCGTTTGCCAGTTCGATAAGCTTTCGCATGATTGCTGTCAGGGCGACTTTGGCGGGTTTTCCGGCGCCTTTCAGCGCCTCGTATTTTGCCCTCATCTGCGTGTTGAAGCGCATGGCGACGAGGGCGGGCATATAGAGGGCGTCGCGCAGGAACTTTCGTCCACCCTGAATGAAGGCCTTGCCGCGCCATTGGCCCGATTGTCGGGTCATGGGCGCCAAACCCGCAAGGCTGGCGATCTGCTTTCGGCCAAGCATGCCGATCTCGGGGCATTCGATCAGGATCGTTGACGCCGTCACCGGACCGATGCCGGGGATGGAGGTGAGGATGTCGCGCTTTCTCGCCTTGCCGTCATCCGCGCGCAGGCGCGTTTCGATCTCGTCCTGGATTGCCGCGAGCTGGCGCTCGATCTGGGCGATGCGCGCCTTTGAGTGCCGCTTCGTCAGGGAAAGCGTTTGCGTCTTGATGCGGTTGAGCAGCCGTGTGCGGTCCCTGACGAGAGCGGTGCGCTCGATCTGCAACTCCTTGAGTTCATGATCGGTTTCCTCCACTGGCGGGTCTGGCTGAAGGTCAAATGCATCCCCCATCAGCGCCAGCATGCGCGCATCGACGCGATCGGTCTTGGCGCGGCTGCCGCGTGCCTGGGCAAACCGTCGCGCCTGCAGCGGGTTGACCTTGACGAGCGGAAGATCAGAAGCGAGCGCGCATTCAAAGGCGCCGTGATAAGGACCGGTAGCCTCATAGACAATCCGGCTGATCGGGCTATCGCCAAGCCATCGCCGCAGGTCGTCAAAGCCTGCCTGTGTGTTGGCGAAAGCCCGATGCGCCCTGTCACTCAGGCGAAAGGCGTCGAGACGGCCTTTTGAAATATCGATACCGATGCTATCATTCATCATCTTCGCGTGTCCTATGCTTGTCATGCAGAGCCCAAAAGCTGCTGCGTATCCGTTCAGGCCTTGAGCGAAGACGGTGGCCGATCACACTCTAACACGGTCCATGTTCCTTGCGGTTCATGACCAACCCCCTACCGATCCGACCACCGCCACTGACCGCCGCGTGGAAGGCGGCTGTCAGTGGCTCTTCTTCGCAGAAAAGCCGGGAAAAATCATAAGACAAGCGCCCCTTGCGTGCCCGAAGGGAGGTGTCGCCGGGCGGATCTCCAAACGATCAGGAAAGCTGACAATGATCGCGGTCGATTTCTGCCGGAGGGCGCGGCGTCCAATCTGCCGCTGTCCTGAAAGCTTGTCTCAGGTTTGAATATTCCGCACTCGGGCGCGGCGTGGCCGTGCGCTTTCATGCCGCCGTCAAGAAAGCCCTGTAGGGTCGATCTCGTAATGGTATTAAATTACGAGGGATCTTTCATGACCAAAATACCGCCAATCAGGATGCCCGCCGATGCGTGGGACGAACTCAATTTTCCCCGGCCCGAAGAGAGCGATTTCGACCGCGTGGTCGAACGCGCGATCTCGCGCCGCGGCTTTCTCGGAGGCGTCGTCGCCTTCGGCTCGGGCGCCGTTGCCATGAGCGCCGGCCTGCTGCCGGGCGGAGCGGCGGAAGCGGCAGCGCCGCAGTCGCGCTTTCCGTTCACGCCGATCGCCGCCCAGACCGATTACGCCTTCCACGTGCCGGAGAACTACAATGCCAGGGTCCTGGTGAGCTGGGGCGATCCGCTTTATGACGGCGTGGCCGAATTCAACCACGAGACCGGCGGCTCGGTCGAGGAATCCGACAAGGTCTTCGGTGAAAACACCGATGGCATGGAAACCTTCGAGATCGGGGGTCACCAGATTCTCGCGGTCAACAACGAATATGTGAACAGCGACATCAACCTGCCGCATACCGAAGACGGCGTGCCGCAGAGCGCGGCCGATGTGCTGAAGCTGCAGAACCTGCAGGGCGTGACCGTGGTCGAGATCAAGGAAGGCGCTGACGGCTGGTCCGTGGTGCGTTCCAGCCCGTTCAACCGCCGCCTGCACCACAATGCGCCGATGGCGATTTCGGGTCCGGCCGCCGGTCACCCGCTGCTGCAGACCGAAGCGGACCCGGATGGTCGCGCCGTGCTCGGCACGATGGGCAATTGCGGCGCCGGCAAGACGCCCTGGGGCACCTATCTGACCTGTGAGGAAAACTTCAACGGCTATTTCGGCGCCACCGAAGAGACGAGCTACAGCGACGAGGTCGCTGCCGGCTACAAGCGCTATGGCATGGCCGCCGAAAGCCAGTATGGCTACGAAAAGTTCGATCCACGCTTCGACACCTCGAAGAACCCCAACGAGCCGCACCGCTTCGGCTGGGTGGTCGAGATCGACCCGACCGATCCTGACAGCACGCCGGTCAAGCGCACCGGGCTCGGCCGCTTCAAGCATGAAAACGCCGAGGTGACCCTCGCCCCGGATGGCCGCGTCGTGGTCTATCTCGGCGATGACGAGCGCGGCGAATTCCTGTACCGCTTCGTCTCGACCAATCCCTATGTCGCCGGCGGCGATACCGACGGTCTGCTCGATGACGGCACGCTCTATGTCGCCAAATTCAACGACGACCAGACCGGCGAATGGCTGGCGCTGACGCCGGAAACCACCGGCATGGACGAAGCCGACATCCTGATCTTCGCCCGCATGGCCGGGTCAAAGGTCGGCGCCACGACGATGGACCGTCCCGAATGGGTCGCCGTCAATCCTTATGCTGTGGAAGCCTATTGCTGTCTCACCAACAACAAGAACCGCGGCGTCAAGGCCAATGCCGGCGGCGACGCGACGCCTGTCGGCGGGCCCAACCCGCGCGAGGCCAATGAATACGGCCAGATCGTGCGCTGGTATCCCGACGGCGACGACCACGCTTCCGACACGTTCCGCTGGGACCTGTTCGTCATGGCCGGCAATCCGGAGGTCCATTCGGACGCCTATGCCGGTTCGTCCAACATCAACAGCGGCAATCTGTTCAACTCGCCCGACGGCATGGCCTTCGACACGAGCGGCCTCGTCTGGATCCAGACCGACGGCGAGGACAGCAATGAGGGCGATTTCGCCGGCATGGGCAACAACCAGCAGCTCGCAGGCGATCCGGCAACGGGCGAGATCGTCCGCTTCCTGACAGGCCCGCGCGGCGGCGAAATCACCGGCCTTTGCTGGTCGGCCGACCGGCGCACCATGTTCGTCGGCGTCCAGCATCCGGGCGGCTCCTGGCCGGCGGAAGAGGGCCTGCCGCGCTCGTCGATCATGGCGATCAAGCGCGACGACAACGGCCTGGTTGGCTGACGATGCGGCGGTCGTAACCATGAAAAGGCATGGCGCGCGAAGCGCCATGCCGGTTCTCTCGCCGACTTGGTCCTTCCCCTTCCTCGATGCGGTATCGATGGCAGACCCGCTTCCGCCGGCGTTGACCGGACATCGCGTCGGTCTTCCGCGGAAGGTCCCCGGCCATTGTCCCGGCGGTTCGTTACCTTATCCGATCCTCGTCCTCCGCAAACACATAGACGCGCTCGGCTTCGACGTCGAGCGTGAGCCTCGTGCCGGCCTTCGCAATCGCGCTCCGCTCGACTTCCACCGTGCAGACTGTGTCGCCAATGGTGCCATAGAGATAGCTCGAGCCGCCGAGAAACTCCGCGAAATCGACCGTGAACGGCAGGCCTTCTTCGCTGTCGTCTCGTGGCTTCCAGTGTTCAGGCCGGATGCCGACCGAGACACGGGTTCCGTCCTCTGGCTTTGCCTCGAGTTTCGGGCAGGGCAGGGCGCCGCCGGCGATTTCGATGCGGTCGCCCTTGATGACGCCGGTGAGGAAGTTCATTTTCGGCGAGCCGATGAAGCCGCCGACGAACATGTTGTCAGGGTCGTCATAAAGCGTTGCCGGTGACCCGACCTGCTCGATATAGCCGCCGCGCAGAACGACGATCTTGTCGGCAAGCGTCATCGCCTCGGTCTGGTCGTGGGTCACGTAGATCATTGTGTTGCCGAGCTCGCGGTGCAGCCGGGCGATCTCTATGCGCATGCCGACCCTCAGCTCGGCATCGAGATTGGAAAGCGGCTCGTCGAACAGGAAGATTTCCGGGTCGCGCACGATCGCCCGGCCGATGGCGACGCGCTGGCGCTGGCCGCCGGAGAGCTGGCCGGGCCTTCGGTCGAGATAGTCGGTCAGCTTCAGGATATCGGCCGCCTGGCGCACCTTGGCCTCGACCTCCGCCTTCGGGCGTCCGGCGACCTTGAGGCCGAATCCCATATTCTGCTCCACGCTCATATGCGGATAGAGCGCATAGGTCTGGAACACCATGGCAATGCCGCGGTCGGACGGGTCCTCGTCGGTCACATCCGTGCCTGCAATCAGAACGTCGCCGCTGGTCACCTCCTCAAGGCCGGCGATCAGCCTGAGCAGCGTGGACTTTCCGCAGCCTGACGGTCCAACGAAAACGACGAATTCGCCGCCCTCGATCTCCAGGTCGACATCATGGATCACCTGCACCGCGCCGAAGGCCTTGGAGACCCGCCGAAGCGACAGGCCCGATGGGTTGCGATCCGGGGTGAGCAACTCTGCCTGGCTCATTGTCATGCCTCCCTGCGCAGCCAGACCAGCATTTGGCCCGGGGCGCGGTTGTCCCAGAGATAATAGGGTATGGCTTTCAAACTAGCGGATGTCCGTTCCGGCGGTGTGGTGGAGTAAAGCGCACCGGTCGGCTGGCTTTCGACAAGAGCCTCGATGCTGAGTGCGACCGTATCGCCAAGCCCTTCGGCCTGATCAAGGGTCACGGGTGCGCCGTCCTTCACCACATAAGCATTGAGCGGCGCCGCATTGTCGGTTTCCTCGACACAGTAGACGAGAGGGCCGCGCAGCAGCGCGGTGCGGCCCTGATCGGGCGCGACCTTCGGATGGGCATAGAGCATTTCCGGTTCCATCTGAAGATCGAGCTTGACCGTATCACCCGCCTTCCACTGACGCCGGATGCGAAGATAGCCCTTTTCCGGGGTTGCATCGGAGGCTTCACCGTTGATCGTCAGCGAAAAGCCCCTGGCCCACTGCGGAACGCGCAGCGACAGAGTAAACTCGGCGGGCGTTTCCGGCGTGAGCGTAACCGTGATCTGGCCATCCTTCGGATAGGCCGTTTCCTGCTTCACGCCGACCTTTGTTCCCGCGACTTCGATTTCGGCTGCATTCTCGCAATAGAGGTGCAGCGCCAGCTCATCCTCGGCCACGCCATAGAAATAGGTGCCGATCGAGGCCACCAGCCGGGAAATGTTCGGCGGGCAGCACGGGCAGCGGTGCCAGCGCCAGCGGTGGTGATTGCCATAGCTTTCCAGCGGATTGTCGTAAAAGAAACGCGTGCCGTCCTGCGACAAACCGGAAAGCGCGCCGTTGTAGAGCGCCCGCTCCATCACATCGGCAAAACGTGCGTCGGGCGCGCGGCCCAGCATGCGGCTTGCCCAGAACACCAGCGCGACGGCGGCGCAGGTCTCCGCATAGGCCGTTTCGTTCGGAAGGTCATAGTCGAAGGTCAGACCCTCATTGTCCTTGGACGGGCCGAAGCCGCCGGTGACATAGAGGTTCCGGTCGGTCAGGTGCGACCATAGCGCCTCAAGGGCCGGGTCAAGGCTGTCGTCCGAAAACTCGGTGGCGACGTCGGCCATTCCCGCATAAAGATAGGCCGCCCTGACCGCGTGACCGACGACTTCTCGCTGTTCACGCACAGGCTTGTGAGCCTGGCAGTATTCGAGTGTGGTGAAGTGGAAATCCTCCGGCTTCTCGCCGCGCGCAATCGCTTCCTGATCGAAATATTTCGGCTCCCTGCCGCGCTCGTCGACGAAGAACTTCGCCAGATCAAGGTAGCGCTGTTCGCCGGTGACGCGACCGAGCTTGACCAGCGCCAGTTCAAGTTCCGGATGACCGGGATAGCCGTGCTTTTTGTCGGCGTCAGGGCCGAAGGTTGCATCGATGCAGTCGGCATAGCGGCACATGATGTCGAGGAATTTGCGTTTGCCGGTCGCGTGGTAATAGGCGACCGCGCCCTCGATCAGGTGCCCGGCATTGTAGAGTTCGTGGCGGTCGCGCAGATTGGTCCAGCGCTGGCCCGGCTGGATGCGCTGATACCAGGAATTGAGATAGCCATCCTCGGCCTGCAATCTGCCATACGCATCGATGACGTCATCGACGCGCGCTTCAAGCTCTTCATCGCGCTTGCGGTTTAGCGCATAGGCCGCCGTCTCGATGCTCTTGCCGAAATCGGAATCCCAGAACATCTGCGTGGTGACGGTGTTGCCGTGGTCGAAGGGGATGACGATGCCGGGATTGGGCAGGTCCGGATCGACCTGTTCCAGCATGCGCGCCTCGATACAGCGGTCGAACAGCAGCTTGGCGGTCGTGGTCGCGACCACGTCTACGCGCGGGCCGAAAAAGCCGCCGACCTCGACCTGATTGACGGATAACGGGCGGAATTTCGACTTCGGCTGAAGGGCATCGCCAGCGTTGAGAGGCTTGTTCATCTTGGTGTCCTTTCAAAAGGGCTTATTTCACCGCTCCGGCCGTGAGGCCGCGAATGTAGGAGCGCTGGAGAAGGAGGAAGAGGATCATGCAGGGGATCATCATCAGCGTGACGCCGGCCTGCACGGCACCCCAGTCGACCGAGCCGTAGCGGCCATAGCGCACGGCGGTCATCAGGACGGGGAGCGTGAACTTCGACTGGTCTGTCAGAAGCACCAGGGCGGCGAGAAACTCGTTCCAGGCATTGAGGAAGGCAAACAGGCCGACGGTGACCACGCCGGGCAGGACCAGCGGGCCCATCACCTGCACCAGCATGCGCACGCCCTTGACCCCGTCCATGCGGGCAGCCTCCTCGATCTCCTTCGGAACCGCGTCGAAAGCGTTGCGCATCATGAAGACGGAGAAGGGAAGCTGCAGCGTCGAATAGATGAAGACGAGCCCGATGAGCGTGTTCTGAAGCCCCATCTTGGCCAGAAGCAGGAACAGCGGCGTCAGGATCGACTGAAACGGGATCATCATCGTCGACAGGATGAGGACGAAGGCAAAGCCTTTGAACGGGAAGCGGTAGCGCGAGAAACCGTAACCGGCGAGGATTGCCACGACGATGGTAAGCGCCGAGGTGCCGACGGCGACAAACAGCGAATTGCCCGAATAGTGCAGAACCGACTGGCCGAAATTTTCAAGCCGTTCATAGCTTGAGATGCTGAAGCCTTCGGTTGGCCATGGCGGCAGGGGCGGCTGGGTGGATTCCGCCGGCGTGCGGAAGCTTGCCAGCACCACCCAGACCAGCGGCGCGAGAAAGAGCGTCGCGACCAGCGTCGCCGTTACGTGAAAGAGAAGGCGATGATAGCGGAAGCGGCCGCGGCGGGTGGCCGGCGCTGCTGCGCTCTGTGCAAGGGATGAAACGGCGGTCGACATCATTTGTCCTTTCGATCGCTGAGCAAGGTTAGCTGCAGCACGCTGAGGACGAGCAGGATGACGAGCAGCACCATCGACAGCGCCGCGCCGTAACCCAGGCGGAAGGAGACGAAGCTTTCGTTGAAGATCTTGTAGACGGCGGTCACCGTCTTGTTCTGCGGGCCGCCGCTCAGGATGATATAGAACTGGTCGAAAGCGAGCATCGAACCTGAAACGCAGAGGATCAGCGCCAACGCGAAGGGTTTGCGGATCAGCGGCATGGTGATGTAGCGGAAGCGCTGCAGCCATTTGGCGCCGTCAATGCGCGCGGCTTCCTGATAGTCCGCCGGGATCGACTGCAGCCCGCTCATCAGGATGACCATGAAGAAGCCGGCCATTTTCCAGACCACCATGACGATCACCGACCAGAAGGCCGGCGTGAAATTGGCGAGGATATTCACCCGGCCCTCCGTCAGGCCGAGGTCCTGCGCCAGCGGCGAGAACAGGCCGGTATCGACATTTGAAAGCCAGACCCACAGAAGCGCTGCGGAGGCAAAGCCCGTGACCACCGGCAGGAAATAGATTGTCCGGTAGGCGGAAACCGCGCGTCCCTGGCCCTGCACGATCAGCGCCAGCGCCATGGCGAAGCCCAAAAGCGCAATGGTGACGACGACCGTGTACTGGACTGTGAACCAGAGCGACGACCAGAAACTCTTGTCGAACAGCAGTCGCTCGTAATTGTCGAGGCCGATAAAGCGCGGCAGGCCCATCAACGGCCATTTGTGAAGCGACATCCACACCGTCATGCCGAGCGGAACGATGAAGAAGACGGTGACGAGCGCCAGCGCGGGCAGAACATGAATCAGGCCGGTCCACTGTGAATGCCGTCGCCGCCGGCGCTTTTTCGGCACGGGCGCTCCCGCGCCTGCCGTCATCTGGTCAGACATGGCGAAAGTCCTTTCGCATCAAAAGGGTGGCCGCCGGCCATTGAGTGCCGGCGGTTGTTCTTTCAGGAAAAGGGCCGCTCAGCGCGATGCGTCGATGATCGACTGCATCTCGTCCTGGGCTTCTTCCATGGCCTCATCCACCTCTGCCGCGCTGTCGGCGTAGAAGGCGCGGTTCAGCATGGTGACCCAGGGGCCGTTCAGCGAATTGATCAGATCGTTGAAGACCGGGCTGTAGGGCGTCTTGCCCTTGGCCATGGCCTCGGCCGCGATCATGTAGCGGGCGTCGAGACCTTCCAGTGCCTGTTCGGCGACATCGTCACGCACCGGCAGCGAACCGTTCTGCGCGAGGATCTTCTGGCCTTCCGGCGAATAGGCGAATTCGATGAAGGCCTGGATCGCCGGCATCTTGCTGTCCTCGGTCTTCGCCGAGACAACGATATTGTCGCCGCCGGCGAAAGACGACCAGCCGCCGTCCTTGCCCGGCAGATAGGTCACGCCGTATTCAAGGTCCGGATACTGGTTGTTGAGCGCGCCGATCGCGAAAGAGCCGGACGGCGTGATGCCGATATTGCCGCCGGCAAAGGCCGCGAAGAAGTTCGAGCCGGAGTCCGTCTGCGAACCCGCCGGTACCAGTCCGTCCTCGACCATGCCGCGGTAGAACTCGATCGCATCCTTCATCTGCGGCGTTGTCACGGTCGCCTTCGCGCCTTCATCCTCGAACAGCGCGCCGCCGGATGCCCAGACGAGCGGCATGAAGGTGAAGATATTGCAGCCGCCGCAATTGCCGGAGAAATAGAAGCCGTACGTGTCATCGCCGAGAGCCGCGACCGCTTCCGCATCCTCGCGGATCTCCGCCCAGTTCGTCGGCGCCTTGTCGGGGTCGAGGCCCGCTTCCTCAAACAGGTTCTTGTTCCAGACCAGCACGGAGGCGTCGGCCGAGAACGGCATGCCGTAGATCCTGCCGTCATAGGCGCCGACCGAAAGATGCGCCTTCGACAGATTGTCGTAATAGGGCAGCGACTTGGCGAATTCCGTCAGTTCCTTGAGCTGGCCGGCCTGGGCAAAGGACGGCGTATAGATCAGGTCAAGCGAAAGCGCGTCCGGCTCCGATCCGCCGGCAGCGGCGATGGCGTATTTCTGGACCAGTTCGTTCACCGGCACGATCTGCAGTTCGGCCTTGTCCTCGTTCTTGGCATTGAACGCGTCGACCAGTTTGGGCATGAATTCCGAGCCGTCGGAGCGAACCCAGAGCGAGAATGTTTCCGCCTGGGCCAGACCCGGCAGAGCGATGGCGGCAATGGCGGCGCCGCCTAGAAGAGCCTTCAGTTTCATGTCACTTACCTCCCGTTTGATATCCTATGACAGCCCGGATTGGGCTGAGCTAACGTTTGCGCAGCATGCGCGATCTCCTCCCCTGGAACCGGCCCTTCAGCCGGTCTGTCTTGTTGGCGGGGCGGGGTCCCGGCGCAGTCCTCAGTCCGGTCTTGCGCCGCAGGATTGTCTGACGACGAGCCTGCAGGGCGTTTCGCGCACGCCCGGCTCGACCTCCTTGCCGTCAATCATGTCGAGAAGCGCAAGACCCGCGCTTCTCCCGAGGCCCGGAAGGCCCATATCCACCGTGGTCAACGGCGGTCGCGTCGCCTTGGCAAAGACTTCCCAATTGTCGAAGCCGACAATCGCGATGTCGTCCGGCACGCGAATACCCATCAATGCGAAGGCGTCGATCACGCCGCGGGCGATCTGGTCGTTGCCGCAGAAGATCGCATCCGGACGCTCTCCGGCCTCGATCAGCGCATGCGCTGTGTCGTAGCCGTGCGCTTCCGTCCAGGCCGAGAAGATCGCCTTTCCGAAGGGGGCGAGCCCGGCCTCTTCCAGGGCGGCGCGCCACCCGGCTTCGCGCAGATGCGCGGCCTTGAAGTCCAGCGGCCCGGTGATATGCGCGATCTTCCGGCGTCCGAGACCGATCAGGTGCCGCACCGCATCCTGCGCCGCGTTGGTGTCGTTGGGCACGAAGCTGACCGCTCCCTCCGGCGCGGCGGCATAGACATAAACGACCGGCATGCCGAGCGGCGGCAGGTCGATCGGCAGGCCGCGATCAATGCGCTTGCCGGTTATCACCAGCCCGTCGACCCGCTTCTCTTCCATGGCGCCGAGATTGAGTTTCAGGCTTTCGGGCTCGTATTTTCCGGCGCTGAGAAAAACCGAAACCCCGCGGTCTGCCATGGCGGCGGAAAGGCCGGCGGCCACCGGCAATGTGAAGCGTCCGTACGTGTCGTTCGTCAGAAGGCCGAGCGTGAAGGAGCGCTGCTGGACGAGGCCGCGGGCGATCGAGTTCGGCCTGTAGTCAAGCTCTGCGGCGGCGGAGCGCACGCGTGCGCGGGTTTCGTCCGACATGCGGCCCGTGCCGTTGAGTGCGCGCGAGGCGGTCGTCACGCTGACATTGGACTTCGCCGCGACATCACGGATCGTGGCGCGCTGGTAAGCGCTTGCCGATTGCAGCTTCGAGACCCTGTCCGCCACGGTTCGTCCTCCCTGAGGCAAACAATTAAATACCATGAGCAAGCGTTATCTCACCATTGGTTTATCGTTTGCGCAATCAAATTTGCACAGACATTGGAGACTGTCAAGCGAGGAATGCCGGCATCCGCAAACCGGCGTTCCGGGCAAGACCGCTTCGAGCCGCGAGGTGTCGAAACGGTTTTGCCGCGCGGCGGCAGACCGGGAGGTCATCGTTTCGCCTCTTGACAGCGCGCGCCGTTTGCTTTGCTATGATGTCAGACCAATTTAACAACCAATAATAGGGGAACGCCGAAAGGCTTCTTGGGGAAACCGGTCTGAAACGGGGCTTGCTCCGTCTGGCGCCGCGCAGGGCATTGCCGTTGCGGGAGCGGTTTCCTGTGCCTTCCCGGCAAGATGGCTGACGCATGAACGATGACAAGCCCGCCATGATGCCGCTTGCGCCGGTAAGCCGCGTTCGACAGGTCGCCGACGCACTGGTAGACTACGTGTCGCGCTCGGGCTTGAAGCCCGGCGACCGTATCCCGGCCGAACGCGAACTGATGGCGGCGCTCGGCGTCGGGCGTTCGACCATTCGCGAGGTGATCCGGCATTTCCAGTCGCTCGGCGTGATGGAGACCCGCAAGGGCAGCGGCACCTTTCTGCTCAAGCCGATCTCATCGGCCACAATCCACATGCCGTTGTCCCTCAATGCGGTCAATCTCCGTGACGCTTTGCTGCAGACGCTTGAAGTGCGTCGCGGCATCGAGGCGGAGGCCGCCATGGCGGCCGCGCGGCGCCGCACCGCCGCGGACCTGAAGATCATCGAGGAAAAGCTCGACGCGATGGAGCGCGTGCACCTGTCCAAGGGCACGTCCGGGCCGGAAGACCTTGAACTGCATCTGGCGATCTACGATGCCACGCACAATCCCCTGTTCCGTCAGCTTCTGGAGCAAATGCGCGAGGCGTTCGAGAAATTCTGGGCCGAGCCCTTCGACCGCCCGGATTTCGCCCGCCGCTCCTTTCCCTATCACCGCACCTTGTTCAACGCCATCGTCGCCCAGGATACCGAGGCCGCGCGGCGGGAAACACTGAAGATCCTCGACGTCGTCGAGGAAGACATCAAGGAAATGTCCAAATGAATGACGGCCTCTCCCAAGCCGACGAAATCGCGCTGATCGGCGCTCATGACGGGGTCCATGCCTTCGCCGCCGTCGTTCCGCCGATCGTGCAGACATCGCTGTTCACCTTCGAGAACTACGACGAGATGCTCGACACCTATGCCGGGCGGAAGGAGCGTTTCGTCTATTCGCGCGCCGCGAACCCGACGGTCAGGGTGTTCGAGGAAATGCTGGCGCGCATGGAAAAGGCGGAGGACGCGGTGGGCTTTGCCAGCGGCATGGCGGCGATTTCGGCGGCGATCATCACCTTCGTCGAGCCGGGAGACCGGATCGTTGCCGTGCGCAACGTCTATCCCGATGCCTACCGGCTGTTCGGCACCATCCTGAAGCGTATGAAAATCGAGGTCGAGTATGTGGACGGGCTGGACCTTGAAGCGGTCGATGCGGCGCTGTCCGGCGCGAAGCTGTTTTATATGGAAAGCCCGACGAGCTGGGAAATGGAGGCTCACGACGTCGGCGCGCTGGCGGCGCTTGCAAAGAAACATGGCGCGCTCTCGGTCATCGACAATTCCTGGGCGAGCCCCGTTTTCCAGCAGCCGGTCACGCTCGGCGTCGATCTCGTTCTCCATTCGGCCTCCAAATATCTCTCCGGCCACAGCGATGTCGTCGCCGGCGTCGTCGCCGGTTCGAAGGAGCTGGTCGGGCGGCTGCGCGGGGAGGCGCTGTCCTATCTCGGCGGCAAGCTTGCCCCCTTCGATGCCTGGCTTCTGACGCGCGGACTGAGAACGCTTGCCATCCGGATGAAGGCGCATGAGGCCTCCGCGCTTGAAATCGCCAGGCGGCTCGCCGCCCGCGAGGACGTCACCAAGGTCTGTCATCCGGGTCTGAAAAACCGGCTTCCGCCCGGGCTTTCCGGAACCTCCGGCCTGTTTTCCTTCCACCTTTCCGAACGCATCGACATCAAGGCTTTCTGCGACCGGCTCTCGCTGTTCAAGCTCGGCGTCAGCTGGGGCGGTCATGAAAGCCTGATCGTGCCCGGAGAGGTGGTTCTGGCGCAGAAGGCGCAGCCGAATTCGGCGCGCGCTTTCGGCCTCGATCCGCGCTCCGTGCGCATTCATGTCGGGCTGGAGGGCACGGAAGCGCTCTGGCGCGACCTCGAGGCGGCCTTCGAGGCCGCAAAAAACTGAGACTTCAACGCATAGAAGCAAAAAGCAAGGGGAATGGAAATGAAGAAACTGCTTACAGCCACATGCCTTTCGGCGCTCATGGCGTCTGCCGCCCATGCCGAAACGCTCATCCTGGTCGAGGTCATCACCAGCCCGGCCAGAACCGAAACGCTGGAATCAATCGTCGCGCGTTTCGAGGAAGCCAATCCGGGTACCGATGTCGAGATCATTTCGTTGCCCTGGGGCGAGGCCTTCCAGAAGTTCGCCACCATGGTCTCCGCCGGCAATATTCCAGATGTGGTCGAGATGCCGGATTCCTGGGTTTCGCTTTATGCCAATAACGGCATGCTGGAAAGCCTCGAGCCCTATCTCGCCGACTGGGAATATACCGATGACCTGACGGACCGGGCGCTGGAGCTCGGTCGCGAGGTTGACGGCACGGCCTACATGCTGCCCTACGGCTTTTATCTGCGCGCCATGTTCTACTACAAGAACCTGCTGGAAGCCGCCGGCATCTCCGAGCCGCCGACCACGCTTGCCGAATTCACGGAAGCCTCGGCGAAGATCTCCGAACTGGACGGCAAATACGGCTACTGCCTGCGCGGCGGTGCCGGCGGGCTGAATGGCTGGCTGATGTACGGCGCCGACATGGCCGGCTCCAACGTATTCTTCGAGGAAGACGGCACCTCCACGGCCAATCAGGAGGGGTGGGTCGAGGGCTTCCAGTGGCTGATCGACCTCTATCAGAACGGCTACGCGCCGAAGGATTCGGTCAACTGGGGCTTCAACGAGATCGTCGCCGGCTTCTATTCCGGCACCTGTGCCTTCCTGGACCAGGACCCCGATGCGCTGATCGCCATTGCCGAGCACATGGACGAGAGCGATTACGGCGTGACGACCATGCCGAAGGGGCCGTCCGGAAAGACCTTCCCGACCATCGGCTATGCCGGCTGGTCGATGATGTCGGCCTCCGAGAACAAGGACCTCGCCTGGAAGCTGATCGCAACGCTCGAGGGCCCGGAAGGCAATATCGCCTGGAACAAGCGCACCGGCGCGCTTCCCGTGCAGAGGGCAGCCGAGGAGGACCCCTTCTATGACAGCCCTCAGTTTGCCGGCTGGTTCGAGGAGCTGAACGACCCGGATGCCGTGCCGACCGTGATGCCGACCTATCTCGAGGAATTCGGCTTCTTCAAGGATTCGCTGTCCATCTCGACCTCGCAGCAGGCCCTGCTCGGCGAAATCACCGCGCAGGAAATGGCCGATGAGTGGGCCGACTACCTGACCAAGGCGCAGAAGAAGCACCTCGCCAGATAACGTATCCGTGCGGCCGGCTGCGGGAGACCGCAGCCGGCTGGCGCCTTTCTTCGATCATTCAAAGGACAGACGATGACCGACGCGGTGGACAACCGTGCCAGAAAGCCACTGGCGAAGCGGGCAAGCGCGTTTTTCGAGCCCTATCTCTACAGCGCTCCGGCGCTCTTTCTGATCGCCGCGGTGATCCTGGTTCCGCTTGTCGTGGGCATTTCCTATGCCTTCCGCGATATCCAGCTTCTCAATCCGTTTTCGGGCGGCTTCATCGGGCTTGATCACTTCCACGCGCTTGCCGGGGACAAGGCCTTTCGTCGTGCGCTCGGCAACACGCTGTGGTGGACCGGAGCATCCGTTTTCCTGCAGTTTGTCCTCGGTCTCATCCTGGCGCTCCTGCTCGACAAGCCGTTTTACGGACGCGGCCTGGTTCAGGCGCTGGTCTTCCTGCCCTGGGCCGTGCCCACCTTTCTCGCCGGCCTCAACTGGGCCTGGCTCTTCAATCCGGTCATCGGTCCGCTGCCGCACTGGTTTCACGCGCTCGGCCTGATGGCCGAACCGGAAAACATCCTCTCCGACCCCGCCCTTGCCATGTGGGGACCGATCGCCGCCAATGTCTGGTGGGGCATCCCCTTCTTCGCCATCACCATGCTGGCGGCGCTCCAGTCGATCCCGCGCGACCTCTACGAGGCGGCGGCCATTGACGGCGCCGGCCCGGTGCAGCGGTTCCTGTCCATCACCCTGCCGTTTCTGGCGCCGACCATGGCGATCACCATCCTGCTGCGCACGGTCTGGATCGCCAACTTCGCCGATCTGATCGTGGTGATGACATCCGGCGGGCCGGCCAACCGGACGCAGATCGTCGCGAGCTACATCTTCACCCAGGCCTTCCGCAAGCTCGATTTCGGCTATGCCTCGGCGATTGCGCTCGTGCTGCTGGTGCTGCTTCTGGCCTATGCCCTGCTGATCATCCTTTTGCGCCAGACATTGCTGAACAAGGGCTGAGACGATGCGACCGAAAAGAATAGCCCTCACGGCAGCCCACCGCCTCGCAATCCTCGCCTATGTCGCCTTTGCGCTGTTCCCGCTCTACTGGCTGTTGAAAGTGGCGGTAACGCCCAACAGGCTGCTTTACAGCGAAGGGGTCCGGATGTGGCCATCGCGCATGACGTTCGAACATTTCGACTTCGTGCTGCGTCATTCCGATTTCCCGCTGTTCTTCAGAAACAGCGTCATCGTTTCGGGCTCCACGGCGATCGCCGTCACCATCGTTGCCTCGCTCGCCGGCTACGCGCTGTCGCGCTTTGCCTTCAAGACCAAATACTGGATCGTGGCGCTGATGCTGATCACCCAGATGTTTCCTCTGGTCATGCTGGTGGCGCCGATTTTCAAGCTTCTGTCGCCGCTCGGGCTGACCGACACGCTGGCGGGCCTCATCATCGTCTACACCGCCTTCAACGTGCCCTTCGCCACCTTCCTGATGCAATCCTTCTTCGATGGCATTCCCAAGGATCTCGAGGAAGCGGCGATGATCGACGGGGCGACGCGGTTCAAGGCGTTCCGCCAGATCATCCTGCCGCTCACCCTGCCGGGCATTGCCGCCACGCTCGGTTTCGTCTTCACCGCAGCCTGGAGCGAGCTCCTGTTTGCCCTGATGCTGATTTCGGGCAACAGCGCGGCGACCTTTCCGGTCGGCCTCCTCACCTTCGTGTCCAAGTTCTCCGTCGACTTCGGTCAGATGATGGCCGCCGGCGTGCTCGCGCTCATTCCCGCCTGCATCTTCTTCCTGGCTATCCAGCGCTATCTCGTCAAAGGCCTCACTGCCGGCGCCGTCAAAGGCTGAAAGGATTTCCAAATGGCTTCCATCGATATCTCGGACGTGCGCAAGAGCTATGGCAGGACCCCGGTGCTGCACGGCGTCGACCTCAACATCGAAGACGGTGAGTTTGTGGTTCTGGTCGGCCCCTCGGGCTGCGGAAAGTCGACGTTGTTGCGCATGATTGCCGGGCTTGAGGAGATCACCGGCGGCGATATCGCCATTGCCGGCAGGCGGGTCAACGACCTGGCGCCCAAGGATCGCGATATCGCGATGGTGTTCCAGTCCTACGCGCTTTATCCGCATATGAGCGTCGCCGACAATATGAGCTACAGCCTGCGCCTGCGCCGAACGCCGCGCGAAACCATCAAGGCCGTGGTCGGCAGGGCGGCGACGATCCTCGGCCTCGATCCGCTGCTCGAACGCCGCCCGCGCGCGCTGTCCGGCGGCCAGCGCCAGCGCGTCGCCATGGGGCGCGCCATCGTGCGAGAGCCGAAGGCCTTCCTGTTCGACGAGCCGCTGTCGAACCTGGACGCGCGCCTGCGCGAACAGATGCGCGCCGAAATCAAGCAGCTCCACAAGAATATCGGCGCCACCTCGATCTATGTGACCCACGACCAGATCGAGGCGATGACGCTTGCCGACCGGATCGTCGCCATGAATGGCGGCATCGTCCAGCAGGTGGGAAGCCCGCTCGATCTCTATGACCGTCCGGTCAACCGTTTTGTCGCGGGCTTCATCGGCTCGCCCGGCATGAACTTTCTTGAGGGGCAGTTGCGATTGAAGGAGAGCGGACCGGTGCTGGCGCTTGATCGGGGCGTCGAGGTGGCGCTCCCTGTGCGCC
Organism: Martelella sp. AD-3; assembly: GCF_001578105.1. GTDB lineage: Bacteria > Pseudomonadota > Alphaproteobacteria > Rhizobiales > Rhizobiaceae > Martelella. The sequence goes on along the minus strand of NZ_CP014275.1, from coordinate 3,762,521 downwards.
CCGGCATGGAGGATGGCAGCGCAATGACGCTTGGCATCCGCCCGGAACATGTCGTCCGTTCGGCCGAAAGCGCTGCTGTCACCGCCGAAACCCAACTCATTGAGCCGACCGGCTTTGGTATCATCGTGCATCTCGACGTCGGCGGTCAGGATCTCAAGATGTTCACCCAGGACCGGGCCGCGCTTCGGTTCGATGGCGAGATCACGGTGTCGCTTCCGCCCGACCGTCTCCACTTCTTTGATCGGGACGGAGATCGCGTCTAGATCGGTTCCGCCTTTCATGGAAACGCGGAATCACGCTGCCCATTTGTTTCGGCGCATTTTCGCGGGCGTCAGATGGTACCATCCGACTGCGAAATGCCCTGGAAGCGCTCTAGACCACGTCCGGCGGACGCAGCCTGCATTTTTCGGCCGTGTCTGCGGTTTCGATCTGCAGTGTGGTATGGCCGATCTCGAAATGCTCCCGCAATTCTTCGGGGAGCGTGGCGAGCAGCGGGCGGTGATAGCCCTCGGCGCAGACGATATGCGCCGTCAGCGCCGTTTCGGTGGTGCTGAGCGCCCAGATATGGAGGTCGTGGACCTCATCGACGCCTTCGGCCCCTTCGAGAAACTGGCGCACGTCGTCAATGTCGATGCCGGCGGGCACCGCGTCCATGGCGAGCCGGGTGGAATCGCGCAAGAGGCCCCAGGTCCCCACGAGAATGACGAAGCCGATGACGAGGCTGACGGCCGGGTCGATCCAGTCCCAGCCGGTAAAGCCGATGACGATGGCCGCGACGATGACGCCGACGGTCACGGCGGCATCTGCGGCCATGTGCAGGTAGGCGCCACGAATATTGATGTCTGACTTGCTGCCGGAGGCAAACAGATAGGCGGTGAAGCCGTTGACCAGAACGCCGGCGGCCGCGACCCAGATCACCGTGCCGGTCTCGATCGGTTCGGGCGTGAAGAACCGGCCGATCGCCTCCCAGCTGATGGCGCCCACGGCAACGATCAGGATGATGGCGTTGGCAAGGGAGGCCAGGATCGGCGCGCGCTTGAAGCCATAGGTGCGGATGCCGCCGGGCGGTTTCGCCGCCAGCCAGATTGCCCCCCAGGCCAGCACGAGCCCCAGAACGTCGGAGAGATTGTGCCCGGCATCGGCCAGAAGCGCCAGCGACCCGGTGATGACGCCGAAAACCGCCTCCAGCGCCACATAGATGATGTTGAGGGAAATGCCGATGGCAAAGGCGCGGCCGAAGCTTTTCGGCGCATGAGAATGCCCGTGCCCGCCATGCCCCTCGTGGCCGCCGTGACCGTGCGCGTGATGATGCCCCGACATGCTTTGCTGCCTCCATGGTTGCGATGGAGATGAATGTAGAAGCTATAGCGGGGTGAGGATCAAGGGGACCGGGCGCGAAAAATACGCCCGGACTTCTGCCAGACGCTACCGCGCCGTCCTGCGGACGCCCCAGAGCGCGATGGCCGCGATGATGACGCTGACGACAACGTTCCAGCCGGCAAAGGACAGGCCGAGCACGCGCAGCGCCGCCTCGTCGCATTTCGGGCCGGTCACGCGGTTGAGATCGGCCAGCAGCGAGCTTGCATCGGTGGTCATGCCGGAAAGCGAGCCCGAGCAATCCGAAGGTCCTGCCCACCAGTGCCATTCGACGCCGGAATGATAGATGCCCATCACCATGCCCCAGACCATCAGCCCGGCAATGACGATGAGTGCAAGCCTGCCGACGAGGCGCGGCAGGACGCCGAAGCGGATGGCGACCAGCCCGACAATGCCGACGGGCACGCCGATATAATAGGGTTTGCGCTCCAGAAGGCAGAGATGGCAGGGGATGTAGCCGCCGATATGCTCGAAGCCGAGGGCCGAAAGCACCGAGACGGCCATGCCGAGCGTCACCAGGACGAGGCTGATGACGAGGCGATTGTCTGTGACGAAGCGGGGGAGCATGATATGCACCTAGAAGACATATTTGACGAGGTAGAATCCGCCGAACAGAAGCACGACGAAGACGGTGAAGAGGATGCCGAGATATTTCTCGATGAAATCGCGGATCGGCACGCCGTAGCGGTTGAGCAGAAAGGCGATCAGGAAGAAGCGGAACGCGCGGCCGATGACGCTCACGAGGAGGAAGATGCCGAAATTGAGCCCCGTCGCGCCGGAGAAGATCGTCAGCACCTTGTAGGGGAAGGGGGTGATGGCGGCAAAGAGAACCCCCCAACCGCCCCAGGTGTTGTACCATTCGGCGATCTGCTCGAAGGAATGTTCCTTGCCGTAAAAGGCGAGGATCGGCTGGCCGACGGCTTCGAACAGGAACATGCCGATGAGATAGCCGCCGATCGCGCCGAGAATCGAGGCGAGCGTGCAGATGAAGGCGATCCGGACCCAGCTGAGCGGCTTGGCGATGACCATCGGGATCATCAGAACGTCCGGCGGGATTGGAAAGAAGGAGCTTTCGGCAAAGGAAATGGCAAACAGCGCGCGTTCTGCGTGGCGCGTCGCGGCAAGGGAGAGTGTCCAGTTGTAAAGGCGGCGCAACATGGGATGATCCGGAAATAATTGGAGACAAGGATTTAGAGTATTGCCGGAGGATGGTAAATCCCGCGCCGCTTGTCCATTCTTCACTACGGCGTGAAACCCGCTTTTCGCATGATCGGGATCAAAATCCCGGTTGACGCAACGGTCGTACCCCGTATATTTCGCCCCAACCCGGTCTCGACCGGCGGGCCCCTTTGGCGGAACTGGTAGACGCGCCTGACTCAAAATCAGGTTCCGAAAGGAGTGCTGGTTCGATTCCGGCAAGGGGCACCAGGTTTCTCACTGTTATTCTTCAGTAAGATTTTGATTTTTAATCGAAAATTATAGATCTCCCTCCATCGCTATCGCCCTTAACGCCATTTGCATGCAACAAAGTGTGCAGCAAATTAGGGAACGAGCGCTACGCGAACTACGTCCAAAGGAAAGAATCCGGACCGTTTTCTGACAACGCGACAAGGTATTTACATGTACGTTCGGCGGGTGCCGAAGCTTGCGATAGACCTTGAATCGCGAGCGCCGGCCATTCGAATTTCGCTCCGGACTCGTGATCTTGCGATGGCCCGAATTGAACGTGATGCCTGCGAAAAGGCTGACAACCCATTGTGAGGCGCATATCCAGGGGGGATGATCGCAGTAAGGCGGACGCACGCTACCGCGCCGCAGCCGTGGCGCGAGCGCGTGCTCTGGATTTCACCTATCGTCCGGCAGCCGATGTGATGGCGAGCGAGACCGGTGATCAGGTCATGGCGCGACTGGATGCATTGTCGACGTCACCGCCAAAGAGCATGGATGCCGCGGCGGTTTTGGGGCTTGAGCCTCGGCCGCGCGTTCGATTGTCCGAAGCCTTCGAGCTATATCTGACAGAAATTGCTGCACCGGAAGTTGCAGGCAAGAGCGCTACACAGAGGCGCAACTGGACGAAGGTGCGGCGCCGGGCTGTTTCAAACTTCATTGCGGTTGCCGGAGATAAGTATTTCGATGAGATCGATCGCCAGGATGCTCTGAAACTCTACCGATACTGGCGGGAGAAGATTGCACCGGCTGACGGCCCCGCCCAAAGAAGCGTTTCGTCCGGCAATAAGGATATCGGCTGCCTTCGCAACATCTGGCGATCCTATCAACGCTATCAGGGTGTATCGTCGGACAATAATCCGTTTGCGAACCTATCATTCCGCGACAAGAACAGCGCCGGGCGGCCTCCATTCTCTGCTGAATGGCTTGAGAGGTGTGTATTGGCGCCTGGCGCGCTATCCGGCTTGAACGAATAAGCACGTCATATCGTACAGTTTCTGTGACCTGAGCCCCGACTTCCCTCCAGTTTTCGGGGCGCAGAGCAGTGGAGTTGCCCGCACCACTTCACCGCGATTTGGTTGCCTACGCCGAGGTGCTGGCCCGTGAGAGCGGCCAGGCGAACTGTCTGGGATCGGCAAGCCTGGCCGCAGTCTCTCAGGCGTCACTTTTTTTGCGGCGTTCCGGCGATGATACGTCGGTTTCAGCCAGCGTCTCCAAATCCTCTAGCATCCCTATCGCGTGCGCGGCGTAAGGTCCGATCCAGCGCTTCTGAACGTCATGGATCGGGATACGAATCGTCCGTCGGTGCGGTAATCGCCGCCTCCAGCTCGCGATCGCACTCGCGCGCCCTGCGTGATCATCGTCGCATTTGACATCAAACCGACTAGTTGGTATGTTTTCCGGAACAGGAGGCGACACATGCCCAAAATGACCTCAAAACCGGATGCGAGATCGAAGCTGCTCGATGCGGCGCTGTCGCTGATCCGCGCCAAGGGCTATACGGCCACCACCGTCGACGAACTCTGTTCGGCCGCGGGGGTGACCAAGGGGGCCTTCTTCCATCACTTCAAGAGCAAGGACGCGCTCGGTATCGCGGCGGCAGAACACTGGTCGGCCACCACCGGCGCATTCTTCGCAAGCGCCCCCTATCACGACCATGATGATCCGTTCGAGCGGCTGATCGGCTACATCGAGTTCCGCAAGGCGATCATCGAGGGCGACCTCGCCGAGTTCACCTGTCTCGTCGGCACCATGACGCAGGAGGTCTATGGGTCAAATCCGGCGATCCGCGATGCCTGCGCGGCAAGCATTTTCGGGCATGCGGCCACGCTTGAGCCCGACATCGAGGCGGCGATGAAAGCGCGAGGGATTGCGGCAGACTGGACGCCCGCCAGCCTGGCCGCCCACACCCAGGCCGTGCTGCAGGGCGCATTCATACTGGCCAAGGCGACGGGCGACCGCGCAATCGCGCGCGACAGCGTCGATCATCTGAAACGCTATCTGCTGCTCCTGTTCGAGAGGCCATCGAAGAGCGGCGCGACAGGTTCTTGAGGAGGTTCATAACATGACCGGAATTTCAGACCATGAAACGAAGGCGGTGTCCGGTGTCGTTCGCCGAACGCTATCACCGGATGCCTGGCGCGACGAACTCGCCGACCTGCGCGATGCGGAAAAGGACCTGACCCGTGCTCAGGACCGGCTGGCCGCAAGGCGGCGGCGCATGCCGTGGACGAAGGTCGATGGCGACTATGCCTTCACCGGCCCCGAAGGAACCGGCACGCTGGCCGATCTGTTCGACGGCCGTCCGCAACTCATCGTCTATCATCATATGCTGAAGCCCGCGGATCCGAGCCCGTGCGCAGGCTGCTGCATGGTGGCTGACCAGATCCCGCATCTCTCCCATCTGCACGCCCGCAACACCACGCTCGTCTTCGTGTCGAAAGCGCCGATTAGCGAGATCGAGGCGTTCCGAAAGCGCATGGGCTGGTCGATGCCCTGGTACGAGACACGGGATAATTTCAACGCCGACTTCGACGTGAGCTCAGGCTTCGGCCTCAACGTTTTCTATCGCGACGACGCGGATATCTACCGGACCTACTTCACGACCGGTCGCGGGGTCGAGACGCTCGGCACGGTCTGGACTCTGCTCGACCTGACGCCCCTCGGCCGGCAGGAAGACTGGGAGGACGCGCCCGAGGGCACGCCGCAGACCAGGCCGTACCAGTGGTGGCGGAGGCACGACGCGTATGACTGAGACAGGTCCCCAATCGATGGGCGATGCCGACTGGCTCGATGGCCGTTTCAGCGCCGGCGACCTGATGACGGCCGATGTTCTGCGCAGGCTGGGCGGATCGGGGCTGCTCGAAGAGTTTCCGAACCTTGCGGCCTTCGTAGCCCGCGCCGAAGCGCGACCGGCCTTCAGGCGCGCCTTCGTTGCGCAGAGGGATTTCTTCGAAGCTGCGGCGGAGCCGTAACCAATGGCCGCCGATGAGGACGACATTTCAACCACAAGGGAGAGACTGACATGGAACCGACAATCTATCTTTTCTTCAAGGGCAATTGCTTCGAGGCGATGACCCGTTACGCCGAGGTGCTCGGCGGCGAGATCGGCGGCGTTTTCCGCAACGGTGACGCGCCCGACCCGGAAAGTCGGATGCCCGGCGGCGACGATATGGTGATGAACATGGCCATGAGTTTGGGCCGTGCCATGGTCATGGCCTCGGACGTCCCGGCCGAAATGTACAGCAAGCCCGCCGGCTTCCGCGTATCGATCGCGCCGAGTTCGCGCGAGGAATTCGACCGCATCCACGAGGCGCTGGCAGAGGATGCGCAGAGCGTCGAGATGGCGCCCGGCGAAACCTTCTGGGCCGAACGCTTCGCCATGTTCACCGACAGATACGGCACGCCGTGGATGCTCAATTTCGAGGGCGACAAGGGCTCCGCCTGAAGAGAATTCACCTCAAGCAGGGAGAGACAATCATGTTCCGGATGGTCATTCTGACCGCAATGCTTGCGGCCACCGCCCCGGCATTGGCCGAAGACGAGCCGAGAGGCGATCGCGTCGAGGTCAACGGTATGACGATGTATTACGAGGTCTCCGGAAAGGGCGATCCGCTGATCGTCCTGCACGGCGCCTATATGAACATCCCCTCGATGGGCGAGATCATCCCGATGCTCGCCGAAACACACCGCGTCTATGCGCTGGAATTCCAGGGACACGGCCGCACGACCGACATCGACCGGCCGATCACCTATCCGAATCTTGCGGGCGATGTCGCCGCCTTCATGGACGCAGTCGGGATCGAGAAGGGCGACATATTCGGCTATTCCATGGGCGCAGCCGCCGGGCTGCGGTTCGCCATCGACTTTCCTGAGCGGGTCGATCAGCTTGTCGCAGCATCCGTGGCGTATGATTACGAGGGCTGGCAGCCCGCCTTCAGGGACTTCGTCCCGCAGATGAGTGTCGAGATGTTCCTGGAGATGCCGTTTGCCGCCGAATACCGCGAACTGGCGGCCGATCCGGACGGGTTTCCCGCGCTCGTCGAAAAGCTGATCGCGCTCGAGCATGAACCGATGGCCTGGGGCGAGGCGGTGGAAGCATTGGAAACCCCGGTGCTGATCATCACCGGCGACGCCGATGTCGCGACGCTGGAACATTCGGTCGCGATGTTTCGCCTGCTGGGCGGCGGGGTGATGGGCGACATGGGGCAGCCGCTGCCGGTCTCCCGGCTCGCGGTGATGCCGGCGACATCCCACACCGCGGTCATCAACCAGCCCGCGCTTTTGCACGCATTCATCGAGCCCTTCCTTCAGGGGACGACACCGAAAGGCTTCTTCGAATAGCCCGCGTCGCGTCTTCTGCCGGAGGCGGCGCACCCGCCGCAACAGACACAAGGAGAAACGTCATGACCGATATCATCAATTGCCTTTGGTACGATCACGGCGAAGCCAGGAAAGCGGCCGCGTTCTATGCCGCCACTTTTCCCGACAGCCATGTCGATCGCGTGAACACCGCGGCCTCCGATTATCCCGGCGGCAGGAAAGGCGACGAACTGACCGTCGAGTTCACCGTACTCGGGCGCAAGTTCGTCGGCCTGAATGGCGGCCCCAACTTCACGCCGAACGAGGCCGTCTCCTTCATGGTGGTCACAGAAGATCAGGAAGAGACCGACCGCTTCTGGAACGCTATCGTCGGCAATGGCGGACAGGAAAGCGCCTGCGGCTGGTGCAAGGACCGCTGGGGGCATTCCTGGCAGATCACGCCGAAACTTCTCCTCGACCTGACGACGGGACCCGACAGGGACAAGGCCAAACGCGCCTTCGAGGCGATGATGACGATGGGCAGGATCGACATCGCCGCCCTGGAAAAAGCGGTGGAATAGCCGCCGGGGACCATCTCGGTCGCCGTGACAGGAACACTTTGGCGGGTGCTTTCTTGTTCGTGCCGGCATGAAGATCGCGCGCGAAGAAGAATTGCCGGGTTTTCTGACCATCGTCGCGTTCTCTGCTCAGACCACGTCCTGATGGCACTGCCCGTCAGTAATGCAAAATTCCCTGACATTCGGCTGCGATTGGCCTCACGCGCCTGACTTGCTGCGTCGCCCGCTGAAATAAGGCAGCGCGAACAGATAGAGACCGGTGACCAGCATCAGGAACAACGGGAACAAGGGCATACACCCATTCGGCGGGTTCCCTGCCGAACCCCTGAGACACGGCAAACGTCGAGGTTGCGGCGGATGGCTGGCTTTTGCGGTGATGCAGGTGAATGGCGGCCTTCTTAAGCTGACCGCAGGAATCGGGTGTCGAAGCAGCTGGGTATCTCATATCCGTCACTCTCCAATCTAAGGAGAACACGTATGGGAATATTACAGGATAAAGTTGCAGTTATCTCCGGTGCATCATCCGGTATCGGCCGTTCGGCCGCGTTGCTTTTTGCCGCCGAGGGCGCTTGCGTGGTTTTGAACGCGCGTCGGAAAGCGGCTTTGGAAGACGTCGCAAATCGTATCCAAGAAACAGGCGGACGCGCACATTTGGTTGCCGGCGATGTGAGTTCGGCTGAAACACATGAACAACTGGTCGCGGAAGCCGTGCAGGTTTTTGGAGGTCTTGATATCGCCTTCAATAATGCCGGGACCGTGGGTGCCTTAAAGCCGGTCGCTGAACTGGAATCCGAAGAATGGATCCAAACGATCGCCACAAACCTGAACGGCGCTTTTTTTGCGAGCCGTTATCAGATACCGGCAATGCTAGAACGCGGAGGCGGCTCCATTGTTTTTACCTCCAGCTTCGTCGGCACGAGCGTCGGTTTGCCAGGGATGAGTGCCTACGCCGCCGCAAAAGCAGGACTGATGGGCTTGGTCAAAGGCATCGCGGCGGATTATGCCGTAAAAAACATACGGGCCAATGCCCTTCTTCCGGGCGGCACAGACACGGGGATGGCGGGCGATCAATCGCAGAAGGATTGGGCCGCCGGTCTCCATGCGATGAAGCGGATAGCCCAGCCGGAAGAAATCGCGCAGGCCGCGTTGTTTTTGGCGGGGCCTGCATCGAGCTTCGTGACAGGTTCCGCGCTATTCGCGGACGGCGGAAATTCGGCGGTGAAATAGGCGGCATCTTTCACTGCGGTCGTTTGAACTGAACGGCTCGAACGACCGATCCGGGTAGAAAGCGGTTCCAAGCCCATGGAGCATGAATGGCCGCTCAGCTCATTATCTGAGTTCAAATCCGCCAGTCCGGAAAGCTCCCCCGCTTCTGCCGGTCCGGAAGGTCGCCCGTTTCGGTCGTTCAAGCGCGTTCTCGATTTCCCAGAAAGCTGCCGATCCGCGCAGGGCGCTGCAGTGTCTATTCTGTCCTGATCGGATGGAACTGCTACTTCCATGCCTATGTAACATGTCGGACAGAGACGTTTCCGGTCAGGCATTGCCCTGGAAATCCGATATCGACAGCGCCACCTAAGAGCAGAATGGTCGAGGGCTGGCGGCCGAGCGGTACGACGGAAGCAGAACGGAAAGATGACGATACATTTCGACTTCGATAACAGCTACGCGCGTCTCGGCGCCGCTTTCCACCGGCCAACCATGCCGTCTCCCGTCGCCGCGCCGCATCTCCTGAAGCTGAACCGACGGCTCGCAGAGGAACTCGGGCTCGACGCGGATGCGTTGGACACTGCTGAAGGAGCTGAAATCTTCGCCGGCAACCGGCTCCCAACAGGCGCCGAGCCGATCGCGGCCGCCTATGCCGGACATCAATTCGGAAACTTCGTACCTCAACTCGGCGATGGGCGCGCCATCCTTCTTGGCGAGGTCGTCGACCGACAGGGTCGGCGTCGCGACATTCAACTGAAGGGGGCCGGTCCCACAATCTTCTCGCGCAGCGGCGACGGACGGGCAGCACTCGGCCCGGTTCTGCGCGAGCATCTCGTCAGCGAGGCGATGGCCGCGCTCGGCATCCCAACCACGCGGGCGCTGGCCGCGGTCGCGACGGGAGAGTCAGTCTACCGGGAAAGGGCCCTGCCGGGCGCGGTCCTTACGAGGGTCGCCTCCAGCCATATACGCGTCGGCACGTTCCAGTTCTTCGCGGCACGGGGCGACGACGCCGCGGTTCGAAAACTCGCCGACCATGTGATCGACAGGCATTATCCCGAGGCTGCGGGCGCTTCCAATCCCTACCGCGCTCTTCTGCAGGGCGTCTGCGCCCGTCAGGCGGAACTCGTCGCACGCTGGATGCAGATCGGCTTCGTGCACGGCGTCATGAACACCGACAATATGTCGATCGCCGGGGAAACGATCGACTACGGCCCTTGCGCCCTCCTCGATGCTTACGATCCCGCAACCGTCTTCTCCTCGATCGACCGGAACGGGCGTTACGCCTACGCCAACCAGCCCCGCATCGCGCACTGGAACCTCGCGCGTCTGGCAGAATGTCTGCTTCCACATCTCGATCCAGACGAAAACAAGGCCGTTGAAGCCGCACAGGACGTCCTCTCCGGCTTGGCCGACGCGTTCAACACCGCTTATGTCGACGGCTTTCGCGCGAAGATCGGTTTGCAGACACTGCAGCCGGAAGATGCCGCGTTGATCGAGGACCTTCTTGGGCGCATGGCACAGCAGAATGCGGACTTCACCCTGACCTTCCGCAATCTCGGCAAAGCGGCGGAAAGCGAGCAGGCCGACGGCGCGCTGCGCGGCCTCTTCGCTGATCCAACCGCCTACGACGACTGGGCGGCGCGCTGGCGTCAGCGCCTCGCGGCCGAACCGGGAGAGCCGGGTGAACGGCGCGTTGCGATGGATGCGGTGAACCCGGCGATCATTCCGCGCAACCACCTCGTCGAGGAGGCGCTTGCCGCCGCGATGGCCGGCGACCTGGCGCCCTTCGAACGCCTGAACGAAGCGCTGGCCACGCCCTTCGAGGATCGGGCGGAATTCACCGATTATGCTGGGCTCCCGCCAGTGCCCGAGGCAGCCTACCGAACCTTCTGTGGCACGTAAACGCGAGGCCTGCGAGCGACGCAATCCTGTTTGGCGGATCGAGGAGCGGCTCTTTCAATGGAGCCACCGCATCCCGCTTCACAGCGGGCGTCACCATTTCTTGGAAGCCACACCCTTCAGGATCTCCTTGTCCAGCATGGCCTCCGCGAGCAACCTCTTCAGCCGGGCATTCTCGTCCTCGAACGCCTTGAACTTGCGGGCTCAGGCCACAGAATATGATCATTGCGGCGAGCGGCATCATGCCGCCGACCGGACGTCGGCTGGGGGCGGAAACTGTGCCGGGCAGGTCGGGACTTTCGCCGAAAGAGCTTCGCTTCGATAATGGAGAGCATTTCCGGCCCGCAAGGGATCACCGGAAATGACCTCTGGCTAGACGCATGGCCGGGAACGGTGCCGGAGAACCCATCAGGTCAGGAGGCTTCTGCCAGTTCCGGCGGCTCCCTGGCGCCGGTCATGAAGGCGACGGCATCGGACATGGTGTGGTCCTTCGGGTTGATGACGCAGAGCCGCCGGCCGAGGCGATGGACATGGATGCGATCGGCCACCTCGAAGACATGCGGCATGTTGTGCGAGATCAGGATGATCGGAATGCCGCGCGATTTGACGTCGAGGATCAGCTCCAGCACACGGCGGGATTCCTTGACGCCGAGCGCGGCCGTCGGTTCGTCGAGGATGATGACCTTGGAACCGAAGGCCGCCGCCCGCGCCACCGCAACCCCCTGCCGCTGCCCGCCCGAGAGCGTTTCCACCGCCTGATTGATGTTCTGAATGGTCATCAGGCCGAGATCGTTCAGCTTTTCGCGGGCGATCCGTTCCATTTCCGGTCGGTCGAGCTGGCGGAACACCTTGCCCATGAAGCCGGGTTTGCGCAATTCGCGCCCCATGAACATATTGTCGGCGATCGACAAGGCCGGCGACATCGCAAGCGTCTGGTAGACCGTTTCGATGCCGGCCCCGCGGGCATCGTTGGGCGAGGCGAAGTTGAGGCGTCGCCCATCCATGTGGATCTCGCCGGAGTCCGGAAGCACGGCGCCGGAAATCGCCTTGATCAGCGTCGACTTGCCGGCGCCGTTGTCGCCGATCACCGCCAGGATTTCTCCCGGCATGAGATCGAAATCGCAGTGATCGAGCGCCGTCACCTTGCCGTAGCGCTTGACGAGATTGCGGGCCTTCAGAAGCGGTTCGGTCATAGTGATACCTTTCTGATCCACTGATCGAGGGCAACGGCGGCGATGATCAGCAGGCCGATCAACAGATAGGTCCATTGGGCATCCGCGCCCATCAGCCTGAGGCCGAGCGTGAAGACGCCGACGATCAGCGCGCCGAACAGCGTGCCGAGCACCGAGCCGCGCCCGCCGAAGAGTGAAATGCCGCCGATCACCACGGCGGTGATGGATTCGATATTGCTCAACTGGCCCGAGGTTGGCGAAACCGAGCCGATCCGCCCGATCAGGGCCCAGCCGGCGAAGGCGCAAATGAGGCCGGAAAGGACATAGACCGAGATCAACGTGCGCCTGACGTTGACGCCGGCGAGTTCCGCGGCTTCGGGATCGTCGCCGACGGCGTAGACATGGCGGCCCCAGGCCGTCTGACGCAGGACATAGGCAAGCACCATCACCAGCACGATCATGAAGATCACGCCATAGGTGAAGACGGCTCCGCCCAGTGCGATCTTGTTGCCGAAGAATTGCAGAAGCGGGGCGTTGGCCTCGATCTCCTGTGCCCTTATGGTCTCGTTGGCCGAGTAGAGAAAATTCGTCGCCAGCGCGATTTGCCACATGCCGAGCGTGACGATGAAGGGCGGCAGTTTGACGCGCGCGACCAGAAACCCGTTGATGAACCCGACCGCCGCGCCGCAGGCAAGCCCGCAGACAATCGCCACGCTGGGCGGAAGACCGTAGCGGAACGTGAACTGTCCCATGATGACGGAACTCAGAACCATGATCGCGCCGACGGAGAGATCGATGCCCGCCGTCAGGATGACGAGACTTTGCGCCGCCGCGACAATGCCGATGATCTGGACCTGCTGCAGGATCAGCGTCAGAGCAAAAGGCGAGAAGAATTTCGAGCCCAGCAATGCGCCGAAGACCGCGATCGACAGCAAGAGCACAATCAGCGGCACCAGTGCCGGCGTCTTGTGCAGGGCATGCTGGATCTTGTCGATCAGCCATTCCGGTTCCTGCGCGAATTCAGCGACCTTCGCGGGGCTTTGCGCCAGCGAGGATTCGTAGTCATCCTGGTGTGCCGAGGGTTCTTGCATGGTCCTCACTCTGATACTTCTCCAGGCGCCGGCCCGGACGGTCCGTCCCGTCAGCCTGGTTCTCGTGAAAAGGGGAGGCCGGTTTACGGCCTCTCCGAAAGGTTCAGGACTATTTGCATCAGCCCCAGCAGAGCTTCATGCCCTCTTCAGCGGAGATCGACTCCACGCCGTCAACCGGATGATCGGTCACCAGGGTGACGCCGGTATCGTAGAAATTCTTGCCCTCGGTCAGCATCGGCTTGGTTCCGTCGGCGGCAAACGCGGCGATTGCCTCAATGCCTTTCGAGGCCATCAGCAGCGGATATTGCTGCGACGTGGCGCCGATGACGCCGTCGGCGACGTTCTGAACGCCGGGGCAACCGCCATCGACAGAGACGATCATGACGTCGTTTTCCCGGCCGATGGATTTCAGCGCCTGATAGGCGCCGGCCGCGGCCGGCTCGTTGATCGTGTAGACGACGTTGATCATCGGGTCCTTGGCGAGCAGGTTTTCCATGGCGCGCTGTCCGCCCTCTTCATTGCCGGCCGTGACATCGTTGCCGACGATGCGCGGATCGGTCTCGTCTCCCCAGCGGCCCGGATCGCCAAGATCGATGCCGAAGCCCTTCAGGAAGCCCTGGTCGCGCATGACATCGACGGAAGGCTGGCTGACGCCGAGGTCGAGCATGGCGATCCGGGCATTGGCGGCTTCGTCGCCGAGCCTTGCGGCGGCCCAGGCGCCGATCAGTTCACCGGCCTTGAAGTTGTCGGTGGCGAAGGTCGCGTCGGCTGCGTCGATCGGTTCCAGCGAGGTGTCGAGCGCGATGACGAGGATGCCGGCATTGCGGGCCTGCTCGACCGAGGGGACGATCGCCGAACTGTCGGACGGCGTGATCAGTATGCCCTTGGCGCCGTCGGCAATGCAGGTTTCGACAGCCTGAACCTGGGTTTCATGGTCGCCGTCGATCTTGCCCGCAAAGGTCTTCAGGTCGATTCCGAGTTCCTTGGCCTTGGCGACAGCGCCCTCCTTCATCTTGACGAAGAAGGGATTGGTATCCGTCTTGGTGATCAGGCAGGCCGAGGTGTCGGCTGCCTGCGCGTTCCCGGCCAGAACCGCGACGCCCAGCGCGGTCGCGCAGCAAAGGGCTTTCGCACGCGAAGTGTTGAATAGCATGAAATGTCTCCTCCGTTGACCGACAGGCTCTCCCAAGCCTGCGTGTGCTGCGGCAAGCGCCGCGATGCCCATAGGAAGCACGATGGAGATGCCCTTTGTCAAGATATTAAATCACTCCGATTTATTTATTGCGATCAATTTACAATCCGCAGAATATATTGCACCAAGGGCGGAGGATGGAGCTTGAAACGTGACGACGCATTTATCCGGAGACGGTCAGGGAAATAAAAACCTGACGACTTCAAGAGGATCGAACCAATCGGGTGTGCGCGCCCATAATGAGCGGCTGGTGTTGTCCACGATCCGCCGCAACGGCCCGCTGGCCAAGGCCGAGATTGCGCGCAGGACCGGGCTCTCGATCCAGACAAGCGCCGTAATCGTGCGTTCCCTGGAGCAGGAAGGCCTTTTGAAACGCGGCGAGCCGGTGCGCGGCCGGATCGGCCAACCATCGGTCCCGATGGGGCTGGCTCCAGATGGCGCCTTCTTCTTCGGCCTCAAGATCGGACGCCGATCGGCCGATATCGTTCTGCTCAATTTCATTGGCGATGTTCTGGATAGCGCCCATCTCGTCTACGACTATCCGCGTCTCGACGATATGATGGCTTTCGTCCTGCCGGCGATTGCCGGAATGCGGGCAACCGTCCCGCAGGAGCGTCTGGCCGGCCTCGGCATTGCCATACCGTTCCGCATCTGGGACTGGGCGCGTATCGCCGGCGCCCCGGCCGGCCGGATGGATGAGTGGCGTACCCGCGACATCCGCGCGGAGCTGGAGGCCAGTCTCGGGCTGCCGGTCTACCTGCAAAATGACGCCTCGGCGGCCTGTGGCGCGGAACTGGCCTTCGGCAAGGGTCAGCGCCCGCAGGATTTCCTGCATTTCTTCATCGGCTATTTCATTGGCGGCGGTCTGGTGCTCGACAACCGGCTTTATACCGGTCGTTCCGGCAATGCGGCAGCACTCGGTTCCCTGCCGATCGCGCAGGCCGATGGCTCGTATCGTCAACTGGCGGACACGGCTTCGCTCTGCCTGCTGGAGCGGGCGATGGCCTTGGCCGGGCAATCCAGTGAATGCCTTTGGGGGCCGCCGGATGACTGGGTGGTCGAAGACAGCCTGCTGGAGCCCTGGCTGGACGAGACCTGCAGGAGCCTGGCCGTTGCCATCATAGCCTCCTGCTGCGTCGTCGATGTCGGGACCGTGCTGATCGATGGCTGGCTGCCGGGCAATGTCCGGGCCGAAATCGTCGCGAGAACGGCGGCGATCCTCAAGCGGACCGATGCCCCCGGCATCGAGAAACCCGAAATTGCCGAAGGCACGATCGGGCCGAACGGCCGTTCGCTCGGCGCCGCCAGCCTGCCGCTTTCCGACCGTTATCTCGTCGACCTCAACGCCGTGCTGGTTGCGGGATAGGCAGCCCCTTCCGCCGCGCGCCGGACTGAGCTTGGCTGATGATGACGAAATGCGCCGGTCCAGCGCAACTTCGGTCGCCCCTGCTGTGGCTCGGAACGTCAGCCCTTCCGTGCTGGCGCGGTCGACTGCCGATTGAGCAGCTCGACGCCGATGCTGATCCTTTTTGCCGGGCTGTCGGGAAAGGACGCTCTCTCGGCGAGAAGCTTGACGGCTGCGATCCCCAGTTCCCGCCGGTCGATGCCGACCGTCGTCAGGGACGGCATGGCGTGCGCCCCGATCGGCAGGCCGTCGAAGCCGACGACCGATATGTCGTCGGGAATGGAAAGCCCCATGTCCCTGATCGCCTGGATTGCGCTCATGGCGACGACGTCCGATACGCAGAACAGCGCCGTCGGGCGCCGCTCCATGCCGGCTAGATGTTTGGCGACTGCGGGACCCGCATTCATGCTGATCATGTCGGTCGAACCCAGGTCGAGAATATGGCGGGCGTGATCGAATGCGATGCCCGCGCTCTCAAGTGCATCCCGGAAGCCGATTTCGCGCTGGGCGATCGAGACCCGATAGACATGCGTGACGTGAAGAATATCGGTGTGTCCGAGGTCAAGCAGATGGCGGGTCGCCGCCCAGCCGCCGAAATAATAATCGGGCGCAACGCTCGGGAAATTCATCGATTGATCGATCCCGTTGACCAGAACGCCCGGTATTCCGCCCTGCTGCATCTCTTCCAGCAGCCGCGGTTCGTCAATGCCCATCAAAATGGCGGCTTTCGGAAGCGTTTTCCACGTGCGTTCTCCGCGCTTGGAAAGCGCTTCGTCGAGGATGGAGACTTCAACCGTTACGCCTTGCACGGTGGCCTCGGAAACGATCCCGTCGATGATATCGCCATAAAACGCATCATTGCCGACCATCCTCCCATAGGTGAACAGCGTGACCGTCGAGGGCAGCGTCCGGGGCGACTGGCTTTCATATTCCAGATAGCCGACCGCCTGCGCGGCGCGCAAAACGGCGTCGCGGTTTCGCCGGCTGACACCCCGGCGATTGTTGAGGGCCTTGGAGGCTGTTGCGAGCGAAACGCCGGCGGCGGCGGCGACATCCGTCAGCTTTGCGGAGGAGCGGGCGGATTTGGCGTCTGCGGCATCCTGCCTGTCTTCCGCGTTTGGATTCTTGCCCGGATGCGCCGGTTCCATTGTCTCACTCATCGGTTTTCTTCCCTTCGATTTCGAGAAATACACGAAAGCGCGTCGACCACAAGCGCGTGGAAAATCAAAGCGTAATATGGAAAAAATGGAAAATAAAGAAAAATAGGAAAATTATGATTGACTGAGAAAATAGTCGGGACCAATATGCCCGCCAACGGTCGGTCGTCGTCCTGTCTGCCTCTGGCATTCAAAACGGCGACTGATTTCAAGGGTGGAGCTGCCTTCGGGCGGGCGGAGATATGCCAAAACATCCCGGATACAGGAGACCATGGCATCGCCGCGCGACGTGGTGGGTCGCCGTAGTGCGTTGTCTAGGAAAGTTTGCCCAATGAACGATATGTTTCCTGTTCACGATGAGGGACGGATCATTCCGCCGATCGCGGCAGAAACCCAGCAGGATCTCGAGGCGGTCAAGGCCGATATTCTCGGCAGTATTGAGCGGAATGCCCCCCGGATCGGGTCGCGCAATCCGATGATTGGCGCCGGCGCGGACGATCACCGCTGGCTCTATCCCGAAATCGGCTATTTCTGGACGGATTCATTCTGGATCGGCGAGCTCTGGCTCGCGCATATGCTGACAGGCGATCAGCGCTACAAGAACATGGCGCGGATGCGCAATCTGCATCTCGAGCGCATTCTCAACACGCCGTTGTGGCTGAGCCATGACCTCGGCTTTCTGTTCTCGCTTTCCGCCGTTGCCGACTACAAGCTCACCGGCAACCAGCAGGCGCGCACGCTCGCCTTGCGGGCGGCTGATGCCCTGAAGGGCCGCTTCAACTGGGCCGGCGACTACCTGGTGGCGTGGACGGCAAGCCGGGAGAATATGGAACACGCGGCCAAGGTTCAGGGAAAGGTCATCATCGATTCCATCCAGAACCTTTCGCTGCTGCTCTGGGCTTATCAGGAAACCTGCATCATCTCCTATCGCGATGCGGCCCTCCGGCATGCGGAAACGCTTAAGAAGCACATCGTGCGCAGCGACTACAGCACCTTCCACACCTTCGATTTCGACACCTCCACCGCCATGCCGATCGGCGGCAATACGGCGCAGGGCTTTGCGGACGCTTCGTGCTGGAGCCGTGGCCAGGCCTGGGGCATTCACGGTTTCGCGCAACTGGCCGAAACCACCGGCAATCTCGAATTTCTCGAACTGAGCGCCAAGCTGGCCGACTATGCCCTCGAGAAGATGGGCGACGATTACGTCCCTGACTGGGATTATCTGCTTCCGGCCGGCGAAGAGCGGATCAAGGACAGTTCCGCCGGCGCCGTCACATCATCGGGGCTGTTCATTCTGGCCGACGTCCTTTGTCGGATCGGCGATCAGAAGCGTGGCCAGCATTACCGGACCGCCGCCCTGAGAATGCTGTTTGCTCTGCGTGAACGGCATGACCTGACGGGCGACCCTGATGCGGAAGGCCTGCTCTCCGCCGGCGCGTCGCACGTGCACGGCGCAAAGGCGCAAGGCCGCCCCAACCTGGCGAACGCCATGCTTCCATACGGAGATTACTACTATTTCGAGGCCGTTCTGAGGGGCCTTGGATATCGCCAGTTTTTCTGGTGACCACAGCGAAGACGAATATACCAACAACAAATCGGGAGAGAGAAATGAAATTTCGATCACTTATGATCGCAGTGGCCTGCATTGCGGGGCTTATGGCTACCGGAGCCGAGGCCAAGACCTACAAGTTCGCGACCAACACCACGGCCGATGTCGGACCTGGCGCTCTGATCGGCGAATTCGTCGAAGCCGTTGACGAAAGAACGGATGGCCGGGTCAAGATCAAGGTCTTTGCGAACGGCGTTCTGGGCAGCCAGGAAGACTATCTTCAGCAGATCCAGAAGGGCGTCGTCGATCTCGGGCTCGTCAACAGCGCCACGCTGGAGAACATCATTCCCGAATTTTCGGTCGTGAACCTGCCTTACGTGTTCCGTACGCTTGACGAATACGGCAAGGTGATGAGCAATCCCGAAATTCAGGATATGCTTTTCGAGTCGGCAGAAAGCCACAATTTCGTTCCGCTGGGCTTCTTCTCCAACGGCTTCCGTAGCCTCACCCTGACCAAGCCGGTCAACACGATGGCGGACCTGAAGGGCATGAAGATCCGCACCCTCTCCAGCCAGACCTATGTCGACATGTACACGGCATTCGGTGCGGTTCCGACGCCGATGGCATTCGGCGATGTCTTCCCCGCGCTGCAGCAGGGTGTGATCGACGGCGCCGGCGGTTCCCTGAGCGGCCTTTACGACCTCAACTACGGTCAGGCCGCCAAGTACGCCGCTCTCACGGAGCATACCCGACTGACCGACTTCGTCGTCGTTAGCGACAAGTTCCGCGAAAGCCTGAGCCCGGAAGACATGGCGATCGTTCAGGAAGAGTTGATGAAGGTCAGCCTCAAGTCGCTTGAATTCATCGACAGCCAGTTCGCCCGCAGCGCAGAACTGGGTGCTGAAAAATTCGGTGTCACCATTGTCGAGATCGACAAGGTTCCGTTCATGGAAGCTGTCCAGCCGATGTATCAGGAAGCTGCTGAGGATCCGAAGAAGCGCGCATTGCTCGAAGCGATTTTCGCGATCGAAGGCCGTCAGCTCTGATCCTGCTTTCGACTGGATGTCCGGTCGTCTTGCCAGAGCCTGATACGTGGCAGACCTTGTCTTGCCGCCCGGGTTTTGGCTTCCCTTTCTGGCGCTTCCGGTCTTGAAGCACGCAGGGCTTCCCCCAATGCCCTCGCGACCCGTATTTGCTCTTCGGGTCGCGGCTGAAAATCGACCGCAACACGCCTTGCGGTATGTTCCGGGAACTGGTCCTATGCAGCAAACCAACGAACTTCCGAACTCTACCCTTACCCATACGCTTGGTCGCGCCTATGCGCTTTTCGGGAAGCTGCTCGGCGCAGTCCTGATGGCCTTGACCCTGGCTATGAGTGCGATGATCACCTATCAGGTTGTCGCACGATATGTTTTCAATGCGCCAAGCACCCTGACGGAAGGTCTGTTGCGCTATTCCCTGATCTGGCTCGGGCTTCTGGGGGCTGGCTACTGCTTCATGAGCGGCCAGCACCTGAACCTGCCGCTGGTTCTGGAAATGTTGCCAAAGCGGCGCGCGGGCTTTCTCAAGGCGGTCAATGCCTGGCTATGCCTGCTTTTCGGCCTCATTCTTTCCTGGTCGGGCTACAACGCGATCTTCGAGAATTCGCGGATGATGGCGCCGATCATCAATATCTCCATCGGCACGCTTCAAAGCGTTCTTCTGATTTCCGGCGTCATGACCGGCGTCTCGCAATGCGTCGAGCTGCTTCGGTTGCGCCGCGCCGGCGAGGCCTCGATTTCCGCGATCGCAATGTCTGCCGCCGTCATTCTGTTCGTCTTCGCGCTGATCTGGTGGTTCTCCGGCACGTCCGTCTACGAATACCTCGTCGATGAACGGCTCGAACTGTTTTCGGTTGTCGTGCTTTTCGGCGTGTTCTTCGTTCTTCTTGCGATCGGGACGCCCATCGCCGTCGGTCTGGCGATCTCGGGCATGCTGACGATCAGTCTCCAGCTCGACCCGGCAACCGTGTTTACGACGAGCGGCGAGAAGCTGTTCAACAGCCTGGATAATTTCGGCTTTCTGGCGCTGCCCTGCTTCGTGCTGGCGGGCAATATCATGACGCAGGCCGGCATCGCCCGGCGCCTGATCGACCTCGCCATGCTGATCGGTCGGCGCATTCCGGGCAACCTCTGGCATTCCAACGTCATTGCCAACATGCTGTTCGGCTGCCTTTCCGGCTCCGGCATCGCGGCAGCGACGGCGATTGGCAGCATGATCGCGCCCGTGGCGGAAGAGAAGAAATACGATATGCCGTTCACGACCGCCGTCAATGCGGCGTCGGCACCTGCCGGCATGCTGATCCCGCCATCGGGACCGTTCATCATCTATTCGCTGATCAGCGGCGGGTCCGCATCGATCGTGGCGCTTTTCCTTGCCGGCTACGTTCCGGGCATCATCATGGGCCTGTCTGTCATGGTCGTGGCCTATATCTACGCCCGCCGCAACAAATACCCGACCGACAAGTCGCCCTACAGGGTCTCCGAGGTCATGGTGACTGTGTGGAAGGCGCTGCCAAGCCTTACCCTCGTTCTGGTCGTGATCGGCGGTATTGTCGGCGGTGTTTTCACGGCGGTGGAGGGGGGCGGCATCGCCGTCTTCTACAGTCTCCTGCTCGCCATCGTCTATCGCAGCCTGACCTGGAAGCAGCTGATCCGGGCGACCTACCAGACCGCGATCACCGCGGGTGTGATCCTGCTGCTGATCGCGGCATCCGGGCTGATGAGCTGGAGCATGACGTTTGCCAGCATTCCCGACAGCATCGGCACGTTCCTGACGAGCATCAGCGACAGCAAGTATGTCATCCTTCTCCTGATCAATATCAGCCTGCTGATCGGTGGCGTCTTCATGGACATGTCGGCGGCCCTGCTGATCTTCACCCCGATCCTCTATCCCGTGGTCACGGCCATGGGCGTCGATCCGGTGCATTTCGGCGTGGTGATGATCTACAACCTGTGCATGGGCGTCGTGACCCCGCCGGTTGGCACGGTTCTGTTCGTGTCCTGCGGCATTACCGGCCAGCCCATCACCCGCGTGGTCCGGCCGCTGCTGCCGATCTTTTTCGTACAGATCGCCGGCCTGCTGCTGATCACATACATCCCCGAACTCAGCCTGTTCCTGCCGCGGCTGTTCGGAATGTAGAGGCAAAGGCCGGCGATCGGGTTCAATCATCAAGGCCCCCTTCAAGGGGGCTTCGGACCATCAGTCAGGAATACCAGGCAAATGGCGTATTATTCAAAGTTCTCTGAAAACCCGATGCGGGCACGCACCGATTTCCAGACCCTTGTCAGGGATCTCGTCGCACCGGTCGCCGGCTATATCGAGCGTCAGGGCGCGCGTGTCGATTTTGACGAAGGGGCCGCCGTCTACCCGATGGCTTCCAGCTCGCTCGAGGGCGTTGCCCGCCCGCTCTGGGGCCTCATTCCACTGACAGTCGGTGCCGGCGATGATTGCGGCTGGTGGACCCTGATGCGCCGCGTGATTTCCGAAGGCACGGATCCGGAGCACCCCGACTACTGGGGGCCGACGCAGAGCCCGTCGCAGCACAGCGTGGAAATGGCCGCAATCGGCGTCATGCTGATGGCCGCGCCGGAAGCCGCCTTTGTTCCGTTTTCCGATCGGGAAAAGGACAATCTGCTGCGCTGGCTCGAAGAGATCCAGCATGTCGTCCTCGTCGACAACAACTGGCTGTTCTTTGCCGTCCTCGTCCAGGAAGGCCTGCGCAAGATCGGGCGCGCTGATCTCATCGACCAGGAACTGCAGGACAGATACATCCAGCGTGTCAGCGAGTGGTATCTGGGCGATGGCTGGTATGGCGACGGCCCGACATTGCCCGTCGATCACTACGGCGCCTTCGCCATTCATTTCTATGCGCTGCTCTACGTCCATTTTGCCAGGGATCCGAAACCGGCGCTGGTCAAGGCCTTTCGCGAGCGGGCCTCGGCCTTCCTGGAGCCGTTCTCTTACTGGTTTGCCGAAACCGGCGAAGGCCTGATGGTCGGTCGGTCGCTCACCTACCGGTTCGCCATGGCGGCCTTCTGGGGCATGGCGGCCGTCTGCGAGCTGGACGGGATGAGCCCCGGTCAGATCAAGGGCATCTGGGCCCGCCAGCTGCGCAGCTGGCGCGACAAGCCGATCTTCACGGCCGACGGGCTGATGACCCGCGGCTATTATTATCCGAATCTCATCATGTGCGAGGACTACAATTCTCCTACCTCGCCCTATTGGGCGATGAAGGCGTTCATGCCGCTGGCACTGCCGGAGGATTCGGCATTCTGGCAGGCGGAGGAGGAACCGCTGCCATGCCCGGACAAAGTCTACCCGATGCCCGCGAACAACACGATCGCGCAGCGGATCGAAGGCCACAGCGTGGTTCACTACGGCGCGCCTGTGCGTGCCGACGTGCAGCCGGACAAATACAACAAGTTTGCCTATTCCACAAATTTCGGCATGGAGATCAACGCCCTGCAATATGCCGAGGAATTCCGCTTCGGCGACAATATCCTCGCCTTCAGCTTTGATCGTGGGATCAACTGGCAGATGCGGCGCAGCAACAGTTTCAGCCGGCTCGACGGCCGGACGCTGTCGCTTGGCTGGAGCACCGGCGAGCAGGACGTGGAAACGACCATCGAGGTCGCCGATGACGGCAGCTTTATACGCCGCCATGTGTTCGAACTCGCACGACCGGCCTTCGTCGTCGAAAGCGGCTTTGCCGTGGACCAGTGGTATGAGGAGGCGGAGGTTCTGGCGCCGGAGCCGGGCGCGGCCGAAACCCGCCTGCTGATGCAGGATCGCGATCGCGACGATATCATGAAGACAGAAGCCGTTATCGCCGTCCGCGGCGCCAACGGTCTGTCGGCGATCCGCAGTCTCGACGCCTATCCGAAATTCGCCGGCGCAGCCCGCAGGACGCATACCAATCTGAGCGCGCCAAGAACTGCCACGCCGTTCCTGCTGGCGCGCTTGCCGGCAGGGCAGCACACGC
The DNA here is from genome assembly GCF_001578105.1 of Martelella sp. AD-3. Lineage (GTDB taxonomy): Bacteria > Pseudomonadota > Alphaproteobacteria > Rhizobiales > Rhizobiaceae > Martelella. Next base: position 3,739,124 of record NZ_CP014275.1, on the reverse strand, counting down.
TCACCCACAAGTTCCGTGTCTCCTCACGCCGCGACCCCGATATTGCCGACCTGCTGGACTAGCGATCACAGGCAGGACGCAGTCGCGCCCGATGTGCGTCCATGATGCCCGAAACGTTTCGGTTTTTAGGCCTTGCCGGCCTTGGCGCCGGTTGGCAAGATAGGTGCGGAAAAGGCGCCTGACAATTGATTTGCGCCTCGGGACAAAATGACCACTTTGAAAGACCTCAGTCATGCCCTCGGGCTTTCGGTAACCCAGGTCAGCCGGGCGCTGAACGGCCACAGCGATGTGAGCGCAGCCACCCGGGAACGCGTGGTGGACGCGGCCAAGAGATTGAATTATATGCCCAATGTCTCGGCGCGTCGGCTGGTTTCCGGCCGCTCCGGCACGGTCGGTCTGGTCTTCCGAAATCGTTCGGAAGTGCCGGCCGATACGCTCTTTGTGGAAACGACATGCGGGCTTTCTGAATTCTTTGCCGAGCATGACCTGCAGTTCATGCTGCATGTCGGCCGGCTGGCGGATGACGAGATCAAGGTCTATCGGCGGCTGGTCGAAAGCCGCACGCTCGATGGCTTCGTGATCCTCAATCCGGCTGTCGACGATCGTCGCATCGCCTTCCTGCGCGAGCGGGAGGTGCCCTTCGTGGTTCATGGTCGTGCCGCGCCCGATAGCGCCCACCCCTATTTCGATATCGATAATGAAGAGGTTGCTCATCGTCTCACGCGCCATCTCATCGAGCGAGGCCACCGTCGCATTGCCTTCATCAATGGTCTCCGCTCGCTGACATTCGTCGAGGCCCGTCAGAGGGGTTATGCCCGCGCGCTCGCCGAGGCGGGGATCGTTTATGACGAGACGCTGCACGTCGCCGTCGAGATGACGGAGAACGCGGGCCTGGTCGAAAGCGTGCGGCTTGTCGCCCACACGGCCGAGCGCCCGACGGCGGTAATCTGCGGTAACACACGGATTGCAAAGGGTGTTTACCACGCGGTCGAGGCCACGGGATTGTCGATCCCGGGAGATGTTTCCGTGGTCGCCCATGACGATCTCCTGTTCGAGTTCGACTCCGAGCGCTTCAATCCGCCGCTCACCGTCACCGCCAGCGCCCTGTCGGAAAGCTGGAAGCCGATGGCCACTTTTTTGGCCCGCGCCATCGAGGGCGGCCATCCGCTTGCCGAAATGCAGGAAATCGGCCGCACCGAGTTCATCGAGCGCGCCTCCGTCGCTGCCGCGTAAGGCGGTCGTCCGCGGCTCTTCGATTTTGTCCCGTTGACAGAACGCATTTGTGGGCATACCCTCCCGAAACGTTTCGGATTTTCGCTAAATCAAGAAACGTTGTTCGCCGATGTGGGAGCGTCGGCTGTCTTCAAGGGAGGAATTCATGGTCAAGCGACTGAACAGACTGGCATATCTTGCCGCAGGCGGAGCGCTTTTCGCAAGCCTTGCGGTCCCCGCTTTCGCCGTCGAGGTCACGATCGTTTCGGGTGACACGGGCACGGCTGTGCAGAACTTCAGGGATCTGGTCAAGCCGTGGGAGGAAGAGACCGGCAACACCGCGAAGATCGTGCCGATGCCGTCGTCGACCACGGATCAGTTCGGTCAGTACCGCCTCTGGCTCGCCGCCGGCAATGCCGATGTCGATCTCTACCAGACCGACGTCATCTGGGCGCCGCAGCTTGCCGATCATTTCGTCGATCTGAGCGATGCCGCCAAGGATGTCATCGACGACTATTTCCCGTCGATCATCCAGTCGCAGACGGTTGACGGCAAGCTCGTGGCGATGCCGATCTTCACCGATGCGCCGGCGCTCTACTATCGCAAGGACCTGCTCGAGAAATACGGCAAGGAGCCGCCGAAAACCTGGCCGGAGCTCGCCGAGACCGCAAAGGAAATTCAGGACGGCGAGCGGGCCGACGGCAATGCCGACATGTGGGGCTATGTGTGGCAGGGCAATGCCTATGAGGGGCTGACCTGCAATGCTCTTGAATGGGTGAAATCCTATGGCGGCGGCCAGATCGTCGAGCCGGACGGCACGATCTCGATCAACAACCCGCAAGCCGCTGCCGCCATTGAGGAGGCCGCCTCCTGGGTCAACACGATCTCGCCGGAAGGCGTGCTCGCCTACATGGAAGAGGAGGCCCGCGGCGTCTGGCAGACCGGCAACGCCGTGTTCATGCGCAACTGGCCCTATGCCTATGCGCTGGGCAATGACGATTCGAGCCCGATCAAGGGCCAGTTCGACGTGACGACGCTGCCGGCGGGGCCCGACGGCGGAACGCCCGCGGCAACGCTTGGCGGCTGGAATGTCGCGGTGTCGAAATACAGCAAGAACCAGGAGGCCGCGATCTCGCTTGCCATGTATCTGGCCGGCCCCGAGGCGCAGAAGGAACGCGCCCTGAAGCAGACCAACCTGCCGACCCTGGTTGCCCTTTATGACGACGCCGAGATTGCCGAGAAGCAGCCGATCATTCCGCGCTGGAAAGAGGTGTTCCTGAACGCCGTTCCGCGGCCGTCTGCCCCCACCAAGGGCAAGTATAACGAGGTCTCCTCGCTGTTCTGGTCGGCCGTCCACAATACGCTCGCCGGTGACGGCACGGCTGCCGAAAACCTGGAAATCCTCGAGATCGATCTTGAGGATTTGAAGGGCAGCGGCTGGTAACGCTCCTTTGTTGGTCGGGGCGGCATTTGCCTGCCGCCCCATCTTCCATCGGCCGCGCCGGAAATGGCTGCGGCAGTAACCGACAGGAAACGGGCCATGACCGAAACCTCGTCCGCGCTTCCCCCCGCCACCGGCGGCGGGCGCGAGCGAAGCCTTGAGGATCAGCGCCGCCGCGCAGCCTTCTGGTTTCTCGTGCCGATGCTGGTGATGCTGTTCTGCGTCGCCGCCTGGCCGCTTTTGCGGTCCATCTATTTCTCCTTCACCGATACCACGCTCGACAATCTCTATGGCGGCACGTGGATCGGCTTCGACAACTATCTCTATCGCCGCGAGCTTTCCTCCGGCCGGGTCATCTGGCGGGGCACGCTCGCCGATGCCGCCTGGTGGAATGCGGTGTGGAACACCGTGCGCTTTTCGGTCATCTCGGTGTCGATCGAAACCGTGCTCGGCCTCATGGTGGCGCTGGTGCTCAATGCCCGCTTCGTCGGGCGCGGCATCGTGCGCGCCGCGATCCTGATTCCCTGGGCGATCCCGACCATCGTCTCGGCCAGGATGTGGGGCCTGATGTTCAACGACCAGTTCGGCATCATCAATGACATGCTGCTGAAACTCGGCCTCATCGACCACAAGATCGCCTGGACCGCCAATATCGATACCGCGATGATCGCGGTGCTGATCGTCGATATCTGGAAGACGACGCCGTTCATGGCGCTGCTTTGCCTTGCCGGCCTGCAGATGATCCCGCGTGACATCTACGAGGCGGCCAAGGTCGACGGCGTCAATCCGGTAAAGGTGTTCTTCCGGGTTACGCTGCCGTTGGTGCGCCCGGCGCTGATGGTGGCGGTGATCTTCCGCATGCTCGATGCGCTCAGGATCTTCGACCTCATCTACGTGCTGACGCCGAATTCGGCGGCGACCAAGACCATGTCGATCATCAGCCGCGAGAACATGATCGACTTCAACAAGTTCGCCTATGGCTCGGCGCAATCGACGCTGTTGTTCACCATCATCGCGCTGTTCGTCATCCTTTATATCTGGCTCGGCCGTGTCGATCTCGGCGGGAAGGATGCACGATGACAGCCACCGACATCCTCAAGAAGGTCGCCTTCTACTTCGCCGTTCTCTTGATCGTCGTTGTTGCGGTGTTCCCGTTCTATTACGCGATCCTGACGAGCCTTGAGACCGGCACGGCGCTGTTTCGGGTAAACTACCTGCCGGAGGTCATCGACTTCGCCAACTATGTCTCGGTGCTGACCGCGCGAAACTTTCCGCGCTCGGTGCTGAACTCGGTGTTCATCGCCTCGGTCACGGTGCTTGGCGCGCTTTTTCTCGCCGTCACCGCGTCCTATGCGCTGGCCCGCGTCCGGTTTCGGGGCAGGGCGCTGCTGCTGATGACCATCCTGGCGGTCTCGATGTTTCCGCAGATCGCGGTGCTCGCCGGTCTGTTCGAACTCGTGCGCTTCCTCGGCATCTTCAACACGCCGTGGGCGATGATCCTGTCCTACACGATCTTCACCCTGCCGTTCACCGTCTGGGTGCTGACCACCTTCATGCGCGATCTGCCGCTGGAGATCGAGGAGGCGGCGATCGTCGATGGCGCCACGCCATGGGTCATCATCACCCAGGTGTTCCTGCCGCTTTTGTGGCCGGCACTGGTGACGACCGGACTTCTCGCCTTCATCGCGGCCTGGAACGAGTTCCTGTTCGCGCTCACCTTCACCGCATCCGAGACCCAGCGCACGGTGCCGGTCGCGATCGCGCTTCTGTCCGGCGCATCGCAGTTCGAAACCCCGTGGGGCACCATCATGGCCGCGTCCGTCCTCGTCACGGTGCCGCTGGTGCTGCTCGTTCTCATCTTCCAGCGCAAGATCGTCTCCGGCCTCACCGCCGGCGGGGTCAAGGGCTGACGGGAGGCAAAAATGGCTCAGATTGAACTGAAAAAACTTCGCAAATCCTTCGGCGTCATCGAGGTTATCAAGGGCATCGACCTCGAGATCCAGAAGGGCGAATTCATGGTCTTCGTCGGTCCTTCGGGCTGCGGCAAGTCGACGCTCCTGCGGCTCATCTGCGGGCTCGAAAGCATCACCGGCGGCGAACTCCTGTTCGATGGCCGGCGGATGAACAACGTCATCCCATCGAAGCGCGGCATCGCCATGGTGTTCCAGTCCTACGCGCTCTATCCGCACATGACCGTCTACAAGAACATGTCCTTTGGCATGAAGCTCGCCGGCGCATCGTCCGGCGAGATGGACGAGCGCGTCAGGAAGGCGGCCGAAATGCTGCAGATCGAGCACCTGCTCGACCGGCTGCCGCGCCAGCTTTCCGGCGGCCAGCGCCAGCGGGTGGCGATCGGCCGCGCGATCGTGCGCGATCCGCGGGTCTTCCTGTTCGATGAACCGCTGTCGAACCTCGATGCGGCGCTGCGTGTCGCGACCCGCCTCGAAATCGCACGGCTGCATCATGAAATGGACAATGTCACCATGGTCTATGTGACGCATGATCAGGTGGAGGCGATGACGCTGGCGGACCGGATCTGCGTTCTGCGTGACGGCCTTGTGGAGCAGGTGGGCACGCCTTCCGAACTCTACGAAAAGCCCGCCAATCTTTTTGTCGCAGGCTTCATCGGTTCGCCGAAAATGAACTTTCTCACCGGCGCCTTTGCCGAAAAATTCGATTGCGCAACGCTTGGCATCAGGCCGGAGCATATCGATATCGTCGGAGCCGGCGACGGGCTGTGGCAGGGCAAGGTCATCCACACGGAGGATCTCGGCTCCGACCACCATCTGTTCGTCGATATCGGGGCCGAGGAGCCGCTGACGGTGCGCCAGGGCGGCAAGCTCGACACCGCGATTGGCACCGCGGTGTCACTGGCGCCGTCTGACCCCGGCTTCATCCATCGCTTCGACAAGGACGGATTGCCGCTTCCGGAAACCGTGACGGCGGCCTGAGCATTCAGAAATCGAGGGTCGGGTTCGCCGGCGCCTCCAGCATGAAGGAAGAAAACGATGACGATCAGAACCCTCGTCTGGGGTGAAAACGTACACGAGCAGACCAACAAGACGGTCGCGAAACTCTATCCGGACGGCATGCATGCCTGCATCGCCGGCGCGCTGAACAAGGATGCCGGCATCACCGCCGAAACCGCGGTGCTGCAGGATGCCGAGCACGGGCTGACGGCCGAGCGGCTTGCCAACACCGATGTGCTGATCTGGTGGGGCCATGCGGCCCATGGCGATGTCGACGACACGGTCGTCGAGCGCGTCTGCGAGGCGGTCTGGGGCGGCATGGGCATGATCTTCCTGCACTCCGCCCACTTCTCCAAGCCGTTCAAGCGGCTGATGGGCGCGCCCTGCAACCTCACCTGGCGCGAGGCGGGTGAGCGCGAGCGACTGTGGGTGACCTCCCGCAACCACCCGATCGCGGCCGGAATCGACAATTATTTCGAGCTCGAGAACGAGGAAATGTACGGCGAGCCCTTCGGCGTGCCGGAGCCTCTGGAGACCGTGTTCGTCAGCTGGTTCCAGGGCGGCGAGGTGTTCCGCTCCGGCCTCACCTACAAGCGCGGCGCGGGCAATGTCTTCTACTTCCGCCCCGGCCACGAGACCTACCCGACCTATCACAACGAAAACGTTCTGAAGGTGATCGCCAACGCCGTGCACTGGGCCCACAACCCGGCCGCGCGCCTGGCGGATCCGACCGATGCGCCGAACGTCCCCGTCGACAAGGCCCCGGAAAAGATCGAGGAACGCGGCGAGACGCTGCACGCGGCCGGCGAGGCCGGGTTCCGGTAAGGGCGGTTTCGCAAACGGAGATCGCCCCTTGCTCCAACCGGTCTCCCCCCTTGAGGGGGAGATGTCGCGAAAGCGACAGAGAGGGGGGTAAAGGGTGCAAGCCCTAAAAGCCGCAATCGCGTGCTCTTTGAGAGGGGGCGCCCACCTCTGCCCCTGCCGGGGCATCTCCCCCTCAAGGGGGGAGATTGATGGGAGCAAGGTCCTCAAACACCAGAAAAACACCGGGCGATACGCCCAATTCGGGAGACCGATAAGATGAAGAAGACGAAGAAACCGGTGCGCGTGCTGATCGTCGGCACGGGCGGCATGGCGCGGGTGCATGCGCAGTCGTTCAATGAGATGGAAGGCGTTGAGGTTGTCGGCGGCGTCGATACGCGGCCGGACATACTGAAGACCTTCTGCGACAAGCATGGCATTCCCGGCCGTTATGCCTCGCTTGCCGAGGCGCTGGAACAATGCGACTTCGATGCCGCCTCCAACGTCACGCCGGACGGCATTCACTATGCCACCACCATACCGCTCATCGAGGCCGGCAAGCATGTGCTCTGTGAAAAGCCGCTGAGCACGTCCTACGAATTCGCGGCCGAGATGGCGGCGAAGGCGAAGGACGCGGGCGTGGTCAACATGATCAACCTTTCCTACCGCAATGTCGCGGCGCTTCAGAAGGCCGCGGAACTGGTGGCCGAGGGCGCCATCGGCACGGTGCGCCATTTCGAGGCCTCCTACCTGCAGAGCTGGCTCACCCAGGCCGCATGGGGCGACTGGCGCACGGAGCCCGGCTGGCTGTGGCGGCTTTCGACCGAACACGGCTCCAAGGGCGTGCTCGGCGATGTCGGCATCCACATCATCGACTTTGCCACCTACATCGCCGGTGTCGCGCCGGAATCCGTATCCTGCCGCACGGCGGTGTTCGGCAAGGCGGAGGGCGGCAGGATCGGCGAATACACACTCGACGCCAATGACAGTTTCGTGATGCATCTGAAGCTCGCCAACGAGGCAATCGGCACGATTTCCGCCACCCGTTTCGCCTCCGGCCACCACAATGACCTGAGGCTGCGCATCTATGGCGATCTCGGCGGGCTGCAGGTTCTGTTCGAGCAGGAGCAGAGCATTCTGCGCGGCTGCATCGGTCCGGAAGCGATGCTGGAGGAGACCTGGACGGACATCGAATGCCCGAAGGTTCCGACAATCTACGACCGCTTCATTGCCGCAATCCGTGGCGAGGAACCGGCCGAGCCGACCTTCGAACGCGGTGCGGAACTCCAGCAGGTTCTCGACCTTGCCGGCCGCTCGCAGGACATGGATTGCCGTTCTCTGACGCTGGAACCGGTGGAAGAAACAATCGCCGCCGTTTGACAAGCATACCCGCCAGCCGTCGCTGGCGGGTATGTTTACGGGCAGTCTTGGTCTCAGAAAGAACAAGCGCAGCGCGCGGGCGGAATGGATGATATGGCGGTTGAACGCGGCCGCTATCGTGGCGACCGGGTCGGGCTTTGAAGGAAGCCTCCCGACTGATTGGATGGTGCCGTTGCACCTCACCCTTCAGACAGGGCTTCCAGGTGGCTGATCGGGAAAAACCTTCGCCATGAGCCGTTTGTCAGCGGCTTGGCGCGTTTTGACGCATGAGAGTATCGACAAGACTCGACATTGCGTTCGTTTTTCGACATGCTTGCTTAATCGTTTAATCAAGTCATGACCCGAATGCAGCAGCGCGCGCCCAAACTGACCGAGATCGCGGAACGGCTGGATATTTCCGCCGCGACTGTCTCCAATGCGCTTTCCGGCAAGGGGCGGGTTTCGGCGGATCTTGCAAAACGGATACGGCAAACGGCGGACGAACTGGGCTATGTGCCGAGTTTGTCGGCGCGCGCGCTGCGCACCGGGCAGACCGGCGTCATCGGCCTTGTCCTGCCCGATATCGGTAATCCGCTGTTCCCGCAGATCGCACAGGCGATTGAAAACGCGGCTACCGATGCCGGGCTCGGCGTTCTGATTGCGGATTCACGCGGCAGCATCAAGGCGCAGACGGAAGCAATCCGGCATTTGAAGGATCACGGCGTGGACGGCATGATCGTGGTGCCGCGGCGCGGCACGCGCGTCAGCGATATCGGTTGTCCGGTGGCGATGATCGATTCTCCTTCGACCCCGGGCAATACGGTTTCTGCCGATCACTGGGGCGGTGGTTTTCTTTTAGGCGAGCATCTGGCCGCCCTTGGTCACCGGAAAATCCTGCTGATCGGCAATCATCGCAATTCCATTGTTCAAAACGACAGGCTTGGAGGCGTGCGCGCAGCCCTTGCCGCCGCCACGACAAAGACGATCTGGCTCGACAGCCCGTCGGTGGCGGCAGGAAATGGGTTCGATGCGACGCAGTGGTACGCGGATGGCTACACCGCCTTTGTGACCGTCTCCGACCTTCAGGCGCTGAAGGTGCTCACCCATCTGCAAAATGCCGGGATCGGCGTTCCGGCCATGGCGTCGGTCTCCGGCTTTGACGATCTGATGTTTGCAAGCGTCGTTACCCCGGCGCTGACCACCGTGCGGATGGATATGCCCGCGGTCGCCGACATTGCGATTGCCGCGCTCAAACAGGCGATCGAAACGAGATCCGATGCCGACGGTCAGACCGTGAAGGCTGCCCGCGACCGCGTTCCCATGACCCTTGTCGTCCGCCGTTCAACCGGACCGGCGCAACAAGAAGAAGGCAAGAAGCCTGCTTTTTCAAAAACCTCGGAAGGAGAACTTGACCGATGAAGAAACTGATGATGACCGCCACGGCCGCGGCTCTGGCGCTTTCGGCCGGAACCGCCTCAGCCGCCGACAAGACGCTGACCATTTCCGTCTATGCTTTCGCGCAGGATGCGTTCAAGGAGATCGTCTACGATCCGTTCGAAGAAGTCTGCGGCTGCGACATTGTTGTTGAAACCGGCAACAGCGTTGAACGTCTGGCCAAGATGGAGGCCAACAAGCAGAGCCCCGTCGTCGATATGGCCGTCATGTCGATGGCCGATGCGCTTTCGGCCTCGCGCGCGGGGCTGATCGCCGATATCGACTATGCGAAATTGTCCAATTACGACAAGCTTTACGATATTGCCAAGGACCCGAATGGCGATGGCAAGAGCGTCGGCTACACCTTCTACGCCACATCGATCGCCTACCGCTCCGACAAGGTTTCAATCGACAGCTGGGACGATCTGTTGAGCCCGGAACTGGCTGGCCGCGTCGCGTTTCCCAATGTCACCACCAATCAGGGCCCGCCAGCGCTTTATATGCTCGGCAAGGCCATCGGCAATGACGACTACGATCTGACGGCGCCGATTGATGCGGTTGCCGAGCATCGCGACGATTTCGTGACCTTTTATGTGCGCTCCTCGCAGCTGGCACAGCTGATGCAGCAGGAGGAAATCTGGGCCGCGCCGATCGGTCGTTTCGCCTGGGGCGGGTTCACCGATATGGGTTTCCCAGTCGAATGGGCCACACCGAAGGAAGGCCAGACCGGGGGCCTCAATGTCATGGTCATGACCAAGGACAGCGGCCACGAAGATCTGGCGATGCAGTTCATGGATTTCTGGCTGTCGACGGAGGTTCAGACCAAGCTTGCCGAGGCGCTGGTGGACAGCCCGGCCAACAAGGAGGTCGTGGTTTCCGACGCGGTTGCCAATAACCTCACCTATGGCGCGGAAACGGCTGACAACCTCCATCTTCTGCCCTCCGAAGTGCTGCTGGATAACCGCGATATGTGGCTTGAGCAGTGGAATGAAAAAGTCGGCCAGTAAGACTGGCTGAAACCGGCAGACCTTGTCCCATCCGGGTCTGTTCTATGCACGGCGGCGATTGCGCCGCCGTGCTGTTTGACAAGAGAAAGTTACCTCATGTTTCAAAGCCGCGTTGAGGCCATGGCGCTTGTCCTGCCGGCAGCCCTTTTCGCCGGAGTGGTGTTTCTGGTTCCGGTCGTGGTGCTTTTGGCGCAGGGCGTGCATATCGACGGCCAGTGGACGCTTTCGGCCTATGCCGATTTCTTCTCGAAATCGCTGAACCGCACAGTCTTTTTTCGCACGCTGAGACTGGCCGCGCTGGTGACCGTCATTGCCGCCGTGATCGGCTATGCCGCGGCCTATGCCACCGTCAGCCTGCCGGAGAAGAGCAAGGGCCGGATGATCGGGCTGATCGTGCTGCCGCTGATGATTTCGCCTGTGGCGCGCACCTATGCCTGGATCGTGCTTCTGGGGCGCACCGGTATCATCAACAAGGCGCTGGTCGGTCTCGGGCTTTCGGATGAGCCGATCCGCTTTCTTTTTACCGAAACGGCCGTGACCATCGGCCTGTTGCAGCTTTTCCTGCCGCTGATGATCATTGCGCTGATCTCCGCTCTGGAAAACATGCCGCGCGACGCCGTGCCGGCGGCCCGTGTTCTGGGCGCAAACTGGTTTCAGGTGTTCTGGAAGGTGATCCTGCCGCTCACCCGCGAGGGGCTGATCATCGGGGGAACGCTGGTCTTCACCGGTTCCATGACCGCTTACATCACGCCCGCCATTCTCGGTGGCTCCAAGGTGCTGATGCTGGAAACGCTGCTCTATCAGCGCGTGACCGTCGCCAATGATCTGGTCTCGGCCAGTGTGATTGCCTTCATCCTGATGGCCATGGCCTTTTCCGCCAACTTCCTGCTCAAGAAAATCGCATCTGCAAGAGGTGGGAAATGAGATCGAAGTTCTTCATCTTCCTGCCGCTGGCACTGACGCTCGTCTTTCTGATCGGCCCGTTCATCGTCATTGTCATGGCGGGTCTTTCGTCCGGCAATAATCTCGCCTTTCCGCCGCCGGGCCTTTCACTCAAATGGGTGATCAAGGTTTTCTCCGTCGAGAGCTTCCGCGACAGCTTCGCCATGTCTATGTTTCTGGCGATCTTCGGCACGCTGGCGGCGCTGATCCTCGGCATTCCGGCGTCCTATGCCATGTCGCGCTACAAGGTTCCGGGCGCGGAAACCGTGCGGCTGATCGTGTCGTCGCCGATCATCGTGCCGGGCATTATCGTCGGTCTGGCGTTGCTGCGCTATTTCGTCGTGCCGCTGTCGCTGTCAATCACGCTGGCGCTGTTCGTCGCCCATACGGCGCTGATCCTGCCCTATGCGGTGCGTGTGGTTTCGGCGAGCCTCAACAATCTGCGTTCCGATATCGAAGAGGCCGCGATCCTGCTGGGCGCGAGCCGGGCAGGGGCGTTTTTCCGCGTGGTGCTGCCCAATATCCGGGGCGGTGTGCTCTCGGCTTTCATTCTCGGCTTCGTGACGAGTTTCAATCAGGTGCCGGTATCGCTGTTTCTGTCGGGACCGGGCGTGCGCACGCTGCCCATCGATATGATCGGCTATATGGAAACCACCTACGATCCATCCGTCGCCGCACTCGCCGCACTTCTTGCTTTCCTCTCGATCGGCATTGTGTTTGTCGCCGAGCGTTTTCTGGGCTTTACCCGCTATGTCTGACCAAACTCTGCTTTCCCTGAACAACCTGTCGCTGTCCTACGGCAAGAACACCGTCGTCGAGCGGCTCAACCTTGAAATCGCCAAAGGCGAGCTGATCGCGCTCCTTGGGCCTTCCGGTTGCGGCAAGACGACGACCATGCGCGCCATTGCCGGTCTGATGGCGCCGTCGGGCGGCAAGATCGTTCTGGATGGCCGCGATGTCACCCGTGTTCCGCCGAACAGGCGCGAAGTCGGGCTGATGTTTCAGTCCTATGCGCTTTTCCCCCATCTTTCGGTATTTGAGAATGTCGCCTTCGGGTTGAAACTGAAGGGAATGCGCGGTTCGGACCTTTCTGCCCGCGTGAGTGAAGGCTTGAGCGCTGTCGGTCTTGGGGATTATGCTGACCGCCGGCCCGCCGATCTTTCCGGCGGTCAGCAGCAGCGCGTGGCCCTTGCCCGCTCGCTGGTGATGGATCCGAAAGTGCTGCTTCTCGATGAACCGCTTTCAAACCTCGATGCGCGCCTGCGTCTGGAAATGCGCACCGAGCTTCAGCGGGTGCAGAAGGCCAACAACCTGACCATGGTTTTCGTCACCCACGACCAGTCCGAAGCCCTGTCTCTGGCCGACCGGATCGTTGTGATGAAGGATGGCGCCATCGAGCAACTCGGAACGCCGGAGGATATCTATAACCGTCCCGAATCCGCCTTCGTTGCCGATTTCGTCGGTTTTGAGAACATCTTCACCGTCGAGGGCGGCAAGCTCAAAGGCAAGGGCGAAGCCTTCACCCTTCCGCAGGCGGTGCCGGAGAGAGCCAAGGGGCTCGCATGGCGGCCGCGTTTCGTGCGCCTTGGCGAAGGGGCATTCACCGGTACGGTGATCGGCGCGGCCTTTGTCGGTCAGATGCGCGAATATGTGCTGGAAACGCCGCTCGGTCAGATCAAGGTCGATGTGGATGCGAGCGAACCGGCACACAGCCTGGGCCAAGACCTCGCCTTCGATCTTCGGGTCGAAGACGCCGTTGTCCTGAAGCGATAGGCGGCGATCATGGGCGTCTGGATCGACACGGATATGGGGTTTGACGACATCGCCGCCATCCTCACCGTTCGGGCAAGCGGCGAGAAGATCGACGGCCTGTCGCTGACCTTCGGCAACACGACACTGGCCAAGGTCTGCAGCAATGCTGCCTCGGCGGCAAAGGTTTTCGACTGGACCTTTCCGATCCATGCCGGGGCTGGCCGGGCGGTGATGGGCAATGTTGAAACCGCAGCCTCGATCCTCAGCGATGCCGGCATGCCGACGGCGGGACTCAGCCTTCCGGAAGCGACACTTCCGCCATCCGATCCGGCCTTCGTTGCCCTTTGCAACTGGCTTTCGAAGGACGACGGAGAAAAACGCATTCTGGCACTTGGCCCCTTGACCAATATCGCAGCCCTTTGTCTGGCACGGCCGGACCTTGCAGGCCGGATCAGCGAGATCCTCTGGATGGGGGGCGGCGTCACCAGTGGCAACCACACCGCATCGGCGGAGTTCAATGCGTTGGCTGATCCCGAGGCCGCCGCCATCATCCTGTCGCGCGGCATCCCCTTCGTCATGGCGGACCTCGATTTCTGCCGCAAGGTTACGATCAATGCGGACGATGTGGCGGCGCTGCGCGCTGAAAACGGCAGGAACGCACCGCTTCTGGCCGATCTAACGGAAGGTTTTCTCAACATAGCCGCAAAGCGCGGTCGCACAGAAATGGCGTTTTTTGATCCTGCGGCGGCAGTGGCTTTCTGTCACCCGTCGCTTGTTTCCTTGCAGCCGGTGCATCTGGCCTTTGAAACAGCCGGACACATAACACGCGGGCGCAGTGTTGTCGAAACCCGCGCCCACAAGCTGGCACCGGAGACAAGCTTCAACGCCTCGATCATCACCGAGGTTGATGCCAATGCCGCGCATGACACGATCATGGGCGCATTGCAGGCGGAGGCACGGCGATGAAAAGCATTGACGATCCCGCCATGCGCGCCGCAGCGGTTGAAGCTGCCCGTGGTGAGCGGCCATTCGACCTCATGATTTCCGGCGGCACAGTGGTGGATGTCGCGACCGGCGAGCTGAGGCAGGCCGATGTCGGCCTTTCCGGCGGGCTGATTGCGGCGGTTATGCCGCCCGGAGCGCGCAGCGACGCTGAGATAACCATTGATGCAGGCGGGGCCTTCGTCTCGCCGGGGCTGATCGACATGCACATGCATGTCGAAAGCTCGATGGTGACGCCTGCGACCTATGCCAAAGCCGTTCTGCCGCGCGGCGTGACGACCATTGTCTGGGATCCGCATGAACTGGCCAATGTCGCCGGTGTCCCTGCTGTCGACTGGGCGATTGAGGCAGCTCGTGACATGCCGCTGGAGGCGATCATTCTGGCGCCCTCCTGCGTGCCGTCAGCGCCGGGGCTTGAGCGGGCAGGTGCGGATTTCGGGCCGGAAACGGTCGCCGGACTTCTTGCAAGACCGGAAATCGGTGGCATTGCCGAAGTGATGAATATGGCAGGCGTGATCAGCGGCAGTCCGCGCATGAGCGCAATCGTCAATGCCGGGCTTCATGCACAAAAGCCGGTTTTCGGCCACGCCCGCGGGCTTTCCGGCGAAAGGCTTGCCGCCTTCATCAGTGCCGGCGTTTCATCCGATCATGAGCTGACATCGGGCGATGATCTGCTCGAGAAGCTGCGCGCCGGCTTGACGGTCGAGTTGCGCGGCTCTCATCCTTATCTCTTCGATGACTTTGTCGAAGCGCTGAAACGACTGCCCGTCTGGCCACAGACACTGACGCTGTGCACCGACGACGTCTTTCCGGATGATCTTCTGGGACAGGGCGGGTTGGATGCCCTGATTCGCGCGCTGGTTGCAGATGGGCTGTCGCCGGTTCAGGTTCTGCAGGCGGCGACGCTGAATGCAGCACGGCGACTGCACCGCGATGATCTGGGCCTTGTTGCCGCAGGACGGCGCGCCAATATTGCGATTTTCGAGGATCTCGAGACGTTTTCGACGCGTCATGTCATCGTGGATGGCAAGGTCATTGCCTCTGACGGGGGCCTCAATGCTGCCGTTTCCGATCATCCTGCGGACATGCTCAGGGGCTCCATGAAGGTTGAGCCGCTTTCGGCGGATGATTTCAGCGTGAAGGCAGAGGGCGCACGCGTCGAGATTGCCACCATCGACCAGCCGCGGTTTACCCGCTGGGGCAAGGCGGAGGCGGATGTTCAGAACGGATTTGTATGTCCGCCAGACGGTGCGACACTGATCAGCGTCGTCCACCGTCACGGTAAAGCAGCAGCGAAGCCGAAAACCGGGTTTCTGCGCGGCTGGGGAGAATGGCGTGGCGCTTTCGCGACCACGGTTTCGCATGACAGCCATAACCTGACAATCTTCGGGCGGAACCCCGAGGATATGGCGGTGGCGGCCAATGCGCTGATCGAATGCGGCGGCGGCATGGTCGTGGTGGCTGACGGCAAGGTGAAAGCACTGCTTGCCCTGCCATTGCTTGGCCTGATCTCGGATGCACCGCTTGAAGATGTTGCCCGTGATTTCGAGGCCGTGCGCAAGGCTGCCGGAACAATCGTCGACTGGGAGCCGCCTTATCTCACCTTCAAGGCGCTGGTCGGCGCAACGCTTGCCTGCAATGCCGGTCCGCACCAGACCGATATGGGCATCGCTGATGTGGCGGCTGGCACTGTTCTGGAAAGCCCTGTGCTGCGGCGGATTTTCTAGCCGGCCTTGAGGGGCAATTCGGTCTCTGTCAGCCGCACCCAGTAGGCCGCGCCGTGGCCGATGGCGTCATCGTTGAAATCATAGGCCGTGTTGTGGTGCAAAGCGCCGTCCACGGCGGGGCCGTTGCCAAGCCAGACATAGCAGCCCGGCACTTCATGACCGAAAAAGGCGAAGTCGTCGCCGGCGGTCGATGGCGGAAAGGCCGTGCGCACTTTTTCGCCGAAGACGGTTTCAGCGGCCCTGAGTGCCGTTTGCGTCGGTTCTTTTGCATTGACCACCGGCGGAATGCGGCGAATGAACCGATACTCGGCCTCAATGCCGAAAGAGGCCGCCATGCCGTGGGCCAGCCGTCCGATTTCCTCTTCCAGCTGGTCGCGGGTTTCTGGCGAATAGGCGCGCGCCGTGCCGCCAATCTTCACAATATCGGGAATCACGTTCAGCGCATTCGGATCACCGGCTTCGACCGAACAGGCCGAGACGACCGCAGGCTGAAGCGGATCGACCACACGTCCGACAATCGTCTGCAACGCTGCGATGAAATGACCGGAAGCCGTCACCGGATCGCGTCCCAGATGCGGCTTTGCGCCGTGGGTGCCGGTGCCCTTGAACGTGACGCGCCAGCTATCCGACGAGGCAAGCTGCGGCCCCTCGACAACGGCCATTTCATCGACATCGAGTCCCGGCATATTGTGCAGGCCGTAAACGGCATCGCAGGGAAACAGCTTGAAAAGCCCATCCTCCACCATCTTCTTCGCGCCGCCGCGGCCCTCTTCGGCCGGCTGAAAGATGAAATGAACCGTGCCGGAGAAGTCCTTCGTCCGCGCCAGGTAGCGCGCCGCCGCCAGCAGCATCACCGTGTGTCCGTCATGGCCGCAGGCATGCATCTTGCCGGGAACGGTGCTTTTATAGGGGCGGTCTGCCGTTTCCGGCATGGCAAGCGCATCCATATCGGCCCTCAGCCCGATCGCCCGGTTGCCCTCGCCAGCCTTCAGCGTGCCGACAACGCCCGTGCCGCCAAGCCCGCGATGAACCGCAATGCCGTCCTCGCCGAGCAGCCTGGCGACGATCTCGCTGGTTCTGTGCTCCTCAAAGCCAAGCTCGGGATGGGCATGCAGATCCTGACGCAACGACTGCCAGAAGGCGTGATCACTCATGATCTCGGAAAGAACCGATGTCGCGCGATTATCCTGTGCAGTCATCCTCTTAAAAGCCTTTCGGAGTGTTTCTCTAAATTCCGTAACGAGATTTGTACGGCCTAGATCGCCTTTTAAGCGGTATCAACGCGAATAGCGAGGTGCTGCAGTACGGTCACTTCTCCGAAACCTGTCGCTTGATGGTTCACGATACGCCGTCTTGGCGCGACGAAGGTCAGCAAGGTTCTGATGCGGGTGGGTATGGCTTAGCCCGAGCTTGGCGTCGCAAAGGCACGGTTAATCGCTGCTTTTTTGCAGCCCGGAGAGTTCGAACAGCATTTCGTGAATGGCGGATGCATTGAGGTCGCCGAGGCCCTTGTTGTTGGCCGCGGCATAGAGCTCTCCGATCAGGGTCGTTAACGGTACCGGAACATCCTGGCTGCAGGCAAAGGCCCGAACCAGGCGGGTGTCCTTAAGCATGTGGCGCAGATAAAAGCTTGGCGCATAATCGCCGGCAAGGGTTGCTCGCCCGACATTGCGGATCAGAAGAGAACTGTAGTCCGTCACGTCGAAGACGCCCATGACGGCATCGCCGTTAAGCCCGGCCTTGCGGGCGAGCGACAGGGCTTCGCCGAGCGACTCCATTTGGGCCGCCACCAGCAGATTGCCGACGAGCTTCATCATCGCGCCGCTGCCGGGCGGTCCCATATGGTGCACGGTCGCTGCGAGCGGTTCCAGGACCGGGACCAAACGATCAAACGCTTTTCGGTCGCCGCCACAGACGAAATCGAGCTTTCCGGCCCAGGCTTCGCCCTTGCTTCCGAAAACCGGCGTATCAAGGTAGGTGGCATTGCGTTCAGCTATCGCAATTGCAATCGATCGGGTCAGTTCGGGATCTGTTGTTGTTGCATCTGCGACCATGGTGCCCCCTGCAATATTGGCGACGATGCCGTCGTCGCCAAAATAGACGGCTTTCTGGGCGTCCGGTCCCGTCAGGCAGACCATGACGAGTTCGCAACCCGTTATGGCCTCCGCGATGGTGCTCTTTCGCACTGCGCCAGCAAGCGTCTCGGGCAGATCGAAGGCGGTGCGGTTCCAGACCTTGATCTCGTGACCGGCTTTGAGAAGGTTGTGAACCATCCCCTGGCCCATGGTTCCGAGCCCGATATAGGCAATTTTCATCGCGTCCTCCTTCAAAACGGGGTGTCTGTCCGGACGCGGCGATTGGCGCCCGGGTTCAATGGCGGGTCGAAGCCTGCGGTATTTTCAGCCCGCGTGGACCGTTGCCGTCATCGACTGGATGATGAACAGGCCGACAGTCGCGCCGGCATCCTGCAGGCCCTTCGACTTCTCCTGGAAGGCGGCGGCCTTGCCGTGCTGCGCGACCATGGTCTTGGTGTTTTCCAGAGCATCGCTCGCGGCCTCGACGGCTTTGGTCATCGCTTGTGGCAGGGCTAAATCCTGCGCGGCCGAGGTTTCAAGGCTCGAGGCGATGGGCTCCAGTACATCGAGCACGGTCTTGTCGCCCACCTTGGCCTTGCCGCGCTGGGCGACGCCGTCGCTGTAGGCGCGCCAGAAGGCGGCCATTTCCGCAGTGCCGATGGCGTCCACGCCGTCCAGCGCCTTGCTGGCGCGCAGAAAGCCCGTGGCCATCAATGTACCCATTGTCGAAGGTGCAGCCTTGGCCATCGCCATGCCGGCGTCCTTCAGATAGGTGGCGATGGCGGGTTCGGTTTCGGCGGCGACGGCTTCATGGGCAGCGGCGAAGGCTTTGCTCATCGTCAGCCCCAGATCGCTGTCGCCCACCTTGCCGTCGAGCGCGATCAGAAAGTCACGCTTGTCCGCAAAGAAGGCGGCAAGGCTAGCGAAGACGTCGAGCATGTGTTCGGTGTTGATCTGATCCATGATAACCTCCGTCAGCCCTTGAGGCGGGTAAAAAACGGTGTATTGGCAGCGGCGCCGATCAGCCGGTCGAGCTCGTCATCGAGCTTCATGAGCGAGATCGAGGCGCCCGCCATTTCCATCGCGGTTGCATATTCGCCGATGAAGACATGTTTGGCGGCGATGTTGCGGTCGGACAGGCGTTGCGCGACACGACGGTAGAGGATGTAGAGTTCCTCGCGAGGGGTGCCGCCAAGACCGTTGACCAGAACGGCGACATCGCCGCTTTCATAAAGGTTCTCGGCAAACAGACGCTCCATCAGCGCGTCGACCACGTCGTCGGCGGGTTCGAGGTCGCGGCGGCTGATGCCTGGTTCGCCGTGAATGCCCATCCCGATTTCCATTTCGGTTTCGCCGATCTCGAAGGTCGGGTGGCCGATTTCCGGCACGATGCAGCTTGACAGCGCGACGCCCATCGTACGGGTGTTGAGGCGAGCCTTTTCGGCAATGCGGGTGACCTCGTCGAGGTCGAGCCCTTCCGCAGCCGCGGCGCCCGCGGCCTTGTAGACGAAGAAAATGCCGGCAACGCCGCGCCGCTTGTGCTCTTCCCCGATCACGGAGGATGCCGCGTCGTCATTGCCGACGACCGAGGTCACGCGGATGTCTTCGAATTCCGCAAGTTCCGCCGCCATGTCGAAATTGATGATATCGCCGGTGTAATTGCCGTAGATATAAAGAACCCCGGCGCCCTGATCGATATATTTGGTGACTTCGAGCATCTGCTCGGCGCTCGGGGACTGGAATATGCCGCCGACCGCGCATCCGTCCAGCATGCCGTCGCCCACATAGCCGAGGAAGAGCGGCAGGTGACCGGATCCGCCGCCGGTGGCGATGCCGACCTTGCCCGGCTTCGGCGTTGCCGTCACCAGGCAGTGCTTGTCGTTTGCGGCATAGGTCACGGCAGGATGAGCAAGGTAGATCCCCTCCAGCATTTCCTCGACGACGTTTTCCGGTTTGTTGATGAATTTTTTCATGGGACTACGCTTTCCTGAGAAATAGGCATTACGATTTTCGCTGTTGCGCCATGAAGAACGCAGCGGCGAGAAGAATGAAGAAGCCGATGACGAAACGCTGCCAGGTGCTGGGGATGCCGACCATGACGAGCACATTGTTCAAGACGGTGACCAGCAACACGCCGAGGATCGTTCCGAGCACCGTGCCGGTGCCGCCCGTGATGCGGGCGCCACCGAGCACGACCGCGGCGATCACGCTGATTTCGCTGCCGACCAGGTCGAAAGGATTGGCCAGTCGATTGCTGGACACATGAATGATCCCCGCCAGGCCAGCCAGCGCGCCGGCATAGCCGAACAGAAAGAGCTGCACCGTTTTCAGATTGTAGCCCAGCCTCTCGGCAATAGCGCTGTTGCCGCCGATCGCGAAAATGGCGCGGCCCATCAGGGTTCTGTTGAGGATCCACCAGGTGAGAACGGCAGCTGCGGGCAGGGCGAGGAAATAGATCGGAAGGGTGATGACCGCGCCGTTGGCATTGGTGAACTGGAGCAGCGGCGCCCGACCGAACTCGATCATCTGCGGCGGCAGGTCCATGATCCAGACCGTGCCGATGAAGGCGAGCAGGATGCCGCGAAACAGGTATTGCGTTCCGATCGTGATGATCAGCGAGGGGACCCGCAGGTGATAGGCCAGTATGCCGTTCACGAAACCGAGCAGCATGCCGCCGATGGTGGCGATGAACACGATGAGCGGCATCGGCATGCCGGGAAAATGGTTCACGGTGAAGAGCGTGACCGAATACATGGACAGGGCGGCAATCGCGGTAAAGGATACATCGATACCGCCAGCCGCGAGAATGACGAACACGCCAAGCGCGAACAGTCCCATCACGACGCTGGCGCGTCCGATATCGATCAGTGACGATGCCTGAAGAAAGTTCGGATTGATCACGGAGACGATCACGCAGATCGCCACCAGCAGCGTGAGCGTGATCAGTTCGGGATGGTTCTTCAGGAAGTGACGGAAGCTGAACCCGCCCTCGGCAACCTTCTGCTGCGCTTTGTTGCGTTCGATTTCAACGGATGTCATCGCGCCACCTCCAGTTCGGGTGCCGTCATTGTGCGGTAGAGAATATCTTCGTCGGCGGCTTCGGCGTCGTAACTCTTGACCACCTTGCCGCCGAACATGACGAGGATGCGGTCGCAGTTCTGCAGGAGTTCCGGCAGGTCATCGCTGACAACAATCAGGCCCATGCCTGCCTCTGCCAGGGACTGGATGGCGCGGTAGATCGTGTCTTTCGATCCGACATCGACGCCCACTGTCGGTCCGTGCAGGACCAGGAGTTTCGGCAGTATCGAAAGCCAGCGCCCGATGAGAACCCTCTGCTGGTTTCCTCCAGACAGTGAGCCGACGGGCATGTCGATATCACTCGTGTTCAGTCGCATCTGCCTGGAAAGGTCCTCGGCAAGCGCGCGTCCTTTCTGGTTGTCGATCACGCCAAACCTGTTTGCAAGTCGCGCGACCACGAGAGCGATCTCGTTGTCGAGAATGGACTTCTCCAGAAACAACCCTTCATCGAGCCGGTCCTCGGGGACATAGCCGATGCCATGGCGGATGGAGTCGGACGGACGGCGGATATGAAGCTCTTCGCCGTCAAGCCTCAGCGTCCCGCCCGTTGCCGGATGCACGCCGGAGATTGCCATGGCCAGCTCGTTGCGCCCAGAATCGGCCAGCCCGGTAATGCCGAGAATCTCGCCCTTCCTAAGTGACAGATTGACGTTTTCGAAGCCTCTGCCCGAAAGACGATCGGTGGACAGAAGTTCATCCGGCTGCGGTTTTGCCGCTCGGTAACGGATCGCCTCGATCTCGCGCCCGGTCATCAGCTCGGAAATTTGCGATTTTGTAAAATTCTCGAGCGGCCCCTGGGCGACGGATTCACCGTCGCGGAATATGATGGCCTGACCGCCGATCCGGTAACATTCATCGAGTTTGTGGGTCACAAACAGGACGGCGATATTGTCGTTTCGCAGTCTGTTGACCACGGTGATCAGCTTTTCGACCTCGCGCCGCGTCAGCGATGTCGTGGGTTCGTCCATGATCACCAGCTTGGCGTTTGTGGCAATGGCGCGGGCGATCGCGACCAGTTGCCTTTGCGCCAGCGGCAAGTCCGAAACGACGGTTGACAGGAAGGCGCGGGTGGTCGGCAATTCGACGGCCTCAAGGGCGCGCGTCGCGGTTTCCCGCAGCCGCGAACGATCGAAAAGGCGTGCCAGCCGGCCGCCGCCCATGACGAGCTGCTCGCTGAGGGCGACATTTTCCGCCACGCTCAGATTGGGAATGAGGGACAGGTCCTGATAGACCGTTTCGATGCCGGCGCTGAGAGACCGGATCGGCGTGAGCATATTGTGCTTCTCGCCATCCAGGATGATCGCGCCTTCACTCGGCGCGATCGCGCCGGACATGACCTTGATAACCGTGCTCTTGCCGCAGCCGTTCTCGCCGAGAAGATGATAGGCTTCGCCAAGACGGATCGACATGTCGACGCCGCGCAGCGCATGAACGCCACCGTAGCGCTTGTGAATGCCGCGCAGCTCCAGAAAAGGCTCTTCTGACGAGGATGATCCTGACACGCTCGCGCTCCTTCTTCAATTGATCATGATGCCTGCAGTCGGCCAGGCTTCGCGTGGCCGGGGCGTTCGAAAAGCGCCCCGGCCTGCTCGGGAGGTCAACAGATCAGAAGTAGACGTCCTTGTATGTGTCCTTGTCGGCAAGGACCATGCCATTGCCGATGGCGAGAAGGCCGTCGCCGGCGCCCTTGGTGACGGTGATGCTGTGATAGCCGTCGACGCCGAGATCCATGCCGTCAACGATTTCTTCGCCGGCCAGCAGTTTCTGAGCGGCGGCATTCATTGCCATGCCCGCCTTCATCGGATCCCAGAAACCGATCGCCGTGATGGCGCCGGATTCCAGATAGGGAGCGGACGGCGCGGGCAGGCCGGTGCCGACGAGGCATACCTTGCCGGCAAGTCCGGCTTCCTCGATGGCGCGACCGACGCCGAGAACGTCGTTGCCGGCGGAGGTCTGGAAACCCTTGATGTCAGGATATTTGCGCAGAATTTCCTTGGCTTTCTCGTAGGTGCCATTGGCATCGTCGAAGGATTCGTTGTTCGGATCGACAAGCTCCATGCCGGGGTATTTCTTGGCGTTTTCCTCGCCGGCGCCCACCCACTGCATGTGGGTGCGGCTGCCCAGCGAGCCGACGAAGGTCGTCCATTTGCCTTCGCCGCCCATGCATTCGGCAAGGCGTTCGTTGAGCGCGGTGCCGTAGCTGTCGTTGTCGAAGGCCTCGATGTCGACCATGGTATTGCGCTGGTTGTCGGCCTCGTGGGTGACGACGATAACGCCGCGGTCCATGGCCCGCTTCAGCGTGCCCTCGATGACGACCGGGTCCATCGGCACGACGGCCAGAGCGTCGACGCCCTTGGCGATCAGGTCCTGAATGATCTGGAGCTGCTGCGCCGCGTCGGCGGTGGCCGGGCCGTAGCCTTCGGCGACGACTTCCGGGTGCTCGGACTGATATTCCTCAACACCCGTATTCATGCGATCAAACCACGGAATCCCGCTGATCTTGAACACGGTGGCGATAACGGGTTTGTCGTCCTGTGCGGCTGCCATGCCGGTTGCGCCCGCGAGCGCGGTTGCAGCCATAAGGGTTGCGACGGCGACTGTTTTGAAATGCTTTCTCATTCTTTCCTCCAATTTTCCCTCCGTTTCCATGGCCGTCCACGCGAGGGAATGCGAACGGCCGGAGCGCCTCAACAGTGAGTGTGCAGCGATGCTCCTGAAACCTGCATCGTTTGATCAGGGGCGGCGCGATTTGCGCCCCGAACCCGTTTCGACTAGCGGCGACCTCCCGGGATCAGATAGCTGACCAGGTCGTGGCGGCCGACGATCAGGAAGGCGAGCAGCAGCGCCCCCCAGGCAAAATCCCGGACGAAGTTCGAGAAGCCGCCGAAATTCAGAAGGCTCGACATGAGCTGCAACGCGATCGCCGACAGCACGACGCAGATGATGCGTCCATACCCGCCCTGTGGGCGGACCCCCGCCATGACTGCCACGAGAATGGCGATCAGCAGATACGACGTGCCGTAGTCCCATTTTACGTTGACATTGCGTGCGGCGATGATGACCCCGGCAATGCCGGCGAGCAGACCGCTCAGCATATAGGTCGTCGTGATCACCGCACGCTTGGGAAACCCGGCGAAGGTGGCGGCCTTCAGGTTCGAGCCGCCGAGCATCAGCCACTTGCCATAGGGCGTAAAGCGCACGGCAAGTCCGATCACCGTTGCGACGGCGATGAAGATGATGAAGCCGACCGGCACGGCAAAGATGAAGCCATTGCCGATATTGTAGAGCGGATCCGGACTGCCGACGGTCACCGCGCGCCCTCCCGAGACGATCACGGCCAGGCCGGTGAAGGCCATTTGGGTTCCGAGCGTGCAAAGGATCGGCGTAATGCCGACAAACGAGATCAGGAGCCCGTTGACCAGTCCGCCAAGGCAGCCGACGACAACGGCGATCAGCGCAAATGTCGCGGTGAACATCACCGGCTGATCATAGGGATCGAGAAAGCTCGTCACGACGATTGCCGAAACCACGCCGGCGAGATTGGCAAGCGAGATGCCCGACAGGTCGATGCCGCCATTGCCCGCGCACATGGCAAGCGCCACGCCGATCGCCAGCAGGCCGATCTCGGGGACCTGTATTGCCATTGATTGCAGATTGAAAAGCGAGAGAAAGGTGCCGCCCGAAATCAGGGCGCCGATTGCCAACAGTGCCAGGTTCATGACCGCAAGCACGAGCAACTGACCATCCAGCCGACGCATTAGCACCTCCCGTTTACTAAATTGCCATAACTTTACTAAACGCTAGCAGACGAACGAGACGCCATCAAGAGCTAAATTTGGGAAAAAGCCGTAATTTGGTCTTCTCAAAGGCATGGAATACGCCTAGTTTCCAACTAAAATTCACTAAACAAAATGCGCGAAGACAAGACGGTTGCAACCTGAGCGCCAACCAGCAATTTTGAGAATATGAAAACCAAGACCATTCCCACGATTCGCGACATAGCAGCTGCCTCAGGGGTGTCAGCCGCGACGGTATCTCTTGTGCTCAACGGCAAGGGGGAGATTTCCGAAGCGACGCGGGTGCGGGTTCTCGAAGCCGTATCGCGCCTTAAATACGTACCGCGCGCCTCCCGAAGCCGTTCCAGCGAGGTCAAGGAGACATTGCGGTTCCTGAAAATCGCCAAACACGGCCAGACGGTGAACCGCGACCACAGCCATTTCATTTCCGATTATATCGACGGCATGTCGCAGGAGGCGCTGCGCAGAGGCTATGCGCTCGAGGTTGCCAGCCACGATGGCGAGACCATCGCCTCGATTGCGGAAGCCGTGGCCGGGGCCGCCGGCGTCAGCGGCGTTATCGCTCTTGGAACGGAACTGAGCGAAGAGGACATCCGCTTGCTGCAAAGCGTCGGGGCGCCGATCGTGTTTATTGATACCTTTTACGACGTCGTTGAGGCGAATTTCGTCAACATGAACAACATCGACGCCGTCTACAAGGTGCTGGAGCGCTTCAAGTCGCGCGGCTTTTCACGGGTCGGTTTTGTCGCAAGCCATGTTGGAACGACCAACTTCAAGCTGCGGCATGACGCCTATTTCCGCAACATGGAGCGGCTCGGTCTTGCTGTTGATCCTTCGCTGATCATTTCCGTCGAATCGACCTTTACTGGCGCCCATCGCGGTGCGTCTGATTATTTGGCGTCCGGCGGCAAGCTGGCGGAATGCTATTTTTGCACCAATGATATCATGGCGCTCGGCTTTGCCCGGGCTTTGCGGGAGAACGGTATCGGTATTCCTCAGGATGTTTCGCTGATCGGTTTCGACAATCTGCCGATGAGTGCCACCAGCGATCCGCCGTTGACGACGATTGACGTATCCAAGCGCAAGATCGGCTTTCATGCCGTTGCCTTGCTCGATGACATCATCAACGGTGCTGCCGACCTTCCGTGTGTAAAGATGCTGGTCGGCGCTGATCTTGTCGCCCGCTCCAGCGGCTAAGCCGGCTTCCGGAGCGGGTGCCTCCGCGACGGGCAAAGGGGCAAGTCCCGCTGTGCCCGCATCTCCGGAAACGCCCGAAGAAATTCACAGGCGGTGGCAGTCCGCCTCCGAACACCGGAGAGATTGCGCAGGATGCCATCCGTGCCGCGCGCCACAGGGAAGCCGTGGGGGATAGCTGCTGACTTCATACCGGGCGATCTCCCTGCATTCTTTTGGGGGGGCGGTGCATTCGACCTCGTCGCGGGCCGGGCATAACCTCCGGAAGGCTTCGATGGGCATGTCGCCGTCGCGGAAGTGGTCGGGTCCGGGCGGCGGCTCGGAGGCGTTCAGCCGCCGAGCCGCCTGGAGCGCCGGAGCAGGCTCGAGGCGCATGGTCACAGGTTCACTCGTTCACTTTTCCGGGCAGGCTCAGATCGCCCGAAACGATGTCGAAGACATTGACGACGCACAGAAGCGGTGCGTGAATACTCTCATTGACCCGAAGTCCGACGGTCACGCCGTCATAGGACGCAGCTTCAACGACGCCGATATGGTCGAACGGCACGCGCACCTCGACGATCCCTCCGCGGATCAGCGGGTCCCAGCCCGGACTGTCGATCAGGATCGGCAGGCCCGGCCAGGTCTTCGGCAGTCTCGGGCTGGCGCTCTCGGGGATGTCGATAACCTTCAACGCGCCGGGTCCGCAGGCATCGTCGGGACCGAGGACGACCCAGTGGCTGTGCCAGAGATCGCCGTCATTGCCCGGGCTGCCATCGCCATTCTCATCGAACAGCGGCGTATCGTCAAAATCCGGATGGGCCGTGACGGCGAGGGCGAGCATACCCGTATCGTGTTCGAACCCGACTTCATAGGGTTCGATGTTCGTCGGCCAGACATAGGCGAAAACTTCGCTTCCTGCGAGCTGGCCTGATGGTGTCGGCTTGCTTTCGCCCGCGCGTCCGGAGACGCCGATGTGGAAGGTGGCGGTATTCTTCTCCGTCGTGATCCGGGCATGAACGATGTCGAACTGTGCCGGGACCGCGTCCGACGCTTCGGCGTGGATGCCCCCCGCATGATCCGTATCATGCGCCGCCGCCGGTGCGGCCAGGGCGGCGGCAATCGCCGCTGCTGCTATAGCGTTTCTCATGGCCATCACCTCAAATCCGAGAGAGCGGCGCCATGATTGATGTGCAGCGCAGAACCATCGATGACAAGCGCAGGCACGGAGTTCACCCCTGCGGCAGCGGCCTCGTCGATCCGCTGAGGCGTATCGCCGAGATGGACGATCTCCAGATCGACGCGGGCGCGATCGATGATCTCGGTGATGTTGTTTTCGGCGGCAACGCAGACCGGGCAGCCTGCATGGTAGAAAATCGCTTTCTGTGTCATAATATTGGAGTCTCCTGTCTTTTGAGAGTCGGGTTCAGACATCAGGACGTCTCGCCCGTTGCCGCGGGCGGGGCGTCCACTTTTCCGGATGACGTCCCGAGAAACTTCCGCCACAGGGCCGAGGTCTCGGGGTCGCCCGCCGGTTCATGCTCGCCGCAGTCGAGACGCAATTTCGCGTCCCCGAAGGCGGCGTCCACGAAGGCGCAGTGATGTGGCGCGGCCGGATCGTTATGGACGTTCGGCCGGAAAAAGCTGCAGGTCGCGCACATGCGCTGAACGGGGATCGCGCCGCGGACCTGCAACTCGCGGATCATCCGGGTCAGGGTCCTCAGAAAAACCCCTTGTTCGTCGGCCTCCAGCGTATCGATCGCGCCGAGAAGCGCATCGGGCCATTCGGCCATCACCCCGGCGACACGCTGCCCTTGCGTCGTCACATGCAGCAGCGAGGCGCGCCCGTCTGCCGGATCGGGCCGTCTTTCGACGTGGCCCTTGCGGATCAGCGCCGATAATGCGTCGCTTGCGGTCGGTTGCGTGACCGCAAGTTCCTCCGCGAGCGCGGTGATGCGTGCGGGACCGCGCCGAACGAGATGAACGAGGATCTGCGCCTGTGTCGGCGTGAGAGATTCTGTCTCGGCCTGCTGCCACCCTTCAGCCCTTAGATACAGGCCGATCTTGGCAAGACCTGTGGCAATATGAAATTTCTCTGTCATCGCGCTCTCCATGCCGTTCTTTTTACATAGGACTCCTATGTATGTCAACGAAGCCGACGGGTGGATGTGAGCTTCCCCTTCGGTCAGGGGACCGGGCAGGATTTGGTGAAAAGCTTGCCTTGTCCAAGACCAACCGGATTGTGCGCATGCCTCTGCCGGTGACATCGGCCTGCTGCAACCCGTGTCCGCCGTGCATGGTCGACAACAGCGGCGATTTTGCCGCCATGACGGACGATAACGTCAACCATTAGCTGACGTTTCACGCTGCGGGCGGAGCGCAAAGATAGGCAATGAGGAGAAATGGAAGCGTTCAGCGCCTGGGGGTGCACAAAGTTGGTCGTTTTCCGGCGAGGCCGACGTTTTGGGCGGGATTGGCACCGCAAGCGCTGGACTTGTTGATTACGCCTGAACGAGTGCGATCTGCAGCAAGACAGTGAGTGCCGCCGAGAACAACCCGACATGATGGAGCGCGGCCAGCTTGCCCAGACCCTCGCGTACGATCTCGATCCTGCCGTCGGACGGGTAGTCCTTGACCGCCTCGATACGGCCGAAGAGTTGACTCAGCATGTAACCCAGGCAAAGCGCCAGCACGATCAGCACCGTGAGCGGCGCCCAGGCGAAATCGCGCTGCCACGCCTGCACTGCGAGCAACACCGTTCCCGTACCCATCGTGGCCATCATGGTCGGGGGCAAGAGCCGGATCAGGCGGTTGAGTGCCGCGTGGACCGTCCGCGCCGTCTCGTCCGACACGTTCTGCGTCATCGGATTGCGCATGACCGCCCAGACCGGCTTCTCGATATAGGACAGCGTCAGGAATATTCCGCATGCGAAGGCGAAGCAGACCGTGACAAGCGATGAGATCAAAGAGGTCATGAAAAGAGTCCTTTTCGGGTTAACGCTGCGTCTGGAGCGATTTCAGACGCAGTGGATACCGGGTCACCGTCCGCAACTGCGTAAAAGCTCTGGCGGTCCGGTTCCGGCATTTGTCCTTGAGGTTGCCGCAGTCGAACGTCGGAAGCTCCCGGACCACCGGCAATTCATTCCGTCAGGTCGCCGCCCCGTGGCGCTCCTCGGGGAGCGGATAGCGCAGGGCGAGCGTGTCCGCGGTCAATTTGTGCTGCTCCAGAAAGTCTCGGACCTGGGCTTCGATCTTCGGCCTGGCAATAGCCGAGAACCGCTGAACGAGGCCCGCAACGCCGCAGACGGTGAAAAGGTGAATGAGCTCGACCGGTGTCCAGTGATCGATCGCGGGTTGAATGAAACGCCTGGGGGTGGTGATCGGCGCTTGACCTGAAAGCCAGGCCACGGTCAACGCGGCACGCTCTTTTTCGGTGAAGAGCGCCTGCCCCTCGGGGCGCGACTTCGCCGCATCGAAACAATGACGGGCACGCTCGACCGCGCGTTGATCGCTCCCGGCCGCCCTGTAGGCAAGCAGCCCCTCCACCGCGGCGAGATAGTCATGGCCTCTGGCAATGGCCGAGACGCGCGCCATCAGATGCTTGAGTTCGGATGGCACCGGCGAATGATCCCGGTCCTGCATCATCTCGGCATAGAAGATCGCGTGACGGGCGCGCAGGTGCTCCGGCCAGAGGCGCATCCAGTCCGGCAGGAGGCCCAGTTCCCGTCTGGTATATGCGTTCACGCCGCC
The DNA here is from genome assembly GCF_001578105.1 of Martelella sp. AD-3. GTDB lineage: Bacteria > Pseudomonadota > Alphaproteobacteria > Rhizobiales > Rhizobiaceae > Martelella. The sequence continues at coordinate 3,709,605 of NZ_CP014275.1, read as the reverse complement.
CGCCGCCTCAACAATTGCCTCGTATTTCGCGACCATCGCTTCCACAGAGGGACCGCCCTGGGGCAGGTCGTGGTCGAGATTGGTCGCTGTGCGATCCTCGCTCACACCGTGACGACCGGCCTCGATGCCCGCGCTCTGCTCGGACTGTCGCGCCCAATGGGCTTCGATGTCGACACCGGCAAGATCGTTGAAGGTGTTGAGGAAACCGAACGCCGAGGCGATCATCGCCGTGCCGGTGATATTGGCCTCGACGTCTTCCTGAGAGATGCGCTTCCGCGAGGCATTTGCCCGAACCCGCGCCAGCAGTTCGTCGCTAACCGTGTTGGTCGCCGCCGCTGCGGCGAGATCGGCAAGCGCCGCTTCGAAGGGGCCGATCGGAGAACCTTCCGGTGCCTGCCCCCGTCGGGCGGCTTCGATCAGTTTCGGGATGCCGAGCGATTTCTCGCCCGCCGCCGAAGTCATGTGGACCTGGCAATAGTTGCATCCCGACGCCTCGGACGTGGAAAAGCCGGTTGCCATCATCACCGGTTCGCCGAGAATCCTCTGTCCCGTCCCGATGGCGCCGACATTGTGGGCATAGACAAAGAGCTTATAACTCTCCGGCCAATGATGCTGGAAGTAAAAACAGTTCGGCCAGAAACCGAAAAAATCCTTATAGAAACGCAGAATGGCCCACTGCTCGGGATCATCCGAACGCGTTCCGTCTCTTTCGGGAATATAGTCTTTGAGCACGATATCCTCCGCGCCATGCGCGATGGTTTCGTCAGAGAGGTGATCCGTGTCGATCGCGGCGGTCGCTGCGGCAACGAGCGGCGCAAGTCGTCCGGCGGCGTTGAGCGCGACAAGATCCTGCGAACCGTTGATATGCATCTCGCCGGCGAAGGCCTGCGGCACTGTCGATACACCGGACAGGTAGACGCTGAGATTGGCGGTCCGCGGCGAGGCGCTCACGTCATGCTCGCCAAATCCGAGGCCGGCGCGTGACAGCGTCTCCTTGGCCGCGACGCAGAACCGGCAATCGGGTTTGGTGAAGAGTTGCAGCTTCTCGGTCATATCGGGCTCCGTTCGTTTGTTCGCGTTGAGCATATATTGGCACTGGACATTCAGCGCGAAAACCGATCATTCTTGAACAAAATGTTCGGAAATCGGAACAATAATATGAACAATTTTGATCTGAACGATCTTCATGGATTTGGCTTGATCGCGAGCGCTGGCGGATTGAGTCCCGCCTCGCGACGCTTCGGGGTGCCCAAGGCAACCCTGTCTCGCGCACTGCACCGACTGGAGAACGCCGCGGGCGCCCCTCTCTTCGATCGTATCGGCCGGGGCTTGCGCATGACGCCGCTCGGCGAGAGCCTCCTGCCTGCCGCCGAGGAGGCGCTATCGCTCCTTTCGACGGCGGAGGAAGCCGTGCGCCTCGGTCAGGGGGAGCCGAGCGGACGTTTGCGCATCGCGTCCAGCGCACTTTCGGGCCAGAAGCTGCTTGCGCCGGTGCTCGCCCGGCTGACCGAACGGTATCCGGCCGTACAGGCCAGCCTGCGTGTCACGAGTAGCGGCCCGGATCCGGTGACCGAGGATCTTGATGTCGTAATCCGCGTTGGGCGGCCGAACGAGCCTTACCTCGTTGCAAGGAAGATCGCCGCCTCGCCACTCGCGCTCTACACCTTCCGCACGCGCGGCGCTGAGGTTGATCTTTCCGATCCGAGCGCTGTAGAGGGTCTTGGCCGGATCGACATCGCCATTGATGAGTTTCCCCATGAATGGAGAATGACCGGCTCGAAGGGTGAGGTCGTATACCTCACAAGCGAGCCGTTGATGACGGTGAGTGAACCGACTGTCGCTCTCGGCATCCTGAGCGCCGGCTCCGGGGTCGCGCTTCTGCCGATGTTGTACGCTGAGCCATTGGCCCGCGCCGGCGCCCTTGTTCGGGCGCTGCCGGATTTCATCGGACCGCAAATGGAACTCTTTGCAGCGCTGCCGCCAAAAAGGTCGAACGTACCGGCGGTCCGGGCCTTTCTGGATCTGCTTGTTTCCCACGTGATGGAAATCAAGGACGTCGCCAGCGCCTACGACTTCACGACGGAACGAATCTCGATGGCTTCAAGAACCGCAAGAGCAACTTGAGCCGGCCCTATTTCGGCCGGATATCCTGCCAGAACCGATGGGGCACGGGGATAGGTTCGGGGTCGCCGAACGCGTCAGGACGTTGCGTGAAGCCTAGGACAAGTCGCGGCCCAACGGTGATTGCTGGCCGCTTGATTTACGGCTTCGTGGGGTTGATTGCCTCCAGGCCGGATGTTCCGATACCGCATGCCCGGCCGGTCAACTGACAAAGACAGAAAACGCCGGATGCTGCCTCACGTCACGTTCTGCGCAAATATGCGCCGCTGCGTCCCGCTTTGCATCGAACGTTACCATTCTTTTGCAGCCAAATACCGTTCTTAGGGGAAGAGCATATCTTGACGACGGTATACCGAACGGTATAGATCAAGTCATGATACACGCGACCCCCACGAGAGCCATATTGCTCGAACATGCCCTTCGTCTCTTTTCCGCCTATGGCTATGAAGGCGTTGGCGTTCAGCAGATCTGCAATGCTGCCGGCGTGGGGAAGCCCACGCTCTATCACTATTTCGGGTCCAAGCTCGGCCTTCTCGAAACCTTGCTGAAGGAGGGTCTGGCCCCCTTGCATGACGCGCTGGAGCGGGCCTGCATGGTTGCGCCGTTCGACCGTGCGCTCACTGCGCTCGCGGAAACGACATTCGGTTTCGCCCGTGAGGAACCCGCGCTCTACCGCTTTTACCTGACGCTCTGGTTCGCCCCGGTCGAAAGCGAGGCGCGGCAGGCGGCCGAAGAGCACCACCAGCGCCATTTCGAGGCGTTAGACGCCTGTTTTCGTGCCCATGAGCAAGCTTCCGGCGGCGGGTTGACGGGGCGGCACAGGCTTCTGGCGGCCTCCTTTCTCGGCCTGGTCAACAATCATATCGGCATCGCGCTCAACAGCTTCGCGACGCTCAACGCGCGCTCGGCGGCCGACACGGTCGCCATGTTCCTGAACGGCGCCCTGCCGCCCTCTTCTTCCGACGGAGAATAATCGCACAATGTACCAGTCAGTACATAATCAGGGGCGACCGATGCCCTCATGGATTGAGCACGCCGTTTTCTGGCATCTTTATCCACTCGGCTTCACCGGGGCGCCGATCCGTCCCGATGCCGACATGCCGCTTGAGCACAGGCTTGACCATCTGCTGGAATGGCTCGATTACGCCGTCGAACTCGGCGCTTCCGTCCTGTTGCTGGGCCCCATCTTCGCCTCAGCGACCCATGGCTACGACACCACCGACCATTTCCGGATCGATCCGCGGCTCGGCGATGAAAACGATTTCGACAGGTTGATCGTTGAGGCGCGCGCACGCGGCCTGCGGGTCGTGCTCGACGGCGTGTTCAATCATGTCGGGCGCAGCCACCCCTTTGTCCGCGACGTGCTGGATCACGGCGGGTCGTCCCCGAAAGCATCATGGTTTCGCTATACGCCGGAGGGCGAACTGGCCACCTTCGAGGGGCACCACGGTCTCGTGGCGCTCAACGGCGAAAATCCTGAGGTCGAGGCCTATGTCCGCACCGTCATGTGTCACTGGCTCGACCGCGGGGCTTCCGGCTGGCGGCTCGATGCGGCTTACGCGATGGCGCCGGAATTCTGGGCGCGGGTGCTGCCGGGCGTTCGCGAGCGCCACCCCGACGCCTTCATCTTCGCCGAGATGATCCATGGCGACTATGCCGGATTCGTCCAAACGAGCGGCGTCGATTCCATGACCCAGTACGAACTCTGGAAAGCCATCTGGAGCGCGCTCAACGACCGCAATTTCTTCGAACTGAGCTGGGCGCTCGACCGGCATAACGGCTTTCTCGACCACTTCATTCCGCAAACCTTTGTCGGCAATCACGACGTCACGCGGCTGGCGAGTTGCCTTGAGGACGCCGGCGCGCTGGAACAGGCGCTTGCCGTGCTGTTTACGGTCGGCGGCATTCCCTCGGTCTATGCCGGCGACGAGCAGGCCTTCCATGGCGTCAAGACGGAAGGCGAGGGCGGCGACGACGCGGTTCGCCCAGCCTTTCCCGAAAGTCCGCGGGATCTCTGGCCGGATGGCTGGTCCGTCTACCGCCGCCATCAGGAGCTGATCGGGGTGAGGCGCCGCCACCCCTGGCTTGTCAGGGCGCGCACGAAGGTCCTGCGGCTGGAAAACACCCGGCTCCTCCTCGAACTGGCGCATGACGGGCGGCGGCTTTTCCTGGCCCTCAATCTCGACGGACCGGCATCCTTTGCCGCGCCGGATGCGAAGGCGGTGCTTGCGGGACGCGATGCGCATCTTTCCGGCGCAGGTTCGCTGCATCTGGGGGCAAAGGGCTGGGCCATTCTGTCGACAGCGCAGTGTTGACCTCATCGGCCCAAACGGGCTGTTTGATGCCAAAGACACTGTAGAGCGGAAACCTGTGAAGGCAGACATCATGAAACGCATCAGTATAACGGCCTGGGCAGCCCTGGCGATCGCCGCCTGTCTTTACGCGACAATGACGCTCTGGACGTTGCCGGCGATCAGTCGGACCGCTGGCGGACTTCCGCCTTTCGATATGCGGCCTGGCGGCTATACATTCGGCGAAGCGAAAGCCTTCCTGTCGGCGCTGTCGGAGAACGGGCGGGCGCTTTATCTCGGTCCGCAGCAGCATCTCGATCTTGTCTTTCCGGCAGCGCTTGCGCTTGGGCTTGGCCTTGCGCTCTATCGGCTTGCGCCCTTCACCCGGTTCTGGAAGCTGTGCTTTGCCGCAATACCGGTGATTGGGATGGCGTTCGACTATCTGGAAAACGCCGCCGTCAGGGCCATGCTTTTCGCCGGGCCGGCAATCCTTCAGCCCGAACAGGTCGAGACCGCCAGCCGGTTGACGATCGCCAAGTCCGTCTTCGGCAGCGCCGGTTACGGCCTCGTCCTCGTCTTCCTGGTCCTCTGGGCTGTGCGACGCCGGCGGGGCGCTTCCGCTTCCCACGTTTGAAGAAAAGGCAGGCCGCCAGTTTTAGCCCGTGGTGCCGTTCGGGTCTGCGTCGTCGTCCGTTCCCTGCGATTTGCGGAAGGCCGCAGGCGTTTGTCCGGTCATGCGCCGGAACGAGGTGTAGAAAGCGGACTTGGAATTAAAGCCGACATCATAGGCGATCTCAAGAACCGTTTGCGTTTCGGAAACCAGAAGCCTCTTGGCCGCGTCGATCCGGTGGCCGTTGACAAATGCGTAGAAGGACTGTCCAAGCGTTTCGCTCAGCGTCTGCGAAATATAATTGGGCGTAACGCCGATATGCTGAGACAAAGACCAGAGCGAGAGATTGGCGTCCCGGTAGAGCCGCTCGTCCGCCATCGCGGCGGTGAGCTTCTCCGCGATCCGCTGCTGCATCTCGCGTGACAGCGCGCTTCTTTCATATTTGCCGCTTTCGCTTGTCCTTGCCTGGGCCTCGTCCGGCGGCACAAGGCCCGGTCGCTGGCGTAGCCCCCAGACGCCCAGAACCATGACAATCAACAGCGACCACAGGCGGTCGATGGCGACCGGAACCACGGCCCAGCCCAGGGGGTCGAGAAGGGCGGCATCGACAAGATTGAGCAGGGCGTAGATGGCGACCAAGCCCATCAGCCAGTTGATCCAGTAGAGCTCCAGCCGCTCGGTGCTGGCATAGAGATCGCAGAGCCGCTTGCGGTAGCCTGTCAGCCTCCGGTACATCAGCACGACATAGACCAGCCACAGGGTGAACGTCGCCGGGCCGAGCAATCGCCAGATGACGACAAGAGCGGAAAGCGCCACCGGCAGCGGCGTCCCGGTTTCCGCGGCGGAAAACAGGCCGTTGCGCGTTGCGACAGGCAGCAGGGCCATGGCGATGCCGGCGACGGCGGCAAGGGCGGGCAGGATGAAATGCAGGATCGACGGTCTGCGGGGCGGTCCTTCCCGCGTCAGCGCCAGAACATAGAAGTAAAAGAGCGGCGCCAGCAATGTGCTTGCCGGCGCGAACAGCCCCCACACCAGCGAGGAATAGACATGCCCCGCAAGCGTGTTCTCGTCGAAACGCAAGGGCAGGGGCGAGATGATGAAGACCAGCAGGAACAGGCATCCGAGCAGCCGGGAGCTTGTGTGAAACCGCGTCTGGCCAAAGGCCAGCACGGCCGAATAGAGCGCGACGACCGGCAGGGCCGTATCGGCAATGGTTTTGAACTGGTCGATCAAGGGCGGTGTCGGCGTTTGTTTCGGTCGTTGAGAAATCTTTCTAGCGCATCGGCCCGAAAATCGGAATCGCTTTTCGGAAAGCACGATGCGTAGATTCAATAGGTTAGAGCGTCCTTTGTGCGTCCGAAAGGACGCACGGCGCTCTAGCGGGGCCAGCCGATAACCGCAAATTCCGGCTTCTCCGGTGTCCTCGCCTGCCGGGCAGGACGACGCGACGGCGTCTGCGTCCTAGCGCATCCGTGATTGAAACAGTCACGGATTGGACATTTGAAGCAAGGCCTACTCCATTACAGAAACATCCTTGTCATCGCCGTTCTGGCGCTGTCGCTGTGTCTCTCGCAGAAAACGGTCGAAAGCTACGGCGACAACCTGCAGATCGCGCTTCCGGTCGCCGCCTTCGGTTGCCGGATCGCAACCGGCGGCGGCGGAGACTATGCCGCGCGCTTTCTGGCGATGCTCGGCACGGTGCACCTCGCGAAATGGGGGCTTGGCGGCGCCCGGATCAATATCCGCCCCTCGGGGAGCCTTCACGGGTTCCCTTCCGGCCATATGGCGGCGGCAAGCTTTGGCGCAAGCAGCCTCATCAATGCCTGCATCGAAAAATCGCCGGTGACGAAAACAGTGGTCATACTGGCGGCGTTCTTTGTTGGCGGCTCGCGCATCGAATCGGATTCGCATAACCTCTGGCAGGTTCTTGCCGGGGCGCTCTGGGCGCTCTTGTTCGAGCGCGGCTTCAGAAAGGCCCCCGGACGGCTTCGACGACTGGCGCGCAAACGAAAGGACGACAGGATGGCTGCGGGTACAAGCAGGGAGAGCATCGGCCGATGAAACTTGCCGAATATGCAGAAAAGCTGATGGGAATGGACGACAGCACCTGGCAGCGCCACGCCAATCCGTGGAGCGGCTGGAGCCGGCTGACAGTGCTGCCCGCGATCGCGCTTGCCGCCTGGAGCCGGATGCTGATCGGCCCCTGGGCCATCCTGCCTGCCATTGCGGCCCTTGCCTGGGTCTGGCTGAACCCCAGGCTTTTCCCGCCGCCCAAACGCAAGGATAGCTGGATGACGCGCGGGATTTTCGGCGAACGGGTCTGGCTCAAGCGCGGAAGCGTGGCCATTCCCGCCGGCCACGCGCGCGCCGGCACAATCCTGAACGCGCTCTCGGCCGTCTCCGGGCTCATCTTCGTCGCCGGCCTGATCTGGCTCGATTTATGGTCGACGCTTTCCGGCATGGCGCTGACCATGCTGCTCAAGCTCTGGTTCCTCGACCGCATGGCCTGGCTTTACGGCGATATGGAGAAGGTCAACGCCGAGTATGCCGCGTGGTCGCGCAGCGAGCGGGCGACTTGAATTGCGCGCGGTTTCGCCTTCTGGAAAAGAGAAGCCACGGCGCAGAACGCCGCGGCCTATTGTGTCATCCCGGCGGGGGGGGGCAATTCTTACATCAGGCCCAGCAGGCGCGGCAGGCCTGTGGTGAGGGCCGGAATATAGGTGATCATCAGGAGGGCGATCACCAGCGTGATGAAGAAGGGCAGGAGCGGCTTTGCCACCTTCTCGATGCTGACGCCGCCGATGCTGCAACCGACGAAAAGCACCGAGCCCACCGGCGGCGTCATCGAGCCGATGCCGAGGTTGAAGATCATCATCAAGCCGAACTGCACCGGGTCCATGCCGACTTCCCGCGCAATCGGCAGGAAGATCGGGGTGAAGATCAGCACCGCCGGCGTCAGGTCCATGAAGAAACCGATGATCAGCAGGCAGATATTCATGATCAGCAGGATCACGATCGGGTTTTCGAAGGTCAAAAGCGCATCGGCGATCGCGTCCGGAATGCCGGTGATCGTCATCACGTAGGACATCACGCCGGAGGCGGCGATCAGGAACAGGATCACGGCGCTGGTGACCATGGAACTCTTCAGGACGTCGACATATTCCCGCCACGTGGCAAGCCGGTAGATCAGCGACAGAACGAAGGAGTAGAGAACGGCGACGGCTGCGCCCTCGGTTGCCGTAAAGGCGCCGATGACGATGCCGCCGATCACGACCACGACCATCAGCAGCGGCGGCAGGGCCTGCCAGACGATCTTCGCCGCTTCGCCGAGGCCGGGGATTTCCGACACCGGAAACTTCCGGCGCTTTGCGATGATGCCGGCGACGATCATCACCGAAAGACCCATGAGCAGGCCGGGCACATAGCCGCCGATAAAGAGGGCCGAGATCGAGGTGCCGCCGGAGACCAGCGAGAACAGGATCAGCGGGCCGCTCGGCGGGATCAGGATGCCGGAGGGCGCCGAGGCGATGTTGACGGCGGCCGAAAATGTCGGGTCGTAGCCCTCCTTCTTCTGCAATGGGGCCATGGTTCCGCCGACGGCGGCGGCCGCCGCGATCGCCGAGCCCGAGATCGAACCGAACAGCATGTTGGCGATCACATTGGTGTGCGCGAGCGAGCCCGGCAGGCGTCCGCCGATCAGCTTGGCGAGGTTCACCAGCCGGATGGCGATGCCGCCCTTGTTCATGATGTTGCCGGCAAGAATGAAGAACGGGATCGCCAGCAGCGTGAACGAATCGACGCCTGCAAACATCTTCTGGGTGGCGACAAAGAAGGCGACGCTTGGCGGCAGGAAGAACAGGCCGGTCAGAATGGAGGACACGGCGATCGCCACGGAAATGGCAATGCCCTGGGCCAGCATCAGGAAGAACAGGCCGAAGAGCAGGACGGACGCGAAAACCGTCTCGTCCACATAGTCGAAGATAAAGTCCATGTCAGAGGCTCCCGACCGGCTTGAGGGCTGCCCGGTTGCTGTCGCGAACCAGGATGATCATGTTCAGCGACTGAAGGATGAAGATCAGCACGGCGGCGATCGGCATGATCAGGTAAACCTCGCCGATGGGAATGCGCATGATCGGCGAAAACTGCGTCATTGAGGATGTGACGGCCTTGATGCCGCCGAGAAACAGGATGAACGCCGAAAACACCAGAACGACGGTGTCGTTGATCAGCATCAGGATCAGCTTCTTGCGCCCGCTGAGCGCCTCGATGACAAAGACAAGCGACAGGTGCTGGCGGGTGCCGAAGGCATATGCCGATCCGAGAAAGGCCATCCAGATCATCATGAAGCGGAGAAGTTCTTCGGTGTAGAGCGCCGGAGACGCAAGCACATAGCGGGTGAAAACCTGCCACAGCATCAGTCCTGCCATGATCGCCAGCATTGCCGAGGTCAGGTAAAGCAGGGCGCTCTCCAGAGCATGTTTTATTTTGTCTATCATGGATGTCCTCCATGTCCTCCACGACGGAGGCGGAGCGTCGTCGTTCGGGACTGTTCTTCTGGTGCGGCCGCAAAGGTGTCCTCCCCGCACGGTCGCTTTGATGATATCATGCATCATGAAAAAAGATTGCGCCATATGAAAGAATATTTCATAGTATGGCAAACGGAGTGATGCAGATGAAAAAGGAAAGCAGGCGGCTTCGGCTGAGCGATCTGGCGCGTTATTGCGGCGTCTCGCCGTCCACCGCGTCGCGGGCGTTGTCGGGAACGCCGGGGGTTCGGCCGGAACTGAGGGAGAAGATCCTTCAGGCGGCCAAGTCCCAGAATTATCACGTTCCCATGTCGATCGCAGGCATGAAAGTCATCGTCGCGGCCAGCGCCAGCGCCATGCTCGACTACCAGCGCAACCAGTTCACTGCATTTGTGCTGGAGGGCATGCGCGAACGCGCCGAGGTTCTCGGCCTGTCTTTGTCGACGAAGGCGATTTCGAACGCGGACGACGAGCGCCGCATGCTGGACGAGGCTGCCGGCGATCCCGAGATTGCGGGCGTGCTGATGCTGACCATCGATGAGGACGAGATGCTGGTGCCGGCGCGCGCCTTTCAGAAGCCCGTGCTGCTGGTCAATGGCGATGATCCGCTGATGCGGCTGTCGAGCATCGCGCCGCACAATCGCGCGGCCGCAGCCCTTGCCACGCGCTACCTGAAATCGCTCGGTCATTCCCGCATCCTGTTTCTCGCCCGCCCCGGCCGGCGCACCATCCTGCGACGCCTCGAAGGCTGGCGCGACGAAATCGAGACGATCGAGGGCGTCCACTGGCGCGATCTCGTGGTCGATGCGACCGATTGGACACCGGAGGCCGCGATCGAGGCGATGCGCCGCCATGTCGGGGAAAAGGGCAAAGCGTTCACGGCCGTTCTCGCTGCCGGCGACAGCTTGGCGGCCGGCGCCATTTTCGGTCTGGGCGAACTCGGCCTGTCGGTTCCCGACGATGTTTCTGTGATGGGGATAGACGGCCTGCCGCAAAGCGACTTCCTCGACCCGCCGCTGACCACGGTTCAGATTCCGATGCGCGAGATGGGGGCGGCGGCGCTGGACATGATGCGCGACCTTCTCGACAACGAGCCATTTCTGCCGCGACGGACGGAACTGTCGTGCGGGCTTGTCGAGCGCGGGTCGACGGCGCGTGCGAAGGGTGGCAAGGGCTGAGGCGAAAAGAACAAGCCGGCGGACGCCCAGAGCGCCGCCCGCCGGCATTTGCTGAACCGTCTAGTCGAAGCGGCGGATTGTGCCCTCGATCGTCCAGTCGGCGGGGTTGAGGCTGCGCCCCTCCGCCGCAATCGTGCCATCCGTACCAAAGACGACCGTGCCATAGTCCGGATCGTCGACGGTGATGGTCCCGTCCTCGGCAAGGGCGTGGGTCAGGGCCTCGAAACGCCTCCGGAAACCGGCAAGTCCGCCTTCGACCTCTCCGCTTTCCGCCAGCCGGAACAGCCATGCGGTCTTGCGGCCGGTCTGGCGGATTTCCATGCCGGCGGTCGGGCCGGTCTGGATCGGCTCGAGAGGAGCCGTTCCGCTGGCCAGGACAAACCCGTCGCCCGAACGCGCGCAGGCAAAGTGCGAGCCGTCCATGGTTTCGTCGAAAGCCCTCGCGGGGAACCAGATATGGCTGAAATCCGGTTGCCCTTCATGGGTTTCGAAGAGCACCACGGCAAGGTTGCGGTATTGGTGGACGCGCGGCAGCGCGCCGCAACCGCCCCAGTAGGAGGGTCTGCCGAAACCGCAGTGGATCACCTCGCCGGGATGGTTCACCCAGATCTGCGCATCGGGATTGCGGCCGATCCGCAGTTGCAGCACGGTCTCCTGATAGCCCCATTCGCCCCAACGATAGCGGGCAAGCGACCCCATCGCCGTTTCCGCGGTCTTGTAGTGGTAGAGATGGGCAAACCGGTTTTCGCCTTGCGAGAAGGTCCATTCCTGGCGTGCGCCACCGACAAGCCGAGCCTTGTCACGATCGCTTTCGGGGATCGCAAGACCGAAATCGCGCAGGCACAGCAGGAATTGCGGCAGCGTCTGGAAGGTGCGGCCGTAATTGCCGCGTCCCCAGAGAACGCGGGCGATTGCAGACAGTTCGCTGGTGCGCGCGGCCATCAGCGTGTGCTCGTAGGAGCGTCCCTGGGCTGCGGTCAGCGTGCCGTGATGGGCGGAGGCGGCCACCACCGAGATCAGCCGCAGGATCGCCTTGCCGGCGCGCTCCCGGATATCCTCGTCATGGGCAAGGGCGTAGAGCGTCGTCAGGCCCTTGAGGTCGATCGGGAAATAGGGAACCGAGTTGAATTCGGCCATTTCCCATTTCTCGAAGTGATCGAACCAGTCCCTGAGGCGCGCAGCGCCGCGTTTTGATTGTTCGGCGCCCGTCACATTGGCGCGAACGAAGGTCTTGTCCGCATGGAAATGCCCGGCCAGATAGGCGGCGGTGTGGAACAGCAGCGCGTGGTTTTCCGAATAGTACCACTGCACGTCATTGCCGGGCTCATCCAGCCAGTAGCGGAAGTTGAGCGTGGCGGCATCGATCCGCGCGCGGATGTCCTCCGACAGAAGATGGCCAAAGCGGATCCTGCCAAACAGCAGGGGCACGAGATGGAAATCGGCGCAGTCATGGCAGTTTTCGATTTTCGGCAGCGAGGCGGAAATCATCGCCTCGGTGCGGGCATCGCCGAGGCCAAGCCCGAGCCGTGCCAGCGCCGAAATCGCATCCGCATAACCATTATCGGCGACATGGCGGAGCGCTTCCTCGATGCGGGCGTCGAGGCTTTCGGGCGGTTCGCCCTGGTCCTCGCAGCGCGCGATCTCAACCGTGAACGGCCGCGAAAGCGTCAGTCCGCCGGCGCTGAGGCGCACGTCGAAATGGCGGAAGTCGCTGTGGAACGACGGCACGTCGCCGACGACCAGTCGCGCCGAACCGGCGGGGAGGGTCGCGGTAAAGCTATCGTGTTCCTCCGCCAGAAAATCACCGGCAACCATGATTTCAACATCGAGGTCGCGGCTGACGGTCTGCGGGCAATGAAAGGCGACGGTTCCCGACGAATAGGCCGGCTGCTCGAAATGCATGGTTTCCAGCATCTGTTCGATCTCGTCGGCGAGCGCGCTTTCGCAAGGGACATCGAGCGAAACGGCGGCTTCCGGTCCGTCGCAATAATCGAGTTCGAAGAAATAACGGGCGTCGCGTTCGGCGAGATCATCGAAGAACACGGCAATCTCGTTGAGACCCGCCTTCAGTTCGACGTCGAATGCCTGCTCGGTTTCGAAATTGCGCTGGTAGACGCTCATGAAACCCGCCTCTTCGCCGTCGACGAAGAGAATGGCGCCGCCGCAGCAGCTGAGCTTTAGCCGCGCCGTTCCGGCGGTTTTAGCCTCGATGCGCGTTTCCGCCCAGGCCGAAACCGCGGTGGCGCGGAACCAGAAGCCGGAGAGGTCGACGCGCGGCGAGCCGAACGGCGTCCAGATCCGTCCGGGCCCCTGCTTTTCGACGATTACGGGACGTTTGCCGCGCCGCTCGCTGACGAACTGCGTGCGGCAGGGATATTCGTGGGGGATGAAGTTCTTTTCCTTGGTGAGGAAGAACTGGGCATCCATATGGCCCGACATGGTGGTGTCGGGCACGTTGTATTCCTCTTGCGCAATGGCCGATACATGCCAGTAGCAGACCGGCGCGCCCTTCGGCAGCGGCCGGCGCATTGCGCCATTTTGTGGTTGTTGGGCCATCACAGAAGATCTTTCACGGCAACGGGCGTCACATTATTATAGGCTTTGTTCTCACCGGTCATGCCCCAGACGAAGCAATAGGGTCCAGTGCCGGCACCCATATGGATCGACCAGGCGGGCGAAAGAATGCCTTGCCGGTCGGCGACCACGATGTTGCGCACCTGTTTCGGTTCGCCCATGAAATGCATGACCCGGTCTTCCGGCGCCATGTTGAAATAGACATAGGCTTCCATGCGCCGCTCGTGCACATGCGGCGGCTCGGTGTTCCAGATGCTGCCGGGCGCGGGTTCGGTGATGCCCATCAACAGCAGGCAGCTCGGCGAGACTTCCGGGTGGATATACATGCGCAGCGTGCGCTTGTTCGCATGCGCCTCGTCGCCCATGGTGACGGGCTTGGAATCGGCCTTACGGATGAGCGCCGACGGCACGGCATAGCCGGCGGGCACCGAGTTCATGTAGAAGGCGGCAGGCGCGGAAGAGTTTTCGGAGGCGAGCCGTACGGATTTCGTATCGCGACCGACATAGACGATATCGCGATGCTCGACCGTATAGACCGTGCCGTCGACCGTCACGGTGCCCGTGCCGCCGAGATTGACGATGCCCATCTCGCGGGCATCGAAGAAGCCGGGCGTGCCGACCGCGGCGCCGTCGGCGATTTCGGCTTGCCCGTCGACCGCCAGAAAGCCGCCGATGATCATACGGTCGACATGGGTGTAGACCATCTGCAGCCTGTCGGCGACAAACAGGTTATCGAGCAGGAATTCCTCGCGCAGACGCTCATTGCTGTAGGTGCTGACGTCTTTGGGGGAGACCGAATAGCGTGTGTCTTCAAACATCATTCTTCCTCCGCTTTGGCAATGTTGAGGGCTTCGACCAGCAGCAGCAGGGCCATGGACTGGCCGTAGCCGGTCGGCTGGATCGGGATGTCCTTGTAAAACTGGAGATCGTGGCCCATGCGGGTGCCATAGGACACATTGTCGACAATGCCGTCCTCGCCGATATTGTCGAGCGTGACGGCAAGCGCCTTGAGGCCCGCCTCGCGCCAGCTTTCCGGACCGATTCCGAGCCGCGCGCCTTTCAGAAGCGCGTAGCCGATGGCGGCGGTGGCCGAGATTTCCTCATACGACGTCGGATCGTCGACCAGCGTGTGCCATGCGCCGTTTGCCGCCTGATAACCGATCAGCGTTTCAAGCTGGGCCTTCACCACTTCCGTCAGGTAGCGCTTGGTGGCGTCATCGAGTTCGGCAAGTTCGAGAAGGTCGAGAACGCCGGCGGAAATCCAGGAATTGCCGCGCGCCCAGCGGGCGCGGGCGAAATTGTGGTTGCCGTCAAAGGTCCAGCCGTGGAACCAGAGCCCGGTTTCCGGCTCCGCCAGATAATGCGTGTGCACCAGAAACTGGAAGGCGGCCTCGCTCACCAGGTCGCGGCGCCCCGCGCCCTCGCCATAGCTTGCCAGGAACAGCGCCACCATGAACAGCGTGTCGTCCCACAATTCGTCGTCATTGATCTTGTCGGACACATTGTGCTGGAAGCCGCCGCAGCGCGTGCGCGGCATTTCGGTCAGGATCCTGTCGGCCCAGTCCCTCATTGGGGCTTCCCATCGCGGATCGCGGGTTTCGCGCCACAGCAGGGACAGAGCGAGAAGCGGCGCGGTGGTGTTGACGTTTTGCGGCGGCAGGCCCTTTTCGATATGGGCGGAATACCAGTCCTCGAGCAGGGTCTTCACATCGGCATCGCCCGTCTTCAGCCACATCTGGGCGAGACCGTAGAGGCCGACGCCCTGCGGCCATTCCCAGGCGTTGAAGCTGACATAGTCGCCGGCAGTCCCGTCGAGATTCGGTTCGTTGAACTTGCCTTCGTCGCGCAGCGACTTCAGGCCAGCGACCAGCAGCTCGATCTTGTGTTTCAATTGATTTGTGGAAAGCACGGGTTTTCCTCCGATGCAGGATCATGATGGCAATATCATGCATCATGAAAACTAATTGCGAAATATGAAAGAATATTTCATATCAGGATGTGATGGCGGCATGCCCTGTCGCGCTCGGCAACGCGCAGAAGCCGCCGCGCCGATGCGCGCCGCCGCGTTTTTCTGAGTGAAGCGTGTTGAAGGCGGACCGCCTGACCGGCGATCCGCAAGCAGGCGTGGCCTCAGCGGGCGAGCCAGCCGCCATCGACGGCGATGGTATAGCCGTTGACATAGGAGGAGGCGTCGCTGGCAAGGAAGACCACCGGTCCCGCGAGATCGCGCGGCAAGCCCCAGCGCGCGGCAGGAATCCGACCGAGGATCTCGTTGCTGCGCTCTTCGTCGGCCCTGAGCGCCGCGGTGTTGTTGGTTGCCATGTAGCCGGGGGCGATGGCGTTGACGTTGATGCCGTGATGCGCCCATTCATTCGCCATCAGTTTGGTGATGCCCATGACGCCGCTTTTCGAGGCAGTGTAGGAGGGCACGCGAATCCCACCCTGGAACGACAGCATGGAGGCGATATTGACGATCTTGCCGCCATGGCCCTGTGCGATGAACCGGCGGGCGACGGCCTGGGAGAGGAAGAAGACGCTCTTGATGTTGATGTTCATCACGTCGTCCCAGTCCTTCTCGGAGAAGTCGACGGCATCCTCGCGGCGGATAATGCCGGCATTGTTGACCAGAATGTCGATCTTGCCGAATTCGCGAACGGCCGTGTCCACGATCTGAGGGATGTCGTCCTGCTTCATAAGATTGGCTTCGATCGACACGAAGCGGCGTCCAAGCGCCTCGACCTCGGCGATCGTTTCCGTCGGCGCGACGATATTGACGCCGACAATATCCGCGCCGGCTTCGGCCAGCGCGACGGCCATGCCCTGGCCAAGGCCGGTATCGCAGCCGGTGACGATGGCCGTTTTTCCGGAAAGGTGAAAATCATCGGTGATCATGGGTTTCTTCCAGTCTTTTGATGGAGGAAACGTTGCCGCAGCAACGTCTGGAAAAGAAAAGGCGCTCCCTGTTTTATGAGACAAGAAGCGCCTTCGCCGTCATGTCCGGGAGGACCTTATTGAGCGCTCTGGATGGCGTCGACCAACTGGCCGATTGCCGGATCCTGTTTGTATTCCTCGATCAGTGGGGCAACCTTCTCCTGGAAAGGCGCCTTGTCGGGGGTCACGATGGTGACGCCCATTTCCCCGATCTGCTGCATGGCCTCGTCGACGGCCTCGTTCCAGACCTGCTTCTGCGCCTGCGTGGCGTTCACCGCGGCCTCCTTGATAATGGCGATCTGCTCGTCCGTCAGCTTGTCCATCGCGGTTTTGGAGATCACCAGAAAGTCCGGAATGCGCAGGTGTTCGTCCAGCGAATAGCACTTGACCACTTCGCCATGGCGGCCGAGCGTCAGCGCCGTCGGGTTGTTTTCGGCGCCGTCGATGACCCCCTGCTGCAGGGCGGTGTAGATTTCGCCGTAGGGCAGGGGCGTGGGAATGCCGCCCATCAGTTCGACCATCCGGATCGAGGTATGCGAGTTGATGACGCGCAGCTTCTGGCCCTTGAGGTCGTCCGGCGTCTCGACGCATTTCGATTTGGTGTAGAACGAGCGGGCGCCGCTGTCGAAATAGGTGAGCCCCATGAAGCCGCTGTCGAGCGAAGCCTGGTAGACCGGATCGACGATCGGTCCGTCCATGACCTCGTAGAAATGCTCCTGGCTGTTGAACAGATAAGGCAGCGTGAAGGCCTGGTAGATCGGGTTGAAGTTTTCAAGGTTTGCGGCGCTGACGCGGGTGATGTCCACAGCGCCGTTCTGCACCTGCTCCAGAACCTCGCGCTCGGAGCCGAGAACGCCGTTCATGTAGAGCCGGATCTTGACCTCGCCGTCGGTCTTTTCCTCGACCTCTTCGGCAAACTGCTCGAGGATCACGCTCGTGGGATGATCGGCTGCCAGCGCGTCGGCCAGCTTCAGGCGAACGGCGGCGTCGGCCGAACCGGCTGCAAGCGTCATGCCTGCGGCCAATACGGCCAGTGCGGATGTCATTGTCTTCATTGTCTCACTCCCTGTGGCACATTGTTGTCCGCCGCCGCGGCGCTTAAACGCAAAGACAAACGGACAAGATGGGAATCATTATGCAGGATGAAATTATATTCTCAATATGAAAGAAAATTTCATATCCTTGGGATTTGGCAGGATGTGGTTCGCAAGGACAAAGGCGTGGGCGAAGCGCGATCTGCCCCGGGCGTGTTTGCCGAGCAATGCCGGCTCAGCGCGGTTTTCCGCAAGTCTCCCAGCTGACGGGACCGGCGCGAGGAGACGTCATGAAACCTCTCCGGACGCCGGCCCTGTCGTGCCTGCCGCGCGAGGCCGCTGACCGGGAGGCGGCCTTCAACCGGATGATGGCGACCGGCTTTGCCGGTCTCAAAAGAGTCCCGGAAACGGCCCTGTATATCTTGACTTCTGGTGCAGACCGGAAAGAATGGTTTGAAAACCTTTCGGGAGGAACAAATGGCCCCAATCAAGCTCGAGAACGTTTCCAAGAGTTTTGGGAACGTCAATGTTATCAACGATATCTCTCTTGCGGTAGAGGCCGGGGAGTTGATGGTGTTCCTCGGGCCCTCGGGTTCGGGAAAGTCGACGCTGCTGCGCATGATCGCCGGGCTTGAGACGATTGATGACGGGGCGTTGATGATCGATGGCGTTCGCAGCGAGAAACTGGCGCCCGGCCAGCGCAATGTTGCCATGGTTTTCCAGAACTATGCGCTTTATCCGCATATGACGGTGCGCGACAACATGGCTTTCGGACTGCGCAATATCGGCATGAGTGCGGATGCGATTGCCGAGCGCGTTCAGGAAGCGGCCCGCATGCTCGAAATGGAGGAGTTGCTTGACCGTCGTCCGGCCCAGCTTTCCGGGGGGCAGCGGCAGCGTGTCGCCATCGGCAGGGCGATCGTGAAGGAACCGAAGGCCTTTCTGTTTGACGAGCCGTTGTCGAACCTCGATGCGGCGCTGCGCGTCAGGACCCGCGTCGAGCTTGCCCAGCTGCACAACCGCATGAAGGCGACGATGATCTATGTCACGCATGACCAGACCGAGGCGATGACGCTCGCCGACCGGATCGTGGTGCTCAACAATTGCCGGATCGAGCAGATCGGCACGCCGATGGAAGTCTACCTGCGTCCGGCCTCGCGTTTCGTGGCCGGTTTTGTCGGCTCTCCGGGCATGAATTTCCTGAAGGCCGATCTGTCGGGAGACGGAGCGCATACGGTGCGCATCAATGACGGCTCCGTTCTTGAAATCGATATCCCCGAAGTCGCGGCCGGGCAGTATGAACTGGGCATACGTCCGGAATCCGTCCAGGTCGTCAGGGACGGCCAGGCGGCCGTCACGACGGCCACTGTCGGCGTGGTGGAGCGGCTTGGCGAACGGACGCTTCTCTACTGCACCCTCGCCGACGGCACGGAGCTGATCGCGACCGACAGCGGCCGGACCGAGGTCAAGACCGGCGACATGGTGCCGCTCGCCTTCGATGCGACGGCATGTCATCTCTTTGACGAAGCGGGACGCGCGTTCCACGTCCACTGACCGGCAAAGGGTCTGCGAAAATCAAGGCGCCGCGGCGGATTCGCCCGCGGCGTTTCGCATGCGGCACAGAGGAGAGAGGCGGAACCGCTTGCGGGCGGGCGCTCGGCGTCTCCGTCTGATGGCCCCGACCGAGCCGCGCCCTCGACGCTTGGAATCGCTGGGACGGGCTTGCCTTCCGCGTCCGGCCTTTGCGGATGTCGCCCCATTGCCGGGCGACGGTCTGGCAGGTCCGACGATCGCGTTTCCATTCCGGCCTGGATGAACGGCTTCGACGAACAAGCGGGTCCCGCCTTTCCCGACGATCTACCCCTTGATGCCGGCGGAAAGCGTGATGGCCTGGGTCACCTTCCGCTGGAAGACAAGATAGGCGAGGGCGACGGGGAGGCCGGCCAGGACGGCGGCGGACAGTTCGCGGGCGTAATACACCCCGAAGGCATCGTTCACCTGGGTAATGCCGACGGTGATGGTCATCATTTCCGTCTTCGTCACGGCCAGGAATGGCCACAGGAAGGCGTTCCAGGACCAGATGAAGGTCACGATCGCCAGTGCGGTCGTCACGCCCCAGTTCATCGGCATGTAGATGCGGGTGAGAATGCGCCACTCGGAGGCGCTGTCCATGGCCGCCGCCTCGCGGAAATCCTTCGGGACGTTATCGAAGAACTGCTTGTAGACGATGATGACCACCGGATGGATCAGCTGCGGCAGAACGATGCCGGCCCAGGTGTTGATGAAGCCGAAGCGGGCCATCAGCTCGAAATGGTTCACGATCAGAACCTGCATCGGCACCATGAAGCTTGCGAGGATCAGTACCCACAGGACCTTGCGGAAGGGAAATTCGAGTTGCGAGATGGCGTAACCGCAGAACATCGAGGATCCGACGGTCAGAACGGTGATGGCAACCGCCGTGACGATGGAATTCAGGTACCAGATGCCGATCTGTGTCTGCGTGAGCGCGAAGTAGTAGTGCGAGAAGGTGAGCGTTTCCGGCCAGAGCTCGATATAGCGTCGCACGACCTCGTCTTCGGGCTTCAGCGAGGAGATGACGCCCCAGTAGAGCGGGAAGGCCCAGACGACGGCAATGAAGACGGTCAGAAGCGTGATCGCCAGGCCGGCAATGTTGAGGCGCCTTGCTGTTGTCGCGTGCATCATGCCCTCCCTTTCGAAAGTCGCGTCAGCTGAAAGTTGAGAACGGAGACCACGATGACGAGGATGAACAGGACGACAGCCGCAGCCGCGGCACGGCCGCCCTGATCATACTGGAAGGCCCTCTGGAACACATAGTAGACGAGAACGAGATTGTCGTTCGGCCGGCCGCCGGTCGAAAACAGGTAGACCTGGTCGAAAATCTTCAGCTGCGAGATCAGTTGTATGGTCAGCACCAGCGCCGTCACCGGCCACATCAGCGGCCAGGTCAGCCGGCTGAAGGTTGTCAGGCGCGACGCATTGTCGAGCGCGGCCGCTTCGTAGATCTCGGCGGGTATTGCCCGCAGCCCCGCCAGAAACAGCAGGATCGAAAACCCGGCGGTCCACCAGATCGTGATCATGGCGACGGCCGGCATGAACCACACGGTCGACTTGAACACCGGCACCCGCTCCATGCCCAGGAGATCGAAAAGATACATGGCGATGCCGAACTGGAAGTTGAGCGTCCAGTCCCAGATGAGATAGACCACCGAAACCGGCAGAATATAGGGCAGGAAGAACAGGGCCAGGATCAGCGCCTGCAGCCTGCCCTTGAGCCGGTTGATGCCGAGCGCGATGCCGAAGGCCACCAGCGTTCCGGGAATAACGGTGAGGGCGACGAAATAGGCGGTGTTCCAGAAGGCCGTGTTGAAGCGCCGGTCGCCCCATAGCCGCGTGTAGTTGTCCAGGGCGACATATTCGCCGCCACCGATCAACGGCGCGTCCTGAAACGAGGTGATGAACATCCGGATCGTCGGATAAACGAAGATCAGTCCATAAATGACGATGAACGGAGCGACCAGCAACAGGGCGACGATCGCTTCATTCCGTTTGTTGCGGAGCATGGGGGGCCTCAGATCACGTTAGGCTGACGTGGGAACCGCCGGCGGCGTCGCCGGCGGTTCCGAGTGATTACTGAAGGTCGTTCAGCTCGTACTTGATTTCCTCCACCGCTTCGGCCGGTTCCATTTCGCCGTTGAGCGTCGGCACGAAATAGGTGGACATGACGTCGTAGATCGGCCCCGCCACACCGGCTAGCGGCGATTTGGGATCAAAGATCATGTTTTCCGTCAGGCTCGAATAGGTCGCGTTCGGTTCCATGGTCTGGTACTCGTCCGACTGCGTCACCGGTCCGTAGGCCGGAATATGGCCAGCGGTCGCCCAGAACAGCGAGTTCTGGGCCATCCACGAAATGACCTCCAGAACGGCAGCCCGCTTCTCCGGGCTCATCTCCTTGCCCGAATTGGCGGGAATCGCGAAGGTGTGGCTGTCCGCATAGGTCGAGGGGTGGTCGAAGATGACCGGAAGCTCGACAGCGCCCCATTCGAACAGTTTTCCCTGATCCTTCAGGTCGATCATCGTCGGAACTTCCCAGACGCCGTTGATCATCAACGGCGATTCGCCGGAGGTGAACAGGGCGACGGTCGCGGGATAGTCGGTATAGGTCGTCTGCAGCCCCTCATTGGTCCAGCCCTGCAGCGCCGCGAGCGTATTTTCGAGCTTTTCGGCGTTGTCTCCGGCGAGGAACTCGCCGTCGGTCATCAGTTCACCGTCCTGCTGGCCCATGAAGGAATAGATGGTGCGGAACATGAAGGTGCCGTCCGCAGTGGTCGAGGCGAGCGGATACTCGGACCCGGCCTCCTTGAGGCCCTTCAGCGTGGCTTCGAAGCCTTCGCGGGAATCGAGACCCATGGGCTTGCCGTCCTCGCTCAGAAGCCCGGCCGCCGCGAGGGCGTCCTTGTTATAATAGAGGACGATCGGGTGCGTGTCGAAGGGAACGGCGTACTGCTTGCCGTCCACGGTCACCGCGTCCCAGGTCGAAGGGGCATAATCGGCCTCGGAGAGGCCCATTGCCGACCAGTCGTCCGGCGTGATTTCCTGAAGGATGCCCTGACTGACGGCCAGCGGAATGCGGCTTGCGTGGTAGGTCATGATATCGGGGCCTTCGCCGATCGCCGCCGAGGTCCGGACCTTCGAGTAGAACGGGGTGCCCCATTCCAGCGTGGTCGCATCGATGGTGATCTCGCCTTCGTGGTCGGCATTGAAATCGGAGATCAGCTGCTTCATGCGAATGCCGTCGCCGCCGGAAAGGAAATCCCACCACGACACTGTTTCCTGGGCCTGAACCGGGCCGGCCAGCACCGCCGCCGCGATGATCGCACCCGAAGCCACACCAAGCATTTTCGACATTTTCTTCTCCTCACTTTTCAATGCGGCCTCCCGCCGCACGGTTGAAAACTCCGACGCATCGCATCCCGTGCAATGCGTCTGCCGGGCGCCGCCACGCCAATGCCGGCATGATGACGGCCAAGCGCATTCTCAGTTCTCCTGGCGGTCGGGACGCCGCCCGGTCCGAGCCGCCGAACGCCTCCGGCCTTCACCTTTCCGAGGCACCCGGTCACGCCGGATGCGCTTCGGGGATGCCGCGCGGGGCCGCATCCCGCCAGTCCGCCCTTGCCTAAAGCGTCACACGGATCATCGAGTAGGAATAGGGCGGCACCGTCAACGAGACCCTGCCATTCGTCAGGGTCGCGCCATCCTGTTTCACCGGCTTCACGTTCTCCGGATTGTCCTTCGTGTTCGCCGCCTCGAGATTCTCGTGCTTGATCAGCGTGTGCTCGACAGATTTGGCTTCGCCGAACCGTTCCAGCGCCAGGTCGATGGTCATCGGCTCTTCCCCATTGCGGTTGACGGCGAAGAAGGTCAGCGTGCCCGCGTCGTCGTCATGGACGCCCGCAATGTCGAGGTAGGAGACATCGGCAGCAACATCGGCATTGTAGCGCGCGCAGTCGACATCGAGAGCGAGCGCCGTGCCCCTGCCGAAACAGGAGGCAAACTGGAAGGGATAATAGATCGTCTGCTTCCAGGCCGCGCCGCCCGGCTCCGTCATGATCGGCGCGATCACGTTCACGAGCTGGGCGATGCAGGCGATGCGCACGACATCGGAGCGCCGGATGAAGGTATTGAGGATGCATCCGACCTGAAGAACGTCCTCGAAATTGTAGACATCCTCAAGCAGCACCGGCGCGTGCGGCCAGTCCCATTCCTTCATGCGTTTTTCGTCTGCTTCCCGCTCATGATACCAGACATTCCACTCATCGAAAGATATTTTCACATCTTTCTTCGAGCGTTTCTTCGCCTTGATATAGTCGATCACACCGCTGACTGAACCGATATAGCGGTCGAGCTTTTCCGGAAGCGCGAGATACTCGCGCGTGTTCTTCTCGTAGTTCATGAAATACATGTGCAGCGAGATATAATCGACCTGGTCATAGCTCTCGTCGAGAACCGTCGCCTCCCATTGCGGGAAGGTCGGCATGTCTGAATGGGAGGAGCCGCAGACGACCAGTTCGAGCTTGTCATCGAAAGACCGGATCGCCTTGGCGGTCTCATTGGCGAGATGGCCATATTCGGCCGCCGATTTGTGGCCGACCTGCCAGGGACCATCCATTTCGTTTCCGAGGCACCAGAGCTTGACGTTCCAGGGGTCGGCCTGACCGTTCTTGCGGCGCAGGTCCGACCAATAGGTGCCGCCCGGATGGTTGACATATTCGACAAAGTTACGGGCGGCGTCGAGGCCGCGCGAGCCGAGATTGACGGCCAGCATCATTTCGGTGTTGGCGGCCTCGGCCCATCGGGCGAATTCGTGAATGCCGACCTGGTTGGATTCCGCTGTCCGCCAGGCGAGATCGAGCCGCGTGGGGCGCTCGCTCTGGGGTCCGATCCCGTCCTCCCAGTTATAGGCCGAGACGAAATTGCCGCCGGGATAGCGGCAGATCGGCGTGTCGAGCTGACGCACGAGATCGATGACGTCGCGGCGCATGCCGTTTTCGTCTGCGGTGGGATGTTCAGGCTCATAGATGCCGGTGTATACTGCGCGTCCGAGATGCTCGAGGAACGAGCCATAGAGGCGTGGATCGATCGTGGAAATGGTGAAGTTCTTGTGCGCGGTAACGCGGGCCTGCATGGTATCTCCTCCGCAATTTAATTCTTGGTATAAACCAATATTTATGGATAATAAAGACCTGATCGAAACGTTCGTCAAGCCGATTTTTGCCGGGCGGATGTTTTCCGGGCGTAATTTTCCGGCCTTCTATTGGGTGGTCATGCGCAGGACGATGTCCTGGTCGTAATTGCCGAAACCCTTGCCGAAGATGTTGACCCCGCCGGGATGGCGGGCGTCCTCGCGCACGCTGATCGACAGGCGGATCGAGTGGTGCCGGTCAAGCTGAAGGTCGGCGAGGCAGACATCGGATATCCTGATTCCGTCGACATAGGATCCGGAGCCGGAGACGCGGAAGCGCTTCAGCATGCCGTATTGCGAGCCCTTCAGCTTCCACCAGTCCGGCGTGAACGAGCCGCGGCGGTCCCCGTAGTCGCCCGGCGATGTCCAGTGGCCGATGTCGATGCCGTTGACGGTGATCGTGATATCGGAGGGCCAGTCCGGGTTCGTCCCCGGCGTTTCGGAGGAGAGTTCCATCGAGAACTCGATCTCCGTGACATCAAGGTTCGCGAGCCGGGCATTATTGGGAAACTGGTATTCCACGGTGCCGCGGGTGAACCAGATCAGCCCGGCCTTCATGCGCGCCGGATCGAGAAACGAATCGGGCACGTCGAGCAGCCCGATAATGCTCTCGTCGGTGCAGAGCCCGCATGGCGCGCTGACGTCGAAAGCGGTGTAGAGGCCGACTGGCATCGACACCTCGATACCGTCCTCGCGGCGCTCTTCCGCCGCCTCGCCGAAAACGATGGCGATCTCGTCGTAAATATTGGTGCAAAGCTTCTGGCTTCCCTTGCGCGCCCGCTGGCTTTCCGTGCGGATCAGCCCGGCCTCTTCCAGCAATTGCACGCTGAGGGAGACCGTTGACTGCGGCAGGTCCAGGCTTTCGCCGATCTCCTTCACATTGAGCGCGCCCTTGCGACGCAACAGTTTGAGAACGGCGATGCGCGCGGGCGCGGCCAGCCCCTTGATGACCTGGAAATCCTTTTCAGGATCGACGACGAGGAAATTTCTTGGCATGGGTGTTCACTGCTGGAAGGCCGTTGTCAGAAAAGTTTCATATCAGGATTCTTGGCATGGTCAAACGCCGACGGGCCTGCCGCTCCTGCCGGCCTCCGGAGCGGAAACGGCGGCAGCATCCCCGGGCTCGCATTCCGGGCGGCAGATCGTCGCGCGCATACGGCCGGCGAAGCGAGCCGCCTGGAATTGCCTTTGCTCCAGCGGATGCTCACGGCCGGCACTCGCCGCATGGTTCGCCGAGGCCGGCGGCTCAGGCAGAAGGTTGGAGAATGCGGGTTTCCGTCCGCTCGGGGAGAATGAAGGCGAGTGCCCAGGTCGCACCGTTCGGCAAGCGGCCGTTCGGAACCGGCCGCCCGGCAGCGACGTTGTTTCACGATTGTGTTCATGCGACAGGCCGATTAAAACGGACACGCCGCAGCTTTGTTCATCCCGCGGGGCGGCGACGATCGTTCGCAGGCGGGCCGTTTGTCACTTCCGAGATCGCCAGCACCTCGGGAGCGAGGGAATGAATATCAACATTTGCTTTAAGGCCGGAAAGCGGAACGGAAAGTTATGATCGCGCTCATCGGCGTTTCCCCTGCCATCGCGGCGCTTGTGCTTCTGGCGCTTCTTTTCGCCGCCTTCACGATCGAAAAATACCCTCCCGATGTGACCGCCGTCATCGGCGCGGCGCTGTTCATCGTCCTTGGCCTTGTGCCGGCGGATGATGTGATGGCCGTGTTTTCAAGCTCTGCTCCGATCACGATCGGGGCGATGTTTGTGGTTTCCGGGGCTTTGCTGCGCACCGGCGTGCTGGATGCCCTCGCGGACTTCATTGTGGAACGGGCCAAATCACACCCCGCCCTTGCCATTGTGATCTTCATCATCATCGCGGCATCGGCTTCCGCCTTCATGAACAGCACGCCGGTTGTTCTTGTTCTCATTCCGGTTGTCGTCCGCCTGGCGGCCAGTCTGAGCATGGCGCCCACGCGATTGCTGATACCGCTCTCCTACACGGCGATACTCGGCGGGACCTGTACATTGATCGGCACGTCGACAAATCTTCTCGTCGCCGGGGTGGCGCAGCAGAACGGACTGGATGCTTTCTCGATTTTCGAGATCGCGCCGGTCGGCGTCATCTCGGCGATCGTGGGCGGCGTGTCCGTCTTTGTCCTCGGCAAATTCCTGCTGCCGCACCGGGATACGGATCAGACTGTGGGCAATGAAGAGACGCCGTTTCTGTCCGAGGTCACCGTGCTGTCCGATTATGCCGGGGTCGGCAAACGACTGTCCGAGGTCAGTGATTTTCAGCGTTCCGGCATCCGGGTGACGGGCATAAGGCGCGGAAGCGAGATCGAACGAAGCGATCTCCCCGAACACATCCTTCAGGAGGGCGACGCCGTGATCCTCATCGCCCCGACATCCGAGCTCCTGACCTTCGAGGAACTGGCCGGCCTGCAGGTCGGCCTGCGGCGATCGGTTCTGTTGGAACCCGATGCCGAAATTCGTGTGGCAGAGGTCATCGTGTCGCCTTCACGCAGAAGCTCGGGCAGGCGCATTGCGGATCTCGCTCTCGGGCGGCGTGCCGGCATGCGCGTCCTCGGCGCCTATCGAGCCAGCCATGTGGCAGGGCCGGACCTGCCCAACGTTCAGTTGCGCCCGGCCGACAAGCTTCTTCTTGAAGGCACGTCGGAAGGATTCGGCGACTTGTCGAGGGTGGGGGACGTCGTTTCGGTTACGGAACCCGGCGGCCGCGCCTTCCGGCGGCGACAGGCGCCGATTGCCGTCCTGACCCTGGCCGGCATCGTCAGCCTTGCCGCATTCAACGTCCTGCCGATCGGGATTCTCGCCCTTCTGGGCGTCGCAGTCATCCTTGCGCTGCGCTGCATTGACAGCGACGAAGCCTGGCAGACCATCGACGGATCCATTCTCGTCCTGATCTTCGCGATGCTGATCGTCGGCGCCGGCCTGGAAAACAGCGGCGCCGTGGAACTCGTCGTGCGCATGCTGAAGCCGTGGCTGGAAAACCTGTCGCCGATGCTGATGCTGCTGGCGGTCTATTTCGTTGGCTCCGTGCTGACGGAAACCGTCACCAACAATGCCGTCGCGGTTGTCTACACGCCGGTTGTCATTGCGCTCGCCACCCAGCTTGGTCTAGACCCCCGGCCTTTTGTCGTCGCCGTCATGTTCTCCGCCAGCGCAAGCTTTGCGACGCCGATCGGCTACCAGACCAATACGCTTGTCTACGGCGCGGGCAACTACCGGTTCAGCGACTTCCTGAAGATGGGAATCCCGATGAACATCATCGTCGGCCTGACGTCCGTCTTCGCGATCGGCCTCTTCTTCCCGATGTGAGTGCGCCTTACTGCAGCGGCCGGCGCGTTGCGCCACCTCGAGAAACCCTGGGTGAAGGGGTGGGCTAGCCAGTCCCTTCCGCAGGCGGTCAGAAGTCCGGTCACCGGTCCCGTCCCGAGCCGTCCCGTTTCGCCTGCAGGCGGGACGCGCGGCTCAGGCTTTTTCCGCGCCGGTCAGGCTTGACTAGAGCATTTTGCGGTCAGATGAAAACATCTGACGTTCGGGAAAATGCGTCAAAACAAGCAAATAGAGCGGATTCGCGTTTCCACCAAAGGCGGAACCGCTCTAGTCGGCCTTGTAGTAGTCGTCGCCATAATTGGCGGCATAGCCGTAACCGTAGCCATAACTATAGCCATAGCGCTTGAAGCCTTTCGGGTCGATCTGGTTGAGGACAAGGCCGCCGATCACGTCGCGCGAGAACAGGCTCATGGCTTCCTCGACCTGCTGGTGATGGGTCGAATCCCACTTCACGACGAACAGGACGGCATCGACGAACTGGCTGACGACACGGGCATCGGGCACGATCAGGACGGGAGGCGTGTCAATGATGACGATGTCATATGCCTCCCGCGCTTCCGCCAGGAGCCTTTGCATGCTTCCCGAGGTCAAAATGTCGGCCGCATTTGCCTCCGTCTTTTCGCCGAAGAGTATGTCGATCCCGTATTCCGCACGGTGCGAAACGGCGTCCTTTAGGCTTGTGTCTCCGGTAAGGGCGGAGATCAGGCCGGTGCCGCTGTTGTTTTTGCCGAAATACTGTTCGAGTGAACGCCGGCGCAGGTCGCCCTCAATGAGGAGAACGCTCTTGCCCATGCCGACAAAATTCAGCGCGAGAGAGGCCGCGATGGTCGTTTTGCCTTCGCCCGGTATCGAAGAGGTCGTCATGAGAAGCTTGGGCGGCTGGTCAATATTGCCGAGCAGCACCGACGTTCTCAGGTTGCGAATGGCCTCGGTAACGGGTGATGTGGGGTTTTCCAGAACGTAGCTGAGCACGCCCTTCCTGTTGCGGCTGGCGATCAGCGGTATCTGCCCGGTCACGCGTATGCCCGTGAACTGTTCCAGTTCCTGGGAAGAGCGGAAGGTCCGCTTGCGCAGTTCGAGCAGAAGCACGATGCCGCTTCCGAGGGCGAAGCCCAAAAACGTGCTCATCAGCACGATCAGCTTCTTGTTCGGCTGGGATGGCTCCAGCGGCACGACGGCATAGGACAGGATCCGGCTATCGGATTGCTGGATGCCTTGCTGTGCCGAAGTCTCCTTCAGCCTGGCGAGAAAATACTCATAAAGCGTGCGATTGGCTTCCGCCTCGCGCGTCAGCTGTTCCAGTTCAACGAAAGCCTCGCTTTCGGTCTGGATCTTCTCTTCCAGAATGCTTTCAGATGTGCGCAGCGTGTTGAGCTGGGAATCCGCTTCCGAAACGGAGCGCCGGGCGCGCTCGACCAGCGAAGCGAACTGGGCATCGAAACGGCGGGCCGCATCGGGGTCGGTCTGTGCCCGGACCGCGAGACCGTCGAGCAGGCTGTTGTCAGCGATGGCTGCCTTTTCGGGATAGGTTTCAGCCGAAGAGACCTGGGCGAGAAACTGACTTGCCTCCTCGGCATCGCGTGACGTCGCTTGAATCCGATCGCGCAATGATCTCAGCTGCCGCTCGAGGCCGGACAGGACGTCAGGCGAGATCATCGGCGTATTCGTCTTGAACTCCTTGACGGCGTTCTCCGATTTCTGGAGGCTCAGCCTCAACTCGCTCACCTGGTCACTCAACCAGTCGATCGCCTGCATGGTCGCGTCGCGTTTGACGTCAATCTGGCTCTGAACATATTGTTCGGCCACGGCATCGGCGAGCCGGGCCGACTTTTCCGGCTCTTCGGTGCGGGCCGTTATCCTGAACGCCGTGGTGTTGGGCACGACCAGAACCGAATAGCTTTCCAGAACATGATCGATCACCTGGTCTCTCAGAAGGCTTTCGGAGAGGATCTCCTCATCGGCCCCGAGGTTGTTCCCGGCCGGCAGGAATGACGTGATCGCATCCTTTATCCGGTCCGCCAGGTCCGGCTCCTGCAGCGTCGTGTTGAATTCCGGGTCGGACATGAGATCGAGCTCATCGACCACCTTGCCGACAAGAATGCGGGACCGCATGACTTCGATCTCGGTCTGAACCACCGTTTCGTCGTTTGTCAGCTGGCTCAGGACACTGGGCAGATCAACGATCTGCTCCGACTGGCTGTTCAGCATCACGACGGAGTTGGCGCTGTAGATCGGCGTCGTCAGCATAATCGCGTAATAAACGCCGAAGCCCGCAAAAATGGCGGTCACAAATGCAATGATGAACTTGCCGCGCCAGAAGACCTGAAAGAGTTTTCCGAGGTCAATTTCGTCGTCGTCGTTAAGGTTTTGAATTTGATTCATATCAGCCCGTTGTTTTTTCAAGGCGCTCTGTAGGCAAAAAGTGAGGCGAACCCTAGGGGATAAAAAAGATTTCCCGAAAAATAAACTTATCCAAACAAGAATGATCCTAGCCGCCGTGCGGGCGAAAATCTAGATGGGAAGTGGCCGGAGAAATCGGAACGGCCGAGATAAATGAGGTTCGGCCTTCCCCGCCGTCTTGTCGGCGAGCGCCGGCGTCGATTTCGAGCATGCTGCCTTCGTCCCAAAATCCGGTCTGCGCAGGGCAGCTTTCAAAGGCGCGTGTCAGGGGAGGCACTGCACATTGATCACATCATCGACGGTATGGCGAGCGCGATCGCCGGGAAGGCGATCAGCAGGGCGATGCGGACGATGTCCATGGCGACGAAGGGAAGGAGGCCGGAGAAGATCGTTCTGAGGCTCACATCGCGCACCACCGTGTTGAGCACGAAAGCGTTCATGCCGACCGGCGGTGTGATGTAGCTCACTTCCGTGATGACGACGACGAAGATGCCGAACCAGATCAGGTCGAAGCCCTGTGCCGCCACGATCGGATAGAAGATCGGCACGGTCAGCGTAATCATCGAAAGCCCCTCCAGCACGCAGCCGAGCAGAAGATAGACGATCAGGATGGCGATGATGGTGGCATAAGGCCCGTTGCCGAACATCGACAGGGCCGACTGGATATCGGCCGTCATGCCCGACAGGTTGACATAATTGGTGAAGGTCAGCGCGCCGAACAGGATGAAGAACATCATCGCTGTGGTCTTGGCGGTGGAATAGAGAATGTCGCCGAGGTCCGAAAGTCTCAGCCGGCCGGAGAGCAGCGCGAGCAGGAAGGCGCCGAAGGCGCCCATGCCGGCGCTTTCCGTTGGCGTGAAGATGCCGAGATAGATGCCGCCCATGACGAAGACAAAGAGCAGGAGCGCGCCCGCCGTGCCCTTCAGCGCCAGAAACCGCTGCTTCAGCGGGAGTTTCGTCTCCGCCGGTAGGTCCTGCTTTGAAAGGCGCACCGAGATCATCACCGCGATCGCGTAGCCGAAAATGCCGAGGAGGCCGGGCAGAATGCCGGCCATGAACAGCTTGCCGATATTCTGCTGCGTCATGATGCCGTAGAATACCAGAATGACCGAGGGCGGGATCAGGATGCCGAGCGTGCCGCCGGCGGCAATCGAGGCGGTGGCCAGGCTGTCGGGATAGCCGAAACGGCGCATGGAGGGCAGCGCGATCCTCGACATGGTGGCAGCCGTTGCCAGCGACGAGCCGCAGACGGAGGAAAACCCGCCGCAGGCGGCAACCGTTGCCAGGGCCAGCCCGCCCTTGCGGTGCCGGAGCCATGCATGGGCGCTGTCATAAAGCTCGCGGGCAATGCCGGACTGGACGACGAAATTGCCCATCAGCAGGAAAAGGGGCATCACCGTCAGCGTGTAGGAGCGGCCATTGTCGAAGAAGGTGGCGCCGAGCAGCGCGAATGACGGCTTCAGGCCGATGATCGAGGCCGTGCCGATAACGCCGACAAGCGTCAGCGAAAAGGCGATCGGCATGCCGACGAGGAGCAGCGCGACCAGCGCCGCAATTCCGATGGGCCACTCGATCATTTCATTCTCTTGAATAGCGCGGCAAGCGCGAGGGCGAGCGTGATGAGCGCCGAGAGGCCGGCAAAGACCGCGCAGAACCAGACGACCGGGGCGACGGGAAGGCGCAGCGAATTGGTGACGAGATTATAGCCGCCGACCTGCGCGCCGTAGATGTAAAGCCGCCATGCGATGATGCCGAGAACGCCGGAGGAGACAAGACCGGTAACAAGCAGCCGCGGACGCTCGCTCCAGCGCGGCAGCGATTTCGTCACGAGATCAACGGTGACATGGCCGCCGTCGAGGCAGACGGCCGGAAGGCCGAGATAGACGAGGGAGACGAGAAGCAGTTCGGAAAGCTCCGCCGCGCCCTTGACCGGTGCATTGAGGAGATAGCGGCCGATGACATCGAAGACGGTAAGGCACATCAGTGCCATCAAGAGGGCTCCGGCGGTTACGCTCAAGACAATGCGAAGGCCGCGAGCCAGAGGGCTCGCGGCGCCCGCGCGTTCGGAAACAAGGTCTGCGTCGCTCATTCAGCCTGCAGTGCTTCGATGTTTTCCTTCATCATCGCAACGGCCTTTTCGGACGGAATGCCGGCGGCATCGATCTCGGCAAGCTTGGCCTCGACCACCGGCGCGACCATTTTGCTGATCGCGTCAACCTGTTCGGGGGTTGCGTCGTGGAAGGTCACCTTGCCCTGCATGGCCTCGAAACCGGCCGCATCAGCCGAGTCCCAGGCCTGGCCCGCCAGCCGCGCCAGCGCCTCGCCGGAGACGCTGTCAATCGCGGCCTGGTCTTCGGGCGAGAGCCCTTCCCAGGTATCCTTGTTCATCACAACGAAAAAGGAGGTGTTGTAGAGCCCGCCCGGAATGACAAGCGCCTGATCGACCAGATCCGTCAGACCGAAGAAGTTGACGGACTCGTAGGGAAAGGTGATGCCGTCGGCGACGCCCTGCGACAGAAGCTCGTAGGTCTGCGAGGAGGGGCCTTCGACCGGAACGCCGCCGAGCGCGCTCACCAGTTCATGAACGATGCCGCCGCCGACGCGGATCTTCGCGCCGTCGATCGTCGAAAGCTCGGAAAGGTCGCCGCCCTTCATGAACACCTGGCCGGGACCGTGGGTGAAGACGGCGAGCACATGCACGTCGTCATATTCGCCGGCTTCCTTCAGCAGGCTGTCCCATGTGCGCCAGTAGGCCACCGAGGTTTCCTCGGCCGTATCGCCCCAGAACGGGATCTCGGCGAGGTTTGTGGTGCGGAAACGGCCGGGGTTGTAGCCCTGCACGCCGAAGGTGATATCAGCGACGCCGTTGACGGCGAGATCGTACTGGGCCGGCGGCGGCCCGAGCGGCGCCGGAAGGATGCTGGCCGTCACCCGTCCGTCGGTCGCTTCGGAAATCGAGGCCGCGAAAGGCGCGATCACATCGGCCACCAGCGGATGCGACGGCGGCAACCAGTTGGCGACCGTCAGCGTCTCGGCGCTTGCCGCCTGGCCTATGAACAGCGCGCCCGCGAGCGCGCTTGCCGATCTCAGCATGATCTTCATCTTTCCCCACTCAAGGTTTTTAAAGGACTTTGCGGTGGCGAAGAAGCTGGACCAGGCCGGCTTCGATTGTCAATCGGGAAAGCGCCGCAAGCCGGCTTCCGCCCTGCGCATTGGCGCATGGCAGGAGAGGTTTTGCAACAGCGTGCGCCGCCGGTGCGGCGAAAGGCGTCCTCGGGCCTGTCGTAACCCGTGCGGCCGGTTTCCGGAAATCCGTCGAAAACGCCGCGGCGGCATTTGCTGCAACGTTACAGATTCTCGGCCAGATTAACGATGTTCAGGTCAGACAAGAGCGACATGGCATCGAAAGCACGTCATGTTGCATGCGCTTGAGGTTTTGACACAAAGGTAAATATCTGGCGTTTAAAGCGCTTTGGGGTGCCAATTTATGCGATTAATCGCAATCTCTGGCTTTTGGTATCCTGTTTTCTGTGCTAGGGAGTCTGCGCTGGAGGAACGAAGGCTGTTCGACCTGAAACGATACGGTAAGCCTGCACCAAGGATGGGATTTCAAAAAATGAAATACGGTTTTTTCGACGACGTCGCGCGCGAATATGTGATCACACGCCCTGATACGCCCTATCCGTGGATCAATTATATCGGCTGCGAGGGCTATTTCGGCATCCTGTCGGGCACCGCCGGCGGCTATTCCTACTACCGCGATGCGCGCCTGCGCCGCATTACCCGCGGCCGCTACAACAATGTGCCGTATGACAATGGCGGCCGGTACGTCTATGTCCGCGACAATGAGGACGGCGATTTCTGGTCGCCAACCTGGATGCCGACGCAGTCGGCGGTCGAGGATTTCGCCTGCCGCCACGGCATGGGCTATTCGACGATTGGTTCAAAACGCAACGGCATCCGTGTCTCCAACCGCTATTTCGTGCCGCTTGGCGAGACGCTGGAAATCTGGCAGCTGACCGTCACCAATGAGCGCCTCGTGCCGGCAGACCTTTCGCTGTTTTCCTCGGTCGAGTTCTGCCTGTGGGACGCGCTGGACGACCAGAGCAACTTCCAGCGCAATCTCTCGACCGGTCAGGTCGAGGTCGAAGACGAGGTCATCTACCACAAGACCGAATATCGCGAGCGCCGCAATCATTTCGCCTATTTCGCCTGCTCCGAGCCACTGGCCGGTTATGACACGGCCCGCGAGGAATTCCTCGGACCCTGGCGCGGCTGGGACAAGCCGGTTGCCGTTGCCGAGGGCAGGTCGCGCAATTCCGTCGCCCATGGCTGGTCGCCGATGGGCTCGCATCAGGTGAAGATGACGTTGCAGCCCGGCGAGACTCGCCAGGTGATCTTCGTGCTCGGCTATCACGAGAACGACAAGGACGCGAAATTCGACCCGCCCGGCTCGCAGAGGATCAACAAGAAGACGGTGAAACCCGTCATCGACAAATATCTCGATGCCGGAAATGTAGAAGCGGCGTTTGCCGCGCTCGGCAAGCACTGGGACGATCTTCTCGGCGTCTATCAGGCGGAAACGCCCGATATCCATACCGACCGCATGGTCAATATCTGGAACGCGTACCAGTGCATGGCGACCTTCAACATGTCGCGCTCGGCCTCCTCGTTTGAAAGCGGCATCGGTCGCGGCCTCGGCTTCCGCGATTCCAACCAGGACCTGCTCGGCTTCGTTCACATGGTTCCGGAGCGCGCCCGGGAGCGCATTCTCGACATCGCCGCCACTCAGTTGTCGTCCGGCGGCGCCTATCACCAGTATCAGCCGCTGACGAAGAAGGGCAATAACGACATTGGCGGCGACTTCAACGATGATCCGCACTGGCTGATCATCGGCGTTGCCGCCTATCTCAAGGAAACCGGCGACTTCTCGATCCTTGAAGAGCCCGTCGTGTTCGACAACCAGCCCGGCACGGAAGAGCCGCTCTACGCCCACCTCCAGCGTTCCATGCAGTATGCGCTGGACCGCATCGGCCCGCACGGCCTGCCGCTCATAGGCCGCGCCGACTGGAACGATTGCCTCAACCTCAACTGCTTCTCCGACACGCCCGGCGAAAGTTTTCAAACGACCACCAGCAAGGATGGCAAGGTTGCGGAAAGCGTGTTCATTGCCGGTCTTATGGTGCTTTCGGCGAAGGAGCTGTCCGACATTGCAAAAGAGACCGGAAAGGCGGAGGACGCCGAGTTCTACGCAAAGGTGTCGAAGGACATGGACGCCACGATCCGCGAACATGGCTGGGACGGCGACTGGTTCATCCGCGCCTATGACGATTTCGGCCGGCCGATCGGCTCCAAAGAAAACGCGGAAGGCAAGATCTATATCGAAAGCCAGGGCTTCTGCACGCTCGCCGGCGTCGGCGTGGAAGACGGCAAGGCCCGCAAGGCGCTCGATTCGGTGGCGAAACATCTGGCGACGCCGCACGGCATCGTCGTGCTGCAGCCGGCCTATACCAAATATTATATCGAGTATGGCGAGATCTCGACCTATCCGCCGGGCTACAAGGAAAATGCCGGCATCTTCTGCCACAACAATCCCTGGGTGGTGATCGGAGAGACCGTACTTGGCAATGGCGATGCGGCGTTTGACTATTACACCCGCATCAATCCGTCGGCGCGCGAGGGCATTTCCGATACCCACCGGCTGGAGCCCTATGTCTATGCCCAGATGATCGCCGGCCGCGATGCGACCCGCCACGGCGAGGCCAAGAATTCCTGGCTGACGGGGACGGCGGCCTGGAACTATTATGCCGCGACCCAGTTCATTCTCGGCATCCGTCCGGAATATGAGGGCCTGCGCGTCGCGCCGGTGATCCCGGAACGCTGGACCGGCTTTAGGGTGAAGCGCACCTGGCGCGGCGTGACCTACGACATTGCCGTCACCCGCAAGGGCCCCGGCAATGACGTGGCGCTGACCGTCGACGGCAATGCGATCGAGGGCAATCTGATCGCCCCGCCGGCCGAAGGCGTTACCACTGTCAAGGTCGAGGCCGTGATCGGCTGACGAAAATACGAGGGTCGGAACCGGTGCGCGCGCCCGCAATTCGGCTTTGGCCGGATTGCGGGCTTTTGCATCGGCTTCAGTCGCCCGCCTGCCCGTCGGCCAGCAGGCCCGCCGCAAGCGTCGAAAACGCCTGGATGGCCTTCGGCAGCGCAAGCTCCGGCCGGTCGCTTGCGGCAATCCATGAGGCCGCGTTGAGCGCGGCGCCGGCCAAAAGACGGGCGGCAGCCTCGGCATCCACCGGCTTGACAATGCCGTCCGCGATCAGCCTTTCGACGGCCCCTCTGGTTTCTTCCAGGCATGCGTTCTGGCTTGGCCATTGCGAAGGGTCGCCGAGGAAGGCGGGGCCATCGCGCAGCACGATGCGCTGCACCTCCGGCTCAAGCGCCATCTCGATATAGGCGATGCCCTCCGTCAGCATCGCGTCCCAAGCGGTCTCGGCCCTTTCAGCCTGTCTGCGCGCTTCCGCCGCCATCTCGCTATCGATCTGGTGGACCACGGCGGCGAGCAGGCCGCGCTTGTCGCCGAAATTGTGGTAGAGCGCACCGCGCGTCAACCCGGCCTCTGCCGTCAGCTCATCCATCGAGGCTGCGGCATAGCCCTTTTCGGCAAAGGCCTTGCGGGCCGCGGCGAGCAGCCTTGCCCGATTGGCCTCCATTTTTTCGGCGCGCGTCGCCATGGGATCATCCTTGCTTAATATACGCCTCGTATGTCAATTGACATACGAGGCGTATGCGAATAATTCATATACAAGCCGTATAACAGATGCCCGGCCACCGGGAAATGCCGGTCCGGCGGCGGCTTTTCGCCAAAAAAGGAGAGTTTCCATGACAACGCGCAACGCCATTTACCCTGACGACAGGGATCGCCACGCTCTTTATGACGCTCACGGCTATTCACCGGCCGTCCGCTCGGGCGACATGCTCTATGTTTCCGGCCAGGTCGGCAGTCGCGCCGATGGGTCACCCGAGCCGGACTTTGCCGCGCAGGTGCGCCTTGCTTTTTCCAACCTTGAAAATGTGCTGAAGGCCGCTGGCTGCGATTTCGACGATATCGTTGATGTCACCAGCTTTCACACGGACCCGGAAAACCAGCTGGAAACGGTGCTTGCGGCCAAGAACGAGCGCTTTCCCGCGCCGCCCTTTCCCACCTGGACGGCGCTCGGCGTGACCTGGCTGGCCGGTTTCGACTTCGAGATCAAAGTCGTCGCCCGCATGCCGGACGCCGCCTGAGTTATCCGTTCGCTCCCGATGCGTAGTTTCAATAGGTTAGAGCGCCGTGCGTCCGAATGGACGCACGGCGCTCTAAAACAAAAAAAGCCGCCCCGAGGGGCGGCTTTTTTAATAAGGTCTGCAAGAAACCGATCAGGCTTCCTTCGGCGTCAAAACCTGGCGGCCGCGATACATGCCGGTCTTCAGATCGATATGGTGCGGGCGGCGCAGTTCGCCGGAATTCTTGTCCTCGACATAGGTCGGGTTCTTCAGAGCGTCTGCAGCACGGCGCATACCGCGCTTGGACGGGGTCGTTTTTCTTTTCGGTACAGCCATTGGACTACTCCAGTTTCGGCAAGGCTCAGTCACCGGCGGGCATGACCACCGCGATTTCGGCCTTTGAATGCATGAAATTTGGCGCGCTTATACAGGTCTTGCGCCTGTTTGACCAGTCCCCGCGGCTTTTTTTTGCACCATGCGGCAGAAAGCGTCCGTCTCACACCTCGTCTTCGGGAACAACCCAGCTTTCGGCCAGCGCCCCGTCGCGCCAGCGCTGGAAGGCAGGCAGGCTTTTCACCGCGTTCATGTAGGCCAGCGTGGGCATCGTATCGGCCAGTTCATAGATCTCGAAGCGGTTGACGACCGGCGCATACATGGCGTCCGCCGCCGTGAAATGGCCGAACAGGAAGGGGCCGCCGGAGGCCTCCAGCGCGTCGCGCCACATGGTCTCGATCCGCGCCACATCGGCCTTCACCGCGTCGTTGACCGCAAGCGGAGCGGGCTTGCGGCCGAAATTCATCGGGCAGGCGCCGCGCAGCGCCCGAAAGCCGGCATGCATCTCGGCTGAAAGTGCGCGGGCGGCAGCGCGTTCGATCCGGTCTTCAGGCCACAGCTGGGCCTCGGGATAAAGCTCGGCGACATATTCGATGATGGCGAGCGATTCCCATATCCGCGCCTTGCCGTGATGGAGCACCGGCACCATGCCGACCGGCGAGATCTCGCGAAAACGCGGATTGCCGGCGGGAAAATCAAACGGGATCAGCACTTCCTTGAACGGAATGCCCGAGGCCTCCATGGCAAGCCATGGCCTCAGCGACCAGGATGAATAGCGCTTGTTGCCGATATAAAGCGTCAGATCGCGCATGGGGCGTCCTTTCCGATAGCCATTCCGCGGGCGGGAGTTAACCGCAAATGCCGGCGATGCGCCAATGGAATTATCGGATATCAGTCATAAAGGCAGCTGATATAGGCGCCGGAACGGGCGGAAAGCCGTTCCACCCGGTCGGCAAGCCTGTTCATATGGGCGCTGGGGGCTGCGGCCTGCCGGCCTGTCGGGTTCGGCAGCGAAACGGCGAGAAGCGCTGCCTGGCGGCGCGAGAGGGCGGAGGCGGGCACGCCGAACTGCTCGCGCGCGGCCGCCTCGATGCCGAAGGTCTCCGGTCCCCACTGGGCAATGTTGAGATAGATCTCCATCATCCGTTCCTTCGACCAGAAGGCGTCGGCGGCAACGGCCAGCGGCAGTTCCAGGACCTTGCGCACATAGGAACGGCCGTTCCAGAGGAACAGGTTCTTCACCGTCTGCATGGGAATGGTGCTGGCGCCGCGCGTCTTCTCGCCGGAAAGCGCGTCCTCGATCACGGCCTTGTATTCGCGCCAGTCGACGCCATAATGATTGCAGAACTGCCCGTCCTCCGACATCAGCACGGATTGCACCAGAACCGGCGCAATGTCGTCGAAGGCGACCCATTGCCGGTCATAGCCGGAAAGCGCCCGCGCCATCATCAGCGTCGACACAGGGTGGACGAAGGCCGGACGATAAAGCGGCAGCAACAGGTAGGGCAGCAGCAGCAAGACGGCAAGTGCGAGCAGGGTGATGCGAAGCCAACGGCGGAAAAGACCCCTTCGCGGTGCCTTGTCCTCCTCCAAGTCCGGCGTCTCGCCCATATATCAACCAACCCTCATGAATGCCCGTCTCTCCATAGCGCGAAAACGGCTTGCTTGAAAAGAAGGCTGCGGCCGGATCATTGCGGCTTGAACGGCGCCGGGCGGCGTGCCAAGACAAGTCCATGACCGCACACTTGTTCACCGACCGTCTTGAAGATGCCCGTACCCGCGTCGAAGCCTGCCTCGAAGGGCTTCTCGGCTCCGATCCGCTTGAGGGCGAGACCGCGCGACCGTCAACCCTGATGGCGGCGATCCGTCATGGCGTTCTCAATGGCGGCAAGCGCTTTCGCCCGTTTCTGGTGATCGAAGGCACGCGGCTCTTCGATGGTCCGGAAGAGGCCGCGCTCAGGGTCGGTGCGGCGCTTGAGTGCATCCATTGCTACTCGCTGATCCACGACGATCTGCCGGCGATGGATGACGACGATCTTCGGCGCGGCCGCCCCACCGTGCACAAGGCCTTTGACGAGGCGAGCGCGATCCTTGCCGGCGACAGCCTGCTGACGCTCGCCTTCGACATCATCGCCGATGACCGGACCGCCCTTGCCCCCGAGGCTCGGCTGAAACTGGTCGCCGCCCTTTCCCGCGCGGCCGGCATCGGCGGCATGGCAGGCGGCCAGGCGCTTGACCTGGCGGCGGAGAAATCACCGCCCGACGAAGACGGTATCGTCATGCTGCAGGCGATGAAGACCGGCGCGCTGATTCGCTTCGGGGCGGAGGCGGGCGCGATCATCGCGGGCGCCGGCGAGGAGGAGCGCGTGCGGCTTCATCGCTACGGCGCGGTGATAGGCCTTGCCTTTCAGCTTTCAGACGACCTTCTTGACCTGACGGCGGATGCTCAAACCATGGGCAAGGCAACCGGCAAGGATGCGGGGCGCGGCAAGGGTACGCTGGTCGCCTTGCACGGGCCGGAATGGGCGGAAAAAAGGCTCGGCGAACTCGTGGCCGAGGCGGAAGAACTGCTGTCGCCCTTTGGGGAAAAGGCCGAAACTCTGGTCGAGGCGGCCCGTTTCGTAGCCAGGCGGAGACATTGAAATGACAGCCCCGATCGCGATTACCCGCAACGGCCACCGCACCTGGCTGAAATGGCATTGCGGCAAGCGCTTTCCCGCCGACACGCCGTTTTCGCGCGCACGCATCATCGAGGGGCTGAAGGCAGGCGCCAGCAGCGAGATCGACCTGCAACTGACCGCCGACGGCGCCATGGCGGTGCTGCATGACGAACTGCTGGAACAATCGACCACCGGCGTCGGCCCGGTCGCCAGCGCCAGCGCCGGTCAGGTCCGCGCCGCGCGTCTTCTCGATCCCGAAGGGCGCGATACCGGCGAAGGCGTGATGCTGTTTGATGAACTGGCGCGGCTGGTGGCGACCAGCGCCGCCGCCGACAGCGCCATTCTGCAACTCGACCTGAAGGAAGAGCTTGCCGCTTTCACGCCGGAGAGCATCGCCCGTTTCGGCGAGGCCGTGCGCCCGGTAGCCAGCCACATGATCCTGTCCGGCGGCGATGCGGCTGCGGTGAAGCGGCTTGCCGAGACCGCGCCCGGCCTTGCCACCGGCTATGATCCCTGCCTTGACGGGGCGATGGAGCGGGTGATGGAAAACGGGCGATACGTCGATTTCGTCGCCGAAGCGCTTCAGACCGCGCCTGACGCGCGGATGTTCTATCTCCACTACGAACTGGTTCTTGCTGCAGCAGACGCCGGTTTCGACATGATCGCCGCCTTCCACGATGCCGGAAAAACGGTCGATGCCTGGACGATCAGGGTCGCCGATGCTGCCGGCCTTGCCCATGCCGAAAAGGTGCTGGCGC
Source organism: Martelella sp. AD-3 (assembly GCF_001578105.1). Taxonomy (GTDB): domain Bacteria; phylum Pseudomonadota; class Alphaproteobacteria; order Rhizobiales; family Rhizobiaceae; genus Martelella. Next base: position 3,668,812 of record NZ_CP014275.1, on the reverse strand, counting down.
TGAAGGTCGACCAGATCACCACGGATGATGCCGACGGGCTGTTCGCGGCGTTCGGGTAAGCGCGCTCAACAGCCGATCTGTCCGCGGATGCGTCTGACTTCGGCGAGCGACCGGCAGACGTTCTCGCAAGGGATGCCGTCATTGTCACCGTCGGCGCGGCGATAGCCGTTGCACCATTGCCTGACGGCTTCTGCGCAGCTGGAGGCCCGAGCACAGCTCCAACCGGCGGCCTGTTCGATCGGCAAAACGGCCGGCGTCATCGGTTCGGACATCGGAAAGGCCGGGTTCACGGGCGCTGCGGCAAAAGCCAGAACGAAGAGAAGCAGCATGGTCTGCGGATTTCTCATGGGCCTGCGGACTCACTCCCGTCCCGGCAGAACCCGGTTCGGCGGGCGGTGGCCGTCGAAGAAGGTGCGGATATTGATGATCACCTTGTCGCCCATGTCGATCCGGCTTTCAAGCGTGGCAGACCCCATATGCGGCAGGAGCACGGCCTTGCCCTTTTTCGCCAGGTCGAGAAGGCGCGGATTGACGTTCGGTTCGTTTTCGAAGACGTCCAGCCCGGCGCCGGCAATCCGGTCTTCCTCCAGGCATTTGATCAGCGCCTCCTCGTCGATCACGTCGCCGCGCGCGGTATTGACGATATAGGCCTCGGGGCGCATCAGCTGCAGGCGGCGGGCAGAGATCAGGTGATAGGTCGCCGGCGTGGACGGGCAGTTGACCGAGACGATATCGACGCGGGCGAGCATCTGGTCGAGGCTGTCCCAGTAGGTCGCTTCCAGCTCGGCCTCCGTTTCCGGGCTGATGCGGCCGCGATTGTGATAATTGACGGAAAGCCCGAAGGCCTTGGCGCGGCGCGCAACCGCCGTGCCGATGCGGCCCATGCCGACAATGCCGATGCGCTTGCCCCAGATGCGCCGTCCGAGCATCCAGGTCGGGCTCCAGCCCTGCCATTGTCCGGGCTCGGCGCGCGAAAGGAAGCCCGCGCCCTCGGCAAGCCGGCGCGGCACGGCAAGCACCAGCGCCATGGTCATGTCGGCGGTGTCCTCCGTCAGCACGTTCGGCGTGTTGGTGACGGTGATGCCCTTCTTCGCGGCGGCATTGACGTCGACATTGTCCACCCCGTTGGAGAAGCTGGCGATCAGCTTCAGCCGCGGGCCGGCCTGTTCTATCAGCGTCTTGTCGATCCGGTCGGTCAGTGTCGGCACCAGGACATCCGCCCGGGCCATGGCATCGGCCAGTTCGTCGCGCGAAAGCGGCCGGTCGTCGCGGTTCAGCGTGACCGAGAACAGTTCCTGCATGCGCGCCTCCACCGGCGCGGGCAGCTTCCGCGTGACAAAGACTTCGGGTTTCTTCGGATGGGTCATCGTTTACAGCTCATTAAACATGTCGGGCGATAATGCACATATTGCAGGCTTTTTTCCACCTGAAGCGGAGGTGAGGGGGGCGAAATCGGCGTTGCGGCCCGAAGTCCGCCGTGCGGGTGGCCCGGAGAGGTCCTGCAAGACCCCTCAGGGGGCAGATTTTCAAGGGAATGCCATGCGTCGTATCGTCAGTCTGGTCCTCAGTGCGCTCGTCGTCCTCGCCGCCGTCATGCCGGTTTCTCCGGTCCAGGCGCAAAGCGAGCGGCGCGGGGCCTCCGGCGCGCCTTTGCCTCGCTTTGCCATCATCAAGCCGGATCGCGCCCGCATGCGCGTCGGCCCCGGCTTCAACTACGCCACCAAATGGATCTACCAGCGCCCCGGCCTGCCGGTGGAGATCATCGAGGAATATGCCGTCTGGCGACAGGTGCGCGATGCCGACGGCACGGAAGGCTGGATGCATGTCTCGGTGCTGTCATCCGTGCGCAACGCCATGGTCGCCCCCTGGCTGCGCGGCAACAGTGCCGAGGACACCTATCTCGACGTCAAGGCCAGCGGCAATGATTCCGCCCGTGATGTTGCCAGGCTTGAACCGGGCGTGATCGTCCACCTTTCCGAATGCGACGGCACCTGGTGCGAGCTAGAGGTCAAGGGCGTTTCCGGCTACATGCACCAGAACGATCTCTGGGGCGTCTATCCCAACGAAGTGTTCCGATAGGCCGCCGTTTCAGGCGCTTTCAGGCCTGGTCGTCAGCACCATGTAATTGACGTCGGTGTCCTTCGAGCGGTTCCAGCTATCGGTCAGTACGCTGTAGAACACGCCCTGGCGCTCGACAATGTCCATGCCGGCGGCTTTCAGCGGCTTTTCGACTTCTTCTGGGCGCACCAGCTTTTCATACTGATGGGTGCCGGGCGGCAGCCAGCGCAACACGCGTTCTGCGGCGAAGATCGCCAACGCCCCGGCTTTGAGCGTGCGATTGATGGTGGCGACGAACATCATGCCGCCGGGTCTGACCAGCGAGGCGCAGGTGGTCAGGAAAAAATCCACGTCGGAAACATGCTCGACCACTTCCATGTTCAGCACGATATCGAACATCTCGCCGGCTTCCGCCAGGGCTTCCGCCGTTGTTGCCCGGTAGTCGATCTCAAGCCCGGATTCGGCGGCATGGGTTGAGGCGATGCCGATATTCTTTTCCGCCGGATCAATGCCGGTGACGCTCGCGCCCATGCGCGCCAGCGGTTCGGCCAGCAGCCCGCCGCCACAACCGACATCGAGGATGCGAAGGCCGGCGAGCGGCCGCGCCGACTTTTCGTCGCGGGCGAAATGGGCAGACGCCTTTTCGCGGATATAGGAAATGCGCACCGGATTGAACTTGTGCAGCGGTTTGAACTTGCCGGTCGGGTCCCACCACTCGGCCGCCATCTTCGAGAACCACTCGACCTGGCTGTCGTCGATTGTCGTCTTTTCGGCGTTGGTCATTGGCCTCATCTCCGGCGTGTCGAGCGGCATTCAGGGCCGCTCATTCATGTGTTGCTGCGCATACAAGCCCGGAGGGAACTCCGATCTCAAATCGCCTGCATCTGTTATCCGCTTATAGAAGCGGGCGAGGTCAGCGGCAAGCAAGTCCGGCGCTTTCTGCACTCTCGCTCCGGGCACCCGGCCCGTATTCTTCAGATGTAAGGCGGATTCCCGCGTTTCCAAGCCCGCGCCCGCGCTTCGGGCAAACGCGAAACGGCCCGGACAAGGCCGGGCCGTGTGCAGAGTTGTCGCCAACATGAAGGAGAGGTCAGGCGCGGATGACGCCGCCGGTCGCCTTTTCGACATTGGCGACGATCTTCTTGGTCAGCGCCTCGAAATCCTCATCCGTCAGCGTGCGGTCGCTCGGCTGGATCGACACTTCGATCGCAACCGACTTCTTGCCCTCGCCAAGGGACGCGCCGGCGAACACGTCGAAGACGGTGACGCCGGTGATCAGCCTGCGGTCGGCGCCGGCCGCAGCCCGCTCGATCGCCGCCGCCTCGACATCGCGATCGACGACGAAGGCGAAGTCGCGGGTGACGGCCTGGAAGGGCGAAAGCGTCAGCGCCGGCTTGGTGCGCGTCGGCTTCCTCTTCGGCTCCGGCATGGCATCGATGAATATCTCGAAACCGGCAAGCCTGCCGGAGACATCGAGCGCTTCCAGGACCTTGGGATGGAACTCGCCGAAATGGCCGAGCACGATCTTCGGACCCATCTTTATGGTGCCGGAACGACCGGGGTGATACCAGTCCGGTCCGCCGGCGACGATCTGGAGATTGCCCACCGGCACGCCGCAGGCCTCGATCACGGCCAGCGCATCGGCCTTGGCATCGAACACGCCGACCGCGCGACCGGCGCCGGTCTCTCCGTTCGACCACATCCGGCCGGAGCCCGAAAGCGTTGCCGTGCCGCGCCGCACGCCGCCCGCCGCCCGGCGCTGGCCTTCGGGCCTGTCGTTCTCATAGGTCGCGGCGACCTCGAACAGGGCGACATCGCCGTGGCCGATGGCCGCATTGCGCTTCGCTGCTGCCAGAAGGCCCGGCAGAAGAGAGGGGCGCATATCCGACATGTCGGCGGCAATCGGGTTTGAAAGCTTCAGCGAAGGCGCGCCGCCGCCGAAAAGCCTCGCCTGATCTTCCGGAATGAACGACCAGGTGACCGCCTCCAGCATGCCGCGCGCGGCAAGTTCCCGCCGCGCGGAACGCGAGCGAATCTGCAGCGTGGTCAGGATCTTTTCGTTGACCGCGCCTGCTGACGGCAGGGCCTCCGGGCTGATCTTGTCGACGCCGAAAATGCGCATGACCTCTTCCACGAGATCGGCCTTGCCCTCCACATCCGGCCGCCAGGACGGAACCGAAACGGCAACGGTCTCGCCGCCGCCCTTAACAGAAAATCCGAGCCGGGTGAGGATGTCGCGGCTTTCCTCCGCCGAAACGTCAAGGCCGGTCAGCCGCTTCGCCTCGGAGATGGGGTAGTCGATCACCCTCGGTTCGTGGCTCTCGTAACCGGTGACGGTCTTTTCGCTCGCCGCGCCGCCGCAGATCTCCAGCACCAGTTCGGTGGTGCGTTCCAGCCCCGGCACCATATATTCCGGGTCGACGCCGCGCTCGAAACGATAGCGCGCATCGGTGATGATGCCGAGGGTGCGACCGGTGCGGGCGATGTTCATCGGATCCCACAGCGCCGATTCGATCAGCACGTCGGTGGTGGTGTCATCGCAGCCGGAATGCTCGCCGCCCATGATGCCGCCAATGGACTCCACGCCATTGTCGTCGGCGATGACGACATTGTCATGATTCAATTCATATTCGCGCTCATCAAGCGCCAGGATCTTCTCGCCGGCCTTCGCACGGCGCACCGTCAGCCCGCCCTTGACCTTGGCGGCGTCGAAGACATGCATCGGCCGGCCCTGATCGAAGGTCATGTAATTGGTGATGTCGACCAGCGCATTGATCGGGCGAAGGCCGATCGCGAGCAGGCGCTGCTGCATCCATTTCGGGCTCGGGCCGTTCTTCACGCCGCGCACCAGACGCAGCGCAAAACCGGGGCAGAGATGCTTGTCCTCGGCGGCGAAATCGAGCGTGAGGCTGACCGGCATGTCGCCCTCGGTTTTGAAGGAGGGCGCTTTCGGCGCTTTCAGCGTGCCCAAGCCGGCGGCGGCCAGATCGCGGGCAATGCCGTGAATGCTGGTGCAGTCCGGCCGGTTCGGGGTCAGGTTGATCTCGATGACCGGGTCGTCAAGCCCGGCATAGGCGGCGAAGGACGCGCCCACCGGCGCATCCTCCGGCAGGTCGATAATGCCGTCGTGATTGTCCGACATGTCGAGCTCTTTCTCCGAGCACATCATGCCCTGGCTCTCGACGCCGCGGATCTTGCCGACCGACAGCGTCACATCGATGCCCGGTACATAGGTGCCAGGCCGCGCGAGCGCCCCGACAAGGCCGGCGCGGGCATTCGGCGCGCCGCAAACGATCGTGAGTGGCTTGCCATCACCGGCATCCACCGTCAGCACCTTCAGCCGGTCGGCATCGGGATGCTGCTTCGCCTCGATCACCCGGGCGATGGTGAACGGCCTGTAGGCCGCCTTGTCGTCGACCTCCTCGATCTCGAGCCCGATCGTCGTCAGCCGCTCGCAGATATCCTCAAGCGAGGCCTCGGTCTCCAGATGGTCCTTCAACCAGGACAGTGTGAATTTCATGTCTCTCGTCTCGCCATTTCACTCGACTGCCAACCGGAGCGATAAGTCCATTGCCGTCGATTTCAGTTTCTATCAACCGTTTCTGTATTCGCCCAGCGTCTCCACCAGCCGGAACCGCTCGCAGATCAGTTCCATTTCCGGCTCGAATCCGCCATTGCGGGCGAAATAGGCCTCGTGGCCCTCGCGCCAGTAGGCAAGCGACAGGTCGCCCTCGCCCTCGTCGCGGGCGAAATCCTCGTCGACCTCGTTAAACCGGCGGATGCTGACCTCGGTCGTCTCGATGACGGCGGCGGGCTTGCCGGCGCCGTCAAGCACCACATCGCGGCGTCCGACCTCGGGCATCGGCTCTCCAGCCTCGGTCACGTCGCGGAGCGCGCCGCAGGTGGCCGTCTTCTTGCCCGAGAGCACCAGCGCCAGAAGCTCGTCCTTCAGCGCCGGCGTATCGCCGAACGCGAACTGGACCGCGTCCCTGTAGCGTTCCGGAAGCCCGGTCATGACGACAATCCTCCGAACAGCGTCGGGATATCGAGCGGGCGGAAGCCGTAGTGGCTTGTCCAGCGCTCGTCGGCGGCGAAGAAGTCGCGGAGATCCGGCATGCCGTATTTCAGCATGGCAATGCGGTCGAGGCCCATGCCCCAGGCAAAGCCCTGGTAGACGTCCGGGTCAAGGCCGCAATGGCGCAGCACGTTCGGGTGCACCATGCCGCAGCCGAGGATTTCCATCCAGTCCGTGCCGGTTCCGAACTTCACCTGCTCGCCGGAACGGTCGCACTGGATGTCGACCTCGAAAGAGGGCTCGGTGAAGGGGAAGAAGGACGGGCGGAAACGCATCGTCACGCTGTCGACCTCGAAAAACGCCTTGCAGAATTCCTCCACCGTCCAGCGCAGATGGCCGACATGGGTGGTCTTGTCGATCACCAGACCCTCGAGCTGATGGAACATTGGCGAGTGGGTGGCGTCGCTGTCCTGCCGGTAGGTCTTGCCGGGCGCGACGATGCGGATCGGCGGCTCCTGGCTTTCCATCGTGCGGATCTGCACCGGCGAGGTGTGGGTTCTGAGCACCTTGCGCTTGCCCTCCTCATCCGGATTGAAGAAGAAGGTGTCGTGCATCTCGCGGGCAGGGTGACCCTCGGGGAAGTTCAGCGCCGTGAAGTTGTAGTAGTCCGTCTCGATCTCCGGCCCCTCGGCAATCGAAAAGCCCATGTCGCCGAAAATGGCGGAAATCTCATCGATCACCTGGCTGACCGGGTGGATGCGGCCGGAAAGCGATGGTGAGGGGCGCACCGGCAGGGTCACGTCCACCGTTTCGGCGGCAAGCCGCGCGGCAATCGCCGCATCCTTCAATTCCGCCTTGCGGGCGGCAATCGCCTCGCCGATTTCGTTGCGCATTGCGTTGATGGCCGCGCCGCGCGTCTTGCGCTCTTCGGGATCCATCTTGCCGAGCGTTTTCAAGAGCTCGGAGACCGAACCTTTCTTGCCGATCGCGCCAACGCGCACGGCCTCGATCGCCGCCTCGTCCCCGGCACCGGCAATCTCGGCCATCAGCTTCTGTTTCAGATCATCAAGATCGGACATCTTCATCTCTTCCTTGCCGGAGCATTTTGCCGCTCCCCAACCGGTCAGATACAGGCGTTATATGATTTCAAAATGAAAAACCCGCACTGGTCCTGCCAGCGCGGGTTTCCCAAAAGGTAAAATTTCAAAAAGAGCTTGGGAAGCGCTGGCTTATGCGACCGCGCTTTCAAACTCGTTGGCCGTGCCCTCTTTCTTGAGGTATTCCAGGCCCTTCTTCGCCGCGGCAACCAGGCTTGCGAATGCCTCCGGCTCATGGATCGCCATGTCGGACAGGACCTTGCGGTCGACTTCGATGCCGGCCTTGTTCAGACCGTCGATGAAGCGGCCATAGGTCAGGCCGTGTTCACGCACGGCAGCATTGATGCGCTGGACCCACAGAGCGCGGAAATTGCGCTTGTTCACCTTGCGGTCGCGGTAGGCGTACTGCTTCGACTTGTCGACAGCGGCCTTGGCCGTGCGGATGGTGTTCTTGCGGCGGCCGTAGAAGCCCTTGGCCTGCTTGATGACCTTTTTGTGCTTGGCGTGTGCGGTAACGCCACGTTTTACGCGAGCCATATCGGTTCTCCTTCAAATCTATCGGAATGCGTTGGAAAAAGTGCGGGCGTTACTTGCCGTAGGGCATGAACTGCTTGACGATCTTGGCGTCCTGATCGGACAGGACCATCGTGCCGCGCGCATCACGGATAAACTTGTTCGAACGCTTGATCATGCCGTGCTGCTTGCCTGCAGCCGCGACCTTGACCTTGCCGCTCGCGGTCAGCTTGAAACGCTTCTTGACCGACGATTTCGTCTTCATCTTGGGCATTTTGCTACTCCGTTGTTGTTGATTGGGCCACGGGCGACGAACCCGGGCCACATTGCATTTTCGAGCAGACACGGCATGCCCTGCCGGCCTGCTCCATGGCGGCCCGCCAAAAGGCGACCCGTCAGGACGGCGCGCTTATACGCGGTTTGTCAGAAAAGCGCAACCGGTTGTCTTGCCACGCACGCAATTCGCCGCCTCGGCCAGTTTTCCTGACCTGACGGCGCGTCAAAAGCGTGTGCCCGGAGGCTTATTTCGGCGCGAGCACCATCAGCATCTGGCGGCCCTCGAGCTTCGGCTCGGCTTCCACCTTGGCGATTTCGGCGGTGTCTTCCTTGACCTGGGACAGAAGCTTCATGCCCAGTTCCTGGTGCGCCATCTCGCGGCCGCGGAAACGGAGCGTCACCTTGACCTTGTCGCCTTCCTCGAAGAACTTGTTCATCGCCTTCATCTTCACCTGATAGTCATGGGTGTCGATGTTGGGGCGCATCTTGATCTCTTTGACTTCGACGACTTTCTGCTTCTTGCGGGCCTCGGCGGCGCGCTTCTGGTTCGCGTATTTCAGCTTGCCGAGGTCAAGAATCTTGCAAACGGGCGGCGTCGAGTTGGGGGCGATCTCGACGAGATCAAGCCCGGCTTCCTCAGCCATTCTCAACGCATCTTCAGTCAGTACGACGCCCTGGTTCTCCCCTTCTGCATCGATCAGCTGCACTTCGCGGATGCGAATGTCGCGATTGGCGCGGGGACCTTCCTTGGTCGGGGGAGCGGCTCTGTGGGGTCTGCGAATGGTCGTGATCTCCTCAATGATTGAAAATCGGGTTTTGGAGTGCCAAGTCTTGTGACCTGAGGCACTTATCGGACACAAATGGTTGTTAAGCCCGTCCAATGTCAATAACACAGCCCAAAAAGAAAATCACCTCTTGATCGCGAGATCGGCGCGATCGCGGGCTTTTGGAGCGAAACCGGCGGAGACTATCATGCAGCAGAATGTTGCCCTGACCTATACCGAAATCGATCACGGCGAAGGACCGCTGAAGATCGCCATGCGCCTGCGTCAGGGATCAGGCGAGAAGCAGGCGCTGGTCTGGTTCTCCGGCTACGGTTCCGACATGCTCGGCACCAAGGCCGAGGCGCTTGACGCCTATGCCGGCGAAAAAGACCTTGCCATGATCCGCTTCGACTATACAGGCCACGGCGAAAGCGAGGGCGCGTTCAAGGACGGCACGATCTCGCGCTGGCTTGCCGACGCGCTTGCGGCCATCGATCATGCGGCCCCCGAACGGATCATCATCATCGGCTCGTCCATGGGCGGCTGGCTGGCGCTCAGGGCGGTGCAGGAGCTGAAGAAGCAGGCCGGCGGACCGAAGGTCGAGGGCCTGCTGCTGCTTGCCCCCGCGCCGGATTTCACCAGCGAACTGATCGAGCCGGACCTTAATGACGCCGAATGCAAGGCGCTGGCCGAACAGGGCTATTTCGAGGAGGCCTCACCCTACGGTCCCGAGCCCACAATCTTTACCGCGAAGCTGCTTGATGACGGCCGGCGCAACCGCGTGCTGAACGGCATTATCGAGACGGGATGTCCGGTTCATATCATCCAGGGCAAGCAGGATGCGGACGTTCCCTATGCGCATGCGCTGAAGCTGATGTCGCATCTGCCGGCCGACGACGTGGTGCTGACCCTGGTGCAGGACGGCGACCATCGCCTGTCGCGGCCGGAGGATATCGAGCGCATGCTGAAGGCCGTCGGCGACCTTGTTGCCGGATCCCGCGCCGGTTAACCATTCCTTAAGATCCTGCCGCCGGCGCGGCCTTGATTGATTGACTCCGTCCGCCATATCTCCTTAACTCTTTGTTAAGAATTCACCAGGCGGATGGGTATAGCGTGCCTCGTTTCAATCAACTGGCTTATATGGTTTTCGGTGCGATCGCGGCCATGTTCTCGGCCGGTCTGCTTGCACCGGCGCTTTCCGCCGGAATGCCCGCCATGCCGATTGGCGGCATCACATCCCAGCCGATCGGGCACTTCGAGTTCTGCCAGCAGCACCGTCGCGATTGCGAGCCCGAGTCCGGTCTCTCCGGCCCGGCCCGGCTAACCTCGTTCGGCTGGCGTTCGGTTGAGGCGATCAACCTCGCCGTCAACGCCGAGGTCGAGCCAATGACGGACGAGGAGCTTTACGGCCGCGAGGAAGTCTGGGCCTATCCGAAGAGCGGCGCGGGCGATTGCGAGGACTTTGTCCTGGAAAAGCGCCGCCGGTTGATGAAGGCCGGCTTCTCGGCCTCCGATCTTCTGATCACCGTTGTGCGCAAGCCCAATGGCGAGGGCCATGCGGTGCTGACGCTGCGCTCCAGCAAGGGCGATTTCATTCTCGACAATCTGAGCGACGAAATCCTGCCCTGGGCCGAAACGCCCTATACCTTCCTGAAGCGCCAGGCTTCCTTCGATGCCGGCCGCTGGGTCAAGGTCGAAACCGGTACGGACCTGCCCGTCGCTTCGCTGCGGTGAACGGCCTGAGGCGCGCAGAGCGCCCGGCCGAAAGAAAATAAGCAAAGCGCAGCACGCCGGGTGATCCTCTTTCCCGCAAATGCTGCAACAAGGAACCGGAGCAGGCCGGAAGAGCCTGAAAGGGAGGCTCGGACGGATTTCATGCATATCTCACCGAAGGCTTCGATCGTCGTTCTGACCGGGGCAGGCATCTCCGCCGAGAGCGGCCTTGCCACCTTTCGCGACAATGGCGGCCTGTGGGCCGATCACGATATCCGCGATGTCGCCACGCCAGAGGGTTTCCATCGCAATCCGGATCTCGTCTTCGATTTTTACAACCTGCGTCGTCGCGAGGCCGCGAAAGCCCGTCCGAACGCGGCTCATTATGCGCTGGCCAGGCTCGAAAACGACTGGCAGGGCCCCTTTCTTCTGATCACCCAGAATGTCGACAGCCTGCATGAGAAAGCCGGTTCGAAGAACGTGCTGCATATGCATGGCAAGCTGAATTCGGCGCTCTGCTACGAGTGCGGCAGCCACCAGCCGTGGGAGGGGGATCTCGACGATGGCGAGATCTGTTCGAGCTGCACGCGTCCGGCGCTCAGGCCGGATATCGTCTGGTTCGGCGAAATGCCCTATGACATGGAGCGGATCGAAGAGGCGCTCGGCGGGGCCGAGCTTTTCGTGTCGATCGGCACGTCCGGCACGGTCTATCCGGCCGCAGGCTTCGTCATGGAGGCTGCCGGCAATGGCGCCCGGACCGTCGAGGTCAACCTTCAGGCGACCGGCAATCCCCTGTTCGAGGATTGCTACGAGGGGCCGGCCGCGACCACGGTTCCCGCCTTCGTGGAAGCCATGCTGGCAGGTCGGTAACGCGCCTTGCGGCCCCTGCGACGCAGATGCATTTGACCATCGTCGCTTATTCATGACAAAAGAAGTCATGTTTTGTCCCGGCCGACTGCTCGCTTCGGTGCGGCCTTTCGGAGTTTTTCATGTCCCAGGATCAAAATGACATCGTCCCGCCTGAAGTCGAACGCGTCCGCCACGAGCTGAAGCGCCGGACGCTGACGGTGGCGGCGGCGGACTATATTACCCCCGCCATGCGGCGCATCACCTTCGTATGCCCCGAACTTGCCGATTTCATCAGCGCGGCGCCCGACGATCATATCAAGCTGTTCTTCGACACGGGCGAAGAGAAGCCGGCGATGCGCGACTATACGCCGCGCCGCTACGACAATGACCGGCGGTCGCTCACCATCGATTTCGCCATCCACGATGCCGGCCCGGCAACCGCCTGGGCCGTTGCCGCAAGGCCCGGCGATACGCTGGAGATTGGCGGACCGCGGGGGTCCGCCGTCGTCAAGGGGCCGGTCGCGCACTGGCTTCTGATCGGCGACGAGACCGCGCTTCCGGCAATCGGCCGGCGGATCGAGGAAGCGGAGGCTGGCGCTTCGGTGACCGCGATCATCGCCGTTCCGTCGTCCGATGACCGACAGGTTTTCGGAACGGAGGCCGATGTGGACCTCCGCTGGATCGACCGGGCGGGGGCTGTTGCAACCGATCCGGCGCCCTTCCTGGGCGCGCTCAGGGACGTTGACCTGCCGCCGCAGACCTTTGCCTGGATCGGCGCCGAGGCGCGGGTGGCGCGCGCGGCTCGCAATTTTCTCGTGGAAGAACGCGGCCATCCGCTGACCTGGATGAATGCGTCCGGTTACTGGGTCGCCGATCAGGCGGGCGTCAGCGAGAAGAACATGTGAAGCCGGCCACTTGTCGCATGATTGCAGCAAAAGCCTGCAATCATAGCGCGGACAAGCGGGATTTGACCTTCTCCCGACGTTAGTTTAGAAATATTCTAAATTCATATCGGGATGATGATCATGGCATTCAATCTGTTCTCAAGGCCGCGCCGCGCCTTTTCCTCGCTTTCGGAGCAGGAGATTCTGGCGCTTGCCATCTCCTCGGAAGAGGACGATGCGCGCATCTACAAATCCTATGCGGAGCACCTGCGTCCCGAATATCCCGATTCTGCGAAGATATTCGATGACATGGCGATGGTCGAGGACAGCCACCGGCGCATGCTGATCGATATGCACAAGCGCCGCTTCGGCGACATCATCCCGCTCATCCGGCGCGAGCATGTGCGCGGTTTCTACGAGCGGCGACCCGACTGGCTGATGAAGAGCCTGCCGCTCGACAAGATCCGCGACCAGACGGTGACGATGGAGGAACAGGCAGGCCGGTTCTACCGCGCGGCCACGGCCCAGGTGAGCGATGCGGACACCCGCAAGCTGCTCGGCGACCTCGCCATGGCCGAAGAGGCGCATGAGGAAACCGCCGTCGCGCTCACCGAAAAGCATGCGCCGGAGGATGTCCGGGACGAGGAAAGTCTGAAGGAGCGCCGCCAGTTCGTGCTGACCTGGGTGCAGCCCGGCCTTGCCGGGCTGATGGACGGTTCTGTCTCCACGCTTGCGCCGATCTTTGCCGCCGCCTTTGCCACGCAGGATACCAAGCAGACCTTCCTGATCGGCCTTTCGGCGGCCGTCGGCGCCGGCATCTCCATGGGCTTCACCGAGGCCGCCCATGATGACGGCAAATTGTCCGGGCGCGGCTCGCCGGTCAAGCGCGGCATCGCCTCGGGCGTCATGACCATGGTCGGCGGCCTCGGCCACGCGCTGCCCTATCTGATCCCGGAATTCTGGACGGCGACGGTCGTCGCCATCATCGTCGTGTTCTTCGAGCTCTGGGCGATCGCTTTCATCCAGAACAAATATATGGAAACGCCGTTCATGCGGGCGGCCTTCCAGGTCGTGCTCGGCGGCGGTCTGGTGCTTGCCGCCGGCATGCTGATCGGCAGCGGCTGATCAGCCGTAACTGCGCGTCGGCCGGTCCATCACGCGCCGTCCGAACAGGCTGGCCGTCAGGTCTCTCATCAGGATCGCAGCCTTGCCGCGCTCGTCGAGAAACGGATTGAGCTCGACGAGGTCCAGGCTTGTCACACGTGCGCTGTCATGCAGCATCTCCATCACCAGATGCGCTTCGCGGAAGGTCGCCCCGCCCGGAACCGTGGTGCCGACGCCGGGCGCCACCGAGGGATCGAGGAAATCGACGTCGAAGCTCACATGCAGCATGCCATCTGCCGCCTCTACGGTCTTCAGGAAGGCCGAAAGGAGCGCACCTATGCCGCTTTCGTCGATCGCACGCATATCATGCACGGTGACGCCGCTTTCCTGAAGCGCCGCACGCTCGGGTGGATCGACGCTGCGGATACCGAGCATGCAGACATTTTCCGGATCGACCGGAGCGTCAAGCGGCGGATAGATGCCGTCAAACCCGGGCCTGCCGGTGAAATAGGCCGCCGGGGTGCCGTGCAGATTGCCGCTCTCGGTGCTCTCCAGCGTATGGAAATCGCTATGGGCGTCCAGCCAGAGCACGAACAGCGGCCGGCCCCTCTCCTTTGCCCGCCGCGAGATGCCGGCAACGCTTGCCGCCGCCATCACATGGTCGCCGCCCATGAAGATCGGCAGGCCGCTCTCGGAAATCTCGAAAGCCTTTTCTGAAAGCGCGTCGAGCCAGGAAACGGTTTCGCCGAGCGCCTTGAGCTTGGTGTTGGGATGGGAGACCGCGCGGCGCGGCGCCGGCTCAAGGTCGCCGAGATCGACAACGTCGTGGCCCAGTCCGGCCAGCGCTTCGACGAGACCGGCTGCCCTCAGGCCGTTCGGCCCCATGTTGCAGCCCTTCCGGCCCGAGCCGGTTTCGACGGGCACGCCGAGAAGTGTGCAATGCATGAAAAACTCCGTTTTCGGTGTTCGCCTCCGTCAGAGGCGCGCGCAGTTCGCCCTCCGGCAATGCGGCGCCGGACCCTCAGAAAAGTCAGTATAGACGCATGTTGTCTTTGCTTTGAAGGGTTGCGGAAAGCAGATGATCACGATAGCGCTGCCATTCGTGCCTTTCAATTTCGCTGAAGGGGCGTTTGACTTGGCGGAAATTGTGCTATGCCTTGCTCTTGGTCAAGAGGAACCGGGGGATCAATGAGGAGGAAACCGGCAGATGCTCAGTCCCGTTGCGTGGCTTGTGCTGACATCCGCCTCCCTGCCGCCGCTCCCGTTGGTGCCTTGGGTTTTCGCATGAGACGCGGGTGATGAAAGAGGTTGGAACGGCGCAGCGCTTGCGTGACGGCATTGCCCGGATGTCGTTCTTTTCGGCCGCGCTTGCGGTTCTGCTCTTGTGGGCCGTTTGCCCGGCAAGGGCGCATGACCTGGAGTTGAGCGCGGAGGAGCGCGCCTATATCGCCGCGCGCGGTCCGGTCAGCGTCGGCGTGGTCGCCGACAATGACCCCTATTCCTTCTACCGCAACGGCAACATCATGGGCTGGACGGTGGATCTCATCGGCGTGATCGGCACCATAACCGGGCTCGATCTGAAGTTGCGCATGGGGGCCTGGGCGGATGTCTACGGCCAGTTCCGCGCCGGCGGGCTGGACGTCATCGCCGATATTTCCGAGACCGAGGAACGCAGCCGTTTCATCACCTTCACAGATCCGTACCATCTGCGCCGGACGGTGCTTTACGAAAACATCGACCGCCCGTTCGAAAAGCCGCTTTCACTCGAGGAACTGAGACAAAAGCGCATCGGCGTGATCCGCGACATCTATTATGCCGATGCGCTCGCCGAGATCGACGTCTCGCCGGTCACCTATGCCACCTATCGCGATCTGATGGCGGCCGTGGCCTTCGGCTGGGTGGACGGCGTGCTGGCCGCGGAGCTGACGGGCAATTTCTTCGTCCGGGAGAACGGGTTCACCAATGTTGCCAATGCCGGTACGCCGCCGTTGACGGCGGTGGCGCTCGAGGATTTCCGCCTCGGCGTCCTGAGCCGCGACGGCGACGAGAATGCAAGGATGCTCGCCGATATCCTCGACAAGGCGGTCGCGGCGATCCCGGCCGAGACGCTGGACGCCATCACAACGCGTTGGCTGTCCTATCGCAGCGGGCGTTCGATGAGCACCGGCCCCCTGCGCCTGTTGCCGGAGGAGCAGGCCTTCGTCAAGGAAGCGCCTTCGCTCAAGATCGGCTTCATGGTCGACTACGAGCCCTTCAGCTATCTCGACAACGGGCGCGGCAAGGGGCTTGCGGAAGACATCACCCAGTATATCGCCTCGGCGACCGGTCTTGCCTTCGACCGTGTGTATGACAACTGGCCGGAACTGCTTGATCGTTTCCGCGCCGGCGAGCTCGACATCATCACCAACATCTCCTTCACGGACGAGCGGGCCGACTACACGCTGTTTTCCGATCTTTATCACCGCGTGCCCAATGCCGTCTTCATGCGCTCCGGCGCCGGACCCTATCTCGGTCTGGAAAGCCTTGACGGCAAGGTCATCGGCATTCCCCGCGACATCTATTATGCCGATGATCTTGAAGCCCGGTTCGACGGCGTGCGCGGTTTCGACAGCCAGGCGGAGCTCATGCGCGCGCTCTCGGAGGGCGAGATCGACGCGGCGATCACCGCCTTGAGCAACGGCAATGCGATCATCCGCCAGCTCGGCCTGATCAACATCCAGATCGGCGGCGAGTTCCTGATGGACGGCGTCGAGCGCGAGGATCTGCGTTTCGGCGTCTCGCCGCGCTATCCCTATCTCAAAAGCATTATCGACCATGCGCTGGAGTCAATCCCGCTGTCGCGCTGGGAGGAAATGGAGCGGCGCTGGCTCGGCGCGCCGATTGCCGGCATGGAAACCGGCCACGATATTCTGACCGGCGACGAGCGGCAGTATCTGGCCGAGAAAGGCCCGATCCGCGTCTGCGTGGAGCCCAGTTCACCGCCCTACACGACCATCGAGGATGATGGTTCGCTCGGCGGCGCGATTGCCGAAATCCTCGCCCTGATGAGTGCGCGCGGCAGGTTCGACCGCCAGATCGAGCCTGTCTCGCTGGCGAATGCCGACAGCGACAGCGCGCTTTCGGCCGACTGCGACGTGCTGCCCTTCGTGGCGCGCGAGAACATGCGCGACACGACCTTCGATCTTGCGCCCCCCTATCTCGATATCGCCCTTGCCGTGGCCGCGCCGCTTCAAGCGCCCTTCGTCAGCAGCCTGCGCGAGCTTGAGGGCCAGCGCGTCGGCATCGTTCCCACTCATGTGCCGGCGGAACTCCTGAGGAGCCGGTATCCGAATGTCGGGCTTGTCGCCATCGACAGCGAGGACGCCGGGCTCAAGGCGATCGAGGACGGAGAACTCGACGCCGTCGTCGGCCCCCTGGACAGTCTCGTCTACCTGATTGCCGGCATGGACAGCAACGACGTGAAGATTTCCGGCCGCATTCCCGAGGGGTTGCAGGTGGTGGTGGCCACCGTGCCGGACGAACCCTATCTCGGCCGGATCTTTGCCAAGCTGGTCGTCAATCTCGATCCGGACGCCGTCGACCGGATCATCAGCATGCAGAAACTGGCGCCCTTCAAGCGCGCGATCGATTATCGCCTGCTGCTCGGCATTGGCGCGATCGGCCTCGGCGTGCTGGTGCTTTCGCTTTACTGGGTGCGCAAGCTCAGATCCCTGAATGTCGCGCTCAACAAGGCCAACAGCAAGCTTCACGAGGTCAGCATAACCGACGGCATGACCGGGCTTTACAACCGCAGCCACTTCATCGAGCGCGGCGAGGCGGAGTTCGGCCTGTCGCGTATGCGCGGCCTGCGTTTCACCGTCGCCATGCTCGATGTCGACCATTTCAAGCCGATCAATGATCGCATGGGCCATGTTTTCGGCGATGCCTGCCTCAAGCATCTGGCCGAAATTCTCGATGCCCATTTCCAGCGCGCCGGCGATCTCGTCGCCCGCTATGGCGGCGAGGAATTCGTGGCATATACGCTCGCGGGCGAGGCCGACCAGGTCCGGGCCTTTATCGAAAGGCTGCGCGAGCGCGTGGCGGAAAACCCTGCTGAGGTCAACGATGTGGTGCTGAGCCTGACGGTCAGCATCGGCTTCTACTCCGCCGTGCCCGGCGCCGGCGATACGCTCGAACAGTATATCGACCGGGCGGATTCCTATCTCTATGAGGCCAAACGAAGCGGCCGCAATCGCGTCAACGGCAATCTCTGATCGTCCACACCATCTCCTTCGCTCTTGCCTTGCTGAACGTCGGCTGGCGCGTCGGAAAAACGACGTATCGACCGTTGATGCGCAAGAATATGGTTTACGTACATCAAGAACGCGGCTAACCTTGCTACCAAAGGGTAGGGACCTGTCGCGGCGAAGCATAGGCCGCGCGGTTGGACCCCTCGGGCGCGGTGGAGCGCGCCCGGGAGAAAAGACGGAAGCCGGGTGAAGCGCATTCCGGTGGAGCGGGGGAGGCCATGCGCGACGACAACGAGCGCGGCGGGAATGATATTCTTCTGAAGACCGCCGGACTGACCAAATCCTTCGGCCCGATCGAGGTGCTGCACGGCATTGACCTTGCGGTGCGCGCCGGCGAGGTTCACGCCGTCATCGGCGAGAACGGCGCCGGCAAGTCGACGCTGATGCGGCTTCTGGCCGGCAATCTCAAACCGTCGGGCGGCGATATCAGGATCGACGGCCAATCGGTCTCCTTCGCCAATCCAACGGAGGCCGAGGCGATGGGCATCGTGCTGGTCCACCAGGAAATCCTGCTCGCCCCCGATCTCACCGTTGCCCAGAATATCTTTCTTGGCCGCGAGGTGTGTCGCGGCCTCGCCGTCAACGACCGGGTGATGAATGCCGAGGCGCGAAAGGCGGTCGGCGAACTCGGCGCCGATATCGATCCCGAAACGCCTGTAGCCCGGCTCTCGATTGCCAAACGCCAGCTTGTGCAGATCGCCCGGGTGCTGCTGACGCCGCACAGGGTGGTGATTTTCGATGAGCCGACTGCCTCCCTCACGCCGGTGGAGACCGACGCGCTCCTGAAGGTGATGCGGGCGATCCGGGACCGGGGCGTGGCGGTGCTGTTCATTTCCCACAGGCTGAACGAAGTCAAGGAGATTGCCGACACGGTGACGGTCCTCAGAGACGGCCACAAGGTGGCGACCCATGACGCGGACGAGCTTGAACCCTCCGACATGGCCCGCCTGATGGTCGGGCGCGACGTCTCCAAGCTCTATCCAGACCGCAAGCACGACGACGCCGGTGCGGCCGTGCTCGAGGTCGGGGACTTCACCGTTCCCGGTTATGCAAGAAACGCATCCTTTACGTTGCGCAAGGGCGAGATCCTGGGTTTTGCCGGTCTCGTCGGGGCCGGCCGCACGGAATTGATGGAGGGCATTCTGGGCTTGAGGCCGGGGCGCGGATCGGTCCGTCTGAAGGGCGAGGCGGTGCATTTCAACGCACCGATTGCGGCGCTCAAAGCCGGCATCGTCTATCTTTCGGAGGATCGCAAGGGCAAGGGCCTGCTGCTTTCCAAGGATCTGCGGACCAATCTGACGCTTGCAGCGCTCGACCGTTTCGTAAAGGCGCTGATGGTCGACCGCAACGCGGAGGACAAGGCGCTCGATGGCGCGATCCGCGATTTCGACATCCGAACGGGCTCGAAGGAACTTGCCGCCGGCGAGCTTTCCGGCGGCAACCAGCAGAAACTGCTTCTCGCCAAGATGATGTTGCTCGATCCGGAGATCGTCATCATCGACGAGCCGACGCGCGGCATCGATATCGGCAACAAGGAGCAGATCTACAAGTTCATCGCAGAACTTTCGAAGGCGGGCCATTCGATCATCGTGATCTCTTCGGAGATGCCCGAACTGATCGGGCTTTGCGACCGGATTGTGGTGATGCGTTCCGGCGAGATCGCCGGCGAGGTGACGGGCGAGGGCATGAACGAGAACGAAATCGTGGTTCTGGCAACGGGCGTTGCCGGCAACAGGCGTGAGATGGCAGGCGCAAGATGAGTGACAGTGTGAAAGGCGAGGCCGGTTCCGGCTTCCTGAGAAATATAGATCTGCGCGTGATGGCGCCGTTTCTGGCGCTGGCGCTGCTTCTGGTGCTCGGCACCTTTTCCAATCCGAACTTCCTGACCGTCAACAATCTGATGAATGTCGCCACCCGCTCGGCCTTCATCGCCATCATCGCGGTCGGCGCCACCTTCGTCATCTCGGCGGGCGGGCTCGATCTTTCGGTCGGGGCCATGGTTGCCTTTGTCGCCAGCCTGATGATCATGTTCATCAACTCGGCGGCGATCGCGAACCCTTATCTTTTGCTGGTCGCGGCGATGATTCTGGCGATTCTGATCGGCATGGCCTGCGGCCTCCTGAACGGCGTGATCACCACGGTCGGGCGGATCGAGCCCTTCATCGTCACGCTTGGCACGATGGGCATCTATCGCGGGTTGACGACATGGCTGTCGCAGGGCGGCGCGATCACCGTGCGCGATTTCGAGGTGCAGCAGATCTACCGGCCGGCCTATTTCGGCACGGTTCTCGGCGTGCCGGTGCCGGTGATCGCCATCATCGCGACCGCGCTGATCGGCGCCTTCGTGCTTTACCGCACGCGTTACGGCCGGCATGTGATCGCCGTCGGCTCCAACGAGGAAGTGGCGCGCTATTCCGGCATTTCGGTGCGCAATGTGCGCATCATCACCTATCTGATCCAGGGGCTCTGCGTCGCCGTTGCCGTGCTGTTTTACGTGCCGCGCCTCGGCTCCACCTCGGCGACCACCGGCATGTTGTGGGAACTGCAGGCGATCACCGCCGTCGTCGTCGGCGGCACGGCGCTTCGCGGCGGTGTCGGGCGCATCTGGGGCACGATCTGCGGCGCCTTTATTCTGGAGATCGTCGGCAACATCATGCTGCTGTCGAACTTCATCAGCGAATATCTGATCGCCGCCATCCAGGGCGCGATCATCATCATTGCCATGCTGGTGCAGCGTTCGCTGCTCCGGCGGCAATAGGAAAGCGATCGCGGGCTTTGCGGACCGCCCGCGGCGTCTCGCTTTACGGCTTGAACGGTTCGCCATTTTGGGAGGAATGCGTATGAAAAATCTGGTTATGGGCGCAACATTGCTGGCGGCGACCTCGCTTGCCGGCGTCACCCAGGCCCAGGCGCTGACGGTCGGCGTGTCCATTCCGGCGGCCGACCACGGCTGGACGGCGGGCATCGTCTATCACGCCGAGCGCGTGGCCGAGAAACTGATGGAGGAATATGACGACCTCAACGTGATCGTCAAAACCTCGCCCGACCCGGCAAGCCAGGCCAATGCCGTGCAGGATCTCGCCGTGCAGGGCATCGATGCGCTGGTCATCCTGCCGACCGACCCGGATCCGCTGGTCAACGCCATCATGCAGGTCAAGATGGAGGGCACTTTCGTCACGCTCGTCGACCGCGCGCCGTCCAACAACGACAACTCGGTGCGCGACCTCTATGTGGCAGGCAACAATCCGGCACTCGGCGCGGTCGCCGGCGAATATATCGCCGATACCACGCCGGATGCCCAGGTGGTCGTCATCCGCGGCCTGCCGATCCCGATCGATCAGCAGCGCCAGGACGGCTTTGATGCGGCGCTGGAAGGCACCAATGTCGAGGTTCTGGAGAAGCAGTTCGGCAACTGGAACCGCGACGATGCCTTCCGGGTCATGCAGGACTATCTGACCAAATATCCGAAGATCGACGTTGTCTGGGCCCAGGATGACGACATGGTTGTCGGCGTGCTGCAGGCGATCGAGCAGTCGGGCCGCGACGACATCCAGTATGTCATCGGCGGGGCCGGCTCCAAGGACATGATCAAGAAGGTCATGGACGGCGATCCGATGATCCCGGTTGACGTGCTCTATCCGCCGGCGATGATCGGCACGGCGATGGAACTGACGGTGGCTGGCATGATGGACCAGGTGCCGATTGCCGGAAGCTATATTCTCGACGCCACGCTGGTGACGCCGGAAAACGCGGAAAACTACTACTTCCCGGATTCGCCCTACTGAGGACCGGGAAGCGTCCGGCCCGGCTTCCGGCCGGGCCTGCAGGGATCGGCGATCCCGGAGAGGCCTTTTCCGGGATCGCTTGAAAATGTGAAAGCCGTCCGCACATTCATCAGAGGCGGGACGGTTTTCGACCGGCGGACCGTCTCGGCCCTGCGGACCGCGCGGGGCCGTTTCGCCGGCGATTTCGCAAGGCCGTTCCAGGCGGACCCTCCGTCCGGATGCGCGGCACAGTCAGCTATCCTATCTTTCCGGGAGAAAGCACCATGAAAACGATTAAGGGGCCGGGTCTTTTCCTCGGCCAGTTCGCAGGCGACGAGGCGCCGTTCAACAGCTGGGACGCGATCACGAAATGGGCGGCCGATTGCGGCTACAAGGGCGTGCAGGTGCCGTCCTGGGCCGGACAACTGATCGACCTGAAGAAGGCGGCGGAATCCAAGGATTACTGTGACGATTTCAAGGGTAAGGCGCGCGAGAACGGCGTCGAGGTCACCGAACTGTCCACCCACCTCCAGGGCCAGCTCGTCGCCGTCCATCCGGCCTATGACGAGGCTTTTGACGGGTTCGCGGCGCCGGAAGTGCGCGGCAACCCGAAGGCGCGGCAGGAATGGGCCGTCAACCAGGTGATGATGGCGATCTCCGCCTCGAAAAACATGGGCATCGACGCGCATGCGACCTTTTCCGGCGCGCTTGCCTGGCCGTTCCTCTATCCCTGGCCGCAGCGTCCGGCGGGCCTGATCGAGACCGCCTTCGAGGAGCTTGCCCGTCGCTGGAAGCCGATCCTTGATCATGCGGACGAGAACGGCGTCGATATCTGCTACGAAATCCACCCCGGCGAGGACCTGCATGACGGCGTGACCTTCGAGATGTTCCTCGACCGGCTTGACCAGCATCCGCGCGCCAACATGCTCTACGACCCGTCGCATTACGTGCTGCAGTGCCTCGACTATCTCGACAATATCGACATCTACAAGGATCGCATCAGGATGTTCCACGTCAAGGATGCGGAGTTCAATCCGACCGGGCGTCAGGGCGTTTACTCCGGCTATCAGGGCTGGGTCGACCGTGCCGGCCGTTTCCGTTCGCTCGGCGATGGCCAGGTGGATTTCAAGGCGATTTTCTCCAAGATGGCGGCCATCGATTTTGACGGCTGGGCCGTGGTCGAGTGGGAATGCTGCCTGAAACACCCCGAGGACGGAGCGCGTGAAGGGGCGCAGTTCGTCAAGGACCACATCATCCGCGTCACCGAAAAGGCTTTCGACGACTTCGCCGGCGGCGGCACGGACGAGGCGGCCAACAAGCGGATGCTGGGGCTGTAGAGTTCACCCCTCACCCCAACTCTCTCCCCTTAGGGGCGAGGGGGCTTGCTGGTCGTCTTGAGGGGCAGAGAAATAACCACACGGTTCCTTCTCCCCGCCGGGGAGAAGGTGGCGGCAGCCGGATGAGGGGGTGCACCCCCGGATAGAGACAATTCAGGAGATATTCCAATGGCAATCGAAGGCAAAGACGAAATCTATTCCGGTCGCATCCGGCTCGGCATGGTCGGCGGCGGGTCCGGCGCTTTCATCGGCGGCGTGCACCGCATGGTATCGCGCCTCGACGATCACTACACATTCGTCGCCGGCGCCCTGTCGTCGACGCCGGAAAAGGCGCTCGCCTCGGGCAGGGAACTCGGCCTCGATCCCGAGCGCACCTACGGTTCCTACGAGGAGATGGCCGAGAAGGAGGCCGCGCGCGAGGACGGCATCGAGGCCGTGGCGATCGTCACGCCCAACCACATGCATTTCGGCCCAGCCAAGGCCTTTCTCGAAAAGGGCATTCACGTCATCTGCGACAAGCCGGTGACGTCGAGCCTTGAGGAAGCCAAGGCGCTGAAGGCGATCGCCGACAAGGCCGACGCGCTGTTCATCCTCACGCATAACTATACCGGCTATCCGATGATCCGGCAGGCCCGCGCCATGATCGCAAACGGCGATCTCGGCGATATCCGCCTGATCCACGCCGAATACCCGCAGGACTGGCTGACCGAGCCGGCGGAACGCGCCGGCTCCAAACAGGCCGAGTGGCGCACGGACCCGAAGCGTTCGGGCGCGGGCGGCGCGATCGGCGATATCGGCACACATGCGCTCAATCTGGCTCTGTTTGTCTCCGGCGCGGAACTGGAGAGCCTTGCCGCCGATCTCGACAGCTTCGTCGAGGGTCGCCAGCTTGACGACAACGCCCATATCATGCTGCGTTTCAAGGAAAGGAACGGGGTGAAGCCGAAGGGCATGCTGTGGGCAAGCCAGGTGGCGCCCGGCTTCGAGAACGGCCTGCAGATCAAGATCTGCGGCACCAAGGGCGGCATCCAGTGGGCGCAGGAAAACCCGAACTATCTCTGGTTCACGCCCTTCGGCGAGCCGAAGCGCCTATTGTCGCGCAACGGCGCGGGCGCGCTTGACGCCTCCACCCGCGTGTCGCGCATCCCCGCCGGCCATCCGGAAGGCTATCTGGAGGGCTTTGCCACTATCTATACCGAGGCCGCCCGGGCGATAAAGGCGTTCCGTGACGGCAAGACGGCGGATGACGTGATCTATCCGACGATCGAGGACGGCGTCATCGGCCTTGCCTTCATCGAGGCCTGCGTTGCCTCATCGAAGGCTGACGGAAAATGGGTCAAACTCGACGTCTGATCCGTTCGGATCGTCCCGTGGCCCGCCCGGAGGATCATCCGGGCGGGCATTTTCTTGACCGCAGTCAGGCGGTGGCGCAAATCGGCAACGCCGGACATCGAACTTCTGCAACGTTTCAGATTCGCCTTTTCGTTGATGTACAAACCCGCTCATCTCCTCTAGATCACCTTTCGAAAACCGCCGCGCCGTCCGGACAAGGCCGAGATCCGCCGACGCGCAGCCGAAACCACAATGATGCGGTCCGGCGGCCGACAAGGCTGTTCGCCGGGCCGACACTTGAAGGATCACCGACCATGATCGACCCGAAACAGCTCGCCCGTCGCTTTCCGGACGATTTCATTTTCGGCGTTGCCACCGCTTCCTACCAGATCGAAGGCGCGGCGCGCGAGGACGGGCGCAAACCCTCCATCTGGGACGCCTTTTCCCACATGCCCGGGCGCGTGCACAACCGCGATACCGGTGATGTCGCCTGCGACCACTACCACCGTCTTGAGAGCGATCTCGACATGATGAAGGATCTCGGCGTCGAGACCTACCGTTTCTCGATCGCCTGGCCGCGCATCATTCCGGACGGTCGCGGACCGGTGAACGAGGTGGGGCTTGATTTCTACGACCGGCTGATTGATGGCTGCAAAGCGCGCGGTCTGAAGACCAATGCGACGCTCTACCACTGGGACCTGCCGCTGACGCTTGCGGGCGAGGGCGGCTGGACGGCGCGCTCCACGGCCTATGCCTATCAGCGCTATGTGCAGACCGTGATGAAGCGGTTCGGCGACCGGCTGGACCTCGTTTCCACCTTCAACGAGCCCTGGTGCGTCGTCTGGCTCAGCCATCTCCACGGCATCCACGCGCCGGGCGAGAGATCCATGGATGCAGCCCTTGCGGCGCTCCACACGGTCAACCTCGCCCACGGGCTCGGCCTTGAGGCGATCCGTCAGGAAGCCCCCGAGGTCAAGGCGGGCATCGTGCTCAATCTGCAGGCGATCTACCCGGTGAACGACACGGATGCCGACCGATCTGCGGCCGAACGCAGCTTTCAGTTCAACAACGGAGTCTTCCTCGATCCCCTGTTCAAGGGCGCCTATCCGGACGGCTTCATGTCGGCGCTGGGTGAGCGGATGCCGGCAATCGAGGACGGCGATCTCGATCTGATCAGCGGCAAACTCGACTGGTGGGGTCTGAACTACTACATGCCGGCGCGCGTGGCCGATGACAGCGCCTCGGGCGCCGAGTTTCCGGCGATCAGCGTCGGCGCGCCGGTCTATAATGTCATCACCGATATCGGCTGGGAAACCCACGCGCCGGCCATGAAGATGCTGACCGAGCAGGTCTACCAGCGCTACGACCTGCCGGACATGTACATTACCGAAAACGGCGCGTGCTACAACATGGCGCCCGTTGACGGCGTGGTCGATGACGCCCCGCGCACGGAATACCTGTCCGACCATATCGCGATTGCCGCAGACCTCGTGGAGGCCGGCATACCGCTGAAGGGTTATTATGCCTGGAGCCTCATGGACAATTTCGAATGGGCGGAGGGCTATGCGATGCGCTTTGGCCTCATCTTTGTCGACTACGAGACCCAGGAGCGCACGCTGAAGAATTCCGGCAAGTGGTACAAGGCGCTTGCGGAGGAATTTCTTGAAAGGGGCGAGGAGCGCTGAGGCCTCAGCCCGCAGCTGGTTGCCGCAGGCACAAACCGCCCGGATGTCGTCCTGGGCGGTTCGTTGCAACGGTTCTCGCCCGGAAACCTAAAGGTTGTCGATCCGGTCCTGCAGGACGCGCAGCTGCCGGCGCAGGTCGTCCAGGTCGCCGGCAACCGGGTGCACGGCCGGAGCGGATTCGCCGGCCTCGTCATCTCCGGCGCGGTAGCTGCTGGCGCCCAGCGGCGCGCGTCGTGCCGTCTCCTCCCGGCGGTAGTATTCGCGCTTGAGCGGGTTTTCATAAAGCGCCCTGTCCATCTGCTCGCGCATGTGGGCCTGCTGTTCGGAGAACGCCTTCATCGCATTGTCGAGGAAGCCCGGCAGCATGGCCTGCATCTGGTCCCCGTAATAGCCGATGATTTCGCGCAGGAACGAGACCGGCAGAATGCCCTGGCCGGATTTCGCCTCCTGTTCGAAGATGATCTGGGTCAGCACGGTGTGGGTGATGTCTTCGCCCGACTTGGCGTCCTGAACGGTGAACTCTTCTCCCTGTTTCACCATGTCCGCCAAATCCTCGAGCGTCACGTAGCTGCTGGTGCCGGTATTGTAGAGCCGGCGATTGGCATATTTCTTGATGGCCGTCGGTCCGTCTTTTACGGGCATGTCGTGTCTCCTCCCCGCGTTTTTGTTTCCTCTTCCCGTCCGGGATGTAACCTCAAAAAACGCCGTGTTACAATCGTTTTATCGCAGCGCAGCGGCACGAAACCGGGTCGCGAGCGTCCGATCGCGTCCGAATTGTCCTATCGCGAGCCCCGTGACACTGGCCGATCCGGCGCACACTTTTGCGTGATAGTCGCTTCCGGCGGCTTTTTTATATGCGCACGCCCCGCTTCTGTTATCGCACCTGCAAACCGGCGGCCGGCTCAAGCCGGGCACAAAAAAGGCGCCGCCCGAGACGGCGGCGCCCTGACCGGCGAGCGGTGCTGCGAGCCGGTCCTGACGCGACAGCCTTTCGGCGCGCGCCGCTTGCGATGACAGTCGGCGTTACCGGTTGGCTGTCGCCGCGCCGATGCCGCCGCCGATCAGGCCGCCGGCAATCGCGCCGGTTGCGTCTCCGGTAATCGCTGCGCCCGCGGCGGTACCAACGCCGGCGCCGATCGTGGCATTGCGTTCCTGCGTGGTGCAGGCGGCGAGCGGAAGAATGAATGCAATGGCGAGAACTGCTTTCTTCATGATCTTGGTCTCCAGGTTACACATAGCCTGCGATGAGCAGGATGATGACGATTAGCAGGACAAGACCCAGACCGCCAGACGGTCCGTAGCCCCAGGTCCGCGAATAGCCCCAGCGCGGCAGGGCGCCGATCAGAAGCAGGATAATGATGATGAGCAGGATTGTGCCGAGCATGGTCTCTCTCTCCGGGAAATCAGTTGGACAAAGAACGCCGGCGCGACGAGATTTGTTCCCGCGCGCCGAGAACAGGGCTTTTGGAAAGGATCGCGACCGCCTCGGAAAGCCAGCCGCAAAGCCTTGAAAAATATGGTTAAGACTTTGTAAATCCACGATATATAGCGGTGAACAAAACAGGAAAACGAGGCTGTCAGCGATTCGTCGCTGATTCGTTCCGGCTTTGGTCCCGGCGCGGAAAAAAGCCGGGGAGTGCCCGGCTCACGCCTCCGCCGTCACACGCCGCGCCTTCGCCATGTAGACGGCCGAGCGGGCGACCGAGAAACCCGTGGCAAGGCCGACGAAGAGGTTTACCGGGATCATGAAGGCGGGATGCTTGGCAAGGTCCGGGTTGATGGCGAGACCGGCATTTTGCACATAGAGCGCGGCAAACAGCATCAGCACCATGGCGAGGGTGTGCCATTCGCCCTCGATCAGCACCTTGTCGGCGCTGACCGGGTGCAGTTTCCTCTGCGGCCGCAGCAGCCACACGGCAAGACCGCCGAGAAGGAGCCCGAGGCCGAGTCCCTGCAGGGCGGGCGCGGCAAATCCGAGAGAGACCACCCTGTGCGCCGCAAGGATCAGGAACAGGAGCGGCAGGATGAAGAGCCGGTTGACCGACACTTCCTTGTCCTGGAACCGCTTCGCGCCGCGCAGGACGAGTATGACGAGGATGACCCAGACATAGATCGGCGTTCCGGCGATGATCGAGACGAGCATTTCCATAACGTGACCTTCCTTTCGAATTTCGCTCGGGATAAACTGGAACCTTTATGACAAACGTGAAGGGTGCGTGAAAAGCGGGAGATGAACGAAGTCCGGAAAAACTTCGCAAAACGCAGCGGATTGCAGTTCACGCTTCGCGAAATGCACAGGGATTTCACCCACTGGCGGACCTACGGGCTTCTGGCGATCGTCATTCTCGTCGCCGCATGGTCCGGCCCCTTCGGTACGGAGCGGGAATTCCCCTTCTTCCTGCGCTTGGTCTATTGGGCGGCCGTGGTTCTTCTGACCTTTTCCGCCGCGCATTTCTTCGGCGCCTGGACAAGTTTTCTGCTGCGCCGGCGGGGCCTGCATGCGTTTCCTCGCATCCTTCTGGTCACGCTTGCGGCGGGGCTTGCCAGCACGGCTGCCGTGCTGCCGGTCACCATTGTCGTCTCGGGCAAAGAGGCGCTTTCGCCAGTCGCGCTCTTCTCCACGGCCTACCACGCGCTGCTGATCGCGGCTGCCGCTGTCGGCGCCATGGAGCTTCTGCGCGGCAAAAAGGGCGATGCCGTTGCGACCGGGCCATCGGGCGAAGCAGAGCGCCCGCCGCCGCTGCTCGCGCGCCTGCCGCTGGAAAAGAGAGGAAGACTGATCTCGCTCTCGGTTTCCGATCACTATGTCGACGTGGTCACGACGCGCGGACGGTCCATGGTGCTGATCCGTCTGAAGGATGCGATCGGGGAGACCGCGCCAGAGCCCGGGATAAGAATTCACCGCTCGCATTGGGTGGCGCTTGCGGCTGTCGAGAGAGTGGAGCGGAGGGACGGGCGTCTTGCGATCGTCACCGGCGCCGGCGAAGTGCTGCCGGTCAGCCGCAGCTATCAGGCGGATGTGAGGGCCGCCGGCCTCACCCCGGGCTGATCGTCCGCGTTCATCCTTTGTTTACGAAGGTTAACGTGCCCCTTCCGTTCACCGGGAAGGCGACGATGGCGTTTCCACATCTAGAGCGTTGGCGCGGCAAAATCCCAATATCTAGCCGTGAACAAACCGGGAAAACGGCAGAGTCAGCGATTCGTCTGTGATTCGTTCGCATCTGTTCCAAATCTTAAGAAAAGCCGTTGTCAGGGCAAAATCCATCTCCCCCTTGCTTGCGGGCGCAAGGCGGTCCATCTATAGAGAAAGCGCGCGCCGGCGGTTTTCCGCGCGGCGTTTTGAGCAATGGACGGGGGCGAGGATTTGGCCCCGGCCAGGGAATCGGGACCGGGACATTGAATTCAGAAGCAATGATCTTGAGCGGACGCGGTGTCACCGCCATGCTCGGTCCGACCAATACCGGCAAGACCCATTTCGCGATTGAACGCATGGTGGCCCATTCCTCGGGCATCATCGGCCTGCCGCTGCGCCTTCTCGCCCGCGAAGTCTATACTCGCCTTGTCGAGCGCGTCGGCGTCAACCGCGTGGCGCTGATCACCGGCGAGGAGAAGATCGCTCCGAAGACCGCCCGCTACAGCGTCTGCACCGTGGAAGCGATGCCGCGCGAGACCGATGTCGCCTTCGTGGCGATCGACGAGGTCCAGCTGGCCGGCGACCTGGAGCGCGGCCACATCTTCACCGACCGCATCCTGCATTTGCGCGGGCGCGAGGAGACCCTTCTTCTGGGCTCGGCGACGATGAAGCCGATCCTCCGGCAATTGCTGCCGGGCGTTTCGATCGTCGAGCGGCCGCGACTTTCCAGCCTTTTCTACGCCGGGCAGAAGAAGATCACGCGTCTGCCGCGCCGTTCGGCGATCGTCGCCTTTTCCTCCGACGAGGTCTATGCGATCGCGGAACTGATCCGCCGCCAGCGGGGCGGCGCGGCCGTTGTGCTGGGCGCGCTCAGCCCACGCACCCGCAATGCCCAGGTCGAACTTTACCAGAATGGCGACGTCGAATATCTGGTGGCGACCGATGCGATCGGCATGGGGCTCAATCTCGATGTCGATCATGTGGCCTTCGCCCAGGACCGCAAGTTCGATGGCCATCAGTACCGCAATCTCAATGCCGGCGAGCTCGGACAGATCGCGGGGCGCGCCGGCCGCCACATGCGCGACGGCACATTCGGCGTGACAAGCCGCGTCCCGCCCTTTGACGAGGAACTGGTGGAGCGGCTCGAAACCCATCACTTCGACCCGGTCAAGGTGCTGCAATGGCGCTGCAAGACGCTTGATTTCTCCTCGCTGCATGCGCTGAAGGCGAGCCTTGACGAGGTGCCGCGCGTGCAGGGGCTGACGCGGGCGCTTCCGGCAGTCGACCAGCGCGCGCTGGAGTTTCTCGCCCGCAACCCCGCCGTTGCCGGAAAGGCGGATCGGCGCGACAGGATCGAGACCCTGTGGGAGGCTTGCGCGCTGCCGGACTATCGGCGGATCACGCCGGCCCAGCATGCGGACCTGATCGCCTCGCTTTATCTCGACCTTGTCGAGCATGGGACGGTGGACGAGGATTTCCTCGCCAAACAGGTCCGTCATGCCGACCGGACCGATGGTGAAATCGATACGCTTTCGGCGCGTATCGCCCAGATCAGAACATGGACCTATGTGTCGAACCGGCCCGGATGGCTTGCCGATCCGACACACTGGCAGGAAAAGACACGGAAAATAGAGGATCGGTTGTCGGATGCACTGCATGAGAGGTTGACGAAACGCTTCGTTGACCGCAGGACTTCCGTGCTGATGAAGCGCCTGAGAGAGAATGCGATGCTTGAAGCTGAAGTGAGCGTGAACGGGGATGTCTTTGTGGAAGGACATCATGTGGGGGAACTGGCGGGCTTTCGTTTCAAAGCCGTGACCGGCGCCGAGGGGCCGGATGCCAGGGCGATCGAGGCTGCCGCGCTGAAAGCGCTGGCGCTCGAATTCGAGGCCCGGGCCGCGCGCCTGCACGCCTCCGGCAATTCCGACCTCGTGCTGGATTCCTCCGGAACGGTGCGGTGGCTCGGCGATCCGGTGGCCCGGCTCGTTGCCTCCGACAATGTCTTGAGGCCGCGCGTCGTGCTGCTGGCCGACGAACAGTTGACCGGCGCGGCCCGCGATCATGTCGCGGCCCGCATCGAGCGCTATGTGGCGCACCAGATCCAGACGGTGCTGAAGCCGCTCGATGATCTCGCCAATGCCGATGACATCGAGGGGCTGGCGCGCGGCCTCGCCTTCCAGCTGGTCGAGAATTTCGGCGTGCTGTTCCGGCGCGATGTTGCCGCCGAGGTCAAGGCGCTCGATCAGGATGCGCGGGCCTCGCTCAGGCGCTATGGCGTGCGCTTCGGCGCCTATCATGTGTTCATGCCCGCGCTGTTGAAACCGGCGCCGGCCGAGATGATCACCCTGCTCTGGGGTCTCGCCAATGACGGCCTCGACAAGCCCGGCTATGGCGAACTCATTCCGGTGCTGGCGGCCGGTCGCACTTCGGTCGTTACAGACCCGGCGTTCGAGCGCGCCTTCTACAAGCTTGCCGGTTTCCGCTATCTCGGAAAGCGCGCGGTGCGCATCGACATTCTCGAACGCCTCGCCGATATCATCCGCCCGCTGACGCAGTGGAAGCCGGAAGCGGGCGGCGCGCAGCCGGAAGGCGCCTTCGACGGCCGCCGCTTCGTCACCACGCCGGCGATGATGTCGATCCTTGGCGCAACGCCCGACGACATGGAAGAAATCCTGAAGGGTCTCGGTTATCGCGCGGATGTGGCAACGCCCGAGGAAGTCGCGGCGCTCGAGGCCGTTCAGGCTGAGCGCGATGCCGAGAAGGCCGCAAAACAGCATGCCGGCGTCGCCGTCGAGACGGTTGCCCGGCGCGCCGAGAAACCGGTCGTCGCAGAGCCTGCTGCCACGGAGACGCCGGCGTCTCAGGCTGCTGAAACGCCCGCTGAAGACAGTGGCGCGGTCGAGAAGGCCGATGAGCCCGCTCCCGAAGCCGCGGAAGCCTCCGGAGCGCCCGCCGAAACCGCTGCGTCGGAGCCCAAGGAGGAGGAAGAGCCGAAGCCCGTCCTGCTCTGGCGTCCGGG
The DNA here is from genome assembly GCF_001578105.1 of Martelella sp. AD-3. GTDB lineage: Bacteria > Pseudomonadota > Alphaproteobacteria > Rhizobiales > Rhizobiaceae > Martelella. Next base: position 3,636,980 of record NZ_CP014275.1, on the reverse strand, counting down.
CGCGCGCGGCAACAACGAGCGCAACCGGCAGGGCCATCAGGCGCGTGGCCAGCGCAATGAGGGCCGCGGTCGCGGTCAGCCGGGTCGCAAGGGCGGTGACGGCGAGCAGCACGAGCGCTCCGGCAGGCCCGGCGGAAAAGGCGGCAAGGGCGGCGGCAAGGGCCCGCGCCGCGAGCGCAACGAGAACGAGGGCAACAAGCCGCGCGAACCGCGCCGCGAGCGCGACAAGCCCGTCGATCCGGATTCGCCCTTCGCCAAGCTTGCCGCGCTGAAGGCGCAGATGAAGCGGTAAACCGATGGCAGAGGGCGAAGCAGCGGAACGCCAGCGCGTCGACAAATGGCTGTTCTTCGCGCGCATCGTCAAATCGCGGTCACTGGCGCAGAAGCTGGTCCGCGATGGCCATGTGAAGCTCAATGGCGCGCGCATCGTCCGCCCCAGCGTCGACGTGGCGATTGGCGACAGGCTCGTGGTGGCCCTTGAGCGACGGGACGTTCATCTCGTCGTGCGCGCGCCCGGTCATCGGCGCGGCCCTTTTTCGGAAGCGCAGGAACTCTACCAGGACGTGAGCCCGCCGCCGGCAGCGCGCGAGAAGCTTTCGGCGTTCGAGCAGGCCCAGCGCGTGCCGGGCGCCGGGCGTCCGACCAAGAAGGAACGCCGTTCACTGATGCGGCTGCGCGGCGAGGAGTAGAGTTTTCCTTCGCCTTTGGAAACTTCTACCCGAAGCAGCCCCGTTTGTGGAATGAAATCATCTTGCGGCATGCGCGGAAAGCCGTTACCTCACGGTTCTGCAGCTGCCCCGCGTTGCTGCTGGCCCGCCGGCCTGAAACTGATCTCTGGAGCCTTTCATGACCTATGTCGTGACCGATAACTGCATCAAGTGCAAATATACCGACTGCGTTGAAGTCTGTCCGGTGGACTGTTTCTATGAGGGCGAGAATTTTCTTGTTATCCATCCGGACGAATGCATCGATTGCGGCGTCTGCGAGCCGGAATGCCCGGCCGAGGCGATCAAGCCGGATACCGAACCGGGCCTTGACCAGTGGCTGAAGCTCAACGCCGAATATGCCGAAACCTGGCCGAATATCACCATCAAGAAGGAGCCGCTGCCCGACGCCGAGGCGATGGATGGCGTCGAAAACAAATTCGAGCAGTTCTTCTCCGACAAGCCGGGCTCCGGCGACTGAGAGTGGCCCGCGGCCGGCGCGGCGCGGCCCCCGGCCTTGCCAAGATTTTTGAGCGCGCGCGCAATTTGGGGCTTGGCGAAGCCGCACAATTCGGTTAGGTCTCGGCCAAGCTTCCCTCTCGCCGGCGACGACTTGTCGCGGGTGCATGGCTCATTGATTTCTGCTGCTCTGCGTGCTATATACTGGTCACTGACCCAGAAAACGGCAGATTTGCCTTAAAGCCCAAGAAAGCAATCAACCCTAGCGTCGACAAAATCATTCGAAGTGCGGATGCCTTTCGGAACAAGGAATTCGTCGCGCTTTTCGTTGTCCGTTTGATGGTTACAGTGGGTGTGGCCCTCCAAACCGTCCCACCCGCCGGATCATGCATGTCCGGGACCGGCGCCCGCCGGATGCGTAACAGGGAGTTTTTAAAAGCCTATGACAGTACAACAGAAAAAGTCTGCCGGCCGCCACGGTTTCAAGACCGGTGAGTCCATCGTCTACCCCGCTCACGGCGTTGGTACGATCAACGCGATCGAGGAGCAGGAAGTGGCCGGCATGAAGCTCGAGCTTTTTGTCATCGATTTCGACAAGGACAAGATGCGCCTGAAGGTGCCGGTTGCCAAGGCCATGAGCATCGGCATGCGCAAGCTGTCGGAGACCGATTTCGTCGAGCGCGCTTTGAAAGTTGTGCAGGGCAAGGCCCGCGTGAAGCGCACCATGTGGTCGCGCCGCGCCCAGGAGTATGACGCCAAGATCAATTCCGGCGACCTGATTTCGATTGCGGAGGTCGTTCGTGATCTCTTCCGCGCCGATACCCAGCCCGAGCAGTCCTATTCCGAGCGCCAGCTTTACGAGGCAGCGCTTGACCGCATGGCGCGCGAGATCGCTGCCGTCAACAAGTTGTCGGAAACCGAGGCTGTCCGCCTCATCGAGACGCATCTTGCCAAGGGTCCCAAGCGCGGCAAGGGCGCGGATGAAGAGGACGACGCCCGCGAAGAGGCGGCCTGAGGGTTCCAGCAGGTTGCTTCCTGCAGCCTAGCGCATCGGCCCGAAAATCGGAATCGATTTTCGGGCCGATGCGTAGATTCAATAGGTTAGAGCGTCCTTTGTGCGTCCGAATGGACGCACGGCGCTCTAAAAGCGAGTATGAAAAAATCCGGCCCCGGCGGCCGGATTTTTTGCATTCCGGCGACAGTTCACGTTTTTGTGCGCGAAAACCTGCCGCCAGCGGTGAACCAAATGGCCGCCCGGCGCGTTTGCATGGTTGAGGAGTGCTGGGGCGGTTGCGGTTCTGACCGGGCGACCCGGTGCTCATGGCCTTGATCGTCTTGCCTTTTCGGGAGTGATGCCATGAATGTCGACGCACAGGATCACCGCATAGCCAGCGCAGCGATGGCCGCGCCCTATCTGACCCGCGAACAGGAAACGGAACTGGCGGCGCGGTGGCGCGGCAGCGACGACAGCAACGCCCGAAACGATATCGCCATGGCGCATCTCAGGCTGGTGGTCGCCATGGCCGGCAAGTTTCGCGGCTTCGGCCTTCCCAAGTCCGATCTGGTGCAGGAAGGCTATGTCGGCCTTCTTGAGGCGGCGGCCCGGTTCGATCACGAGCGCGGCGTCCGCTTCTCGACCTATGCCAGCTGGTGGGTGCGCGCCTCGATGCAGGATTATGTGCTGCGCAACTGGTCGATCGTACGCGGCGGCACGAGCTCCAGTCAGAAGGCGCTGTTTTTCAAACTGCGTCGACTGCGCGCCAAGATTGCCGCGCGCGACCGCGGGATGAGCTCGCAGTCGATCTACGAGGAAATCGCCAAGAGCCTCGGCGTTCCGGTCTCGGATGTCCAGGTGATGGATGCGCGGCTTTCCGGCAACGACGCCTCGCTGCAGGCCCCGGTCGGCGGCGAGGGCGAGGAGGGCACCGAACGCATCGATCTTCTGGTCTGCGACCAGCCGCTGCCGGAGGAGCAGGTCTCCGGCATGATCGACGGCGAGCGCCTGAGCGCCAGGCTGAAGCGCGCGCTCTCCAAGCTGTCGCCGCGCGAAAACCGCGTGATCCGCGCCCGCAAGCTGGCCGAAGACGGCGCGACGCTCGCCGAGCTCGGCGCCGAACTCGGCATCTCGAAGGAGCGGGTGCGCCAGATTGAAACGCGCGCGCTGGAAAAACTGAAATCGGCGATGACCGCCGATAGCGGCATGATCGCCGTTACGGCCTGAGATTTCCGCGCCTATTGCGAGACGATCTTCACGTCCTGGCCGACCGAAAGGGTTGCGCCGGGGCCAAGCGCGTTCAGAACCCTGAAGAGCGCCAGCTTACGGCTTGTCCCCATCATCTTGGCCGAGAGGCTCGCCATCGTATCACCGGGCTGAACCTTGACGATCCGGATTCTGAGCGGCTTCAGGGCGGCAAGCTCGTGCGGCGACATCTTGTGGAAGGACGCGCGGACCGCGCCGGCAATGTCCTCCAGATAGCCGCTTCCGCGCGGCGCCGCCGTCAGCAGCCTGTAAATCTCGTTGCCGTCGCGGATCACCGTCACGTCGAAGGACCAGTCACCGGCGACCGCGTGGGCCGTGGCTGCCGGCATGCCGTTGACGCTCGTGGTCTCAACCGAGCCGGGCACGAGGCCGGTCACCCAGCCGCTCTGGATATAGTCCTGAAGGTCGCGGCGGCCCTTGGCCTTCACCCCGTCGAAACGGATCGCCACATCATTGGGTCCGGTCGCCACCACGGCATTGGCCTTGTCGGTCATGGAAAAGCCGGGGGGAACCTCAAAGGCGATCTGAAGCTTCGGATGATAGAAGTTGCGATCGCGGATATAGCCCTCGTCGGCATTGCTGCCATAGAGCAGGCCATTGATCCCGTTCAGAAAATAGTCGTGCCCAACCTCTTTTGCGCCGACATTGGCGTAGAGGGCGGCCTGCTCGTCGGCAAGCTGCACGCGGCGCGGCGTATTGGGGTGGCTTGAGAGAAAGTCGAGGCTCGCATCCTCGGCGCCGGCGGATTCATACTGGGCAAAGGCGGCCATGGAGCGCAGAAACCGCGCGGCAGCCGTCGGGTCGTAACCGGCTTCGGCCAGCATGCGGATGCCGATCGCGTCGGCCTCAAGCTCCTGCTGGCGCGAGAAGGCGGCAAGCCGCATCTTGCCGCGGGCGGCAATCTGCTCCACCTCGGGCGTATCGGGGAGAACCTCGGCGATCACTTCGTTGGAAATGGCCTCGGCCTCTTCGCGGCGCTGGCGCTCAATGCCGTGATTGGCGGTTACATGCGCCATTTCGTGCGACAGCACGGCAGCGATCTCCGAGGCGTCATTGGCAAGCGCCAGAAGACCCCGGGTGACGTAGAGATAGCCGCCGGGCAACGCGAATGCGTTAATGCTCGGCGAATTGAGGATGGTGATGCGGTATGTCTGCTGCGGATTTTCCGAGACCGCCGTCAGCGCGCCGGCAATACGGGCGACAAGCCGTTCGACCTGGGGATCGCGGTACTGCCCGCCATAGGTCTCCAGGATGCGCGGATGCTCGCGCGCGCCCATGGCGGCATTGGGATCGTTGCGGGTCAGCGCCTCGACGGTCTGCTCGTTGCCGCCCGTGTCCGGCACGATGAAATAGGTGTCGGTCGTCGTGCAGGCGGAGAGCGCAAGCATGGCGGCAAGGGCAAGCGCGGCACGATGCCTGCCGGTCCGGCGGCGGTCCGTCTGCAGGCGGCCAGGATTATTGTTCATGCTTGCTGCGCCTGTCAAAACGCGACCCTTGTCCGGTATTTTTGTGACGGCCGTCAAGCCGCTTCTCCACAGTCATATTTGGCGTTCGCGGCCGCAAGGGTCAATAGCGCACCGAAATCGCCTCGTTCTCGATGACAAGGCGGTGATCGGCGATCTCTTCGACCTCGCCGGGCTCGTGCGAGACGATCATCACGGTATTGCCGGTTTCCGCGTGCAGTTCAAGCAGGAGCGCGCCCATTTCCCCGCGCATCTCCGGGTCGAGCGCGGCAAAGGGCTCGTCGAGCAGCAGGACCGGGCGATTGCGCACAAGCGCGCGGGCAAAGGCGGCGCGCTGGCGCTCCCCGCCGGAAAGCGAGGCGGGCATGCGGCTTTCAAAACCCTCAAGGCCGACGCGGGCAAGGGCATGGCTGATCTTTTGCCTGTCGTTTCGGTCAAGCCTGAGACGCGCATTCAGCCCAAGGCCGGTATTGGTGAAGATATCGAGATGGGCAAAGAGATTGTTTTCCTGAAACACGACCGTGACCGGGCGCTTTGCCACATGCAGGCCATTCATCGCCGCGCCGCCGATAATGACGCGCCCGCTGTCGGGTTTTTCAAAGCCGGCGATCAGGTTCAAAAGCGTGGTCTTGCCGGAGCCGGAGCGGCCGGTCACCGCCGTCACGCGGCCGCCGGCGATTTCGCCGCTGAAGCGGAAATTCTTGTCGCCGAGGGCAAGAGTCGCGGAGTCCAGAACGATTGAGGGAGATTGCGTCACGTCTGTCCTCTTCCAGCGTTTCGGGGCGCGCGCGTACCGGCGATCATCAGCACGAGGCAAAGCGCGCCCAGGATCAGTGCCAGCCCGTTCGCATCGTCCGTACGATAGCTGCCGAGCCGGCTGTAAAGCAGCCAGGGCAGGGTGGTCAGCTGATCACCGCCGAAGAGGGCAACCGCGCCCAGATCGCCGAGCGACAGCGCCATGGCAAAGGCCAGCGCCGTCAGCACGGGTCTCCTCAGACCCGGCCAGTCAACGATCCGCAAGCGGGCAAGGCCGGAAAGCCCGAGGCTTGCGGCAAGTCGGGCGGTGCGGGACCGATGGACGGCAAAGGCCGGCTGCAGCACGCGCAGCACGAAGGGCAGCGCCATCAGCGCGTTGATCGCGGCGACGATCACAGGCGCTGCGGCATCGGTCAGCCCGAAGGGGCGCAACAGCAGAAACCAGCCGGTGCCCAGCACGATCGGCGGCACCAGAAGCACAAGCGAGCCCATGGCCGACATGGCGCCGGCGCTGCCGCGATAAAAGGGTCCGGGGTCCCTCAAGGTTCGGATTGCCCCGATCGCCGTAATGAAGGAAAGCGCCACGGCGAGCGCGGTCAGCGCCGCCGACAGGGCAATGGCGAGGCTGGTCGCCGTCGCCCTGAGGAAGACGGGTTCGACGAGCAAACCGATCAGACCGGCGCCCGCGCCCTTCACCACGATGATGGCGAGCGGCAGGATAAGCCAAAGCGTGAAAAGCGCGATCAAAGCGAAATCGAAGCCGCGCGACAGCCGATGGTCCGCATCGGGCCGGCGGCCGGCCTCGCTGCTGGCGCTTGTTCCCGGATCGCCGGCGCGCGGCAGGAAGGCAAGGGCAGCGAGGACCAGCGCCGTCAGCACGATCTGCAGGCCGGAAAGAGCGACGGCGCGGGCGGGATTGAAATCGAACCGCAGCGCCTGGTAGATCGCGACCTCGATCGTGGTCGCCGCCGGCCCGCCGCCGAGGATCAGCACCAGCGTGAACGAGGTGGCGCACAGCATGAAGATGAGGCCGGCCACGCCCGCGATCAGCGGCGCGATCACCGGCCATTCGATCAGGCGGAACACGCTGCGCTGCGGCATGGCGAGCATCGCCGCAGTCTTGAAATATTCCTGCGGCACGCGTTCAAGCCCCGCCAGAATGAGGCGGGCGGCAAGCGGCAGGTTGAAATAGACATGGGCGATCAGAATGCCCTGCAGGCCATAGATCTGCAGCGGGCGACCGAGCGCCGCCAGATCCAGCATATCGTTGAACAGGCCCTGCCGTCCCCAGATGCCGATAATGCCGAGCGCGCCGATCAGCACCGGAAGTCCGAGCGGCACGGCCATGAGCCGGACGATCCAGATGCGACCGGGAAACAGCGGACGCCTTGCCATGGCAAGCGCTACGGGAATGGCCAGAGCGACGGAGATCAGCGTTGACAGGCAAGCCTGATAGAGTGTGAAGCGCAGGATGCGCCAGACATAGGGCTCGTCCAGGACCGCCGCCGCATCGGCAAGCCGTCCGAACCCGGCAAGCGCCGCGACTGCCACGGCAATGAAGCCGAAGACGGCGAGAAGGGCGGCGAGGCCGGCGGAAAGATTGCGGCGGAACTCCGCCCCTGTCAGATACACGGCTGCGGTTCCGTCACCGCGCGCTCATGGCGTTCAGCCATTCATCGATCCAGGCCTGCCGGTTTTCCGCAACCACGTCGGGGGCAAACTGCAGGGTCTTGTCCGGCGTGACTGCGTTTTGAAACGCTGCGGGCAGGGGATCGGATGTCTGCGCCACGGGCATCATCCAGTTATGCGTCGGGATCGCGTCCTGAAAGCCGGGCGTCAGGATAAATTCGAGGAAGGACTTTGCCAGCGCCGGGTCCTCGGCCATCTCCGTCATGCCGGCGACCTCGATCTGGATATAGAGCCCGTCTTCGATATCGGCCGCCTTGTAGCGGTCGGTCTCCTCGGCAATCTGGTGATAGGCGGGCGAGGTGGTGTAGGACAGCACCATCGGCGCCTCGCCGCTGGTGAAGAGACCGTAGGCCTCGGACCAGCCGGGCGCGACCGTCAGAATGCGCTTTGAAAGCGTCTCCCACTTTGCCGCCGCCTCGTCGCCGTAGACTGCCTTCATCCACAACAGCATGCCAAGCCCCGGGGTGGAGGTGCGCGGATCCTCGATGACGATTTTTTCGTCGCTCGGTCCGTTGACGAGGTCATCGAGCGTTGTCGGCGGGGTTTCGATACTCTCGCTGTCGAAGACGATGTCGAAATAGCCGTAGTCGAAGGGCACGAAAATATCGTCGTCAAAGCCGCCGGGAATGGCGAGGTTTTCGGTCGAGACCCCCGATGCGGCAAAAAGTCCCGTCTCCTTCGCCTCGTGGATCAGGTTGTTGTCGAGGCCGAGCACGATATCGGCCGGGCTCGTGCGGCCCTCGAGCTTCAGCCGGTTCAGGAGCGCCACGCCATCCTCCGCGCCGACGAATTTCACGGTGCAGCCGCATCGGGCCTCGAAGGCGTCTTTTACCAGCGGCCCCGGGCCCCATTCCGTGTTGAAGCTTTCATAGGTATAGACGGTCAGCACCCTGGCGTCCTGGGCATGGGCTGCGCCGGCAGCCCCGATTGCCAGTGCCGTAACCGCAATTTTCAGATGGTGAGCTGACATGACGCCTCCTTCGTGCTGTCGCAATCAACAAGGGAAAAGGGCGTCTTCTGGTTCACGCGTCTAATCCCTCCGCCGGTTTTAGCCGGATCAGGTTCCTCGGGTTGGTCTTCACCTCTCAGCGGTTGACGCAAGGATCAGCGTTCCGCACCCCGTTAGAGCTTTCCGACACCTATCGCGGGCGGGCCGCGAATTCAAGGGCTCCGGCCTATTTGAAATAGTCGGCGAAAGTGACTAGGTATGGGGCACATCCGGATTTCCGGATGTGCCCGCCAGTCGTCATGCAGGAAAGCGTGTCGGCTCAATCCTCTGCAGCGCGCGAGAATGACCTTGTACGCGCTTCAGGAAAGAGAAACGGCGCTACGGCGCGGGCCGGGCATTTGCCTGTCTTTCGCTGTCGCGCTCGGTGTTCAAGGAAGGAGCACACGAAATGGCAGAAGCAAAGAGCGGGGACACCGTTCGTATTCACTATACCGGAACGCTCAACGACGGTTCGACCTTCGATTCCTCCGAGGGCCGCCAGCCGCTGGAGTTCACCGTCGGCGCCGGCCAGATCATTCCCGGACTCGACCGCGAGATCGCCGGCATGACTGTCGGCGACAACCGTCAGGTTCAGGTTCCCTCCGACGAGGCCTATGGGCCGCATGATCCGCAGAAGGTTCAGGTCGTGCCGCGTTCGGCCATGCCGGCGGAGGTTGACGTGGCACCCGGCATGCAGCTGCAGGCCCGCACGCCCGACGGCCAGACCGTGCCGCTGATCGTTACCAAGGTCGAGGAAGAGCAGGTCACCGTCGACGCCAACCATCCGCTCGCCGGACAGGATCTGAACTTTGCCATCGAGCTCGTCGAAATCGTGAAAGCCGCCTGATAAAAAAGGCGTTTTTCGGCAGCGCCGCCATCTTGACGTCGTCCTCCGGACGGTCGAAAATATTGCGGCGCGAAGAAGGCATATTGCCATGATCTTGCCATTCTTTGGTTGAATGGCTGCCTTATAAATGGGGCTGGAATGCAACGCGGCGTTCCAGCCCCTTTTGGTGCGCGCAAGTATGGGCCCTATCTGTTAACGCATGGAAACTTGCATTGGTTTTTTGCCTGGACGTGGAACCGAACCGGCGCTCCGCCGTTACGGACTCGTCCGCGCGTGCCGCGAAGGCAACTTCCGCGCTGTTTCGGGACAAGGGTCGACCTTTCCAAAGAAGACGTTTCGGCGCTGGATTTGGTGCCATGCAACATTGCGGAAGCTTCTTTTTCAACCGACGGGAATTTGAATGAAAAGACGTTTTTTTCTGGCGCAAACGGCGGTCGGCGCTCTGGCTTTTTCCGGCTTTGCAGGGCGCGCATTCGGGCAGGACGCAGCCGTCGAACCCGCCAAGGTGCCGGACCAGAACGACGCCGTACAGGCGGAGGCGCCGTCGCCGGACGCCTTTACCTTCGATACGCTGACGGCCCGAATGAAGGCGCGCGCCGCCAAACCGTATCAGGAACCGGTACAGAATGTCCCCGCGCCGTTCGAAGCGCTCCATTACGACGACTACCGCGCGGTCCGCTACGATCCGAACAAAGCGATCTGGCGGGACCAGTCGGATTTCCAGTTGCAGGCCTTTTCGCTCGGCTGGTTGTTCAAGACACCGGTCGAGATCTACGAGGTTGCCAACGGCAAGGCTGAGAAACTGGTGTTCTCGGCCAGTGACTTTATTTTTCGCGCGCCGCTTGACGCCGAGCAGTTCAAGGATGTCGAACTGCCCGGCGTTGCCGGTTTCCGCATCAATTATCCGCTGAACCGGTCAGACATTTCCGACGAACTGATCTCGTTTCTCGGTTCGTCCTATTTCCGCGCGCTCGGCCAGGGCAATCTCTACGGGCTTTCGGCGCGCGGGCTGGCAATCAACACCGCGACGAACGAAGGCGAAGAGTTTCCGCGGTTCTCCGCCTTCTACATCGTCCGGCCGGCAGCCGAGGGCGAGAAGGTCACCGTTTTCGCCGAACTCGACGGTCCGAGCGTGGCCGGTGCCTACCGGTTCGTAATCACGCCCGGCAAGAACACGCGCATGGATGTGACGGCGCGGCTGTTTTTCCGGAACGATATCGCCCGTCTCGGCGTTGCTCCCATGACGTCGATGTTCCTGTTCGGGCCGGCCAACCACCACGCCTTCGATGACTATCGCGAGCGGGTCCACGACAGCGAGGGTCTGAAGATCGTGCGGGCGGACGGAACCGAGCTGTGGCGCAACCTTCAAAACGCGAAGAAGCTCGCCAATTCCTTCTTCACCGAGACCGATCCGCGCGCCTTCGGGCTTTACCAGCGCCATCGGGATTTCGAGGACTATCAGGATGCCGAGGCCCATTACGAGCGCCGGCCGTCACTGTTGGTCGAGCCGCTCGGCAACTGGGGCAAGGGGTCGATCTCGCTGGTCGAGATCCCGACCGACAAGGAGGTCAACGACAATATCGTGGCCTTCTGGCAACCGGAGGCGCCCGCCAAGGCCGGTGGTTCGGCCGAATATTCCTATCGCCTGACCTGGGGCGCGATCGAGGAGGACCGTGCGCGGATTGCGCGCGTGGTCGACATCCGAAGCGGCGAAGGCGGCGTATCAGGAACTGAAGCCGGCGAGGACGTCCGCAAGCTGGTGGTCGATTTCGCCGGCGGCGCGCTCGACGATCTCGGCGGCGGTTCGGAACTTCAGGAGCGCCTGCACATTACCAATGGCGAGATCGTTCATTCGACGGTTTCGGCGATCAAGGGCGAAGGCGTCTGGCGGCTTGCCATCGATGTCCGCCCGGCCGGCGAGGCGCCGGTGGAACTGGTTGGAGCGCTTTCCGACGGCAGCCGCGATCTGAGTGAAATATGGCTTTATCAATGGAGAAGAGGCGATGACCAGCCAGACTGACGGAAACAAGGATATGACCCGGTTTCTCCCCGAAACGGCGCCGCTGCCGATGCCCGACCAGATGATCGAGCGTCCGCGCCGAAAGGGACTGGTGGCGATCCTGTTGTCGCCGGTTCTTGCCTGGCAGCGCCCGCGCGCGGCGCGATCGCTTTCGAAGGGATAAGGACGGAACGAAAAGGCCAGCACGGGTTTCCGGCGCCGGCGTCAATGCGAGGATGAGCGATGCTGGCTCTCAGGCGAACCATTTCCATTCTGTTTGCGGCTTTCGTGGCGGCGATCGCCTCGCGGCTGGCGATGGACGTGTTCTTCGCCGATGGCACCGACTGGGTGGATTTCGTCAGGATCGCGCTTTGCGCCGCCACGGCCGCCTGGATCGCTTGGGGCGCTTCGCTCGCGCTTGGCGGGCTTTTCGGCGCGCCGATGAGGACGCCGCAGCGCGCAACGCTGTCGGAGGGCGGTCATGCCGCGCGCGTCGCGATCCTGATCCCGGTCTATAACGAGGATCCGCGCGCGACCTTTTCATCCGCCGCAGCCATGGCCGAGAGCCTTCACTCGACCGGACACGTAGATCTTTTCGACATAGCCATCCTGTCTGACACCCGCGACCCCAGGATCGCGGCCGAAGAGGAGGCATGGTTTCTGAGGCTTCATGCGGAGGTCGCTCCGCCCGTTCAGGTCTTCTATCGCCGCCGCACCGATAATTCCGGAAAGAAAGCCGGCAATATCGGCGATTTCGTTCGCCGCCACGGCGCCCGCTACCCGTATATGCTGATCCTGGATGCCGACAGCCTGATGGAAGGCGAGACGATCGTCGAGATGCTGCGCCGCATGGAAGCCGAACCGAAGCTCGGCCTGTTGCAGTCCCTGCCGAAGATCGTCGCCGCCCGCTCATGGTTCGCCCGCGCGCTGCAGTTTTCGGCCGGCCTGTTCTCGCCGATCTTCACGCGCGGTCTCGCGCGCATGCAGGGCCATGAAGGCCCGTTCTGGGGCCATAACGCAATGGTGCGCACGCAAGCCTTTGCCGAAAGCTGCGGCCTGCCGGCGCTGACCGGCGCGCCGCCCTTCGGCGGGCACATCCTCAGCCATGATTATGTCGAGGCGGCGCTTCTGGCGCGCAAGGGATGGATCGTCCGCGTCGACGCCGATCTGGAGGGCTCTTTCGAGGAGGGACCGCAGAACGTCATCGACTATGCCAAGCGCGATCGCCGCTGGTGCCAAGGCAATCTCCAGCACATCCGCCTCGTCCATGCGCCTGGGTTGAAGGGCTGGAACCGTTTCACCTTCGTGCAGGGCGTGATGGCCTATGTCAGTTCGCCCCTTTGGATGGCCTTCATTGCCGCCTCGATCGTCGCGCCTCTGTTCGCCCCGCCGCCGGAATACTTCCCGAGCCCCTATCTGCCGGCGATTTTCCCGCGTGCGGAGACCGCGCTTGCCGTGACGCTGCTCGTCGGCGTCGGCGGCCTGCTGATCGGCCCGAAACTGCTGATCGCACTGCGCTCCGGCGTCACCGGCGAGGCGCGCCGCTTCGGCGGCTTCATCGCCGTATTCGCCTCGACGCTTGCGGAAATCATCTGGTCGTCGATCCTGGCGCCGATCACTCTGATGTACCAGTCGCGATCGGTCATGCAGATCATCTTCGGCATGGACGGCGGCTGGCCGTCATCCGACCGCGAGGGCCATACGATCCGTTACGGGGAGGCCTTCAAGGCGAGCTGGTGGATCGTCCTGACCGGCATCGTCATGCTGACGGGCGCCTTCGTGCTGGCGCCGGCGCTGTTCTGGTGGCTGACGCCGATCGCCGTGCCGCAGATGCTTTCGCCGCTGCTGATCGCGGCCAGCTCCTCGCCGGCGAGCGGCCGCCTTGCCGCGCGTTGCGGCCTGCTTCTCACGCCCGAGGAGCGCGCGCGGCCGGCGGTCATGCTTCTGCGCGATGCGGTGCTCGCACGCTGGCGCCTCCCGGCTGCCGGCGAAGATGCGGCGCGCGAGGCTTTTGCGGGCGAACCGCAGACGGGCAAGGCCGAACCCGCCTATTCGGCCGTTCAGGGATAGCGGATGTGAAAGAGGGAGGAGCGCAAGCCTTCGTGCGGGTGCCATCGGAGAGGAGCCGACGCGATCCGCGCCTCGACGTATTGAGAGGCCTGGCCCTGATCATGATCTTCATCGATCATGTGCCGGAGAACCTGTATTCGTTCTACACCATCCGCATGATCGGCTTTTCCGATGCGGCCGAGGCCTTCGTGCTGATCTCCGGCATCTCGGCCGGGCTTGCCTACAGCCACCGTTTTGCCGGCGCGATGATGAGCACTGCCAGAGTGATCTGGAGGCGGGCGCTGACGATCTACGGCGCGCATGTGCTGTCCACCCTGCTCGCCCTCTTGATGACGGTGCCGGCCGTCTTTGCCTTCGGCCTCTTCGAGTTCGGCGCGACAAACGGTGTCGACTGGGCCTGGCGTCAACCCCTGGCGACCGCCGTCGGCATCTTCGCGATGACCTATCAGGTCAGCTATTTCAACATCCTGCCGCTCTATGTGGTGCTGTTTGCCGCAGTGCCGGGATTACTGTGGCTCGGGCGCAGAAGTGTCCTGCCGATGCTCGCCGTCAGCGCCGCGATCTGGCTTGCCGGGCGCTGGAGCGGGCTTAAAATGCCGGCCCATCCGGGCGACTGGGCCTGGTATTTCAATCCGTTCTGCTGGCTCTTCCTGTTTGCGATCGGCCTTGCCGTTGGCATGACCGCGCGTCGGGGCAAAGCGTTGGTGCCGTTTTCGCCCTTCCTTTACGCTGCGGCCGTTGCCTTCGTTCTCTTCGCGGCCTGGTGGCGGTTCACCGGCCATTACAGTTTTCCCTGGCCGGAGGGACTGACGCCGTCCGTCATCGCCGATACATCCAAGGAAACGCTCGGCCTGCCGCGCATCGCCCATATCCTGGCGCTTGCCTATATCGTCGTCTATCTGCCCGGCTTCCGCCGTTTTCTGGAAACGCCCGTGTTTCATCCGGTCAACATCATGGGACGGGCAAGCCTTGTCACCTTCGTGGCGGGATCGCTGATCGCCTTCGCCTTGCAGATTTTCCGCACGGTTTATCCGACGGGGCTTCTTGAAGATACGCTGCTGCTTGCCGCGGGTCTCGTGATCCAGTATTGCGCCGCGCGCTATGCGCTGCAAAGGGCCGGCAGGCTTGTGCTGCCTGCCGCGCGGCCGGGGCAAGAACAGGTCCGGCCCATGGAAAATCTCACCGTCAGGGCGCCGCGCAAGGCCAACCGGTAGCGCGCCGGTTCAGGCCGGCGACTTGACCGTGCCAGGTCCGTGGCGGGCTGCGCCGAGCGCGATCGGCTTCAGGCTCATCGCGGCGAGGAGGCCTGCAAAGGCGAGGCAGGCTGCGAAGGTGAAGATGGCGGAAAAGGTGTCGGCATAGCCGGCAATGGCGGCCGCGTGGGCGGCGCCCGTGAGATCGTGAATGGCGACCGGCGTCAGGTCGGCAAGCGGGCCTGCGCCCGGCACAGGCGGCGCCTGGCTGAGACCCCGTGCAAGCAGCGCGCCATAGATAGAGATTGCCGTTGCCGCGCCGATCATGCGCGACAGCGTGACCGTGCCGGTTGCCGCGCCGACATCGCCGCCGCGCGCCGCGTTCTGCACGCCGAGCACCGGCACCTGCTGGCCAAGGCCGACGCCGATGCCCTGAAGCCCCATGATGACGGCGACCGCATAAAGGGGCGCTTCACGACTGTAGAGCGCCAGCAGCGTGAAACACAGCGTCGAGAGCGCAAGGCCCATGATCGCATAGGGCTTGTAGCGCCCGGTCATCGACATCAGCCGTCCGCTGCTGATCGAGCCGATGACGATGCCCGAGGTGATCGGGATGAAGAACAGGCCGGCGGTCGTCGGCGACAGGCCATAGACGGTTTGCAGATAGAGCGCGAGATAGTTGACCATGCCGATGGCCACCGCGCCGCTCGCAATCGAGATGAAGATCAGCAGGGAAACGGTGGGATTTGCAAGAAGCGACAGCGGAATGATCGGCTCCGGCGCGCGCCGTTCGGCCAGCACGAAGGCGAGGCCGCAGACGACGGCTACGCCGACGACGCCAAGGCTCCAGGGCGCGATCAGCGAGCCGAAGATCTCGCTCGAATCGCTCCACAGGACGACGGCCGTGACCGCGACGGCCAGAAGGGCGGCGCCGGCGAAATCGATCTTCGGCTGCCTGTCCGGCTTGCGGTTGGGCAGGAGAAAGAACAGGCCGCAAAGGACGATGAGGGCGAGCGGCAGGTTGATGAGGAAGATCGACCGCCAGCCGAAGGCTGCCGTCATCGTGCCGCCGAGAAGCGGCCCGAGCGCGCCCGAGGTCATGATGACGAGGCTTGCATAGCTCTGGTATTTCGGCCGTTCGCGCGGCGAAAACAGATCGGCGTTGAGCGCGAAGATCGACACCATCAGCCCGCCGCCGCCGAAACCCTGCAGCGCGCGTGCGGCAATCAGCGTGTTCATCGAGACAGCCAGCCCGCAGGTCAGCGAGCCGACGAGAAAGATGACGATTGCGGTCATCAGCACATATTTTCGCCCGATAAGGTCGCCAAGCTTGCCGTAAAGCGGCATCACGGCGCAGGAGGCGAGCAAATAGGCCGAGGCCACCCAGCCGAAGCGCTCGACCGCGCCGAATTCGCCGACAATCGTCGGCAGGGCGGTGGAGACGATCTGGTTGTCGAGCGTGGCCAGGAACATCGCCATCAGGAGGAACAGAAAGGCGACGATGCGAAGGCGGGGATGTTCGACCAACGAAATGAAGGGCTGAGGCGGCGATGAGGTTTGGGTTGTCATTGCGTGAATATGTGATAAACGCAAATATATGTCAATGGCATTGAATTGCCCTTGGCATGTTTCAACTCCTCAAGGAATCTGGTATAAAACAGGAATGACCAAGACGATGCCAGCAGCCAGTGAAGCCGAAGAAGAGGCCATGGAACGGATTTCGGGCGCGATGACCCGCAACCGCCTGATGACCCGGCGGCGCATTATCGGCCGCCTCGCGATTGCAAGGGTCGCGCCGGCGCTCGAGATTACCCATCTTGATGTGCTTGATGTCGTCTCCCGCGTCGAGGCGCCGGCAAAGGCCACGATCGGCGCGGTTGCCGAAGGCATGCGTATCGACCCCTCGCGCGCAAGCCGCATCGTCGCCGAGCTTGTCGCCCAGAACGTGCTGGAACGACGCGTCTGCCAGAGCGACGCACGCCGTTCGATCCTGGTGATCACGCCGAAGGGGCGCAAGCTTCTGGAGGAGATCCACGCCGTCAAGCGCGGCCTCATCGAGAGCGTCACCGAAAGCTGGCCGGCGGACGATATCGATGCCTTCTCCCGGCTCTACGACCGCTTCGTAGCGGGCGTCGAGGACTATGTCCGCGAACATGCGGGCGAAGACGAGCGCCATGCCGTCGAGGCGCCGGGCGTCCGTTCGGTGGGCTGAAACCGGCGGCCGTTTCCCGGATTCTGCTTTTGTTTGGCCGTGACATTCGATATGGCCTTAGCCTATGAAAGCAGCAGAAACCTTCACCCTTCTTCTGGGCGGCGCGCTTGCCGTGGACGATCGCGTCAGACGGCTTGTCGACGGCAGCCGCGTCATCGCCGCCGATGGCGGTATGGTGCATGCCGAGGCGCTCGGCGTGTCCCCCGAAATCTGGGTCGGCGATTTCGATTCCACCGATGCGGCGCTCATCGAGCGGTTCCCGGATATCGAACGGAAGGGCTTTCCGCCGGCCAAGAACGCGACCGACGGGGCGATCGCGACCGAGGAGGCGATCGACAGGGGGGCGAAACGGATCATCATGGCCGGCGCGCTGCAGGGCGAACGCACCGACCACGGAATGATGAACATGCTGCTTGCCGTGAGGCTGGCGGAAGCCGGCTATGACATGGTGCTGACCTCGGGCGAGGAGGAAGCGCGGCCGCTTCTGACTGGCGCGAGCGAGATCGAGATGCCGGCCGGCGCTCTGTTTTCCGTGCTGGGCTTCTCCGATCTCCATGGCCTGTCGATCGAAAACGCCGTCTATCCGCTTGACGCGTTCGAGGCTCCCTTCGGTCTGCCGCGCACGGTGTCCAACAAGGCGGGCAATGGTGATGGTCCCGTCCGCTTCGGGTTGAAAAGCGGCCGCGGCATCGTCATTTTCCGCCCGCATGATTTTTCGGGAGTTTGAGGCATGGCGCCTCCGATATTGAAACTGGACGACATCCATCTGAGTTTCGGCGGCACGCCGCTTTTGTCCGGCGCCGGCCTGCAGGTCGAGCCCGGCGACCGCATCTGCCTTGTCGGCCGCAACGGTTCGGGAAAGTCGACGCTGCTGAAGATCGCCGCAGGGATGGTCGAGCCGCAATCGGGCGAGATATTCCGCCACCCCTCCGTCACCGTCCGCTATCTCGAGCAGGCGCCGGACTTTACCGGTTATGCCACGGTGGAAGACTATGTCGCCGAGGGGCTTGCTCCCGGCGATGCGCATTACCGCGCCGATTACATGATGGAGCATCTGGGCGTTGACCCGAAGGCTGATCCGAGAACGCTCTCGGGCGGCGAGGCGCGCCGCGCGGCCCTCGCCCGGGTTCTCGCGCCCGAGCCCGACATCCTGCTTCTCGACGAGCCGACCAACCATCTCGACCTCAACACCATCGAATGGCTGGAAGGCGAGCTTTCTGCCACGCGCTCGGCGCTGGTGCTGATCTCGCATGACCGGCGGTTCCTGGAAAACATCTCCACCGCCACCGTCTGGCTCGACCGGGGCACGGCGCGGCGCATGGACCAGGGCTTTGCCGCCTTCGAGGAGTGGCGCGACAAGGTGCTGGAGGAAGAAGAAGCCGAGCAGCATAAGCTGGCGCGCGCCATCGTGCGCGAGGAGCACTGGCTGCGCTACGGCGTCACCGCCAGGCGCAAGCGCAATATGCGCCGGCTCGGCGAACTGCACGACATGCGCGCCCGCCACCGCGGCCATCGCGGACCCCAGGGCACGGTGAATGCCACGGTTACGGAAGCCAAGGACAGCGGCAAGCTGGTGATCGAGGCCGAGAATATCACCAAGTCCTTCGGCGACCGGCAGATCATCAAGCCGTTTTCCTTGCGCGTGGGGCGCGGCGACAGGATCGGTCTCGTCGGCCCCAACGGCGCCGGCAAGACGACGCTCCTGAAGCTTCTGACCGGCCAGCTTGAACCCGACAGCGGGTTTGTCCGCCTCGGCGTCAATCTCGAGATTGCCGTCATCGACCAGAAGCGAGAGGATCTCGATCCCGACGATACGCTCGCCCATTACCTCACCGACGGGCGCGGCGACACGCTGCTGGTCAATGGCGAGCAACGCCATGTGACCGGCTATATGAAGGATTTCCTGTTCCAGCCCGAACAGGCGCGCACGCCGATCCGCAATCTCTCCGGCGGCGAACGCGCCCGTTTGATGCTGGCGCGCATCCTGGCAAAGCCGTCTAACCTGCTCATTCTCGACGAGCCGACCAATGACCTCGATATCGAGACGCTTGATCTGCTGCAGGAGATCGTCGCCGGTTTCAAGGGCAGTGTCATCCTGGTTTCGCATGACCGTGATTTTCTCGACCGGACCGTGACCTCGACGATCGCGCCCGCAAATCCGCTCGCCCTTGACGGAGCCTGGCTCGAATATGCCGGCGGCTATTCCGACATGCTGGCCCAGCGAAAAGGCGCGGCCGCGGAAGCAAGGGCTCAGGAAAAGCGGGAGAAACAGGCCGCGCAGGACGAAAAGGGATCGAACGACCGGACGGCAAAGAGCAGGGGCAAACTCTCCTTCAAGCAGAAATTCGCCCTCGAAAACCTGCCGAAGGAGATGGAAAAGCTCGAGGCCGAGATCGCAAGGCTTGAGGAAAAGATGGCCGACCCCACCTTCTTCCAGCGCGATCCCGAAGGCTTCAACACGGCGGCGGGCAAGCTTGAAGGCCTGAGGGCGGATCTCGCCGCCAAGGAAGAGGAATGGCTGGAACTGGAAGTGCTGCGCGAGGAGCTGGAGGGCTGATGCCGCAAGGCCGCGCCTACTTTGCCTATGGCTCCAACATGCTGAGCGAACGGCTTCTCCGCCGTTGTCCCTCTGCGCGCGCGCTCGGGCCTGCCTTTCTGGAAGACCATGCCCTCGATTTCGCCAAGCCGGGCAGGGATGGTTCCGGCAAGGCGACGATCACGGCAAAGGCGGGTGGGCGTGTGTTCGGCGTGCTGTTTTCGCTTCATCCCGGCGATTGCGAGCTGCTTGACGGGTTTGAGGGGCGTGGCAAGGGGTATGACCGGATCGAGGATTGCACGGTGCGCATGCTCTCCTGCGAGAAACCGGTTTCGGCGTTCACCTATGTGGCGCCGCCGGCCTTCCGCGTATCGGGGCTCTTGCCTTTCGACTGGTATCACGCCCTCGTTCTCGCCGGCGCGCGCGAGCACGGCCTGCCGGAGGGCTATGTCGCCGGGCTTGAAGGCGCTGCGGTCTCTCGCGATCCCGAGCCCGGCCGCGCCGCCCGCCTGGAGGCCCTCGACATCCTCTCCGGCCTGACAACCGAAGCGCGCTTGCAGGCGGGGCCGGGACTCCCGTAAATAGGAAGCCGCGCCGCCTTGCAGGCGGCCGTGACAATTGTGAAGGCGAAAGCGTCAATGGCGGAAACACCGCAAAAGGACCACAGAATGCAACGCTGGATCGGCCAGGCTGCCGTGGGACGCGCGCCGCTGATCCCGTCGGTAACCGCCGCGCGCTGGCTGCTGCTCGGCGTGGCGATCGCTGCCGTCTACTTCTTCCACGGCTTTCTGGTCCCGGTTCTGGCGGCCCTGATCATTGCCTTCGCCTCGCAGCCGGTGTTTCGGGACCTCAACCGGAGGCTCGGCAACCGCCGCACGCTTTCGGCGACGATCGCCATTCTCCTCATCCTCCTGTTCCTGATCCTGCCGATCATCTTCGCGGTGATCTACATGTCGCGCGAGCTCGAAGCCTGGATCGCCTGGGCGGCGGAGGCGAACCGCATCGGCGCGCCGGTGCCGGACTGGATCTTCAACCTTCCCGTAGTCGGCGCATGGATCGCCACCAAATGGCAGGAATATCTGGGCAAGCCCGGCGACATCGGCCAGCTGATCCAGGCCGTCAGCGGTGAGAATATCGGCAGTATCTACCGCACCGCCCTGTTCGTCGGCGGCCGGGTCTTCGGCCTGCTTCTCTCGGCCCTGTTCATGCTGATCGCGCTGTTTTTCCTGTACAAGGACGGCGACAAGTTCGCCCGTCAGCTCGACATGATCGGCGAGCGGCTGTTTCCAGACCGCTGGTACCGCATTTCCCGCGTCGTGCCGGCGACGATCTCCTCGACGGTCACCGGCATGACGCTGATCGCCATGGGCGAGGGCATCGTGCTGGGAACGGCCTATTACTTCGCCGGCGTCCCGAATTTCGTATCCTTCGGCCTGCTGACGGCCGTCATGGCCATGGTGCCGGGGGGCGCGCCGCTGACCTTCACCCTGATTTCCGCCTATCTGGTTGCCCGCGGCACGCCCGTGCACGGGATCGCGCTTTTCGCCTGGGGCACGATCGAGCTCTTCATCGTCGACAAGACATTGCGCCCGCGCCTTGTCGGCGGACCGATAAAGCTGCCTTTCCTGCCGACCTTCTTTGGCCTTGTCGGCGGGGTGAAGACGATGGGTCTGATCGGCCTCTTCGTCGGCCCGGTGCTGATGGCGCTGATCGTGGCGATCTGGCGCGAATGGGTGCTGGAAGCCTCCGGCACGGCCCCGGAGGCCGCCAATCCCAATGCCGATGCTGCCCCGCCGGCTGGTGATCCGCCGGTAGACGGCGACGAGCGCGTGCCCCGCCCGGGCGCTTATGCCGGCTCTGCGGAAACGACCGCCCCGCGGGGAGGCTGAGGTTCAGCCGAGGACGGCAAGCCGGACGCCGCGCCGCAGATGCGGCAGCAGCACGCGCATGGCCGACGGCGCAACAGCGACGCAGCCGGCCGTGGGCTCGAAGCCTGGTCGGGCGAGATGAAAGAACACGGCCGAGCCCCGCCCTTTGACGCGACAACGCATGTTCCAGTCGAGAACGACGACGATGTCGTAGATCCTGTCTTCGCGTCTCAGCCGTTCATGGCTTCCGGAAAAGGCCAGGCGGACGGGGCGGTTGTAGTTCGGGGCGCGAGGATCGTCGCACCAGCCGTCATCGGGCCTGATCCGGCGAAGGCCGAGCGGGCTTGACGGCAGGATCGGCAGCCGGCCGCGGACAAGGCCGCCGGCCAGTGGCATGACGGCAAGCGGCGTTGCGCCGTCGCCCTCCCGTTTGCGCGCCGAAATGCCACCGCGCCCTATGGCTGCGGGGAAGCGCAGCGGCCCGAAGGCGAGGAGCGCGCGGTGGAGCGACCCCGGCATGCGGCGCACGGTAATGACTGAAGTGTTCTTGCGCGGCGTTTTGATGGTTTTCTTCACTTTTTTTTGCTTTGTACGTGAAATCATATAGTTTCATAGGACTACGCCCGGCGATAGCCTGCCGCAATATTGTCATTGACGGAACACGCCATGCGGGAGAGCGAATGGCGCATAATCACACGAGAGGGCCGAGTGCATGACGGAGAGGACGATCCTTCTGGTCGATGACGATCAGGACCTGCGCGAAACGCTGGTCGAGCAGCTGGAACTCTACGATGAATTCGCCATCCGTTCGGCCGATTGCGCCGCCCGTTCGCTGAAAATGCTGAAGGAGGAACAGGTCGATCTCCTGATCATGGATGTCGGTCTGCCGGACATGGACGGGCGGGAAGCCGTGAAGATGGCCCGCAAGAACGGGTTCAAGGCGCCGATCATCATGCTGACCGGCCATGACACCGACAGCGACACGATCCTCGGTCTTGAGGCGGGCGCCAATGATTACGTCACCAAGCCTTTCCGTTTCGCCGTTCTGCTCGCCCGCATTCGCGCGCAACTGCGCCAGCACGAGCAGAGCGAGGACGCGACCTTCAATGTCGGGCCTTACGTGTTCAAGCCGGGGCAGAAGCTCTTTACCGGGGTCGGCAACAAGAAGATCAGGCTGACGGAAAAGGAAGCGGCGATCATCCGCTATCTTTACCGCGCCGGCCAGAAGGTGGTAACCCGCGACATGCTTCTGGAAGAGGTCTGGGGCTACAATTCCGGCGTCACCACCCACACGCTGGAGACCCATGTTTACAGGCTGCGCCAGAAAATCGAGGAAGATCCGTCGAATGCGCGGATTCTCGTGACCGAAAACGGCGGCTACAAGCTGGTGCCCTGAACGGCGCTGGCGGTGGGTCGCAAGGGGAAGCGGCCCGGGGGATATGACTGATGGCACTGTCGCGCGATATCGAGACGATCCGCCGGACCGGGCTTTTCTCCGGTTTCTCCGTCGACCAGCTGCGGCTGATCGCCTTTACCGTCACCCGCCTCTCCTGTGAAGCTGGGGAAACGCTGTTCGAGGAGGATGCCGACAGCCTCGGCGCCTACCTGGTCGAAAGCGGGACGCTGACGCTTGAGGCGGCCGGACGTTCGGCGGGCATCGCCGGCGCCGGCAGTCTGCTGGCCGAGGCTGCGCTGATCAGTCCGGTTCCCCACCGCGTCGCGGCGATTGCGGCCGAACCTGCCGAAATCCTTCTCATCCGCCGCGACCAGTTCCTGCGCCTGATCGAGGAATATCCCGATATCGCAACGGAAATGGACCGCCGTCTGCGCCGCAATTTCTCGGAAATGGTCAGCGCCCTTTCCGCCGTGAAGACGCGGCTTTCGGATTTTTGAGCGGAGGCGGGCTCGCCCTTCGATGCGAACCCGGAACGTCGACCGGCCTTCAGTGCGAAAGCATCACCGTGTCCGCATCGACGCTGCCCTGGCTGAAGGCCTCGAGCGGCACGAGCTTCGGACCGGTCGCCCCTTCCTTCAGCGCGGCAAGATCAAAGGAGACATAGCCGAGGCTGTCATAGGTGCGCAGCATCAGCTTGCCGCCCGCAAGGTCGATCAGCGTGATCCAGGACGTGTATTCGGTGATGAAGTCCGGCTTTTCAGCCGCCGCGCCGCCGGTCAGCTTCGTTGCCGATTCCGTGAGCGCGCTCGCCTTGGCGCTGGAATAGACGGAAGCGCCCTTCGGCCGGTCGAACTTGTTCATCACATGGCCGAGCTGGCGCAGCGACGCTTCGGAGCCGTCGACTTTCTCGGAGAACTGGGCGTAGTAGACGGCACGCACGAAACGGTCGACGGCGGTGTCCGAGCCCGGCAGCGTCACCGTGGCGATGCCGGAATCGGGCTGGATGAAGTCCTTTCCGAGGAATGTCGCGCTGGAATGATCGACATTGCTGAGATGGGTGTAGTTGTTGAGATTGGTCAGGTGCCAGTCGAAACGCGGGCTGTTGGTCATCACGCCGAGCGGGTTGTCGAAAATATGACGCTCGCCGTCGAAGAACTCGATGACGATCGAGGCGCCGCTCTTGTCGTGCACCGTATAGTGGAAGGGCGGCACGACGCCGCCGAGCGCCTCCAGCGGATCGACCAGAACCGTCTGCTTTTCCAATGCGTCCTTCACCTCCGCCACGGTCGAGAACTGCGCCAGCATCCATGCGCCGAGATCGATTGCCGACAGCACCGGCGTGTCTTTTGCTTCCGTGTCGTCCGGACCGTGCGTATCGGCGAAGGCGAGCAGCGAGAAATTGAGCCCCGCCTCGTTCAGTCCCTCGACGACCTTGAGATCCTGCGCATTGCCGTTCGGAACGACGATGCCGAACACGTCATAACGGCTCTCATAGGTGAGCGGCGCATGCTCGCCGGCCCTGGAGGCAAGCGCCGTACCCTTCGGCAGAAAGGCCGCGAAATAGGGGAGCTCCACCGGCAATTCCAGCGTCCTTCCGGCATAGATGCAGCCGGACAGATCTGTGTAGAGGAGGGACGTGCACATGGATGACCTCGCTTAACCTGTTTGCTCGGGCGGCAGAGTATTGTGGGGCTTGCGGTTGTGCAAGGTCGCGCCCTTTCGAAATCCTGCCGGGCGTGTATACGGTGGGCATGAAGATTTAGACGACAGATGCATATCGGCGCGACGGCGCGCAGACAGCCGTGCTTCGGGAGGAAACCAGAATGGCAGCCTACGAGATCAACCGGGACTTCCTGATCGGGGACGAGCAGTCCCTCAGGGAGATGTTTCCGCCGGTCAGCGGACTTGCGGCAAAGAAGTGCCTGTCCGCGCTGGACGAACACGCGGCCGCCTTCATCGAGCGCTCGCCCTTTCTCTGTCTCGGAACCCAGGGCAGAGACGGCCGCGCCGATGTCAGCCCGCGCGGCGATCCGGCAGGCTTCGTCAAGGTGCTCGATGCGCAGACGCTCGCCATCCCCGACCGACCCGGCAACAACCGGCTCGACAGCCTGTCAAACATCATCGCCAATCCGAATGTCGGCCTGCTGTTCATCGTTCCGGGCTTTGACGACACGCTGCGTATCAACGGCAAGGCCAGTCTTTCGCGCGACCCGGACCTGCTGGAGATGATGAGTGTTCGCGATCGCGCGCCGAAACTCGCCATTGTCGTCAGTATCGGCGAAGTCTTCATGCATTGCGCCAAGGCGTTCCGGCGATCGCATCTCTGGGATGCGGCCCACCGCCAGGATCGCGCGAGCTTTCCGTCGCTGTCGAAGATCATCCTCGATCAGACGACCGGCGCCCCGGAAGACGAGGGCGAGATGAAACGGATCGATGCCGATCTCGAAGATCGCTACAGGAAGACGCTCTACTGACGAACGGTTCAGGCGGCCATGCGCTTGCCGGCTTCGTCGAAAAGATGAACATCGGCAATGTCGAAAGTGACGTCGATCGATGTCCCCGTCTTGAGGAGGTGCTGGCCGGAAAGCACCGCCATCACCCGTTCGCCGCTTCCCGCCAAGCCGTAGACCACGGTTTCCGTGCCAAGCGCTTCGACAAGGGTGATATCGACGGCAAAGCTGTTTTCGCCGTCGCTTGCCAGACGGATATTCTGCGGGCGCACGCCGACGGTAACCTCTGAGCCTTCCCGCGGGAGGTTGCCGTTAAGCGGCATGTCGATCGTCTCCTCTCCGAGTAGGTTGAGGGTGATGCCGCTGCCCTCGGCCCTTGTCACGGTCGCCGGCAGAAAGTTCATGGCCGGCGAGCCGATAAAGCCCGCCACGAACAGGTTCGCCGGCGTGTTGAACAGTTCCAGCGGCGTGCCGATCTGTTCGACGATGCCCTGGCGCAACACCACGATCCGGTTGGCAAGCGTCATCGCCTCCACCTGGTCGTGTGTCACGTAGATCATCGTCGTTTTCAGCCGGTTGTGCAGCGCCGACAGTTCGCCGCGCATGTGCACGCGCAGCTCCGCATCGAGGTTCGACAAGGGCTCGTCGAAGAGGAAAACGTCCGGATGGCGGACGATGGCGCGGCCGATGGCGACGCGCTGACGCTGGCCGCCCGACAGCGCCTTCGGCTTGCGGTCGAGATAGGTCTCGAGCTCCAGCATCTTCGCCGCATCCATGACGCGGGATTCGATTTCTTGCTTGTCCATGCCGGCAAAGCGCAGGGCAAAGCCCATATTCTCCCGCACGGTCATGTGCGGGTAGAGGGCATAGGTCTGGAACACCATCGCGATGCCGCGTTTGGCCGGATCCTCGTCGGTCATGTCCTTGCCGCCGATCGCGAGCGTGCCCGAGGTGATGTCCTCAAGGCCGGCGATCATCCTCAGGAGCGTCGATTTTCCGCAACCGGACGGGCCGACGAACACGACGAACTCGCCCGACTTGATGTCGAGATCGACACCCTTGATCACCTCGATCGATCCGAACGACTTGCGGATGGCATTCAGCGATACGTCAGCCATGGGAAAACCTCAGGAAAGCGTGAAGGTGACGGTCTGGTCGGCAAAGGGCCGGCAGCGGACGGAAAGCGTCAGCGCGCCCGCCTCATTGCCGGCCTCGATGTAAAGGCCGGCGGTGCCGCCCTTGAAGCTGACGAGGTCCGGGCCGATGATCCGGCCGGGCCCCTCGAGCGAGAGCGCGGCCGGATCATCGAAAAAGGGCAGGATGTTGCCGGCCTGGTCGAGCGCGCGCAGCATCACCCGCACGCAGTCCTTCTCGCCGGCCTTGAGGTGCGTGTCGTCGGGAGCGATTTCCAGCGTCGTCGGCACGGGATCGGCGGCAAATGTCACCGTCTTCACCGCCTTGCCGTCGACATAGCCAGTCACCTTGCCGTCTTTCCAGACGCGGCCCCATTCGCCGAATTCCTCCGGCGTGACCGAGCGCAGGTCGATGATGACGGGGGGATGCGGCAGGTGCGGATAGGTGGCGCGGTCGGGCTCGAGCCGGCGCGGCTCCATGTCGCCGAAACTGAACTCGACATAATCGCAATTGGTGAGGATGATCAGCGGCAGCACGCCGCCGATATTGCGCTCGCCGCGCGCCCAGAAGGTGACGGGTTTCAGCACCGCATTGTTTTCCGGCTCGCCCTGCGAGGCATAGGCATAGGCCGCGAATTTCGGCTCGCGATACATGTCGAGCACGCCGTGATAGCAGATGCGGTCGCCCGAGCCGAAATCCTGATGGGTGTTGTAGTCGAACATGCACCAGCCGGTGCCGCCGGCAATCGTCGGGTCGCCGGCGATCGCGTTCAGCATCTGCAGGTGGCGGGTGACGTGCTCGGCCTGGCGCTGCTCCTGGTCGAAGCGCTTGGTCGGATACATGTGGCCGCAATATTCGGTGATCATGTAGGGCACATCGCGGGAAAGTCCGGTGACCTTTTTCTGCTCGCGGCGGTGCATGCGCAGATGGTTGCTGCCCGGCATTTCCTCCGAGCCGAGCACGAAGTCGTTCATCGTGTAGACGTCTTCGAGCAACTCGCTGTCCTCGATGCAGCGCACGCCGCCGGTCGGCCTCGTGCTGTCCAGTTCATGCGCCAGCCGGTTGGTCTCGGCATAGAAATCATGGTCGTCGGCCGATTCATTGATGCGCACGCCCCAGATGATGATCGAGGGATGGTTCCAGTCGCGCCGGATCATACGCTCGACATTGGCGATCGATTCCCGCTTCCAGCTTTCGCCGCCGATATGCTGCCAGCCGGGGATCTCCTCGAACACCAGAAGGCCGATTTCGTCGCAGCGATCGAGGAAATACTTGGATTGCGGATAATGCGAGGTGCGCACGACATTGCAGGCAAGCTCGTATTTCAGGATGTCGGCGTCCTTTTCCTGCCCGCGTTTGCCCATGGCATAGCCGAGATGCGGCCAGCTCTGGTGGCGGTTGAGGCCCCTGAGCTTCAGCGGCCTTCCATTGAGATGGAAGCCGTCCGTGGCAAAGGCGACGGTGCGGAAGCCGAAGCGGGCGGCAACCGTGTCGCTGCCCGCTTTCGTCTCAAGGGTGACAGAGAGCGTGTAGAGCGCCGGATCGTGAATGTCCCAGAGCCGGATATCTTCCAGCCCGTCGATCTCGAACGAGGCCTTGTCGCCGCTGACCGCGATCTCGGTCGTGGCAAGGCTGTGGCCCTCGGCGTCATAAAGCGTAGCCTTCAGCGTCGCGGCCTCCGCAACCGGCCCTGTCAGGTGAACATCCGCCTGCACGCATTTTTGCGGCGCAAGCGCATCGGGCGTCTCGACCTTGACGTTGTCGATCGCCGTCGGCGTCGTCACCTTCAACCAGACATCACGGTATATTCCGCAAAAAGTAAGATAGTCGATCATATAGCCGAAGGGCGGGATCTCCGGGTTCTCGGACCCGTCAATCTTCACCGTCAACAGGTTGTCGCCGTCTTTCAGACGCCCGGTCAGATCGACTTCGAAGGGCGTGTAACCGTCCTTGTGGACACAGAGTTTTTCACCGTTCAGCCAGACCACGCTGTCGGCCATTGCCGCGTCGAAGACGAGCGAGACGGACTTGCCTTCGAAAGCGGGATCGCTGGCGATGATCTTCTGATAGGTGAACGGTTTCTGGTAGCTGTTCTCGTCGAAATAGTTGAACGGCAGTTCCACGGCGGTGTGCGGCAGCATCACAGCTTCGCCGTCCTGCAGGGCGCCGGTCCAGCTTTCGTCAAAGCCTTCGGTGAAAACCCAGTCGCTGTTGAATTTCTCGAATGTGCGCATCGTCATGACCTATTTGACCGAGCCAAGCATGCCCTGGACGAACTGGCGCTGCATGGCGAAGAAGATGAAGAGGGTGGGAAGCGTGGCAAGGATCGTTCCGATCATCACCGTGCCGTAATCGGGGTAGTAGGCTGATGCCAGCGACGAGACGACGAGGGTGATCGTCTTGGTCTCGTTCGACTGCAGCACGATCAGCGGCCACAGATAATTGTTCCAGTTGAGCATGAAGACGATGACGAAGGCCGCAGCATAGGTCGACCGCATCACCGGAAAATAGATGTAGAAGAAAATCTGCCATTCCTTCAGCCCGTCGACCTTCGCCGCGTCGCGCAATTCTGACGGGAAAGCCTTGGTTGCCTGCCGGAAATAGAAGATGACGAAGGCCCAGGCGATGGTCGGCAGGATGATGGCGATATGGGTGTCGATCAGCCCCGCCTTGGCCATCAGCATGAACAGCGGGATCATGATCGCGGCAAAGGGGATCATCAGCGTCAGGAGCACGAGCGTGTAGATCCGGTCGCGGAATTTTGAACGAAAGATCTCGAAACCGTAACCGGCAAGCGAGGAGACCAGAAGCGTCAGAAACGTGCCGGCGATCGCGATCTTCACCGAGTTCCACATGATCAGCGGCACATCCACCTGGGTGAAGAACATCTTCAGATTGTCAAGGAAGGCCGCGCCGAAGGAGGCCTTGCCGGTGACGATATCGGCCGTGGTGTTGGTTGCCGAGATCACCATCCAGATGAAGGGAAAGACGGAGATGAAGGCTGCAAGCCCGAGCGCGCCGTAGAGCAAGGCGGAGGAGAGGTAGCGGTTTGTATAGCGCGGCATCATTTGCGTTCCCTCGCGGCATAAAACTGCAGGAAGGACAGGATGGCGACAATGACGACGATGACGTAGGAGACCGTCGCGGCATAGCCGAAATTGGGCGTGAAGCGGAAGGTCAGGTTGTAGATGTAGAGCGAGAGCGTCAGCGTCGAATTCGCCGGTCCGCCCGTGCCCTCGGTCAGATTATAAACCTCGTCGAAGAGCTGCAGCGTGCCGATCGTCGAGGTGATGGTGGTAAACAGGATCACCGGCTTCAGCATCGGGATCGTCAGATGCAGGAACTGCCGCCATTTCGGCACGCCATCGACGCGGGCGGCCTCGTAGATCGACTTGTCGATGTTCTGCAGCGCGGCCAGGTAGAAGATCATGTTGTAGCCGGTCCAGCGCCAGGTGATCGCCAGTATGATCAGCAGCTTGGCCCAGAAGGGATCGGTGAACCACGGGATCGGGATGTCGATGATCCCGAGCGTCTGCAGCGTCGAGTTGATGATGCCGTCGGTGGCGAACATGCTCTTGAAGAGGATTGAATAGGCCACCAGCGAGGAGACGCAGGGCAGGAAGATCGCGGTGCGGAACAGTCCGCGGAATTTCAGCTTCGGACTGTTGAGCGCGCTTGCCAGGATCAGCGCCAGCATGATCATCACCGGCACCTGGATGATCAGGAAGGTCAGCGTGTTGGTCAGCGCCTGCAGGAACACCGGGTCATTGAACAGGCGCTCGATATTCCCGAAGCCGACGAACTTCATCATCATGCCCCGTCCCGAATAGAACGAGAGCACCAGCGAGCGGATGATCGGGTAGAACATGAAGGTACCGATCAGGATGAGGGCGGGGGCAACGAAGGCCCATCCGTTCACATCGTAAAACCGCCTCAGATTGCCCGGTCTGGCAGTCACCATTTTTTGACCTCGCGCCGCATGCGACATTGGGGGAAATTCGCCAAATCATCGGCGGACGGGGTTCCGCCCGCCGCAAAGCCTGCCGGGCGGACGACATGTCGCCCGCCGCGCGCATCTGGCTTCTGTTACTGGATCTGGTACTTCGCCTGCTGCTCGATGGCCTTGAGCACCTCGTCGACCGGCTTGCCGTCGACAAGCGAACGCAGGTTTGCGGTTACGGCCGTGTCGAGCTCATTGGTGAAGATGCCGTAGTCGACCGGCGGGATCTGGTTCAGCCAGTCCGAGAACTGCTGCCAGACTTCCTCGCCGCCGAAGAACGGGTCGGCCTCCTGATAGGCCGGTCCCTCGCGGGCGGCCAGAAGCGAGCCGACGGCGCCGCGCTCGGTCAGGATCTTCTGGTAGAAATCGACATCCTTGGCGTAAATTTCGTTGAGGAAGTCTATCGCCTCGTCCTTCACGTCGGAGGACGAGAGCACATACCAGCTCGACCCGCCGAGATTGGAGGCGTGCGACGCGCCCTCGACCCCGTCGAGCGAGGGGATCGGCGCCACGCGCCATTTGCCGGACTGCGCTTCCTGGGCTTTGATCGTGCCGGTGATCCAGACGCCGGTGATCACGGATGCGGTGTTGCCGGAGGTAAAGGCGTTGACGTAGTTGGCCCAGCCGGTTGCCGGATAGAGAATGCCCTCGTTGGCCATCTTGGCCTGGGTCTCGAGCGCGGCCTTGAGCGCCTTGTTGTCGACGACGTCGAGGTCGCCGTTCTCATCGAAATACCACTCGCCGGCCGACTGCATCATGATGCGGGTCATGCCGCCGTCATTGAGGTCGATCGAGGTCATCTTGTGGCCGGTCTTCTCCTCGACCTGCTTGCCGATCTCGATGAACCGATCCCAGGTAATGCCGTCCATGTCGTCGGCAGTAAAGCCGGCTTCCTCGAGATAGTCGCTGCGGTAGTAAAGCCCGGTGACGCCCGAATCGAACGGCATGCCGTAGACCTTGCCGTCAAGCGTCATGAGCTCGACCTTGTAGGGCGCGAACTTGGAATAGTCGACGACGTCATCCATCGGCGCGAAGGAGCCGGGGAAGGACTGGAGGTATTTCTGTGCGCCGTAATCCTCGATCAGCACGATGTCCGGCAGCGCATTGGTCGTGCCCGAGGCAAGCGCGGTCTGCAGCTTCTGCTCGACGTCGAGCTTGGCGAAATCGACGACATTGAAGGTCGTGTCGGGATGGGTCTTCGAATAGATCTCGCCCGCTTCCTTCATGATGGCGACGTTGAAATTCGGGTCCCAGCACCAGATCGTGATCTCGCCGGCAAAGGCCGCCGATGCACTCATGACGCAGGTGCCGGCAAGGGCCGCACCCGTAATCCGCTTCAGCACGGTATCCATTGGTTTCCTCCCGTTTGGACGATCGCTGGCGGCGCTCTCCTTGCCGCCCGTCAAAAAGCTAACGTCAAAACCGGCATATTCGCAATAAAAAATTTAGTAAAAAAATAGGTAAAATTTTTATTGCGTCGGCGGGCGACGGCAGCTGTCGCGCCAGATCATGTCTGTGGGGATGACGACGTGCTTGGTGTATTCTCGGCCGTTGATGCGTTCGACAAGCAGGTCGACGGCGCATTCGCCGATGGCTTCGCCCGGGATTTTCATGGTCGAGAGCGGCGGCGTCAGGAACTGCGCCACGGGGATGTCGTTGAAGGAGGCGACAGCGATATCGCCCGGGATCGAAAGCCCCGCTTCCTGAAGCGCGCGGCAGGTGCCGATGGCGATATTGTCGTTCGCCGTCATGATCACATCGGGCCGCTCGGCATGCGCGAGCAGGCTGCGGGCGTTTTCGTACCCGACTTCGAGGCGCAGGTTCTGGCCGTTGTTGCAATCGTCGTTGAGCGCGATCAGCGCCGGGTCGAAGCCGCCATGTTCCTTCTGCCACTCGACATAGGCGTGGCAGCGCGTCTCGCTGTAGGGACTGCCCTTGCGGCTGATGCGGTCTTCCGCGCCGATAAAGGCGATCCGGCGGTAGCCGGCGGCGTGGAGCCCGTCGAGAATGGTGCGCGTCGCCTTGGCCAGGTCGCTGGAAACGCAGTCGAAACGCTCCTCCTCCGGCACGAAATCGGCAAAGACGAGATGCCGGCTGTTCTCTTCCAGTAAGGCGATCTCGTGCGGGCGGTGCTTGCCGATCGCGATCACCCCGGCCATCGCCTGCAGCGTTGCCGCTTCCGCCTCCAGATCGTCGTGAAACACCTTGACGACCTCTGTGCCATAGGTCTGGCAGCGACGCTCGATGCCGAGCCGGACGCCGATATAATAGGGGTCGATCAGTTCCTCGTCGCGCGCGAGGAAATGCACCGTGGCCATGCGCGGCATCGCCTGTTTGCGCCGCGGCGCGCGCACCGGACCCGTTTTTGCGCGCAGCCTGTTACGCGGCGTCGCGTAGTTCAGCGCCTCGGCCGTCTCGATGATCGCCTTGCGCTTGACCTCGGAGACGGAGAGCGTCGGATCGTAATTGAGGACACGCGACACCGTGCCGGCCGAAACGCCGACCGCCTTCGCAATTTCCCGCAATGTTACCATGTTCCCGTGCCCCGCAATCGAATATCGGGGTAAACTTTTACCAATTCGGTCCCGCTCGCAAGCCTTAACTGGAAATTTGCGGTAGGTCGCCGCGCATCGGGCTGGGGATCAGCCGTTTTCGATCATCTCGATCCGCTCCATGCCGCCGACGGCCGGCGCGAACTCGGCCCATACGCCTCTGGCGCCGGCCCGCCAGGCGTCCATGTCCTCGGGCTGGAACACTTCGCCGCCGTTCTCGCGCGCCGTTTGCATCGCAGCCGTTTCGTCCTCCACGATCAGCGCGTTGAAATAAAGAGCGGCCTCTGCCGATATCTCCATCAGCAGGCCTTGCGTTTCGGGATCAAGGCCGTTCCAGAAGCCTTCAGAGAAATAGATCACGCCGGAGGCGCGGATGTGCCCGGTCTCCGTCAGGCACGGCACAACTTCGTAGAGCTTGAAACCGGCATAGGCGGATTTGGTCAGGTCCATCGCATCGGCAACGCCGGTTGAAAGCGCGTTATAGGTCTCGGTGATCGGGATGCCGACGGGCACCGCCCCGAAGGCGCTCCAGAGCCCGGTATGAAGCGGACTGTTGATAACGCGGATGGTGACGCCCTCGAGTTGCTCCGGCCGTGTCACCGGCGTCCTGGTCAGGAGGTGGCGGGCGCCGTAATCGATGAAACCGCCGACGATGAAGCGCTCGTCCGCGAGCCGCTCCCTCAGATTGTCGCCGACCGGCCCTGTGACCACGCGCCGGAGGTGCTCCGGACTGCGGAACAGGAAGGGCAGGTCGAGAAGCTGCAGCTCCGGCACCCAGGCGGAAAGTGCCGAAACGGTCGACAGGCTCGCCTGCACCGCGCCGAGGCGGATGCCGTCGGCCACCTGTTTTTCGCCGCCGAGCGCGCCATTGGTGACGATATTGAAGCGGAAGCGCCCGGGAAGTCGTTCCTCGGCCTTCTCGGCAAGGAAGCGCCAGATCTTGGTCTCCGGCTTGTCCTCTCCGAGCAGCGAAGCGACCGTTATCGTTGTCTGGGCGATGGCGGGGCGGGCGAGATAGGGGGTCGAAAGGACGGCCAGCGTTCCGGCCTTCAGAAGGGTGCGGCGATTGAGGGTTCTCATGATGTTTCCTCTCAGATCAGAAGGGTGAAAGCGCAGAAGAGCGCGACTGCCGCAAGCAGTGCAGCCAGATAGGGCAGCGTCGCGCGAAACAGCGATGCTGCCGGAATTTTGGCGACGCCGCCGACCACCAGCACCAGCATGCCGACGGGCGGCGTCAGTCCGCCGATCATCAGCGTGGTGACGGAGATGACGCCGAAGGCGATCGGGTTAAGCCCGGCATCTGTGGCAAGCGGCAGCAAAAGCGGGCCGAAAAGCAGGATCGCCGCTCCGATATCGAGAAAGAGGCCGGCGAGAAGCAGCACAGCCACGCAAAAGGCGAGGATCGCTGCGGGCGAACCGCCAAGCACGCCGGCGGCCGAAGACAGCATGCCGGCGACCCCGTCGACGGCAAGCTGGAAGGCAAACGGCCCGGCCGCGCCGATCAGGAGACCGATGGCGGCGGCTTCCGTGGCCGACTGCCGGAACACCGAGAGTAGCGTCGTGAGGCGCGTTTTCGAGAAGGCAGCAAGCGCAAGCGTATAGGCGGCGGCAAGCGCGGCCGCTTCCGTGGTGGTGACGATGCCGATGCGGATGCCGAAGACGACGATGACGCCGAGCCCGAAAGCCGGGACGGCAGCGAGGAAGGCCTGCTTACGCGCAGCCGGGGTCGCGCGCGTGCCGCCCGGCCGGTCGCGCGTCGTCAGGTGAATGGCGACGGCAAGGCTCGCCGCCATGACAAGGCCGGCGGCGAGCCCGCCGACAAGCAGCTTGCCGACCGAGAGATCGGTCGCGGCCGCAAGAATGAGAAAGGCGATTGACGGCGGGATCACATTGTCGAGCACCGAGGAGGCGGCGATGATCGCCCCTGCGCGGGCCGGCGGGTAGCCGTGACGCACCAGTTCGGGCTGAAAGGTGGTGGCTGAAAACACCGCATTGGCAACCGACGAACCGGACGCGCCGGAGAAAAGCGTGCCGGTGGCGAGCACCGTCTGCGCCAGCCCGCCGCGCCGGTGGCCGACAAGCGATGCGGCGAAGGCGACGAGATGCGCGGCCGCGCCGGAGGCCGAAAGGGCCGCCCCCGTCAAGAGGAAGAAGGGGATCGCCAGAAGCAGGAAATGCGACATGCCGGAAACCGCTGTCGTCACCATCGTTTCCGGCGCCAGATTGCCGCCGAAGGGCATGGCGACAAGGGCCGCGGCGAGGAAGGCATGGGCAAGCGGGGCAGCCGCGATCAGACCGATGGCGGCGAAAAGCGCAATCGCGGCACTCGGCGGAACGGCCGTTGCCAGATTGAAACGCAGGCATGCGAGGGAGATGAGGCCGGCCAGACCGACAGAAACCGCAAGCGACAGGAGCCGCCGTTCGCTGATGCGCCTGAGGGCAAGGGTCGCGGCGATCAGCGCGCCGCCCGTGCCGGTGACGGCAAAGCGCACCCATTCGGGCAGGCCGAGGGTTGGCGAGGTGCCGCCGATCAGCGTTGCGACGCGAGCGCTGCCAAGGGCGAGGACAAGGGCAGCGATGAGGCTGACGGCATCGGCGATGATGCGGGCGGGCAATTCCGCCCGCCTTGAAAAGGGGAGTTCGAGCCGCATGGCGAGCGGGCCGGTCATGGCAAGCGGCGCGGCAAGAAAGACCAGCGCCACATTCAGCCAGATGCCGAGATCCTCGGTGCCGATCAGCCCGGTCCGGAAGACATAGCGGAGCACGACGCTGAGGAGGACGAGCGCGAGCATCAGCGCCAGAACGACGCCCGCCATCATCGAAAGCGTCGTCTGAAGCCTGTCCGCAAGGCGGCCGGCCACGCGCTCGATTGCCGCCGATGTCATCGCGCCCGGATCGCGAGCGCCGCGTCGACGGCCCGGCGGAAATCGCGGGTCGCCTTCGTCACGTCGGGCGCATGGAAGATTGCCGAGATCACGGCGATGCCGTCGGCCCCGTCGGCGATCAGCTCGGGCACATGTTCGAGCTTGATGCCGGCGATCGCGCCGACCGGCAGGTCCGGCCTCGCGTTCTTCAGTCCGCGGCGCAGCGCGCGAAACCCCTCGACGCCCACCGGCGGGTCGGAGTTGATCTTGGAGAGCGTATGAAACACGCCGCCGATACAGGCATAGTCGACCGGGGCCGCTGCCGCCCGCGCGCCATCGGACGCATTCTTGACGGTCAGGCCGATGATGGCGTCCGGCCCGAGCAGCCGTCGCGCGGTCTCGGGATCCATGTCGTCTGCGCCGAGGTGGACGCCGACGGCTTCTGCCGCGAGCGTGACGTCGACCCGGTCATTGACCACGAGCGGAACGCCGGTCGGTTCAAGCGCATTGCGGATTTCCACGGCCCGTTCGATCATCTGGCGGGTCTTGGCGTATTTGTCGCGATACTGGATCAAGGTCGCGCCGTTTTCGGCGGCATGCCGCGCCAGTTCGGCAAGCGGCGCGGTCTCGACCAGCCCGGCATCGACCAGGGCGTTCAGGCGATAGTCGACCGTTCTCATGGCTGCGTCTCACCAGCCTGCAAAAGGCGGCTGCGGCGAAATTCCAACGACATATGACGACCTCCATGGCATTGCGGAGACCGGCGCGGAAGCGAAAACAAAGGGGAATAGCCGATTTTTCCGTTCCTACGCCGGAATGACCCGGATCAGGTTCAAGGGTCCGGCCCGTTGCCATCTCAGCATCGCAGGATGCTCCCCTCGGAATGGACGGGATTCTGTCGGGCTTTCAGCCCGGTGTCAACCGGTCTCGACCGGCGTCAAGGGCCAGCATCCCGAAATCGGAAAGCGCCGTGAGCACGGTGTCGGCGCCCGCGGCCCGAAGCCGTTCGGCATGAAGCGGCCTGACGCCCTCAAGATGGCTGCCGCCGGTAAACCCGAAAACGCGCATGCCGGCGCGTCCCGCGCCGGTGACGCCGGCGATGGCGTCTTCCAGCACCACGCACTCCTTCGGCAGGGCGCCGCGTTTTTCGGCAGCGTAAAGGAAAAGATCGGGCGCCGGCTTGCCGTGTTCTACCGATTCGGCGCTGAAGGCCCGGCCTTCGAAGCGTTGGGCAAAACCGATCGCCTGAAGCGCGACGCCGAGCCTCTTGTAGGAGCCGCCGGAGGCGATGCAGTAATCGATCCCGGCGGCATCCAGCCGGTCAAGCATGGCTTCGGCGCCGGCCATCGGCTTCAACTCGCGGCGATAGCGGTCAAACAGCCGCGCATACCACGCCTCCTGGAAATCGGGATCGACCGCCCTGCCGGTCTGTCCCTCCACGAAAGCAATGATCTGCCTGACCGAAGAGCCCAGGAATTCCTCGATCAGCATATCCCAGTCGACCGCGACCCCGTATTGGGCAAGCGATACCTGAAGCTCGGCAAGCGCGATGATCTCGCTGTCGGCAATCACGCCGTCAAAGTCGAAAATGACTGTCTTTATCATGGTTCCCTGGCCAATACGCTTCGGCTGAGGCGACGCCGTCGGGGCCGCGCCGTTCCCATCTTGCTGCCTGCTATGGCCTGTTTTGCGACCAATTGCAAATCCGGATGCCAGGCGGTCCGATCGAAAATTAATGAATATCAATTGTTTATGCAGGTCTCGCGCGGCGGTCGAGACGGCGCTTAATTGCCGAAGCCCGAGGTGAGGCTCTGACATCAAGAACGCTGACGTCTGAAATCAGAGATATTGGATATTCATCTTTCCTGATCCCTGCTAATTCTGGCGCGAGGGATATTTCGGGAAAGATATCATGCAACAGGCCAGGAGCAGCGGCATCGACCGCGACATGCTGATCATCATGTTGGCGGGCGGGCTGGTTCTGGCCCTGTCCTTCGGCGTTCGCTCGGTTTTCGGCGGCGTGGTCCTGCCGCTGTCGGATGATCTTTTCGCCGGCCGGATCGAGATATTCTCTCTGTCGATTGCCATCCAGAACCTCGTCTGGGGGCTGGCGCAGCCGTTTTTCGGCATGCTCGCCGACAAGTTCGGCGACCGGCGCGCGCTCTGGCTCGGCTTTGCCTGCTACGTGCTCGGCATGGTCATCTGCGTTTTCGGCGCCTCCCCCTTCGCCCAGCATATGGGGGCCGGCGTTCTCGTGGGCATGGGCGTTTCGGGCACGGCCTTCGGCACGGTCCTGGCCGTGGTCGGGCGCGCCGCGCCTGCCGAAAAGCGTGGGTTCTACCTCGGGGTGGCCTCCGCCATGGGCTCCGCCGGCCAGGCGGTGCTGCCGCTTCTGACGGCATTCCTGATCAGCCGGTTCGACTGGCAGACGACGCTTCTGATCATCACCGCGCTGCTGGCGCCGATGGCGCTCGCCATCCCGTTTTTGCATGTGAAAAACAAGGGCGCTGCCGCCGAGAGCGAGATCGACCTGCCGCAGACCATCCGCGCCGCCTTCGGCCATGGCAGCTTCGTGATGCTGGCTGCCGGCTTCTTCGTCTGCGGCTTCCACCTCGCCTTCATTACCGCGCATCTGCCGAATTATATTCAGAATTTCTGCACCGGCACGACGCTTTCCGCTCCCGAACTGCGTGCGCTCGGTCTGAAGGCGCTGGCGCTTGCCGGCTTCGCCAATATTTTCGGCACGCTGATTGCCGCGCGCCTCGGCAATTTCTTCGCCAAACCGCATGTCCTGGCCGCCATCTATGCCCTGCGCGCCGTGGTCATCCTCGTCTTTATCTGGCTGCCGCTGACGCCGGTTTCCGTGCTGGTCTTCGGCCTCGTCATGGGCGTGCTCTGGTTGTCGACCGTGCCGCTGACCAGCGCGCTGATCGTCGTCATGTTCGGCCCGCGCGCCATGGGCACGCTGTTCGGCTTCGTGTTTTTGAGCCACCAGCTCGGCGGGTTCGCCGGCGTCTGGCTCGGCGGCGCCTGGTTCGACCGCTACGGCAATTACGATGTGATCTGGTATTCAGCAATCGCGCTCGGCATCCTCTCCGCAGCCATTCACCTGACGGTCCGCGAGCGCGCCGCTCCGGCCATTGCCGCCCCGGCATAGGGCCGTCGGCTCCGCTTTAACACTTCCGAAAGCATGATTGCATTAATCTTGGCGCTCCCCTTTGAGGCGGGCGCCGGGCGAATATTTCCGTCGGACTCTTTTCGCGGATTCCCCAAGCGTCTATGTTTTGAGAGGGGCGATTCGGTCCGGCGATGGCCGGGTCTTCATCCGATGTGAATGGCCTCTTGAAGGCGGCCTTCGCGCTTTGCGGCAGCGCGGCCCGCCGAAAGACAGATGCGGAAGAGACGAATGGAGCGGTGCGGCAAAAGCAACGAGGGCCGGATGTATCGTGCAGGGCGCGGCAAACGCGCAATCGCGCGATGGCTTGCAGCCGGCACGGCGCTTTCGCTCACCGCCGCACACGCCTTCGCCCAGTCGCCAGAGGCGGCGCCCGTGCTTTCCTCGCGAGAGGTCATGGCGCTTTCGGCCTTTTGTGGCAT
This sequence comes from Martelella sp. AD-3, assembly GCF_001578105.1. GTDB lineage: Bacteria > Pseudomonadota > Alphaproteobacteria > Rhizobiales > Rhizobiaceae > Martelella. The sequence continues at coordinate 3,597,943 of NZ_CP014275.1, read as the reverse complement.
CCTGGCGGCAACCGTTCTCTCTACCCTCTGGTTCATGCGCCTGCGCGGCCGCACCGAAGCGGAGAACCAGCGGCTTGCCCTCGAGCTCGAAAACCACCGCGAGCGCATCGCCAATCTGAAGGCGCTGAACGCCGAGCGTAACCGCCGCATCGTTTTCTGGGAGGGCCCGGAGGCTGCGCCGGAATTTCTCGGCGCCCTGCCGGAAGAGGCCGGAGCGCCGGAGGACGAGCATGCCTTCCTCGCCTTTGCCGACTGGCTCTCTCCGGGCAGCAGCAAGCAGATCGAAACCGCGATCGCCGCGTTGCGCCGCAAGGCCAAGGCATTCGAGATGCTGGCGGAAGCCAGGAACGGCTATGTGCTGGAGGTCGTCGGCGGCACGACGGGCGGGCGCGCCCATGTGCGCTTCGGCGCGCTGGAAAGCATCCGCGCCGAGCTTGCCGAACTGAGGGTCGAGCACAAGCACACGAAAGCGGTGCTTGCCCGGTTCGTGACGCTCTTCGACGCCATAGACATGCCGTGCTGGCAGCGCGACGGAGACGGCGCGCTCACCTGGGTGAACCGCGCCTATGTCGAGGCCGCGGAAGGGGAAACGCGCGAACGCACGCTCCATGAAAACCGCATGCTGCTGGGCGCGGCCGTTCAGGAAAAACTCGACGAGGCGGTGCGCGCCGGCGCGCGCTTCGACGGCCGCCAGCCGGTGGTGACTGGCGGCAACCGAACCTTCTATGAGTTGAGCGAAGTGGCGAGCGGTGATGGCTCGGCCGGCATCGCGCGCGACGTCTCGGCGTTGCAGAGCGTCGAAAACGCGCTGGAGCAGACGCTTGAGAGCCACGCCGATACGCTCAACCACCTGAACACGGCGGTGGCGATCTTCGATGCGTCGCGCCGGCTGACCTTCTACAACCAGGCCTTCGAAAAGCTCTGGAAGCTCGACATGGGCTTTCTCGAGTCCCATCCCGACAACGGCGAACTGTTCGAGCGCCTGCGCGCCGACGGCAAGCTGCCGGAGCCGCACCAGTGGCGTGAATGGAAGGACAAGGCGCTCTCCGTCTACCGCGCCGTCGAGCCCTATAGTGACCTCTGGTATCTGCCGAGCGGCGAGACGCTGAGCGTGTTCGCCTCCGCCCATCCGCGCGGCGGCACGACCTGGGTGTTCGAAAACCATACCGAGCAGGTGGCGTTGAAGACGCGCTACAACACGCTGGTCAAGGTGCAGGGCGAGACCATCGATCATCTTTCCGAAGGGGTGGCGGTGTTCGGTCCGGACGGCAGGCTGAAGCTCTCCAACCCCGCCTTCCTGGCGCTCTGGCGCATTGCCGACAGGGATGCAGCGCCGGGCACCCACATCCGCGCGCTGATCGAGACCTGCGCGGACGATCCCGGCGCCTCTGACGGCTGGAAGCTGTTCGCGCGGATGATCACATCTTTCGATGACGAGCGCGTCTCGCGCCAGGGCCGGCTCGATCTCGCTTCCGGCCTGGTGCTTGACTACGCGGTGACGCCGCTGCCGAACGCGCAGACCATGCTCACATTCGTCAACAAGACCGACTCGGTGAAGGTGGAACGCGCGCTGACGGAAAAGAATGACGCGTTGCGCAAGGCGGAAGAGCTCAAGAACGCCTTCCTCGAACACGTCTCCCACGAACTGCGAACGCCGCTGACCTCGATCATGGGCTTTGCCGAACTGCTGAAGGCGCCCGAAACGGGCGCGCTGACGCCGCGCCAGAGCAATTATGTCGATCACATCGCCAATTCGTCGTCGGTGCTGATGACCATCGTCAATGACATGATCGACCTGAAATCGGCCGATGCCGGCATCCTGCAGCTCGAACTCGACCGGATGTCGATCGACGACCTGATCGATTCCGTCGCCGATGACATTTCGAGCCGGTTGCAGGAAAGCGGGGTGACGCTGGAAATCACCGCGCCGCCGAAGCTCGGGGCCATCACCGCCGACTTCCAGAGGTTGAAGCAGGTGCTCTTGAAAATTCTCGGCAACGCCGTCAAATATGCCCCGCGCGGCTCGATCATCGCGCTGTCGTGCTGGCGGGAGAAGGACGATTTCGTCTTCACCGTCACCGACAATGGCCCGGGCATTGCCGATGACGCGCTGGAAAGCGTGTTCACCCGCTTCGAATCCGGCGGCAGGCAGGCGCAATATGCCGGCGCCGGGCTTGGACTTGCCATTGTCGAGAGCTTCGTTGCCCTGCACAATGGTCGCGTCTTCATCGACAGTGAGCCGGGTGCCGGCACGACCGTTTCCTGCCGCATTCCCGATGCCGCCGCCGGCAGGGGCGCGGAAATCATCGCCGCGGAATGATGGAGCGCTTTCTTGCCGACGAGGACGCGACCATCGCGCTGGCCAGGGCGCTGGCGCCGCTCCTGCGGCGCGGCGACTGCCTGGCCCTTTCCGGCGATCTCGGCATGGGCAAGTCCACTTTCGCCCGCGCCCTGATCCGCGCCCTTATGGACGCGCCGGAGCTTGAGGTGCCAAGCCCGACCTTCACCCTGGTCCAGCTTTATGAGGCCGCGCCGCCTCTTTACCACTTCGACCTCTACCGGCTTTCCGATCCCGACGAACTGATCGAACTCGGCTTCGACGAGGCGCTCGAAGACGGCATCAGCCTGATCGAGTGGCCCGAGCGCGGCGGAGACATGTTGCCGAAAAACGCGCTCACGCTTGTCTTCAACGAGGAAGGCGAGGGCCGAAGGGTGCGGCTTGACGGGCCTGAGGCCCGGCTTGCGGAACTGGCCTTCGCGTTTCGCTGAGGTCTTTCCGTTTTGCGCCGACGCTTGCGCGACCACCCGTTGGCCCCTAAAAACGTCAGTGAATCGCTTGGGAACGGGAGCCGGGAATGGCGGCGCAAAATGCCGGATTGTGGACGATACCGCCGGGCGTGCCGTTTCTCCACTGCCTTGCCGAGAGCCTTTTGTCCGGTCGTCTGGCGCCGGCCTTCAGATATGACCCGAAGGACCCCCTCGCCCTTGCCGATGTGAAGATCTTCCTGCCGACACGACGCGCGGTGCGCGTGCTGCGCGGCGAGTTTTCGGCCCTTCTCGGTGGACAGGCGGCGATCCTGCCGGAAATCCGCGCGCTCGGAGAGACCGACGAGGACGAGCACTACTTCGAGGAGAACCTGCCGGAGGCGGCCGAAAGCCTGCCGCCGATCGAGCCCGTGCCGCGGCTTCTGGAACTTGCCGGACTGATCCTGCCCTGGCGCAACCGGTTGTCGGATGAGCTTGCAGGCCTTCATGGCGGCTCGCCGCTGGTCGCGCCCGCAAGCCCTGCGGATGCCGTCTGGCTTGCCCGCGACCTTGCCGAACTCATCGACGCGATGGAGACGGAGCGGGTTGGCTGGGACCGGCTTTCGGCGCTTGAGCCGGAAAACTACGCCGTCTGGTGGCAACTGACGGCCGAATTCCTGAAGATCGCGGCGCTCTACTGGCCGGGGCGGCTCGAGGAACTTGGCCGCTCCTCGGCCATTGCCCGCCGCAATGCGCTGCTTGCCGGCGAAGCGGAACGGATCGCCGCGATGACCGGCGATGCGCCGGTGATCATCGCCGGTTCCACCGGTTCCGTTCCCGCCATTGCCGACCTGATCGCAGCCGTTGCCGCCCTGCACCAGGGCGTGGTGGCGCTGCCGGGCCTCGATTGCAACATGTCCGAGGACGACTGGCAGGCGCTGACGGCGGCTGACGCCGATCCTTCCATGCCCGACCCCTCGATCCGCAGCCATCCGCAATATGAAATGGCGCGGCTTTTGGAGCGCCTCGCGCTTTCTCGTCAGGACTTTTCGACGCTTGAGGAGGCGGACCCCGCGCGTGCCATGCGCAACCGCGTTCTGGCGGCGGCTTTCGCCCCGGCGGAGGCGACGGACCGCTGGCAGGGCTGGCGGGCCGCGCTTGCCGCAGAAGACCTGGATCAGGCCTTCGCCGATGTCGCGCTGATGGAGGCGGGCAATGAGCGGCAGGAGGCGCTTGCGATCGCCGCCGCCCTGCGGCTGGCGCTGGAACGCACGGGCGAGGAGGGCAGGCCGGCGCGCGCCGCGCTGATCACGCCCGACCGCAACCTTGCCCGCCGCGTTGCCGCCGAATTGCACCGTTTTGCCATCGAAGCGGATGATTCCGCCGGCACGCCGCTTTCGGCCACCGTCCAGGGCACGCTGGCAACGCTGATGCTGGAGGCGGCGCTGAAACCTGGCGACCCCGCCGTGCTGGCGGCATTGCTCAAACATCCGCTGGCGCGTTTTGGCCTCTCGGCCCGGAACATGCGCGCCGCAAGTGCGGCCTTCGAGCTGATTGCGCTGCGCGGCGGGACGAAACCCGCCGAGCTCGGCCATCTCGCGGGTTTTGTCGATGAGGCGCAGGAAAAGCAGAAGGGCGAGCGCCATCCGCCGCACTGGCGCACGGCCCTGCCGAGGAATGCGGCCGAGGCGGCGCGCGATCTGGCGACAAGGATCGATGCGTCGCTTGCGCCGCTGATTGAAACCCATGTCGCGCGCGGTCCCGACCAGCCGCCGCTGACGGAGACACTTGCCCTTTCCGACTGGGCGGAGCGCACCGGACGGGCATTGGAGGCGATCGCCGCGGACGAGGCGGGGGACTTGTCCGCGCTCTGGTCCGGGGAGGCGGGAGAGCGACTTGCCACCGTGCTTTCCGAGACCATGGGGTCTGAAACCCCGATCGAAGCGGACGGGCCGCAATGGATCGATATCATGGAGGCGCTGACGGCATCCGAAGCGGTCAAGCCGCGCTCCATGGGCAATCCGCGCGTCTTCATCTTCGGCGCGGTCGAAGCGCGGCTGCAGGATGTGGATACCATCGTCGTCGGCGGCCTCAATGAAGGCGTGTGGCCGACCCAGGCGAAGAACAATCCCTTCCTGTCGCGCGGCATGAAGGCCGAGATCGGGCTTGAGCCGCCGGAAAAACGCGTCGGCCAGCTGGCGCATGACCTGACAATGGCCGCAGGCGCGCCGCATCTGATCTTTTCGCGGGCGTTGAGGCAGGGCTCCGCCCCGACTGTTGCCAGCCGCTGGCTGCAGCGGCTCCTGGCCTTTGCCGGGCCTGTTCTGGAGGAGGCGCTGAAGCGGCGCGGCGCGGTTCTTGCCGGCTGGGCGGCGGCGCTTGACGATCAGCCGCGCGCGTCAATCCCGCCGCGCCCTGAACCCTATCCGCCGGCGGACGACCAGCCGAAGCGCTATTCCTTCTCCGAAATCGGCAGGCTCAGGCGCGATCCTTACGCGATCTATGCCGAGAAGGTGCTGAAGCTCGATCCGCTCGCCCCCTTCAACGCCGATCCTTCGGTCAAGGAACGCGGCATTCTCTATCACGCGCTTGCCGAGCGCTTTATCAAGACCGGCGCTGATCCGGCGAGCAAAGAGGGGCGTGCGGCGATGGACGAGGTGCTTTCCGGACTTCTTCTGGAGGTTGAACTGCCGCCGCACCTCGCCTTGAGCTGGGTGCCGCGGCTGCGGTCCGTGGCAGAGGAACTCCTGAAGTTCGAGGCGGCGCGGCGTTTCTCCACGCCGATCGACACAACGCTGACGGAAGCCGGCGCGGGGTTTGATATTCCCATTGCCGATATTCGGCTCACCGGCATTGCCGACCGGATCGACATTCTGGAAGACGGCACGGCCGAGATCATCGACTACAAGACCGGCATGTCGCCATCGCTCAACCAGGCGCGCACGCTTCTGGAACCGCAATTGCCGCTGGAGGCGGCGGCCCTTGCGGCGGGCGCGTTCAAGGACGTGCCGGCGCTGGAGACGAAAAGCCTTAAATATGTGCGACTGAGGCCTGGTCATCGTTTCGGCGTCGATGCGCTGGAGAAGGCGGAAACAAAAACCGATCCGGCCATCACGGCGGAGGAGCTCGCAAGCGATGCGCTGCGCGAATTCACCCGCTTCGTGATCGCCCTGAAGAGCGGAAACCGGCCCTTTGCCTCGCGGCTGATACCCGCAAGCGCGCGGGATTTCGGCGGCGAATACGATCATCTCGCCCGCGTTGCGGAATGGTCGACGGCCGACGACAACGGGGAGGGCGGCGATGAGCGATGATCCGGGCCTCGATGCCGGCGCCGAAGACTGGCTTTCATGGACGACCGGGCGGCAACGTCTGGCCTCCGACCCCGCGCGCACGGTCTGGGTTTCGGCCAATGCCGGTTCCGGCAAGACCCATGTGCTGACCCAGCGCGTGGTCCGGCTTCTGCTTGCCGGCGCCAGGCCGTCCGCCATTCTCTGCCTCACCTACACCAAGGCGGCGGCGTCCGAAATGTCGAACCGCGTCTTCGCCCGGCTGGCCGACTGGGCGGTGCTGCCCGAGGCGGAGCTTGCCGCCGAAATCGAGACGATCGAGGGGACGAGGCCCGATGCGCTGAAGATCGCGGTGGCAAGGCGGCTCTTTGCCCATGCGCTGGAGACGCCGGGCGGGCTCAAGATCCAGACCATCCACGCCTTCTGCGAGAGCCTGCTGCACCGGTTTCCGCTGGAAGCCAATGTCGCCGGCCATTTTTCGGTGCTCGATGATATCGCCGCGGCGACCCTGCTTGCCGATGCCCGCCGCCAGCTCTTGACCGCAACGGCAAGCAGGGAAGATCCGGCCCTGTCGGATGCTTTCCAGAAAGTGCTGGACATTGCCGATGACAGCGGACTTGAGACGCTGCTCGGCGAGATCGTCGGCGCGCGCCACGCCATTCGGCCGTTTCTCGAGGCTGCGCGAGGCAAGAACGGGCTCGAGGCGGCGTTGCGGGCGGCCTACGGATTTGGCGACGACGCGAATGAGGAGACGGTGGCGGCCGAAGTCTGGCCGCTTGCGGGTCTTGCGGACCTTGCTGCGCTCGTCCGGATCGCGCGCGACGATGGCGGGTCGCGGGCGGGGAAGTTTGCCGATGCGCTGCAGGCGGCCGTCGAGGCTTCCGATGCGATAACGCGCTTTGCCGCGCTGGAAAGCGCCTTCCTGACGGCGGCCGGCGTGCCGAAGGCCGAATCGACGCTGGTTTTCAAATCGCTCAGGGTGAAGGCGCCGGAGCTCGGCGAGGCCGTGCTGGCGGCGGCGGACCAGGTCTTTGCCGTCCGCGACCGGCTGAACCGCTTCCGCATCTTCGAAAAGACGCTGGCGGCCCTCGTGCTCGCCGATCGGCTCGACAGCCGCTACGAGGCGCTGAAACAGCGGCGCGGCAAGCTCGATTTCGAGGATCTGATCGCGCGCACGGCAGCGCTCCTGTCGCGATCGGATGCCGGGCCCTGGGTGCATTACAAGCTCGACCAGGGGATCGACCATATTCTCGTCGACGAGGCGCAGGACACGGCCCCGCTGCAATGGGATGTGGTGCGCGCGCTGAGCGAGGATTTCTTTACCGGCGAAGGCGCGCGGCCGGGATTTCGCACCATGTTTGCCGTCGGTGACGAGAAACAGTCGATCTATTCCTTTCAAGGCGCGCGGCCGGAGCGCTTCGCCGCCGAGGGCAGGCTGACGGCAAGGCGCGTAACGTCGATTGCGGCGGAATTTTCCAAGATCGGCCTGCCGCTTTCCTTCCGCTCCACCGCCTCGGTTCTGTCCGCGGTCGATTGCGTCTTCTCGGTGCCGGAAAACCGGAAAGGGCTTTCTGCGGAAGGCGAGGACACGGTGCATGTCTCCAACCGCATCGGCCATCCCGGCAGCGTCGAGGCCTGGGAGATGATCGCGCCGGAGGCGCGCGAGGACGAGGAAGACTGGACCGCGCCGTTTGACGCGACGCCCGAACAGGCCCCGGCAGCCATTCTGGCCCGGCGCATCGCCCATCGGATATCCGAGATGATCGGACGGGAGACGATCGTCGAGAAGGACCGCGCGCGACCGGTTCGCGCCGGCGACATTCTGGTTCTCGTCAGGAAGCGCGATGCCTTCGTCAACGCGCTGACGCGGGCGTTGAAGTCGCCCTATGACATTCCCGTCGCCGGCGCCGACCGTTTGAAGCTGGCCGATCACATCGCGGTCAAGGACCTGATCGCGCTCGGGCGCTTTGCCGTGCTGCCGGAAGACGATCTCTCGCTTGCCGCGCTCTTCAAGAGCCCGCTTCTCGGTCTTTCGGAAGACGATCTGTTTTCTGTCGCCGCAAGGCGCGGGAGGGGCGAGCATGTCTGGTCGGCATTGCGCCGGCTGGCGGCTGCCGGCGATGAGACATTCGGCCAGGCGGTGTCGATGCTGGAACGGGTGATCGGTGCCGCCCGCCGCAAGAGCGCCTTCGATTTCTATGCCGACATCCTGGCGCGCGAGGGCGGACGACGCGCCTTTCTCGCCCGGCTCGGCAGCGAGGCGGGGGATATTCTGGACGAATTCCTCAACGCGGCGAAGGATCACGAGGATAACGGCCTGCCGGGTCTGCAGTCCTTCCTCGACGTGATGGAAGAAGGCGGTCTCGAAATCAAGCGCGAGCAGGACAAGGGCCGCGACGAGGTGCGGATCATGACGGTGCACGCCTCGAAGGGGCTGGAAGCGCCGATTGTGTTTCTGGTCGACAGCGGCGGCAGGCCCTTTGTTGCAAGCCACCTTTCCGGCTTCCGGATGACGGAGGCGGGGCTGCCCGTCTGGCATTCGGCAAAGAAGGAGGCCGACAGCAGCGTTCTTGCCGACATCGCACGGCGCGAAGAGGAGGCGAAGGAAGAATACCGCCGTCTTCTTTATGTGGCGATGACGCGGGCCGCCGACCGGCTGTTTGTCACCGGTTATCGCGGCAAGACGGAGGTGCCGGATTGCTGGCACAGGCTCGTCTGGTCGGCGTTTGAGACCGATGAGAAGGAGCGGTCTGAGACGATCGAGGTGGCCGGGCCCGCCGGGGAGAGCTGGCCGGGCCTGCTATGGCAGGAAAAGTTTCTTCCGCGTGAATTCACGCCCCAGGTCACGGCGGAAGGCGAGGGGGAGCCGCTGCCGCCGCTGCCTGAAGCGCTGACCGAGCCTTTCCGGGAGGAGGCGCGTCCGGCCCCGCCGCTCAGCCCCTCGCGCGCGGGACTTGAGGTGGAAGACCCGCCGCCGGTGACCGCTTCGCCGCTTTTCGGCGGGCAGAGCGCCAATATGGCGCTGGAGCGCGGGCGGCTCGTCCATCGCCTGATGCAATTGCTGCCGGGTTTTGAGCCTGCGGAGCGGGAGGCGGCCTGCCGCCGCTATCTGGCGCGGGCGGCCTTCCACCTGCCGGAAGACGAAAGCGATGCCATCCAAAAAAGCGTGATGGCGGTGATGACCGACCCCGGACTGGCGCCGGTCTTCTCGGCGGCTGCAAGGGCCGAGGTCTCGGTGACCGGGACGGTCCGGCTCGATGCTGGCGCGTTTACCGTGTCGGGTCGGCTCGACCGGCTTGCGGTTATGGACGACCGGGTGTTGCTGGTCGATTTCAAGACCAACCGCAATCCGCCGGAAACGGGCGAGGCGGTGCCTTTCTCCCACGTAGCGCAGATGGCCGTCTATCGGGAACTCCTTGCGCCGCTCTATCCCGGCAAGGCGGTGGAATGCCTCCTCGTCTACACCGAAACGACCGCTACTCGGCGGTTGAGCGAAGAGGAGCTTTCGTCGGCGCTTGCGCGCCTTTCGACAAAGTGAGTGCCGGGCATTGATTTTTTTCGCGCCTGTGCTCACATGAAGGACAAATCTACGATAATGCGAAGGTATCGCGCAAACCCGAAACGATCCTCGCCTTTGCCAAGGAGTTCAAGATGACGACAGTCAAGGTCAATACCGCCAATTTCAAGCAGGAAGTGCTCGAGTCCGAACAGCCCGTCGTGGTCGATTTCTGGGCCGAATGGTGCGGCCCGTGCCGGATGATCGGCCCGAGCCTCGAAGAAATCGCCGAGGAGATGGACGGCAAGGTCAAGATCGCGAAGGTCAATGTCGACGACAATCCGGATCTCGCGGTTCAGTACGGCGTGCGCTCCATCCCGATGCTGGCCATGTTCAAGGGCGGCGAGCTTGCCGACGTGAAGGTCGGCGCCGCGCCGAAGACGGCGCTCTCGAGCTGGATTTCCGGCGTCGTCGGCTGAACGCCGGCGAAATTTAAAGCGCATTTGAAGCCCGCGTTCGCGCGGGCTTTGCCATATCTGCACGAAGGCGGGAACCTGGCGGCGTCCAAAACGTTCACGCATTCAGAGTGTTTTCGGCCTATTCGGAGTTTGCCCCTTATGACGAACCGTTCGCCTGCCCGACTGCCGCTTCTGTTTCTGCCCGTATTCGCCCTTTTCGCCGTCCCTGTGGCGGTCGCCGCCCAGGATTTCGACCCCGCCCTCGGCCCGGCCGAGCCGTTTTCCTTCGAGACGCTTGCGGCGGAAGCGAAGGCGCTTTCGCAGAAGCCGTTCGAGCCTTATCCGGTCGCGCATTCCGAACTCTTCGAGGCGATCGACTACGACGCCCACTGGAAGATCATGTTCCGCAAGGACCACACGGTCGATGTCGGCGACGCGCCGGTGCAGTTCTTCCATCAGGGCCGCTATTTCAAGGAACCGGTGACGATCAGCCTGGTCGAGGATGGCGAGGCGCGCGAAGTGCTCTACAGCGCCGACTATTTCACCATGCCGGAGGACAGTCCCGCCAAGGCGGTCGAGGATTTTGCCGGCTGGGCCGGTTTCCGGGTAATGCGGCCGGACATGAAGACCGACTGGATCTCGTTTCTGGGCGCGAGCTATTTCCGCACCGACGGACCGGACAGGCAATATGGTCTCTCCGCCCGCGCGCTTGCCGTCGATACCGGACTTGCGCGGCCGGAAGAGTTTCCGCGCTTCACGTCGTTCTATCTCGAGAAGGACGACAAGCCCGGCGACGGCATCGTCATCTACGCGCTGCTCGACAGCAAGAGCGTTGCCGGCGCCTATCGCATCGAGGCGGAAAACGAGGATGGCGAAGGGCAGGTTCTGCACGTCAAGAGCCGGTTGTTCTTCCGCGAGGCGGTCGAGCGGCTCGGCGTTGCCCCGCTGACCTCGATGTACTGGTATTCCGAAACCCACCGCAACATGGCCTTCGACTGGCGTCCGGAGGTCCATGACAGCGACGGGCTTGAGGTGGTCACCGGTTCCGGTGAGCAGATCTGGCGGCCGCTCAACAACCCGCCGCGCGTCGTCACGTCGAGCTTTTTTGATGAAAATCCCGAAGGGTTCGGCCTGATCCAGCGCGACCGGAATTTCGACCATTATCAGGATGACGGCGTGTTCTATAATCGCCGGGCGTCGGCCTGGGTCGAACCCGAGGGCGACTGGGGCAAGGGTGCCGTCCAACTCGTCGAACTGCCGTCCGATGACGAGATCTACGACAATATCGTCGCCTACTGGCTGCCGGAAGACCTGCCCGAGGCCGGCGACGAACGCGATTTTTCCTATACGCTGACCTGGGCCGCGACCGCGCCGCCGAATGAGCGCCTCGCCGAGACCACCGCCAGCCGGATTGGCCGTGGCGGCGTGCCGGGGCAGCCGCGCCCGGGCGACCAGGTCAAGGTCGTCGTCGATTTCTCCGGCCCGGCCGTTGAGGGACTGACGGTCGATGACGGGGTGGAGCCGGAGATTTCCGTCGGCAGCGGCGCGGATGTCATCAACGCCTATGCGATGCCGATTGTCGGCACGGACGACTGGCGGATGACCTATGACCTCAAGTTCGACGGAACCGCCGATACGATTGATGTGCGCGCCTATCTTTCCGAGGGTGGCGAGCCGCTGACGGAGACCTGGCTCGGCCAGTTCCATCCAGGCCAGTTCGCGCCGCACTGAGCGACAATGTTTCCGGCAACGTGAAAAACACCATCGCTCCGTCGCGGCATCGGCGTTATCCTCCGCCCGCGATAACCGGCGGGAGGCGTGAACATGGGTGAATTTTTGGGACGGCGGATCCTTTACACGGGCGCTGCGGGCGGGCTCGGGCTTCCGGCGAGCCTTGCCCTGATGCAAGCTGGCGCTGACGTGATCGTGCTGGACAATGATCCGGCCAAGATCGAGGCCCTGAAGGCCGCGGCGGTCGACAAGAAGCTCTCGGAGAGGCTCACGGTCAGCAGGGTTGATCTGACCGACAAGGCGGCGCTTGACGAGACGCTTTCCGGGCTGCTGCGGCAGGGGCCGATCGACACGGCGATCAACAATGCCGCGATCTACCCGTCAAAGCCGTTCGAGGATTTTTCCATGGAGGAGCATGCGAAAATCCATGCCGTCAATGTCGAGGCGGCGCTCATGATCGTCAAGGCGCTGCTGCCGGGCATGCGCGAGGCCGGTTTCGGGCGGGTCATCAATATCAGCTCGATTACAGTCTCCGGCGGCTGGGAGAACCTCACGCCCTATATCCAGTCAAAGGGCGCATTGATCATGCTGGCGCGCGGCTGGGCGCGCGAATTCGGCAAATGGGGCATCACGGTCAACACGCTGTCGCCCGGCGCTTTCCCCACGGATGCGGAGAAGATTCATCCGGACCAGGAGGCCTATCAGCGCCGCATCATCGACAGCCAGGCGATCAAGCGCCGGGGCGCGCCGGAAGACCTTGCCGAGGCGCTGATGTTCCTGATCTCGAAGCGCGCCGGCTTCATCACCGGTCAGAACCTTCATGTCGATGGCGGCTGGGTGATGCATTGAGGCCGCGGCGTTCTCGCCTTTGCCGGGGCGATCGGCTTATAGAGGATCACGACAGACTTAAGGAAAAGGGACCGCATGATACCCGTCAATGACATTCAAGGACTGAAGGTTCTCATCACCGGCGCGAGTTCCGGCATCGGGGCGGCTGCAGCGCGGGCCTTTTCGCGCTCCGGCGCCGAGGTGACCATTCACTACAATAGGCGCCGGGAAGAGGCCGAAAGCCTTGCCGCGGCCCTGCGCGAGGAAGGCGGCACGGCCCATGTCGTCTCCGGCGACGTGACCCGGGCCGAGGACGCCGAGGACATCGTCGCGCGGTCCGTGGCGATGATGGGCGGGCTCGACTGCCTGGTGAACAATGCCGGCGCCATACTGCGCTCGCCGTCGGCCGATTTCGACGAGGCGATCTATGATCGGGTCTTCGACCTCAACACCCGTTCGATCCTGCGCATGGTGCGCCATGCGGGGCCTGCCCTGAAAGCGAGTGACCGCGCCTCGGTCATCAATCTCGGATCGATCGCCGGCCGCAACGGCGGCGCGCCGGGCTCCGGCCTCTATGCCGCCGCCAAGGCCGCCGTGCATTCGCTGACGCGGGCTTTGGCGCGGGAGATGGCGGCAGACGGCGTCCGCGTCAACGCGATTTCGCCCGGCGTCATCGAAACGCCCTTCCATGACGAGACGCCGGAATCCGCGCTCAACGCGGCGCTCGCCGCGATCCCGCTCGGCCGACTCGGCACGGCGGAAGACTGCGCCTGGAGCTTCGTCTTCCTCGCCTCGCCGACCATGGCCGGCTATATCACCGGCCAGATCCTCGATATCAACGGCGGCCAGTTAATGCCTTAGGCGGGCGTCCCTGTCGCCGGCGGAGACCAGCCGGTTGCGCTCCATCATCAGCCCCCAGTTCTGGGCGGAGGCAAGGTGCAGCGCGATGGCGTCCGTCCAGCCCTTCTCCGTCCACTGCTTGAGCGTGCGGGCGGGGAGGTTGCGGTAACGCTCGTGGTCGATGACGCTGAAGCCGTCGAGCCGGTAGCGGCTCTTGTCGGGGAACTCCATGTCCACATGGCGGGCGAGCAGGATATCGGCCTCGGCGATTGCCTTCAGGAAGGCCGCGTCCTGGGCGCGGTGCTGGTGATAGGCCTCGCAAAGCTCCAGCATCGGCGCGACCGTCTTGCTCGCCGTCCCGTCGTCGTTGAAGATCGGCGCGGCCTCGGGGTTCTCGGCAAGCGGCTTCACGCGGTCGCTTTCGCTGTCATAGGCGAGATAGCGCGTGTCCTCGTCGGGCGACTGCACCAGAATGAAGGGATAGCGGCGGATATAGGCGGGCACATAGGCATGCGGCGCCCAGCTTCCGTCCTTTTCCAGCATCAGGTTCTGGCCCTGCCTGAGGCCGACAATGGCGACAGGGGCGGGCTGGCCGGCAGCCTCGATGAAGACGATCGGATATTGGCGCACGGCCGGCATGAACTCGCTCACCGAAAGCGGGATCGCCGTTGCCTCGGCGGAGAAGGCGTAATCGTCCCGCGCCACCAGACCGAGGCCCTTGTGCTCTTCGAAGCGCAGCACCTGCGGCTTCTTGTAGAAAAGCGGCATGGCGTTTTCAGTGGTCATCGATCAGGTCTCCTTCATGCGACGGCCGGAATGCGTCTTCTACTATCGATGCCGGTTGGCGACAATCGTCAGGTTAAGTCTCTTTCGTGATGCCGGGCTGCATGTCGCAATTTCTCGTACAGGTTGAGGCTTCGGTTGAAACACGCCCGCGTCTGCCGCTTTCGGGGCCTGATGCTGTTGACAGCGTCACGCCCCGTTGCGAAGGTTTACAAGTTCTTAACAACACGAGAGAGCATGACAGGAGCGGGGACATGAAATCATCAATGACGGCGCTGATGGGGACAATGGCGCTAGCGGTCCTTGCAGGTTGCAGCGGCGGCGGGGGAGGCGGGGGGCCGCTCGCCCCGAACGCGCTCGGCTATTATGGGGATGTCGACACCTGGAACGCGGCCGTGACGGGCTCGGGATCGGCGTCGGCCAATATCCAGATGAATGGCGACGGCACGGTCGGCGTCGAAATCACAGGCGGGCCCGATACGGGCGAAACGGCGCTCTTCTATCCGGACGGCGAAGGCTATACGGCCAATCTTGGCGATGGCGCCGAAGCCTATATGCGACTCGGCTACTTTGGCGTCGACGGGATCAAGGACGGGCCTGTGGTCGCCCTGATCGACGCCGACACCTGGGATGACAACGTCGTGGCTATGGCGTTTCGCTCGACCGACGGCGTGACCGCGCCGGGCGACATGCCCTTGGCGGGCCGCGCGACCTATTCCGGCCAGCATCTCGGCGCGGCGGCGCTTCCGGGCGAGTATCTCGACTATATCGACGGCTCGTTCAACGCCAATGTGGATTTCGGCAGTGGACAACTGGCCGGGGCGATGGACACCCAGGTGGGCGACGTCACCTTCCAGGCGACGATTTCCGGTTCGGAATTCAACTCCAATGCCAATTCGATTGCCGTCGGCAATGATTATGTAAATGTCGATCAGGCAAACTCGAACGTGAACGGGGCCTTTTACGGCAATCGCGCTGCCGGCATCGCCGGAACCTACAGGGTGAACGGCGCGCGGGCTGATGCCGGGGCGGGCATGATCGGCACCTTTGTCGGCGAACGGAACTGAGTTTTCGCGCTTTGAACATCTCGCCGGGCCGGCCGGCCCGGCGTCTTCTGTATCGCGTTTAGTTCCGGGATTTTCATGCGGCATTTTCTGTCATTGATGCGTTTGAGGCTGTCAGGCGGCCTGGCGGGGCTTGCCTTTCTGTTGACGGTCTTCGCCGCCGGCATGGCCTTTGCGGTCGTCAATCCGTTTCCGCAAATCAAGGTGCTGATCGAGAGCGGCCAGTATGAGAAAGCGATGGCGCTTTCGGCGCAGCTTTCCGACGACCCTGAGCTTTCCGCGCTGTCGCAGCAATTCACCTATGCGCTTATCCTGAAGCATGAGGGCCACTTCAGGGAAGCGGCGATCCTGATGCGCGGCGTTCTCGACAAGAAGCCGGATTTCACCCGCGTGCGCCAGGAGCTTGCCCACACGCTGGCGCTGATGGGCGAGAAGAAGGCGGCGATCTATCATTTCTCGCTTCTGGCCGACAACGCGCCGAGCGAATCGCTCCGCTCCTTCTACGAGGACTTCATCGACCGGGTGAATATCGACCGCCCCTGGACGCTTGGCGGTTACCTCGCCATTGCGCCAAGCACCAATATCTCCAACGCCACGGATCAGAGCCTTGTCCATGTCGGCGGCATTCCGCTTGCGCCCGGCACGAAGGCGGAAAGCGGCGTGGGGCTCAATTACGGCGTCAACGGCACCTATTCCTTCGATCTCGTCGACGACCTGTCGCTGACCTTCGGCGGCTCCGTCACCGGCCTTGCCTACAGGGAAAAGGCCTATAACCAGACCCAGTTCGGCGGCTTCTCGCAGCTTTCCTGGCGCAACGACCCGTGGATTTTCAGCGGCGGCATGGCGGCGGAATATGTGCTGATGGGCAATGAGCCTTACCGCGTCGGCTATGGTCCGGTCTTTTCCGTGCGACGCTCCTTCGGGCCCTTCGGCGTCACGTCGGCCAATTTCTCGTTCCAGTGGCTCGATTATCACGACATGGATGCCTATGATGGCTACCAGGCCGGCATGAGCATCAACCATCGCTATGCGCTGACGCCATCGAGCAGCATCCGCATGGGCGGGGGGTTCAACTATGTCTCCGCCGAAAAGGACTTCAATTCCTATTCCGGCTACAACATCAACGCCAAATATGCCCGCGAATGGTCGGGCGGGATACTGACCGACATAGAGGTCGAGGGCACGCTGCGGGACTATGAGGGCGATTTTCCGCTGATGACCAAGTCGCGGCTTGACCGCAGGCTCGACATAGCCGTCGGCGCCACCTTTCGCACGCTTGCGATGAAAGGCTTCGCGCCGCGCCTCGAATATGCCTATTCGAAGAATTTCTCCAATGTCGAACTTTACGAATACGACAAGAGCACGGTTTCGCTGTTCGTCACCAAACAGTTCTGACCTCAGCAGAAAAACGGCTCGGTCGTCTTCCGCACGGCTGTGCTGAAAGCCTCCTCGACATGGCGGAGCGGGATCGCGTCGATGTCGCCTTCGCCGCTGCCGATCAGCGCGGCGAACCGGCCGTAAACGGCCTCATATTCGCGCTGCCGCCTGTCGAGAAGCAAGGCGCCGTTGAAGGCGAGCCGCTCGCCGCTGCGGTCAAGCAGGAGCATGCCGCGGTCGGTTTCAACCTCGAGCGCCTTGTCGTCAGCGCCCTCATGGTTCCAGTCGAAGGCGGCGGTGAACGCGTCGCAGCCCTCCATGGCGATATCGAGTTCGGCCGTCACCGGAACCCTTCGGTTCTCCGGATATGCGAGCCTCGCGCCCTGAACGGCAAAGGAGCCCGGCAGAACGGCCGAGGCGAGCGACAACCCGTTGATTCCCATGTCGAAAACGCCGAGGCTTTCGGGCTCGAAGATCCAACTCTGGTCGGGATGCCAGCGGCGCACATCTTCCTTCCAGGTCAAGCGTACCGAACGGATGCGGGCGTCCGAGAGCAGGTCCCGCGCCGTGGCGACGCCGGGCGCAAAGCGCGAATGCCAGGCGGCAAACAGCGAGAGCCCCTTCGCCGCGGCTTTCTGTCGCAGCGTGTCGACCTCCTCCAGCCTTGCCGCCGGCGGCTTTTCCAGGAGCACATGCTTGCCGGCATCGAGGGCTTCGGCGGCGAGCGCGAACCGGGCCGCCGTCGGCACGCAAAGCGCCACGCAATCGACCTCCGGTCCGTCTTTGAAAAGCCCGGAAAGATCGGAGAAGACCGGAATGCCCTCGGGCGCGGTCCCCTTGGTGACGATCGCGGCAAGCTCGAAATCCCCGTTCCGGTCGATGGCCGGGCGATGCTCGTCGCCGGCGATCTTGCCGTAGCCGACAATCGCGATCCTGAAAGCGCTCATGCTGTCCTCGATGCCTCGGCAGGCCGAAGGAATGGCGGGCCTGCCCATCACCGTTAAAGCATTTCGCAGCCAGATGGAACCATCCGATGTCCGCGAAAATGCGTCAAAACAAAGAGATAGAGCGGTTCCGCGCCTCCATCAAAGGCGGGACCGATCCAGCGCCCGGAGGTCTGATGGAAAGGGCCGGGCCACCTTCAGCGGCCGATCAGGTCTTCGGGAAACTGTTCGGGCCTCATCTTGATTTCCCGGTCGATAAGAGCGAGCACCCGTTCGACCGGCGGCGGCTGGACGGCGGTTACGCGCTGGATGATCGAATAGGGGCTGACATCAATGCTTTCGCGCACGGGCAACTGGCAGATATCAGCCCCCAGCCTGCCGTCGATGTGCAGGAAATCCGCCACCGGGCGGGCTACCGGCGTCACGGCGTCCGTGTCGGCAATGATGGCGAGCGACAGAAGCGGCGACGTGGTGACAAAAACGTGACGGGGCAGGGTGAAGCCGTTGGCGAGAAGATGCGCCTCGATCGAGCGGCGCATCGGCGCCCCGACGGGCTGCAGCACCCAGTCATAGTCCAGGCATGCCCCGATCGAGATCGGACCCCTGTCGCACAGCGGGTGGCCGGTGCGGGCGATCATGTTGATCGGCTCGACGCCGAGCGGGCGCATGGTCACCGATTTGGCATCTACCTCCTCTGGCAGGCGGCCGATGTAAAAATCGAGATCATGGGAGAAGAGCGCCTCGGCGAGCTTGTCGGAGGTATCGACCAGAACCGAAAGCTCGATCTCGGGATAATTCTCCCGAAGTTCATGGATCACCGGCAGCACGAGCTGCATCGAGGGGCCGGTCACCGCGCCGATCCTCACCTGGCCGCGGGCGCCGTCAACGATCTGCGATATCTCCTGGTGAGCGCTGTCAAGCTGGTTCAGGATAATCATCGCCTGGCGCGCCATGGCCTGCCCGGCCTCGCTCAACACGACGCCGCGGCCATGGCGCTCATAAAGCTTCGCGCCGACGGTGTGCTCGAGTTCGGACAGGAGACGCGAGGCTGCCGACTGGGTCATGCCCAGCTGCGCCGCGGCCGAAGAAATCTGCCCCTTGCGGTCGAGAAGGGCAATCAGGCGCATCTGCGAGAAGCGCAGACCGCGGCGGATAAATTCGTCCTGACTTTTCTGGCGTGGGTCGTGCGCCATGATATCCATACCAATTCTGCTATATCAGAAACACGATTATTCATTTGTCCGTATGGCGGGAAATTGCAAGAATTCCCCACGTCGCAAGGCCTTTTTAGCGCAGAAAAAGCGGGCACATCACCCCTTTCGCCCTGTGGCAGGCCGACACGGTTTCGCCGGGAGGAAAAGGCCGAAAACCGTGTCAACCTTGGCATTGCGATGGATCGGCCGCAAGGGCCGAAAGGCAGGGTCTCCCCATCCGGCGGAGGCCGGTGCCGGAACGGCAATCAAGATTGCCATCTGTTCCTAACGGGAGGACAAGACTGATGAAATCGATATTTCTAGCAGGCGTCGCCGCCTTCACCCTCGCAGCGACCGCCGCATCGGCGCAGACCGTCGGCTTTTCGCAGATCGGCTCGGAATCGGGTTGGCGCGCAGCCGAGACGACGCTGACCAAACAGCAGGCCGAAGAGCGCGGCATCGACCTGAAATTCTCCGATGCCCAGCAGAAACAGGAAAACCAGATCGCCGCGATCCGCGCCTTTGTCGCGCAGGGCGTCGATGCCATCCTGCTCGCCCCGGTCGTCGCAACGGGCTGGGATTCGGCGTTGGAAGAGGCAAAGGATGCCGACATTCCGGTGGTCCTGCTTGACCGTCAGGTCGACAGTTCCGACGATCTCTACCTGACGGCGGTCGGCTCCAACCTCGTGCATGAGGGCGAAGTAGCCGGCCAGTGGCTGGTGGATACGGTGGGCGACCAGCCCTGCCGCGTTGTCGAGTTGCAGGGCACGACCGGTTCGTCGCCCGCCATCGACCGCGCCACCGGCTTCCGCAATTCGCTGGAAGGCCATGACAATCTCGAGATCGTCCGCAGCCAGACCGGCGACTTCACCCGCTCGCAGGGCAAGGAAGTCATGGAAAGCTTCCTGCAGGCCGAGAACGGCGGCGCCGACATCTGCGCGCTCTATGCCCATAATGACGACATGGCCGTCGGCGCCATCCAGGCGATCAAGGAAGCCGGCCTCAATCCCGGCGATGACATCCTGATCGTCGCGATCGACGCCGTGCCGGACTACTTCAAAGCGATGGCCGAGGGCGACGCCAACGCCACGGTGGAACTGACGCCGAACATGGCCGGACCGGCCTTCGATGCGCTGGAAGCCTACTGGGCCGACGGCACCATGCCGCCGAAATTCATCCAGACGGAATCCAGGCTCTATACCCAGGCTGACGATCCCGAAGGCGAGTACGAGCGCCGCAAGGGCCTCGGCTACTAAGCCGCTTCCTCCCGGGTGCGGTCGGGACGTCAATGTCCCGGCCGCCTCGGTTCATGATCATGGCGCCGCGCGATCGATCCAAGGTGCTGGGAAATGCTTCTGACAATCAAAAATCTCACCAAGACCTTTGTCGGCATGAAGGCGCTCGATGACGTCTCCTTCGAGCTTGAAGCCGGCGAGGTGCACGCCCTCCTCGGCGAAAACGGCGCCGGCAAATCGACCCTGATCAAATGCCTGACCGGGGCCTACAGTCGCGATTCGGGCGTCATCACGCTGAATGGCGGCACGATCTCGCCGCGTTCCACGCTGGAAGCCCAGGAACTGGGCATCGGCACGGTCTATCAGGAGGTCAACCTCCTGCCGAACCTGACGGTTGCCCAGAACCTCGTCTTCGGGCGTGAGCAGCGCCGGTTCGGCATTATCGACGGGCGGGCGATGCGGCGCGATGCCGAGGCGATGCTGGAAGGCTATGGCCTTGATATCGACGTCAACCGCGATCTCGGCAGCTATTCGGTGGCTGTCCAGCAGATCGTCGCCATTGCCCGCGCGGTGGCGCTCTCCGGCAAGGTGCTGATCCTTGACGAGCCGACCGCAAGTCTAGACACGCGCGAGGTCGAAATGCTGTTCGAGGTCGTCCGGCAATTGCGCGACAAGGGCCTCGGCATCATCTTTGTTTCGCACTTTCTCGATCAGGTGTTCGCGCTCACCGACAGGGTGACGGTGCTTCGAAACGGCTGCAAGATCACCACCGAAAAGACCGCGGAACTCGATCGGGTGCGGCTGATTTCCCATATGCTCGGCCGCGAACTGGACGAGGCGGAAGAGATCGGCACGCGTCGCGAGACCGAAGGGCGGGTCAGCGAGAAACCGCTTCTCCAGTTTAACGGCGTCGGGCGGAAGAACTTCGTCGAGCCCTTCGATCTTGACGTGCACAAGGGCGAGGTGATCGGTCTTGCCGGGTTGCTCGGCTCGGGGCGTACGGAAACGGCAGAACTCGTCTTCGGCGTGCGCACCGCCCAATCTGGAACGGTTTCCGATGATCACGACAAGATTTCGATCGGCAGCCCGCGCGACGCGATCGCCGCTGGCTTCGGCTTTGCTCCGGAAGACCGCAAGACCGACGGCATCATCGCAGACCTGTCCGTGCGCGAGAATATTGCGCTGGCGCTGCAGGCCCGGCGCGGCTGGGCGCGGCCGATCAGCCGGAGCGAACAGGCGCGGCTTGCGGCCGACTATATCGAAAAGCTCGATATCCGCACCTCGAGCGCGGAAAAACCGGTCGGCGAGCTTTCCGGCGGCAACCAGCAGAAGGTGGTGCTTGCCCGCTGGCTGGCGATGAACCCGCGCTTCCTTATCCTTGACGAGCCGACGCGCGGCATCGATGTCGGCGCGCATGCCGAGATCCTGCATCTCATTCACCAGATCACGGCCGAGGGCATGTCGATCCTGATCATCTCCTCCGAACTCGACGAGCTGATCGCGGTTTCCGACCGGGTCATCGTTGTGCGCGACCGCCGCCATGTGGCTGAACTGACCGGCGCGGACATCGCCACGGAGAACATCGTCAAGGCAATTGCCAGCTCGGCAGCCGAGAGAAGGGAGACGGTCTGATGCCAGGCGGTCTGAAGCGGGTCATCCCGCAACTTGTAACGCTCGTCTTTCTCGTGGCGCTGGTCAGCCTTTTCTTCCCGACCTTCCTGCAGGTCGAGTATTCCGGCGGCCGCTTTGTCGGGCCGGTGATCGATGTCCTGAAACGGGGTGCGCCCGTGGCCCTGCTGGCGATCGGCATGACGCTCGTTGTCGCGACGCGCGGGATCGACCTTTCGGTCGGCACCGTGATCGCGATTTCCGGCGCGGTCGGCGCGGCGACGATCGCAAGCGGTTACGGCCTTGTGCCCGCGCTTGTCACGGCGATCGCCGCAGGGCTTGCCGCAGGTCTTTTCAACGGCATTCTGGTCGCCTTCATCGGCATACAGCCGATTGTCGCGACGTTGATCCTGATGATCTCCGGGCGGGGCATCGCGCAGTTGATCACCGAGGGGCGGATCCTGACCTTCAATCTGCCGAGCTTTGCCTTTCTCGGCTCCGGCCAGGTGCTCGGCATCCCGGTTCCTGTATGGATCTGGGTGCTGACGGCGGCCCTCGTTATCCTTCTCGTTCGCCGCACGGCGCTCGGGCTGCTGATCGAATCGATCGGCGTCAACCGGCGGGCAAGCGCGCTTGCCGGCGTCAATGCGCGGGTTCTGCTGATTGCCGTCTACATGGCATCGGGGTTCTGCGCGGCGCTTGCCGGCATCATCATAACGGCGGATATTCGCGGCGCGGACGCCAACAATGCCGGGCTCTGGCTGGAGCTTGACGCGGTGCTGGCAACCGTTATCGGCGGCAATTCGCTGCTTGGCGGGCGGTTCTCGATCTCGGCCGCCGTCATCGGCGCGATGATCATCCAGACGATCGACACCGGCATTCTGCTGGCGGGTTTCCCGTCGGAATACAATCTGGTGATCAAGGCGGTTCTGGTCGTCATCATCCTGGTGCTGCAATCGCCCAACATCACCGGCGACCTGAAGTTCTTGAAACAGAACCTGTTTGCGGGGCGCGCCAAGCCCGAAGCCCGGCAGGAGGCAGGCAAATGAAAAATCCGCGTCTTTATCCGTTGTTTGCCACCATCGCCATCTTCATCGTGGCCTATGCGATCTGCTACATCCAGTTTCCGTTCATGCTGTCGACCCGGGTAGCGGGCAATCTTCTGACGGACAATGCCTATCTCGGAATCGTCGCTGTCGGCATGACGGTGGTGATCCTGTCGGGCGGGATCGATCTATCGGTCGGCTCGGTGATTGCTTTTTCCGGCGTGTTCATCGCCGTCCTCCTGCGCGATACCGGGCTTCACCCGCTCGTCGTCTTTGCCCTGCTTCTGGCGGTCACGACGGCCTTCGGCGCGGCCATGGGCTGGCTGATCTACACGCTCGGCATGCCCGCTTTCATCGTGACGCTGGCCGGCATGTTCCTGGCGCGCGGCGTCGCCTACATGCTGACGATCGATTCGGTGCCGATTGACAATCCTTTCTTCGACATGCTGCAGGGGGCCTACTGGCTGATGCCGGGCAAGGGGCGGCTGACGCTGATCGGCGTCGTCATGCTGATCGCCTTCGTCATCGGCCATTTCGTCGCCCACAAGACCCGTTTCGGCGCCAATGTCTTCGCCATCGGCGGCGGCCAGCAGACGGCAGCGCTGATGGGCTCGAAGATCGGCCAGACGACGGTGCTGATCTATGCCTTCTCCGGCTTCATGGCCGGTCTTTCGGGCATCGTTTTCGCCATCTACACCGGCTCCGGCTATCCTTTGGCGACGGTGGGTACCGAGCTGACGGCGATTGCGACCGTGGTCATCGGCGGCACGCTTCTGACCGGAGGCGCGGGATATGTCTTCGGTACGCTGTTCGGCGTGTTGACCATGGGCCTGATCCAGACCTACATCGTTTTCGACGGCACGCTTTCCAGCTGGTGGACCAAGATCGCGATCGGCATCCTGCTTCTGCTCTTCATCGTGCTGCAGAAGGGGCTTCTGAAACTGACTGTCGAACGCACCGCGGCACCCTGACCCTGCAAGAGAAGGTTGCCGGCGCGGACAAGGCGGCGTCGGCAACACAATGAGACAATAAGAACGAGGCACACAATGTTCTCCATCGGAATCGATTACGGAACCAATTCGGTTCGCGCGCTCGTTGTGGGCTGCGACGACGGTTTTGAATACGGAACCCATGTCTACAACTACCCGAGCGGCGACCAGGGCGTGCTGTTGGACCCGTCCGACCCGCTGCTCGCGCGCCAGAGCCCGGCGGACTATCTGAAAGGGCTCGAGGAAAGCGTGCGCGGCGCGCTCGCCGAGGCGGCAAAGCACGAGGCCTTCGATCCGGCGAAGGTGATCGGGATCGGCATCGATTCAACCGGTTCCAGCCCGCTGCCGGTGGACGAGAAAAACGGCGCGCTGGCGATGGACCCGCGTTTCACCGACAATCTCAACGCCCATTGCTGGCTGTGGAAGGACCATACGAGCTGGCGCGAGGCGGAAAAAATCACTGCCCTCGGCAAGGCGGAACGGCCCGAATACCTCGCCATGGTGGGCGATACCTATTCATCGGAATGGTGGTGGTCGAAGATCTGGCACTGCCTCAATGTCGACCGGAGCGTCTTTGATGCGGCGGCCTCCTGGGTCGAGCTTGCCGACTGGATTCCTTCCGTGCTTGCCGGCGTCAGGGCGCCGGCCGATATCAAGCGCGGCGTGTGCGCCGCCGGCCACAAGGGCCTCTACAATCCCAAATGGGGGGGGCTGCCGGACAAGGAATTTCTCGGCAAGCTCGATCCGGCCATCGCCGAGCTGCGCGACCGGCTCTATGACACGGCGCAGGATATCTCGGTGCCCGCCGGCACGCTCTGCCCTGAATGGGCGGAAAAGCTCGGCCTGCCGGAAGGCATCGCGATCGCCACCGGCGCCTTCGATAACCATCTGGGCTCGATCGGCTGCGGCATCGAGGAGGGCATGCTGGTCAAGGTCATCGGCACCTCGACCTGCGACTGCGCGATCGTCGATCTCTCCAAATCCGACACGATCCCGGGCGTCTGCGGCATCGTCGAAGGCTCTATTCTGCCGGGCTTTTTCGGTATCGAGGCCGGACAGTCTGCCGTCGGCGACATCTTCAAGTGGTGGGTGGAGCGCGTCTGCCAGGGCGGACCGGAACTGCACCGCGAATTGACGGAAGAAGCGACCGCGATGAAACCTGGCCAGAGCGGCCTTCTTGCGCTTGACTGGAACAATGGCAATCGCACGATCCTTGTCGATCAGCGGTTGACGGGGCTGATCCTAGGCCAGACGCTCTATTCGACCCGCGCGGAAATCTATCGCGCTCTTGTCGAGGCGACCGCGTTCGGCGCGCGCGCCATCGTCGAGCGGATGACGGATTTCGGCGTGCCGATCGACAAGGTCGTCTGCGCCGGCGGCATCGCCGAAAAGAACCCGATGCTGATGCAGATCTATGCCGATGTGATGAACCGCACCATGCTGGTCACGCGCTCGGCCCAGACCTGCGCGCTGGGCGCTGCCGTGGCGGCCGCCGCCGTTGGCGGATCGCATGAGAATATCGGCGAAACGACGCGCGCGATGACCGGGCTGAAGGACATCCGCTACGACCCCATTCCCGAGAACGTCGCGATCTATGAGGAGCTCTACGGGCTTTACCTCACGCTTCACGATGGTTTCGGCGGCATCACCCGCGACAGCGACATGTCGCAGGTGATGAAGGATTTGATCGAAATTCGGGACAAGGTGCGCGGCTGAGCCCGCCCCGTCCCGCCAATTGCAGAAGGATGAATAGGATGATCGGCCTGAAGCCCCTCAAAATCTGGTTCGTGTGCGGCTCGCAGCACCTTTACGGACCCGAAGCGCTGGCGGAAGTCGACGCGCAGTTCAACGCCATCGCCGCCGCCCTGTCCAAGGACGGCAAGCTGCCGCTCGAGATTGTGCCGCAGCCCGTCGTCAAGAGCCCGGCGGAAGCCGCTGAACTTGCCGTGCGCGCCAATTCCGACCCCGAATGCGGCGGTCTGATCCTCTGGATGCACACATTCTCGCCGTCGAAAATGTGGATCCGCGGACTCTCCATGCTCAACAAGCCGTTCCTGCATTTCCATACGCAATATGCCCGCGAACTGCCGTGGGATACGATCGACATGGACTACATGAACCTCAACCAGTCGGCCCATGGCGACCGCGAGGCGGGCTTCATCCATACCCGCATGCGGCTTGGCCGCAAGGTGGTCTCCGGTCACTGGTCGGACCCCGAAGTCCATGCCCGGATCGACGCCTGGATGCGCGCCGCGCGCGCCTGGGACGACTGGCAGGGCGGCCGTTTCTGCCGCTTCGGCGACAATATGCGCGAGGTGGCGGTGACCGAGGGCGACAAGGTGGCAGCCGAAATGAAGCTCGGCTTTTCCGTCAACGGCTACGGCATCATGGACCTCGTCGACGTGATGAACACGCTTGCCGACGATGACGTCGCAGCGCTCGCGGCCGAATACGAGAACCGGTATGATGTCGTCGATGTGCTGAGACGAGGCGGCGCGCGCCACGACGCGCTGCTGAACGCCGCGCGCCAGGAGCTCGGCCTGAAGGCCTTCATGGAGGCCGGCGGCTTCAAGGGCTTCACCGACACGTTCGAGGACCTGCACGGCATGGAAACGCTGCCGGGCATGGCGACCCAGCGGATGATGGCGGCGGGCTACGGCTTTGCCGGCGAGGGTGACTGGAAGACGGTGGCGCTGGTCAGGGCGCTGAAGGTGATGGGCCACGGCATGAGCGGCGCGACATCGTTCATGGAGGATTACACCTATCACATGGCGCCGGGCCAGGAGCAGGTGCTCGGCTCGCATATGCTGGAAGTCTGCCCGACGATAGCCGACGGCAAGCCGAAGGTGGAGATCCACCCGCTCGGCATCGGCGGCAAGGCCGATCCGGTGCGCATGGTTTTCAACGCGAAGCTCGGACCGGCGCTCAACGCAAGCCTGATGGACATGGGCAACCGCTTCCGCCTGCTGGTGAACGAGGTCACCTCCGTGCCCCACCCCGACCTGCCGAACCTGCCGGTCGCGCGCGCGGTCTGGGAATGCAAGCCGGACTTCAAGACCGCGCTTTCGGCGTGGATCCTTGCCGGCGGCGCCCATCACACCGCCTACAGCAATGACGTGACAACGGAGATGCTGGACGATTTCGCCACCATGGCGGGGATCGAACTTGCGGTGATCAACGATGACACGAAGCTTGACCGCTTCAGGCAGGATCTTCGCAACAACGAGATCTACTGGCATCTCGGTCTCGGCATCAAGGCGTGAGAAAGGGCATCTGATGTATACGGAAATCCGGCGCGAGGCCTATGAAGCCAACCTCGCGCTTCCACGCCACGGGCTGATCAACCTGACCTTCGGCAATGCAAGCGCCGCCGACCGCGACAAGGGCGTCTTCGCCATCAAGCCCTCCGGCGTCGATTATGACGATTTGTCGCCGGAAAACATGGTGATCGTCGATTTCGACGGAAAGATCGTGGAGGGCAATCTCAGGCCCTCCTCCGACACCCCGACGCATCGCTGCCTGCTGATGGCCTTCGAGGGCATCGGCGGTGTGGTCCATACCCATTCCACCAAGGCGACGGCCTTTGCCCAGGCGGGCAAGCCCATCCCGAATTTCGGCACCACCCATGCCGATTATTTCTACGGCGAGATTCCGGTGACGCGGAAGATGACGCCGGAGGAGATCGCGTCCGCTTACGAATGGGAGACCGGCAATGTCATCCTCGAACGATTCAAGGGCCTGAATCCGCTCGATTTTCCGGGTGTTCTCGTCAATCGTCATGCGCCGTTCACCTGGGGCAAGTCGGTGGCGAAGGCGGTCGAGGTTGCCGTCGCGGTGGAGTGTATCGCCGAGATGGCGCTGATGTCGATGCAGCTCAATCCGGGCCTGCAGGCGATCGAACAGGAACTGCTCGACAAGCATTTCCTGCGCAAGCACGGGGCGACGGCCTATTACGGCCAGCCGGAATAGGCGGGACATTCCGGGGCCATCCGGGCGTGTCTGGATTGGTGTCGGTTTCGGCCCCGTATATCATGTTGAACTGAAGCAAGCCTCACCCTAGTGTTAGGGTCACCGGATCGGGCCGCAGGCCCGGCCGGTTGTCATCCAAGAGAGGTTTGCTCCGCCGATGAAATCGCTGCGCCGTCTGTTTACTTCGCCGAAGCCGAAATCCGCACCGCGCCCGGAGCCGGCGCCGAGTTTTCGCGGCGGCCTGCCGAAGCCAGACCGCGCCTTTGTCGCGATCGGCGACATTCACGGCTGTGCCGAGAACCTGGAGCGGCTTTGGGAAAAGCTCGATCGGGCGGTGCCCGACCTGCCCCTGGTGCATGTCGGCGATTATGTCGATCGCGGTGATCATTCGGCGAAGGTTCTGGACATGCTGTTCGCCCGGCAAAAGGAACGTGCCGATGTCATCTGCCTCAAGGGCAATCACGAGGAGATGTTTCTCGAGTTTCTTGACGATCCTTTGCAGAATGGCGAGCGCTGGCTGCGTTATGGCGGCCTGCAGACCGTCGCCAGTTTCGGGCCGACGGGGGACGCCTACGGCAGGAAGGACATTCCGCGCCTGCGCGATGCGGTGATTGAACAGCTCGGAGAGGAGCGGCTCGACTGGCTGAAGGAGATGCCGCTTGTCTGGACGAGCGGCAACATGGCCGTGGTCCATGCCGGCGCCGATCCGCGCAAGCCGCTTGACGAGCAGTCTTCCCGAAACCTCACCTGGGGACATCAGGCCTTCGGCCAGTTGCCGCGCCGCGACGGGAAGTGGATCGTTCACGGCCACACGATCGTTCAGGTGCCGCAGATGGCCAATGGCGTGATCTCCATCGACACCGGCGCCTATGCCACCGATCGCCTGACGGCGGCGATCATCAGGCCGGATCGCGAGGTTGAGTTCCTCCAGGCCACATCGGGCAAGCCTGCCCGCTGAACTGTCTGAAGCTTGTCATGATACAATTGACGAGACCGCGAGCCGCCTGGTCCTGCTGATCCTGGCGCCGTGGGTCGTTTGCACAAAAGAAAACGCCCACCGGGGGAGGAGGATCCGGTGGGCGTCATCATGGTGACCAGCGATTGGGAGGAGGAGGATCGCTGGTCCAGATCGAAGCGCGCTGGGAGGAGGAGGGCGCGGCTCCGAAAACTTTTTCCGCGGCCCGCTCAGGCGGGCCGGGTCAATTCCTTAGAACGCGGCCTTGCGGGCAACGCGACGGATATCTTCGCGATTGATGCCGAGGTCGTGCAGTTCGCGGTTGCTCATGCGGCCAAGCTCGGTCACGGTTTCGCGGTATTTGAGCCAGTTGTTGAACGAACGAGTCATGCTCATTTCCGGTCTCCTGTGTTGGCTTCGTCTTCGCTGTTGTTGATCCCTATATACGCGGTGGCTTTGCGATGAGGCAGTGGGGCAAAAGCAATGCCCCTATGCAAAAAACGCAAGGCTCTATTTGTATGCCTTAAATGTGGGCAGATGGCGGGCGAGGGCGTCGCGCCGGCTTTTCGCCGAAGCGGCCGCGCCTGCAAGAGAAAGCGCGATGCGTGGCTTCAATAGGTTCGTCCTTTGTGCGTCCGAATGGACGCAGGGCGCACTAACGGCCGAATCCCGGGACGAAGAGCGAACCGACCGCGATCGTCCCGTCGATGATCCTGAGGCCGATTTGGCCGTTCTGCTTCGTATAGATGTCCGGATGGGCGGCAAGAAGACGCGCCTTCTGCAGATCGTCGCATCCCTGCATTCCGCCTGCGAAATGATGGCCGTTACGCTCGACATCGGCGAGGCCCAGGGTGGCCGCCACCAGGGTGTCCTGCTGCCAGCAGAGGCCCGGCTGGCATGTCAGGTCTTCCGCCGAAATGAAGACCCGTCTGCCCTCGGCGCGGGCTGCCTGCACGCGGCAGAAGTTGAGAAGCGCGCGCAGAACGCCCTTGCAGGATTTGATCGATGTTCCCGACCAGCCGCGTTCCAGCGCGCTCGCAAAGGCCCCATCATGATCGTCGCTTTCATCGATGACCAGCGGGAAACGTCCGATCTCCGGCGTGATGTCGTGTGCAAGCGCTTCCTCCCGGTCGAAAGGCTGTTCGATGAAGGCAATCGCCTCGCGGAAGGAAGACAGCGTCGCGTCGGCAACAAGCCGGTCGAGAAAGCCGGCAAACCGCGCAGCGGAGTATTGTTCGTTGGCATCGAGCGTCACGCGCAAACCGTCCATGGCGCCCACGATCCGGGCAATCGCCGAAAGCCTGTCGATATCGGCGTCCGGGTCGCCCTTGAGCTTGATCTTGAAGGCGCGGATGCCGGTGGCGCGGATGATCGCTTCAAGACTGACCGGACGGCCGTCTTCGGGCATCTCCGTCGGGACCGCTGCCGCCGTCAAAGGAGCGTCGAAACCGATGGTCTGGCGCGGCGTGATCGCCGGCAGCGGGGCGATGCGGGCGAGCGTCGCTGTGATTGTCTGCGGCGCGATATCGGGCGCCGTCATGGCCGCCACGCCGAAGAGATCGGCCCGTGCAGCCTGGGTGAAGTTAAGGCCGAAGGCAAAGCACAGCGCGTCGATCAACGCCATTTCGACAAGGGCGGGGCCGAAATGGGCGGCAAGGCGCGGCGTGCCGGCGGGCATCGCCGCTTCAGTGCCGGCGCGCAGGCGGGTTGTCGCTTCGCCGATCGTTTCCCCTGAAATGGTCTCGGCCAGCCGGCAGGCAATCTCCAGCGACAGGCGCAGATCCGCGACTGTCTCGTCATTGCTGCGGACGGCGCGCTTGTCGAACCAGCGTGGCACGAGAAGCTGGGCGGAGCGCCCTTCCGCCCGTTTGCCGCCGACGGTGATCGTCAGCGAGACAACGCCCTCTTCCGTCTCGGTGACGACGCTGTTGCCGAAATGAAATGGCAGGCGGAAGCGGACCCGCCGCGTGGCGAAAGAGACGGCGTTGACCTCAAGCCGCGGCGCGTCCGTCATCCGCCTCTCCCGAGCGCGCCATGACGGGTTTTGGCGAACGGTGCGCTGGCCCTGGCTGTGGCGACGGCAAGAGGCTTCATGCCTCCTCCCCTTTTTGCCTCAGCCAGCCGACCACGGCCTCGGTGGCGCGTCTGGCGTGAGCGTTGAGCCCCTGCTCGCTGGTGTCGAAACCGAAGACCTCGGCAAGCGTGAAACGGTTGGACACCGGAAAATAGCAGAGCGAGGCGATCATGATATAGACCTCGAGCGGCTTGGCGCGGCGCTTGAAGACGCCGTCCTCCCAACCGCGCTTGAGCACGTCCGAAAGCTTGACCAGAAGCTTCGACTGGATTTCGCGCCGGTCTCCGATGGCACTGACGGAAGAGCCGTGCCGCAGGTTCTCTGTGTTCAGCATGGTGATGAACCAGGGTCGGGTGCGGAAATGGGTCATTGTGAACATCACGAGCGCGGCGACCGCCTCTTCCGGCGAAAGCGCGTCGAGGGCGAGTTTTTCCTCGCCGGCGCGGATCTGCACATAGGCCTCCCGCAGCGCCGCCTTGTAGAGCTCGTCCTTGTCGCCGAAATAGTCGTAGAGCAGCGGCTTCGAAAGTCCCGCTTCGGCGGCGATCCGGTCGACGCGCGCTCCGTCATAGCCGACGGAGGAAAATTCATCGAGCGCGGCCTGGAGGATAGCGGCGCGCGAGGCCTCCGCGTCGCGCACGCCCCGCCTTGCCCTTGTTGCCGTCGCCTTGCCGCTTCTCGCCACTGCGTCTCTCCCTAATCCGCGCCGTTGCCCGTCTCTTCCCTGTTAGCACTGCCGCCTTTGCGTTTGAACTGCAGAAGACGACGAACCGGCGGGATAGAAAGCAGGATGATCAGAGCGATCACGATCGCAAAGCCCGCCGAGACCGGTCGTGTGAAGAAGGCTGTGATGTCGCCGTTCGACAGAATGAGGCCGCGTCTCAGGCTCTTGTCGAGCAGGCTGCCGAGAATGATGCCGAGCACGAGCGGGGCCATCGGATAGTTCAGCCTGCGCAGCACATAGCCGACGACGCCGAAGAAGAACATGACCCAGATGTCGAAGATCCGCTGGGTCAACGCATAGGGCCCGATGACGCAGAGGCAGAAAACCAGGGGCATCAGGATGGTGCGCGGCACTTTCAGAACGCGGACGAAGACCGGCGTCAGCGCCATGCCGAAAACGCCCATGGCAATCGTCGCAAAGATCAGCATCACGGCAATGGTGTAGATCATTTCCGGCTGGTCGAACATGATCATCGGGCCGGGGCGCACGCCATGCAGGAAGAGCGCGGCAATCAGCACGGCGGCGGAAGCCGAGCCCGGGACGCCGAGCGTCAGCGTCGGGATCAAAGAGCCCGGCACCACGGCGGAATTGCCTGTTTCGGCTGCGATCAGACCCTCCTGACTGCCCTTGCCGAATTCCGCGCGCTCCTTCGAATGGCGCTTGGCGGCGGCGTAGGAGCCCCAGGCGCCGATATCCTCGCCCACGCCGGGAATGATGCCGACCAGGGTGCCGATGACGCCGCTTTCGAACACGGTGCGCTTGTAGCGCCACACGCTTTTCAGCAGGTCTCGGATCGGGGCGGGGACGGATTTCTTCTCCACCATCTGGGCGGCCGGCAGCGTCATGGCGAACAGAACCTCGGCAAAGCCGAAAGCGCCGACCATCGCCGGAATCAGGTCGATGCCGCCATTCATCTGCTGGATGTCGAAATTGAAACGGACATAGGAATGAATGCCTTCCGAGCCGATCATCGCCACCGAAAGCCCGATGAGGCCGGCCATATACCCTTTCAGCGGCTCGCCGGAATGGGTGAGCTGGCCGGAAATGACGATGCCGAACAGCGCCAGCCAGAAGAATTCATAGGAACCGAAGCCGAAGGCGGCTTCCGCCAGGGGCGGCGCAATCGCGATCAGCATGACAATGCCGACCAGCGTGCCGAGCATGGAGCCGAGCGTCGCGATCGCCATGGCAAGCGCGCCCTTGCCCTGGCGCACCAGGGGAAACCCGTCGAGCGCGGTTGCGGCACTTGCCGGCGTTCCGGGAATATTGAGCAGGATGGCGCTGCGCGAGCCGCCGTAGATCGCGCCCACATACATGCAGATCAGCACCAGGATCGCCGCGTCGCGGTCGAGCGAATAGGTCAGCGTCGTCAGAAGCGCGACGCCCATGGTCGCCGTCAGGCCGGGCAGCGCGCCGACGAAAATGCCGAGCAGCGTCGCCCAGACGACGTTGAACAGCATCATCGGCGTCGAAAGGTTGGCGAAAGCGGAGAAAAGCGCGTCGAAAACCGTGTTCATGGCAGTCGCACCAGAAAGAGATCCTCAAAGAGATATGACAGCGCGCCGCCGAAGGCGACGGCGATGATCACGGCACGCGCGATCATGAAAAACAGCGCCCTGCGCGGCATGCCGGAGGAAAATTCGAAGATGATGATGAAGCTTGCGACAAACAGGCTGCTCGCAGCCCAGAAGTGGATGCGTCCGACGAGAAAAAGCGCATAGGCGGCGCAGATCGCGATAAGGCCCAGAAGCTTCAGCAACTCCGCGCGCGCAATGAGACCGGACACATGGGCGCCGTCATCATTTTCCCTTAGGCGCATCAAGCCCCAGAGCTGCAGCCCGGCCACAATTGTGATGGCAATGCCGAGGATCATCGGCAGCAGGCCGGGAATGCTGGCGGGGTGAATGCGCCGCATCTCCAGCCGATCCATGGTCAAACCGCCGACGAACTGGGCAATGCCGATCGCCAGAAGAATGACGGTCACGGTAAGGTCTACGGAACGTAACTTCAGCATGTCGTCCTCCGGGTTTCGGGCGTGAGTGAGACGGCGGGCGCGAGGACGCCTTTAGTCCTTGCCTCGACCATATGTGCCGAGAGAAGAGGGCAGGGCCCGCCGGCCCTACCGCAAGATCCGGCCCCGGCGCCAGAGCATGTCCGCGTCTCCTTGAATCGTGGACATGCTCTAACCTTTTGTTTTTCCGCGCGTCCGGACGGAAAACCGGGTTCCCCTTCTCCTGGACGCGCCCTATTCGCAGGTGATGCCGAGTTCCGACGGGTCCTTGACGGCCTCGCCCCGCGATTTGAGCGCACAGGCTTCCGAGATCACCACGGGCATGGCGCGCTCGCGGGCCTGATCGCCATAACTCGGATTGAACATGGCGCCGCGTTCATTGGCGTATTTCTTCAGCGCCGGAGCGTTCATCACATGCTCTTCCCAAACCTGGTCGACGGTATCGTAGACCTCCTGAGGCGCGCCGGCGGGGATGAAGACGCCGAAATAATCTGGCGCCACATGCATGTCGAGCCAGTTGGTGACCGGCGGAACCGGCTCCAGGCCTTCGATCTCGAGCGGCGTGTCGGAAATGACGGCGAGTGGGCGCAGGCGACCGGCCTTGATCATCTCCGTCTGCTCCACGGCCAGCTGCGTGGTCATGTCGACCTCGCCGGAGGCCGCTGCGATCACGGCCGGATTGCCGCCGTCATAGGTCACCATGCGCGCGGTCATGTCGCCGCCGGCGGCATCCCTGAGCGCTGCCAGCGCCATGCCGCCCGACGAGGTGACGCCGGCGGTGCCGACGGTGACATTGCCGGTTTTCATGGCTTCCAGAAGCTCGCCGAAATCCTTGTAGGGCGCGTCGGCGTTGACCGAGATCACCGGCGCATTGGCGACATGGAGATAGACCCGGTAATCATCGATACCGGATTCCTCCAGAAGGCCCGAGACCTGATAGGTCGCGTTGTTGGCGATCGCGTTCGCCGTCCAGGTATAGCCGTCGCGCGGTGCGTCAAGCGCCGCCTTGGTGCCGATCGATCCGGAGGCGCCGGGCTGGTTGACGACGACGACCTCGGTCCCGAGCGCTTCTTCCAGGATCGGCGCGACGACGCGGGTAACCTGGTCGGTGGAGCCGCCGGCCGACCACGGCACGATGATGTTGATCGGGCGGTCGGGCTCCCATGTCTGTGCGGTTGCAGCGCCTGAGGCGATAACGGCGAATGCGGCCGTGGAAACGGCCAGATTCAAGAACGTGGTATGCATAGTCTCCTCCCTT
This sequence comes from Martelella sp. AD-3, assembly GCF_001578105.1. Classification (GTDB taxonomy): domain Bacteria; phylum Pseudomonadota; class Alphaproteobacteria; order Rhizobiales; family Rhizobiaceae; genus Martelella. Next base: position 3,563,328 of record NZ_CP014275.1, on the reverse strand, counting down.
GACGACCGGATGGTCGATTGAGTGCGCCCGGCCTGATGCCGGGTGCGGCGAATGCGCAGTTTCCGGGCCGCACCGCCGCCGGGGACTCCTCTTCCCTGAAAGCGCGGCGCGCAGCCACCTGCCTGCGCGGGCAGGCATGTTCCTCGTTCAGCAGTAACCGGCGGCCCGCGCGATGATCGTTTCCAGCACCTCGTCCGGGTCGCGCTTCCACCAGTTCTCCGCCGAGAAGATCTCGACCTCGTTGAGGCCGGCAAAGCCTTCCGCCTCCACGGCCCGGCGCAGGTCTGGAATGTCGATCACGCCGTCGCCCATCATGCCGCGATCATTCAGCATGTCGGTGGTCGGCACCAGCCAGTCGCACAGATGGAAGGCCATGAGCCGGTCTTTGCCCGCGCGCGCGATCTGTGCCTTGACGTCCGGGTCCCACCAGATGTGATAGACGTCCGCGGCGACGCCGATGCCGTCGCCGAGGCGATCGCAGATGTCGAGTGCCTGGGCCATGGTGTTCACGGCGGCGCGGTCTGCGGCATACATCGGATGAAGCGGCTCGATGGCGATCTTCACGCCGACGGTGCGGGCAAATTCAAGCGTCTTACCGAGACCTTCCTCGATCATGGCCCGCGCGCCCTCAAGGTCGCGGCTTCTGGGGGCAAGTCCGCCGACCACCATGACGAGGCAGGCCGCCCCGATGGTTGCCGCCTCATCCACGGCGCGGCGATTGTCGTCCAGCACGCTCTTCGTCAAGGCGCCTTCAGCCGTGTACCAGCCGCCGCGGCAGAGCCCGGAAACGGAAAGTCCGGCTTCGCGAAGCTGGCGCGCCGCTTTCTCCGCGCCGAGTGCCTGCAACTGGTCGCGCCATGGCGACACGCCGCCCAGGCCGTGGCGCGCGGCCCCGTCGATCGCCTTGTCGAGCGCCCATTGCGGGCGCGTCGTGGCGGTGTTCAGGGAAAGCCGTTCGGGAGTAATCGTCTCCATGCGCTCAGGTCCCTATGCCATACGTTGCCATCACGCGGGCGGTACGCGTTGCCGCCATGTCGGCATCGGCGATCAACCCGGCCTTGTCGGCAAGGCGCACGACGTCGGCCAGATGCTGCGCGGAACGGGCGCTCTGCTGGCCGCCGAGCATGGTGAAATGGTCCTGATGGCCCATCAGATAGGCCAGAAACACGACGCCGGTCTTGTAATAGCGCGTCGGCGCCTTGAAGATGTGGCGCGAGAGCGGCACGGTCGGCTCCATCACCGCGTTCCAGCGCTGCATGTCGCCCTTGGCAAGGGCTGCAAGACCGGTGGCGGCGACCGGCGCGATCGGATCGAAAATGCCGAGGAGCGCGTGGCTGTAGCCCTGGTCGTCGCCGGCAATCAGTTCGGGATAATTGAAGTCGTCGCCGGTATACATCTTCACGCCGTCGGGCAGCCGGCGACGCATGGCGATTTCCTTTTCGGCAGACAGCAGCGAGATCTTGATGCCGTCGACCTTGTCGGCGTTGCCGGCGATCACCTGCAGGCAGGTGTCCATCGCCGTCATGTGATCGGCGCTCGCCCAATAGCCTTCGAGCGCGGGATCGAACATCTCTCCGAGCCAGTGCAGAATGGCAGGCTTTCTGAGTCCCTGCAGGATGCGGCCATAGACACGGGCATAGTCATCGGCGCTCTTGGCGACCCGGCAGAGTGCGCGGGACGCCATCAGGATCACCTGGCCGCCGGTTGCCTCCACCGCCTCGCACTGCATTTCGTAAGCCGCGATCACGTCATCGATGGTCTTTGCGTCAGCGGGATCGAGATGGTCGGTGCCCGCGCCACAGGCGATCGAATGACCGCCGGCCTTTGCCTCTTTCACCGAGCGCTGGATCAGTTCCAGCGAGGTCGGCCAGTCCATGCCCATGCCGCGCTGGGCCGTGTCCATGGCCTCGGCCACGCCGAAGCCGAGCGACCACAGATGACGGCGGAAGGCGAGCGTCCTGTCCCAGTCGACATTGCAGTCGGACCAGGGATTGTTGTCGGCGAGCGGATCGACGACGACATGGGCGGCTGCAAAAACGGAACGGTTCCACTCGCCCTTGTCTGCGGCGACCGGCTTGCCGGAGAAGGTGAAGGTTTCGAGGCCGCCTGAAACGGTCGGAAGCTTGATAGCGGTCATGATCAGATCCCCAGATCTTCGAGGTCAACCCAGCGGCGTTCGCGCGCGCTCTCGTAGCCGGCCTCGGCAAGCTGCACGCCCTTGGCGCCTTCGCTCAGCGTGTAGGCAAAGGGGGCATCTTCCAGAACGTGGCGCAGGAATTGTTCCCACTGCACCTTGAAGCCGTTGTCGAACACGGTGTTGTCAGGCACTTCCTGCCAGTCGTCGAAGAAGTTCATCTTCTGCGGCTCGTCCGGGTTCCAGACAGGTTTCGGCGTGTTGGCGCGGTGCTGGCTATAGCACTTGTGCAGGCCGGCGACGGCCGAGCCATGGGTGCCGTCGATCTGGAAGGTCACAAGGTCGTCGCGGCGCACCCTTGTGCACCAGCTCGAATTGATATGGGCAACGATATCGCCCTCGAGCTGGAAAGTGGCATAGGCCGCGTCATCGGCGGTTGCCTGATATTCATTGCCCTCTTCGTCATACCGCGTCGGGATATGGGTTGCGGTGGTGCAGGACACGGATTTGACCGGCGCCACCACATTGTCGAGCACGTAGCGCCAATGGCAGAGCATGTCGGAGACCATGCCGCCGCCGTCTGCCGCGCGGTAGTTCCAGCTCGGGCGCTGGGCCGGCTGGTCCTCGCCGGTGAAGACCCAGTAGCCGAACTCGCCCTTCACCGAGAGGATCTTGCCGAAAAAACCGTTGTCGCGCAGGCGCTTCAGCTTGAGAAGGCCCGGAAGGTCGAGCTTGTCGTGGACGATACCGTTCTTGACGCCCTTTTCCTTGGCGTAGCGGGCAATCGAGACGGCCTCTTCAAGGCCTTCGGAAACCGGCTTTTCGGAATAGACATGCTTGCCGGCATCGATCGCCTTGCGGAGCAATGTCGGCCGCAGCTTGGTCGAGGCGGCATCGAAGAAGATGATGTTATAGGGATCGGCAAGCGCCGCATCGAGATCGGTCGTGTAGCGCTCAACGTTATGGCGCCTCGCCAGCTCCTCGATCTTGGCGGCGTTGCGGCCGACAATGATCGGGTCCGGCATCGCCCTGGAGCCGTCTTTCAGGCGCAGTCCGCCAGAATCGCGGATGGCCAGAACCGAACGGATCAAATGCTGGTTCATGCCCATGCGGCCGGTAACGCCGTGCATGATGATCCCGATACGATTGGTATCAGACATTTATTTTCCTCCCATCAACCTGCTTATTACCTACCAGTTAGTAATAAATTGGTCAAGGACGGACAAATGGAAAATCAGGGTGTCGGATGGGAGGCGGTTTCAGGGATCGGACGATTGAGACGGGGCGTAAAAAACAATGCAAGGCCGTCTTTCTCGGCGTCACCCTCGGGCCCTGCCCCGAGGAGCCAAGCGCCTTGCCCGCCGACAGGCGTCTGCGGCGTCATGAAACCTCGAACCGTCACGACAACCGTTCGCCAACGCTTCTCGCGTCAGACGTGGTTAGATGCTCGGGACAGGCCCGAGCATGACGCAAGTGGGTGGTGAACGACCATCAGGGAACCGAAATCCCGGTGGGACAGATGCGGCAATGGACAAGTCGTGTGCGCGCGCCCTCACACCTCCTCGAACAGGTCGATCACTTCCATCTCCGGCACCAGAACCAGTCCCTTGTCGGTGAGGCGGATTTCGGGGATGACGGAGAGCGGGATGAGGTTGAAGCCCATATAGGGGATGGCGCAGCCCGCTTCCTCCCATTCGAGCTTCAGCACGCGCACGGCGTCTGCGACATCGTTCACGCGCTTGTCGGAAAGAAGCCCCGCGATCGGCAGTTCGACCATGGCGCGGACCTTGCCCTCATTGACCACGCAAACGCCGCCCTGGCTCTCCTCGATGGCGCGCACAGCCACCTGCATGTCGGCCTCGTTGGTGCCGGCGACGATGATGTTGTGGCTGTCATGGCCGACGGACGAGGCGACGGCGCCGCGCTTCAGCGAGAAGTCGGCAAGCAGGCCGTTGGCGACATTGCCGTCGGACTTGCCGTGGCGCTCGATCACCGAGACGAAGCAGAGGTCGTGCCGGTCGAAATGGTCCTGCCAGTCATTCGCCAGTTCGAGCTCGATCCTGTCGTGGATCAGCGTGATGCCGGGCAGTTCGGTGCGGATGCAGTGAGCCACGACCTTTTTCGTCGGAAGATCGGGCGTCAGCCTGATCTCCTTCGGCAGTTTCACCGTATGATAGGCGGCTTCCGGATAGCGATAACGCTTCGAAAGCGCTTCATCAAGCAGCGGCGTCACCTTTTCGTCTTCCACGACGAGTTCGCCGCCATACCAGGTGTTGACCGGCTTCAGCGTGTCGTCCAGCAGCACGATATCGGCGCGTCTGCCGCCGCCGAGCCCGCCGATCTCCTCGCCCATGCCGAAACGCGTGGCGCCATGCAACGAGCCCATCGACCAGGCCTGTTCCGGCTTCATGCCGGCCTTCACCGCCTGGCGCGTCACCCAGTCCTGGCCGAACATCAAGAGGTCGTCGGCGTCGCGGTCATCGGTGCAGACGGCCACCCGCTTGTGGGAGGCGCCGAGCTCGGTGACGGCCTTGATCGCCTCGGGCAGCGAATGCCAGGGCGTGGTCGGCGGGCCGCCGCGCAGGAAGACCCAGACGCCCGCTTCGATCAGGTCATTGGCGATCTCGCGATCGATCGCCTCATGTGTATCGGTCACGCCGGCAGCGGCATAGGCCGCTACGAAATCGCGACCATAGACATGGCCGGAGACCGGACGGCCGCGTTTGAGCGATTCGGCGATGATGGCATGCGAGCGCTCGTCACTCATGGCCACCGGCACGAAGTCCATCTTCTCGCCGAGCGCGACGGCCTCCGGCCAGCGGTCGAAGATTTTCGCGATCTTTTCCGGCGTCAGGTCGCCGCCGGCCGTTTCCATCCCGGGACTGGTGGCCGGAACCGTGCTGGGAACCGTGAGGAAGATCGAAAGCGGCGCCTCGCGCGCATCCTCCAGCATCGCCTCCACGCCCGCGACATCCATCACATTGCCGATTTCGTGGCTGTCACAGAAGATCGTCGTGGTGCCGTTCAGAAGCGCTGCCTCGGCATAGGCGCAGGCCGTGACCATGCTGGATTCGATATGGAGATGCGGATCCACCAGGCCGGGCGCAATGATGCCGCCCTTGACGTCGTGGACGTTCGCCGCCTTGCCGCGATAGGTTCCGGCCGGTTTCATCGCGGCGATGCGGCCGCCCGCAATCCAGAGTTCGCGGTCGTCGAGCATGCGTTCCGAATAGGTCGACAGCGCGCGCGCGCCGGTGATGACGAGGTCGGGCTCCTCGCGGCCAAAGGCGACGTCGGCGAGCCGCCGGGTCATTTCGGAAAGTGGGGCGACAGAAAAACGTGTCAGCTTGCTCATGATCGGCCTTCGTGCTGGTCAGGTTGGCGCGCGTCACGGACGGACGCTTTCGCCGTGGAGGCTAACCATGGCGCGGCGGACGGTCCAGAGCTTTCTTGCAAAGGCCTGCCCGGGCGGTTTTGCGGCATTCAGCCTGCCGATCGCGCCTCGGCGATCGCCGATTCCAGCATGATCCTGTCGAGCACGCCCGGATAGACCATGCGGCCGATGACATAGGAGGGCGTGCCATTGAACTGGAAGGCTTCGGCCTGGTGGTAGTTGCGATCGAGCAGGTCGGAGATCTTCTTCTCGTTCGCCTTCACCGCCTCGGCAATGGCGTCGAAATCCAGCCCGGCGGCGGTCAGAAGCGTTTCGATCCGCTCATGCGTGAGACGTCCCTGCGCGGTCATCAGCGCGTTGAGCGCCGTGTCATATTCGCCGAGAGCCGCCGCGCCCTGAACAGCCTGGGCGGCGTAGACGGAGACCTCGCCGAAGATCGGCCAGTCCTTCATCACCAGCCTCACATTGCCGTCCTTTGCCACGACGTCGCGCACCATCGGGTAGTCGCGCTTGCAATAGGTGCACTGGAAGTCGAAATATTCGACCACGGTAACGTCGCCTTCCGGATTGCCGAGGACGGGCGCGTTCGGGTCCGCGAAAACCTCCTGTGGCGTCGGTTCGTGAGCGAAGGCCGCGCCGAAAGGCGACAGCGCCAGTCCCGAACCCGCGAGGACGCCCTTCAGCAGGCTGCGTCTTTGCATCATCTGAAACTCCTTTGATCGGATGAGGTTCGAATATAGGAGATGCTTCCGGCTTGCCACCCATCAACTTTGCGCGAGGCGCAGTTTGATAAAAATTTTCTATCGAAATATGAGAAATTGAAATTGGACATGGACAGCCTTGTTCCGCTTCACTCACCATAAGGAAATAGAGGGAGCGATATAGTGGACGACCGAAAACTCTACCTCAAGTTCATCGATGCCGACGTTCAAGGCATAATTTCTCTTTATTGGGAGAATGCGCCGGAGACCTGCAAGGCCATCTGGGGCGCGCTCGAAAAGCCGATCCGGTGGCCGGCGACCCATGCCATGTTTGCGGGGCCCGAGATCATGATGGGCCTGCCGGAGGAAGCACGCAATTTCGACCCGACGAAACTGCCGCCGGAAAACCAGACGATCCTGCCCGAACCCGGCGAAATGCTGTGGTTCTACCAGCCCAAGAACTTCTTCAAGAACGATCCCTCGGAGTTCTGGGAGCTTGGCATGTTCTATGGGCAAGGCGGGCGTACTTTTGGCCCGACCGGCTGGATTTCCTGCACCTATATCGGAAAAATGACCGAAAACCTTGATGCGGTTGCCGAGCAGTGCAGACGCATCCGCATCGAAGGCGCAAAGCGGGTGGAAGTCGGGCGTCTCGCCTGACCCCCCTGAAACATAAAAAAGAGGAAGGGAATAGCATGAAACGCGTAACCACACTGCTGGCGACTGTGTCAGTTCTCGCCGCCTCGCAGGCTTCTGCCTTCGCGGCGGAAATCACCATCAACTCCTTTGGCGGCGCCTATGAGGAGGCCCACCGCAAATGCGTCATCGAGCCGTTCACCGCCGAAACCGGGGCGGATGTGAAGATCGTCACCGCCTATTCGGCGGACGCCTTCGCCCAGTTGCGCGCCCAGAAGGACGCGCCGCAGTTCGATGTCATCCATTTTTCCGGCGGTCAGGAGATCGTCGGCGCCGAGGAGGGGCTGCTCGCGCCGATCGATCCCTCGAAACTCACGAATGCCGCCGACCTCTACTCCTTCGCCGGCGCCAATATGGACAAGGGCGAGGGCCCTGCCTACCAGATCGCGGCCATCGGCCTGCTGTACAACAGCGACGAGCTTGCCGAAGCGCCGGCAAATTGGGCCGACCTGATGAAGCCGGAAATGGCGGAAGGTCTGGTGCTGACCGACATCTCCAACACCTACGGCCTGTTCGGCTTCCTGATGCTGAACCAGGTCGCCGGCGGTGACCTGGAAAACATCCAGCCGGGCCTCGACGCGGTGAAATCCATGCTCGACAACGGCGCCTATGTCGTTTCCAAGTCGCCGGAAATCCAGCAGTCCTTCGCGCAGGGTGGAGCTTTCGTTGCGCCTTATGCCTCCGACTATGCCTTTACGCTGAGAAAGGCCGGCCTGCCGGTCAAGTTCCAGCAGGGCGCGGAAGGCACGCCGGCAAGCTACATCACCGCCAATCTGGTGGCCGGCCGAGACAATGAAGACCTGGCGCTGAAGTTCATCGATGTCGAGCTTTCGCCCGAAGCCCAGGCCTGCTTCGCCGAGGCGCTGCGCTATACGCCGACCAATGCCAAGACCGAACTGCCGGCAGAGGTTGCCGCCGATGTCGCCTATGGCGAGGAAGGCGTGAAGAGCCTGCTGCGCTTCGACCCGGAAGTGATCGAGGCAAGCCGCGCCGACTGGGTCGTTGAGTGGAACAAGGCCATCGCCCAATAATCATGGGGTGCGCCCGCCCCGTATCCCGCCCCCAACCGGGATGCGGGGCGAACGAACCGCCTGACGTCGCACCCGGCCGTCGAATTGCGACAAAGCCATGGCCCTTGGCGGATGAGCATCAATCTTGCAGCTCGTTCCAGCCATTCTCTCCCGCCTGCGGGAGAGATGACCCGAAGGGGCAGTGAGGGCGACGCGGCTTTTCAATGTTGTGAGGGCGCCCGTGCTGAAGCTCTTCCCCTTCACTGTCGCGATGTCGCGCGCCACCGGAGCGGGAAAGTGTGGAGGCTCTGCTGCAAAGCGATCTGCGGCAGCCCCGCCTCGATGAAAAACCCGTGAGGGGGCCAGGTCTCGGCGCTGTCGCACTCGGAAAGGCTCGCGCTTTTTGCGCGGAAGGTGGATATTGCGATTGTCCCCACCGTCAGAAGGAACGTGGATGAACACTGACCGTGCAGAAAACGCGCTCCTGGTTTCGCCCGGGCTTCTGCTGCTGGCGCTCGCCTTCTTTCTCCCGATTGCCCGCATGCTCGGGCTTTCGGTGATGGCCGAGGAGGGGGGCTTCACGCTTGCCCATTTCGCCCAATTTGTCAGCGAGCCATATTATCTCGGCGTCTTGTGGCGCACGATCCGGCTCTCCTTCATCATCACGCTGGTTTCCGCGCTGATCGGCTTTCCGCTTGCCTATATCATGGCGCGGACGGGACCGCGCGCGCGGCTGTGGCTGATCATCGTCATCCTGCTGCCGCTGATGACCAGCGTCGTCATCCGCACCTTCGGCTGGATGGTGATCTTCGAGCGCGGCGGCATCGTTTCCGGCACGCTGTACGATCTCGGCTTGGTCAAGCGCAATTTCACCCTGATGCGGACCGAGACCGCGATCGTCATCGGCATGGTGCAGGTTTTGCTGCCCTTCATGACGCTGTCGATCCTCGGCGTGATCACGCGGATCGACCAGCGGCTGGAAGAGGCCGCGCGCACCATGGGCTGCAATTTTCTCCAGTCCTTCCGCCATGTGGTGCTGCCGCTGTCCATGCCGGGCATCGCCGCCGGCTCGCTGCTCGCCTTCACGCTTTCGGCGAGCTCCTTCGTCACGCCGAGTCTTCTCGGCGGCCCCAGGCTTCAGGTTCTGGCCTCCTCGATCTATTCCTCGGTAACGCAGACGCTCGACTGGCATTTCGCCGCTGCCCAGGCGGTCATCCTGTTCCTCGGCATCGCGCTGACCCTCATTCCCTATTTCAGGCTCACGGGAGGCCGGCATGGTTAAGGCGGTTCCGCTCTGGCTGAAGATTGCGACCTATGTCTTCATCGCGCTCATCGTCGTGCTGATGCTCGCTCCGCTGATCGTGGTCGTCGGCACGTCCTTCTCCGCCAACCAGTTCATCTCCTTCCCGCCAAAGGATTTCTCGCTGGAATGGTACCGAAAGGTCCTGTCGTCGGATGCCTATCTCGGCTCGGCCGGGCTCAGCCTGGCGATCGCGCTACTGGTCACGCTTTCCTCCGTCATCATCGGCGGGGCGGCGGCGATCGCGATCCACCGGCGGCAATTGCCGAAGTCGGAGCTTCTCGGCGCTCTTTTCCTGTCGCCGCTGATCCTGCCGACGATCATCTATGCCATCGGCCTGTTGATGTTCTGGAGCGCCGCCTTCGGCCGAGTCTCCTTCGTCACGCTCTGGATCGGCCATACGGCGATCACGTTGCCCTATGTGGTGCGCACCACGCTTGCCGTGCTGACCGAATCCGATCCCTTCATCGAGGAGGCGGCGCGCACCATGGGGGCGGGGCGCATCCAGCGGCTCTTTTTCGTGGTGCTGCCGCAATGCCGGCCGGGCCTTGCCGCAGGGGCCTTCTTCGCCTTCAACATCTCCTTCGACGAGGCGGTGCTGTCGCTGTTCCTCAGAACCCCGGACCTCACCACGCTGCCGGTGCAGATCTACGGCCAGCTCGAATTCAGTCCCGACCCTTCCGTCGCCGCGGTCTCCACGATCATGATCGCGCTCACCGTTCTGCTCATTCTCGTGATCGACCGCGTTCTCGGAATCGGCAAGTTCGCGAGCGCATAGGAATAAAATCATGTCAGACATACATCTCGACCAGATCAGAAAATCCTATGGCCATGTGGAAGTGCTTCACGGCATCGATCTGAAGCTCGCCTCCGGCGAATTCGTCAGCCTTCTGGGCGCCTCGGGCTGTGGCAAGACCACGCTGTTGCGCACCGTGGCCGGGTTGGAAGCGGCGTCTGCCGGGCGCGTGGTCATCGACCATCAGGACGTCACCAACCTGCCGCCGGAGCGCCGGGACATCGCGATGATGTTCCAGTCCTACGCGCTGCTGCCGCATCTCAGCGTCTATGAAAACGTCCGTTTTCCCCTGCGCATGCGCCGCATCGGCACGCGCGCCGAGCAGGACCAGCGGGTGAAGGACGCGCTTGAGACCGTGCAGTTGCCGCATCTTTCCGACCGTTTCCCGCGCCAGCTTTCCGGCGGCCAGCAGCAGCGCGTGGCCCTTGCCCGCGCCATCGTCTCGAACCCGAAAGTGCTGCTGCTCGACGAGCCGCTTTCCAATCTCGACGCGCGTCTGCGCGAGGACATGCAGGTGGAGCTGATCGAGATCCACCGCCGCCTCGGCCTGACGACGCTGTTCGTCACCCACGACCAGGAGGAGGCCTTGAGCCTCTCCGACCGGGTCGTGTTGCTGAATGCCGGAAAGGTGGAACAGGAAGGGGCGCCGGAGGCGATCTATGCCGAGCCCGCCACCGAATTCGTCTCCGGCTTCATCGGTTCGGCCAATATTCTGCCGGCCACGGTCGAGGCGGGGTATGCGGTTCTGGAAGACGGGCAACGGCTTGCGCTGCCGGCTTCCGACAGGCCGGACGGCCCGGTCTCGGTCGCGCTCCGGCAGGAGGATCTCGGCGTGGCTGCCGATGGTGGGGGGCTGAAGGCCAGGGTCAGGACCCGCGTCTATCTCGGCGGGCGCAACCGCTATGTCCTTTCGCTTGCCGGCCAGACCATCCGCATGCTGACGGCAAACGAGATCGTGCTGAAACCGGGCGAAGACGTGATGCTTTCCATAGCGCTCGACCGCATCCGCGTTCTTGATCGCCGGAACACCTGATCCCAACCGAAGGAAGATCCCCATGTCGGATTTCGAAACGCGACTTTTCATCAACGGCCGGTTCGAAGCGGGCGAGGGCAACCTTGAGACGGCCTTCGAGCCCGCAACGGGCCGGAAGCTTGCCGGCGTCACTTCGGCAAGCGAGGAGCAGATCAACCGCGCGGTAGAGGCGGCAGACGCCGCCCGGCACGGCTTTGCGCTGACGACGCCGAGGGAACGGGCGAAAGCCCTCAACGCCATCGCCGACAAGGTGGAAGGCAATGGCGACCTCGCGTCCATCGAATCCCTCAATGCCGGCAAGCCGCTGCGCTTCGTCGTCGCGGGCGAACTGGCCAATGTCGCCGACGTCTTCCGTTTCTTTGCGTCCGCGATCCGCAATATGCCGGCATCGGCCGCCGGTCACTACCGCTCGTCCTCGATGATGAGCATGATGCGGCGCGATCCGGTCGGCGTCATCGCCCAGATCGCGCCGTGGAACTACCCGCTCTTGATGGCGGCGTGGAAGATCGCGCCCGCCGTTGCCGCCGGCAATACGGTGGTGATCAAGCCCTCCGAGCATACCCCGCTCAGCCTGCTGAAGCTTGCCGAAATCATCGGCGATCTCCTGCCGCCGGGCGTCATCAATGTCGTGCTCGGCAACGGCCTCGACGTCGGCCAGAAGCTGATCTCGCACGATCGGGTGCGGATGATTTCCCTGACGGGGGATGTCCGCACCGGCCGCGCCGTGCTCCAGGCGGCAGCCGGCCCCATGATCAAGCGCACCCATCTGGAATTGGGCGGCAAGGCGCCGGTGATCGTCGCCGACGATGCCGATCTGGAAAGGCTCGTCGCGACGCTGCGCGAGGCCAGCTTCTACAATGCCGGGCAGGACTGCACCGCCGCCTGCCGTATCCTCGTCAGCCACGCGCGCGCCGATGAACTGAAAGAGCGCCTCGTCGCCATGATCGGCGAACTTTCCTTCGGCGCTCCGGAGCGGGATGATGTCGAGTTCGGCCCCGTCATCACCGCCCGCCACCGCGACCGCATCGCCGGTTTCGTCGAGCGCGCGAAAGCCGAGGGCGGCACCGTGCTTGTCGGCGGCAAGGCACCGGAAGGCGACGGCTATTTCTTTGAGCCGACTCTGGTGGAAGCGCCCGCCGAAGCAGAGATCGTGCAGAAGGAGGTCTTCGGCCCGGTGATTTCGCTCACAAGCGTCGCCGACGACAAGGAAGCGCTCGCCATCGCCAACGCCTCCGAATACGGCCTCGCCTCCTCCGTCTGGTCGAAGGACAGCGCACGTGCGGCGTGCATTGCCGGCGCGCTCGAATACGGCGTCACCTGGATCAACACCCACGGCGTCTTCGCAACCGAGATGCCCCATGGGGGCATGAAGAATTCCGGCTATGGCTCGGATCTCTCCATGCAGTCGCTCCTCGACTATACTCAGGTCCGCCATGTGATGACCGCGCTCGACTGAGCCTGATTGTCTGCGGCAAGGGAGGCTGGTAGAAGATGCCCATGCGCATCATCGACATGGCCACCTTTGTTGCCCTGGCACGCAACCGGCATTTCGGCCGGACGGCGCAGGAGATGAACACGACGCAGCCGGCCATTTCCTCGCGTCTTGCCATTCTGGAGCGCGAATATGCCTGCCGGCTGGTGGAGCGCGGCGACCGCGAGTTCCGCCTGACGCCGGCGGGCGAAGAGGCGCTGATCGTGTTTCAGGATGTCCTCGAAAAGCTCAATGCCCTCAGATCCGACCTGAAGGAGGGCGGCAGCGATGCAGCCTATATCGTACGCATCGGCGCGATCGATTCCGTGGTCGCCACCTGGATGCCGGATTTCATCGAGGCGCTCAGCCAGGCCATGCCCAATCTCAGGGTGGAGCTCACCATCGAGGGGACGCGCGATCTCATCGCCGGCCTTTCGCGCGGCGAATTCGACCTGATCTTCGGCATCGAGCCGGCGATCGGCGATAATTTCCGCTCCTTCATCATCTGCTATTACGAGATGGTCTGGGCGGCAGCGCCTGCGGTGATCGACGAGAAGACCACCTACAGCGTCGACGAATTGTCAAACATGCCGATCATCACCTTTCCCAAGGGCACGCCGCCCTATGCCTATGTGGCGCCCTATTTTCAGGACGAGCGGGTGCTGGCCTCCAAGCTTACCAGTTCCAACTCTTTGTTTGCCATGATCAATCTTCTGATCGGCGGATTCGGCGTCGCCGCCATTCCCTCCGTCGCGATCGCGCGCGAACTTGAAAATCGGCTGCTTTGCCGTGTGAACGTTGCAAAACCGTTTCCGCCGATGCCGATCGTTGCGAGCTACCAGACCGCCGTCGGCCAGAATATTCTCAGAGCCGTCGCGGAGGAGGCCCGCAAGAGCGCTGCCGCCTTCTGCGAACGGGCGGCGTCCGAAAGCGCCTGGGTGCCGCCGGTCCCTTGAAAGAGCGGTTTTCCGGCGGAGAACCGCCTGGCGCGATTGCAAGCATGCCCCGGTCGGCTGGCCTCAACCGGCTTCCACGAAAATGCGGTGAAACAGATAGAGGGAACGAAAAGATGTTTCGGTGAAACGTCGATGCGTAGATTCAAGAGGTTAGAGTGTCCTTTGTGCGTCCGAATGGACGCACGGCGCTCTAGCTGATGATCGCCACGGATTTGATCTGGGCGAACACCTTTCTCCCCGGTTTCAGGTCGAGCAGATAGGTCGAGCGCGCCGTCACGCGGGCCATGATGATCGTGTTGCCGATTTCAAGCGCGATCAACTGTACCGAGGGGTCCTCGCTGCGACGGATCTGGCGGATTGTCGCCGGAATGCGGTTGACGATCGAGACCTTGGGATTTTCGACAAGCGCGATCGAGACGTCGCGGGCATGGATCATCAGCCGCACGCGCTCGCCCACCGCCTTTCCGGTGTCGCTGACCCACAGCGCGCCGCCGTCGAACTTGGCGAGCGCCAGATGCCATTTCAGGTCGATATCGGCGATCGTGGCGTCGACGGCGATGCCGGCCCGGCGCTCGTGGGCGATTGGAAGGTCGAGCCGCGCAAGCGTCTCCGGCGTCGGCCCCGCGCCAATGACCCGTCCCTCGCGCATGACCACGAGATGATCGGTGAAGCGGGCCACTTCCTCCGGCGCGTGGGTGACGTAAAGCACGGGAATGGAGAGCGTGTGGCGGAGGTTTTCCAGATAAGGGAAAATGTCCTGGCGCGCCTGCAGATCGAGCGCCGACATCGGTTCGTCCATCAAGAGCAGGCGCGGGGCGGACAGCAGCGCCCGGGCGATGCCGACGCGCTGGCGCTCGCCGCCGGAAAGCCGGCCCGGTGTGCGTTCGAGAAGGTCTTCGAGGCCGAGAAGGGATGTCAGTTCGTCGAAACGGCCGGCGCTTTCGCCTCTGGCCCGTTTCATGGCGAAACGCAGATTGTCCCTCACCGTCAGATGCTGGAAAAGATTGGCATGCTGGAAGACGTAGCCGACGGCGCGCCGGTGGGCGGGCCGGAAGCGTCTTCCGTCCTGCCAGACCTCTCCGTCGATCGAGAACGCGCCGTCCTTGAGGTGTTCAAGGCCGGCAAAGCACCGCAGAAGCGTCGTCTTGCCGCAGCCCGAGGGACCGAAAAGCGCGGTCACTCCGTTTTGCGGGAAATCGAACGCCGCATCCAGCGAAAATGCGCCGAGCATTCCGGCGAAACGGGCCTCAAGCATGACATCACTCATGGAAACCGCCTCCGGACATGACGCTCGATCAGCATGGTCGACAGGATGACGGCAAAGGAGAAGGCCACCATGCCGAAGGCAAGGATATGAGCCTTCTGCCACTGCAACGTCTCGACATAGTCATAGATCGCGACGGAAAGAACCTTCGTTTCACCGGGAATATTGCCGCCGATCATCAGCACGACGCCGAACTCGCCGACGGTGTGGGCAAAGCCCAGGATCGCGCCGGTCAAAAGGCCGGGGCGCGCCAGGGGGAGCGCGACGCTGAAGAACCGGTCGAACGGTCCGGCCCTGAGCGTCGCCGCCGCCTCCAGCGGATCATTGCCGATTGCCTCGAAGGCGTTGCGCACCGGCTGCACGGCAAAGGGCAGGGAATAGATTACCGAGCCAACCACCAGCCCGGCGAAGGTAAAGGGCAGGGAGAAACCCGTTACCGCCTTGATCGCCTCGCCAAGCGGGCTCTGGGGGGCAAGCGCGATCAGGAGGTAGAAGCCGAGCACCGTCGGCGGCAGCACCAGCGGCAGCGCCACGATCGTGCCGACCACTTCCTTCCACCATCGCTGCGACCGCGCCAGCCACCAGGCGAGCGGCACGCCGAAGAGCATGAGGAAGAACGTGGTGACGGCCGCCAGTTTCAGCGTCAGAAATACGGCTTCCCCCATCTCTCCTCCTTGCTCTGCCGGTAACCTCGGGAATCACGGGGCGATCTGGTAGCCGTGGTTCTGGACTATTTTGTGTGCGGCGTCGCTTTTCAGAAACGCCATGAACGAAACCGCCGCCGGATTATCCGCGCCGGATTTCAGAAGCACGGCATCCTGGGCGATCGGCTTGTAGAGATCCTGCGGCACCCGCCAGCGCGATCCACCTTCACGTCCGGCAACCTGGGAGAGAGCGACGAAGCCGATATCGGCGTTGCCGGTTGCCACGAATTGAAAGGCCTGGGTGATGTTCTCGCCCTGCACGATCCGGTCCTTCAGCCTGTTGTAGAGCTTCAGGGCTTCAAGCGTTTCAACGGCGGCAGCGCCATAGGGCGCGGAGGCCGGATTGGCGACGGCGACACGGTTGAAATCGGCGGGCCGTTCCAGAATGCTGCCATCCTCGAAAAGGTCTTCCTTGGCGCTGAAGAGCACCAGCGCGCCCAGCGCATAGGTGAAGCGGCTGTCGGCAAGCGCAAGCCCGGCCTCGACGGCAAGGCGCGGTCGCTCCTGGTCGGCGGCGAGAAGGACGGAAAACGGCGCGCCGTGCAGGATCTGGGCGTAGAGCCTGCCGGTTGAGCCGAAGCTGAGAACCGCCTCATGCCCGGTCTCCGCGGCAAAGAGGGCGGCAATCTCCTCGGCCGCCGCCGTGAAATTGGCGGCTACGGCGACATTGACCGTCTCGGCGGAGGCGGGACGCGTTGCGGCAAAGACCGAGGCGATGACGAGGAGGGCGATGAACAGGGACTTTTTTTTCATGATGGCGCTTGCACGTGAAGAATGCCGACGAGAGTGCATCGCCGCGCGGCCTGCGTCAAACCACTATTGTCAAAGGACGCGCCCGGCCGGTTAAAATTTCGGCAATCGCAGCGAAATGCCGGTTCGCGCAAACCTTTAAATGGATTAAAAGAAGAGCCGTCATCGCCGAGAAGCGCAGACCGAGCGGCAGGAAACGGGACGGAGCATCATGACAGAAGCAGCGAGACTGAACCTCAATGACGGCTGGACGGCAACATGTGAAGAGGCGGAAATCGCCGTCCCGCTTGCGGTTCCGGGCGACATCCACTCCGCCCTGCTTGCCGCGGGCAAGATAGAGGATCCCTACTGGCGCGACAACGAGACGAGGACGGATTGGGTCCATCGCTCGGTCTGGACCGCGCGGCGGTCTTTCGATCTCGAACATCTGCAAGACGGTTATTTTACCCTCCGCTTCGACAGCGTGGACTGCCTGGCCGAGGTTTTCGTCAATGGCAGGCGCGCCGGTCGCTGCGAGAGCCAGTTCCTGCGCTATGATTTCGACGTGACCACTCTTCTCAATGAGGGAGGGAACGTGATCGAGGTCGTGTTTCACTCCAATTCGCTGGAGGCTGAAAAGCGGGCGCGGCAGTCCGAGTTTCCGATGCCGTATACGGCCAACAGCCGCATCGGCCATCTCAATTTCCTGCGCAAGGCGCAGTGCCATGGCGGCTGGGACTGGGGAATCGCGCTCTGCCCGCTCGGGTTTTACGGCGATATCACGCTGGTCCGCACCGGCCACCTGCGCCTGGATGACGTCGCCATCCGCCAGCGCCACACGGAAGGCGCGGTCGAGCTGGACGTGACGCTGCACGCCTTTGCCTTCGCTCCGGCGGTGGAAGAGGCGGCGGTCGCGATCGACGGCCATGAGGAGAGGGCCACGCTTCGCGCCTATCCGGGCGAAAACCGCGTCCGCGTCACCGTGAAGATGGACCATCCGCGTCTGTGGTGGCCGGCGGGCCAGGGGGAGCAGGCCTTTTACGACCTTGCCGTTTCGCTCGGCGGACAGAAACGGGAATTCCGCATCGGCCTTCGCGATGTCGAGCTTCTGACCGACGCCGACGCGATCGGCAACCGCTTTGCCTTCAGGGTCAACGGCCGCGAGATCTTCATGAAGGGCGCGAACTGGATCCCGGGCGACGCGCTGCCCGAACGCGCCTCGAAGGAACAGGTGCGCGACCTGCTGGTCTCGGCGGTCGAAGCCAATATGAACATGATCCGCATCTGGGGCGGCGGCCAGTATGAGGCCGACTGGTTCTATGAACTGTGCGACGAACTCGGCCTGATGATCTGGCACGACTTCATGTTCGCCTGCAATCTCTATCCCGCCCACGAGCGTCCGTTTCTCGAACTCGTGCGCAAGGAGGCGCGCCAGCAGCTGCGCCGGCTTTCCCGCTTTGCGGCAATGGCGTTGTGGTGCGGCGACAACGAGCTTGTCGGCGCGCTGACCTGGTACAGGGAGAGCCTTGAAAACCGCGACCGCTACCTGGCGATATACGACCGGCTGAATCACGTTCTGGAAGAAGCGGTGGAAGACGAGGACCTCGGCCTGCCCTTCCGGCCCTCTTCGCCCTCGGTCGGCCGTCTTGATTTCGGCGACGGCTGGCATGTGGATACTTCCGGCGACATGCATTTCTGGGATGTCTGGCATTCGGCCAAGGATTTCGAGCATTACCGCAGCGTTCGCCCGCGCTTCTGCTCGGAATTCGGCTTCCAGTCCTTCCCTTCCATGCGCGTGATCGAAAGCTTCACCGAGGCGCTCGACCGCAACGTCTCCTCGGCGGTCATGGACGTTCACCAGCGCAATGAGGGCGGCAACAGCCGGATCGTTGAAACCATCGCCCGCTACTTTCGCTTTCCCGACAGTTTCGAGGATATGGTTTATCTGAGCCAGCTAAGCCAGGGACTGGCGATGAAGACGGCAATCGAGTTCTGGCGTTCCAACCGGCCGCGCACGATGGGCACGCTGTTCTGGCAGTTGAATGACACCTGGCCGGTGGCAAGCTGGTCGAGTCTCGAATATGGCGGCGGCTGGAAGGCGACGCAGTATCTCGCCCGCCGTTTCTTCGCCGATCTTCTGGTGACGGCACAACCTGATGCCGAGACCGGGGCGATCACGCTGCTCGCGGTTTCCGACGCGATGGTAGACGTTCCGATCACCGTGCGGCTTTCAAGCGTCAACGCGGCGTCCGGCAAAGTGACGGAAACTGGCGTCTATCCGGTGAGGGCCAAGGCCCGGAGCGTTGTCGAGGTTGCGCGCATTCACGAGGAGACGCTGGAAGACGGCGCCTTCCTCGTCTTCGACTGGCAGGATGCGGCAGGCAATGTTCTCGGCGCGAACGAGTATCTGCCGCAAAGGCCCAAGGCCTATCGCTTTGCCGAGCCCGAGATCGCGACAGCGGTCGAGATGCTTGGCGACGGTACGCGCCGTATCACGCTGACCAGCGACCGTCCGGCCCTCTACGTGACCTATGACCACGGCGGCGACGACGTCTACTCGGACAATTGCTTCACGCTGCTGCCCGGCGTGGCGAAGACGATTACCGTACGCCGCAGGCGGCAGTCGCATCTTCCGCAAGGCGGCACGGCAGACGTGAGCTATCTGCGCGGTTGAGAGAGGCTGCCTTCGCCATGACCGGGTCACGGCGGCAACAGGGCGGACAAACGAAGGCTTGCTCTTGCGGGCCGTTTGCCCTATTGCTCTCGCGCCGAGGCCGATCAGGGACCGCGACGCTGAGACAAGCGCCGTCCCTTCGAAGAACGGAGGCCACGAACCTATATGGAAATGCGGATCCCCATGCAGCTATCCAAGCCCTTTGCCGGTTTGCTCAACGCGCTGGCGGCGCGGTTCCTTCCAAGAGCGAACCGCAGCCTGCTTTATCGTCTTTTGTCGGAGAACCTCCGAGACCAGGCGCCCTGGTATGCGCTTGCAACCGTGGCAATGCTAATCGTTGCAGGCATGACTTCGCTCAGTGCCTGGATCATGAAGGACATCGTCAACGAGACGGTGGTCTCCCAGAACATGAACCGCATGTTCATGCTTGCCGCCGGCGTCGCGTTGATCTTCATCGTCAAGGGCATCGCGACCTATTTCCAGATCGTGATCCTCAGCAAGGCCGGCAACAATATCATTGCCAAGACGCAGAGCAGCATCTTCAGTCGGATTCTGCAGCAGGACCTCAACTTCTTCATCCGGTTCCCGTCCTCCGATCTGGTCATGCGCCTGACCAACAACGCCCAGGCTGCGCGGACGGCCATGGACTTGATCCTGACCTCGGCTATCCGTGATCTGTTCTCGCTGATCGGGCTGGTGATCGTGATGTTCATCCAGCAGCCGGCGCTTTCGCTCATTTCCTTCATCCTCGGACCGGCAGCCTTTATCGGCGTTCGCTATCTGACGAAAAAAGTCCGGGAAATCATGCATCAGGAGCTGACCGCTTTCGCCAAGATCATCGAAAGCGTGCAGGAAGCTTCGACCGGCGTGCGCATCATCAAGGCGTTCGGCCTGGAACAGCATATGCGCGAGCGTATGGACCTGCAGGTCACGCAGGTGGAACATCGCGCCAACAGCATCGCCAGGCTTTCGGCTGCAACAAGCCCGATCATGGAAACGCTGTCCGGTTTGGCAATTGCCGGTGTCATTGCGCTGAGCGGCCTTTGGGTCGTCGGTGGCGACCAGACGCCCGGCGAGCTGATGTCTTTCATCACGGCGCTGCTGCTTGCCTATGAACCTGCCAAGCGGCTGGCGCGCATGCGTGTCAATCTCGAATCCGCCCTGGTCGGCGTGAGGATGATGTATGAACTCAAGGATCATCCAATCATGCTGACGGAGGCTGAGAACGCACAGCCGGTGCCGCCCGGCGGCGGCGAGATCGTTTTCGACGATGTTGGTTTCTCCTACGACGCCAACAAACCGCTGTTCAAGAACCTGAATCTGGTCTTTCCCGCGGGCAAGACCACGGCTCTGGTGGGCGCGTCCGGCGGCGGCAAGTCGACGATCATCAATCTCGTGATGCGCATGTTCGATCCGGATGAAGGAACAATCACGGTCAACGGCCTCGATCTCAGGCAGGTTTCCTTCGAATCGCTGCGCGCCCACATGTCCTATGTCGGCCAGGATACGTTCCTGTTCAACGGCACGGTGCGGGAAAACCTGGCGCTCGGACGACAGGGCGCCACGGAAGAGGAAATCATCGAGGCGGCCAAGGCTGCGCATGCGCATGACTTCATCATGAACATGGGCAATGGCTATGATTCGTTTGTCGGCGAGAACGGCGGCAATCTTTCCGGCGGACAGAAGCAGCGCCTGGCAATTGCCCGCGCCATGTTGCGCAACGCCGATATCCTGATCCTCGATGAGGCCACCAGCGCGCTTGATTCCTATGCCGAATCCCTCGTTCAGGACGCGCTCGCGCGGCTGACGAAGAACCGCACGACGATCGTGATCGCCCACCGTCTGGCGACCATCACCTCGGCTGACAATATCGTCGTGCTCGAGAACGGCAAAATCCTCGAACAAGGTCCCCAGCGCGACCTGCTCGGCCATGACGGCCCTTATCGCCGTCTCTACGAGTTGCAGATCCTGCCGCAGCTCGAAGAGGCTTGAGCCTCGCCTCCCTGCCGATGCCAAGAAGCCTCATCGCACGACGCGGTGGGGCTTTTTTGATGCTGTCTTCGCTCTCGGTTTCGCGGTCGTTTTCCGGGCCTTCCAGCCGGGCGCAACGCCCTGTCCTGGCGGCGCTGGAGCCTGTCTGGCCCTGACGCCGAGCGCTTGCGACGGCCCGCCAGGCGGGGACAGGGTTGATTTGCATGGCGGTTTTGGCGATGTTAGGCGAAATATGGCATTTTCGTGTCCGGCTTTGTCGAGCCGTACCGGCCCGCCACCGTAGGCGCGGCAGAAGAGGAAGGAAAGATGCGGGTCGGCAAGCCCGCAAACGGTGAAGGACCGTAGTTCAACATGTTCAAGAAAATCATGGTGCCCGTCGACCTTGCGCATGCCGACAAGCTGACGCGCGCGCTCAACACGACGGCCGAAATCGCGAAACTCTATGGCGCGCCCGTCACTTATGTCGGCGTGACCTCTTCGGCGCCTGGCGCACTCGGCCACAATCCCAGGGAATTCGAGGCAAAGCTCAAGGCTTTTGCCGGGGAACAATCCGCCCGTTACGGCATTTCAACCGATAGCCGTACCGTCATCGCGCACGACCCTGCGGTTGATCTCAACCGGTCGCTTGCCCGCGCGGTGGACGACAGCGGTTGCGATCTGGTGATCATGGCCACCCACGTGCCCAATCTCGCGGATCACTTCATGCATTCGCACGGCGGCCAGCTCGCCACCCATACCGACGCATCGGTATTCCTGGTTCGCGGCTGACGCCGCGACTGCCCGGATTGATCCGGTTAGGCGCGAAACGATTGCAAAACAAGGAGATTTTTTATGACCGACACGGGGATACCCGAGCCCGAGGGCGAAACGGAGATTATCGATACCGATTACGAGATCGGCCAGGATAATATCACGACGAACATCGGTCCCTTCGGGCTGGACATCCATAATCCGGTCTTTCTGATCTCCGGTCTCGCCGTTGTTGCCTTCGTGCTGGCGACGCTGGCCTTTCAGGAAGAGGCCGCGACCATTTTCAACGGCATGCGGGACTGGCTGACGTCGACTTTCGACTGGTTCTTCCTGATCGCCGGCAACATCTTCGTTCTGCTCGGCATTTTCCTGATCTTCTCGCCCTATGGCAAGATTCGCCTCGGCGGCGCGGAGGCAACGCCGGACTATTCCTACACCGGCTGGTTCGCGATGCTGTTTGCCGCTGGCATGGGCATCGGCCTGATGTTCTACGGCGTGTCCGAGCCGATCTCCCACTACACGGCTTCGGTCGCCGAAAATGCCGGCACCGCCGACAGCTGGGCGCCGCTCGGCGGCGCGCCCGGCAACCCGGCCGAAGCAAAGAGCCTGGCAATGGCCTCGACCATTTTCCACTGGGCGCTCCACCCCTGGGCGATCTACGCGATCGTCGCGCTGGCCCTGGCGCTGTTTTCCTATAACAAGGGTCTTCCGCTCGCCATGCGCTCGGTGTTCTACCCGATTTTCGGCGACCGGGTCTGGGGCTGGACGGGCCATATCATCGACGTGCTCGCCGTGCTTGCCACGTTGTTCGGCCTTGCCACCTCGCTCGGCATCGGCGCAGAACAGGCGAATGCGGGTCTTAACCACATTTTCGGCCTTCCCGTGGACGACCTCTCCAAGGTGCTGCTGATCCTCGCGATCACCGGCATTGCGCTCGGCTCCGTCGTTGCCGGCATGGATGCCGGGGTGCAGAGGCTGTCGATGATCAACATGGCGCTCGCCGGCATTCTGCTGTTCTTTGTCATCATCGTTGGCCCGACGCTGGCCATTCTCGGCGGACTTTTCTCGAACTTCGTCGACTATGCGCGCTACCTGCCGGAACTTGCCAATCCGTTCGGGCGGACCGACAAGAACTTCCTGGATGGCTGGACGTCGTTCTACTGGGCATGGTGGATTTCCTGGTCGCCCTTCGTCGGCATGTTCATCGCCCGCGTTTCGCGCGGCCGCACGGTGCGTGAGTTCATCACCTGCGTGCTGATCATTCCGTCGGTCGTCTCGATCGTGTGGATGACGGTGTTCGGCGATACCGCGATCCGCGAGATCATCGTCAACAATTACGAGGCGCTCGGCAACGCGCCCCTCGACCTGAAGCTGTTCGTCATGCTGGAGGCGCTGCCGTTGGCGACGATCACCTCGATCATCGGCATCATCCTTGTCATTGTCTTCTTCGTGACATCGTCGGACTCGGGCTCGATCGTGATCGACACCATCACCGCCGGCGGCAAGGTCGATGCGCCGGTGCCGCAGCGCGTGTTCTGGGCAAGCTTCGAGGGACTGGTCGCGATCGCGCTTCTGCTCGGCGGCGGACTGACGGCGCTTCAGGCAATGGCGGTGTCGACGGGATTCCCGTTCACCATCGTGCTGCTGCTCGCCTGTTTTGCCATTCTCAAGGGGCTCCACAGCGAACCGCGATAGGGCAAACGCGCAGACTTGCGCATTAGAGCGCCGTGCGTCCATTCGGACGCACAAAGGACGCTCTAACCTATTTTATCTACGCATCGTGCTTTCCGAAAATCGATTCCGATTTTCGGGCCGATGCGCTAGGGCGGCGGACCGGCAGGACCGCCGCCCTACTATTTGATGAGACGCTGGCCGGGAAAAGGCCGGTTTCAAGCGTGGTCTCGCCCTTTTTTTCTTGGTATGACTCGACCGCTGGCGCTCCCGCCCTTCTCCTCTTGACGCTTGCTAAAAAGTACGAACATAATGATTTTATGTTTAGACTAGCAATTGATATTGGCGGAACTTTCACGGATATCGTGTTGGAGGGCGACGGCCTCTCCTCTCTGAAGGTTCTGACGACGCCCGAAGCGCCTGAGAAGGCCGCACTTGAGGGTAGCCTGGCGCTGCTCTGCGAAAACAATGTGGATTTTTCCGACGTCTCTGCCGTCATTCACGGCACGACGCTTGCGACCAATGCGCTGATCGAGCGGCGCGGTGCGAAGACGGCTCTGGTTACGACCAGTGGTTTCCGCGACATTCTCGAAATGGGTTATGAGCGCCGCTTCGAGCAATACGACGTCAATCTGGAATTGCCCGCGCCGCTGGTGCCGCGCGAGTTGCGGATGACCGTCGACGAACGCATGGATGCCTATGGCAATCCCATCCGCGTTCCGCAGCAAGGCGAGATTGATGCGATCGCAGCGCGATTGCGCGAAAACGGGGTGGAGGCCGTTGCCATCGGCTTTCTTCATGCCACCGCCAATGACGCGCATGAGCGGCAGGTGGCTGAGTGGTTGCGGGACCGCCTGCCCGAGAACGTAACCATCTGTCTTTCGAGCGAAGTTTCCCCGGAAATCCGTGAATATGAGCGGTTTTCGACCGTGGCGGCCAATGCCTATGTTCGTCCGCTGATGTCGCGCTATCTCAACCGTTTCGACGCGGCGATGCGCGCGCGCGGCTTTTCCGGCGAATTTCTGCTGATGCTGTCGGGCGGTGGCCTGACGACGGTCGATCAGGCCGCGCGCATGCCGATCCGTCTGGTCGAATCGGGGCCTGCCGGCGGCGTCGCGCTCGGCGCGCGGGTAGCCCGCGAGGTCGGCGTTTCCCGAATGCTGGCCTTCGACATGGGCGGCACCACGGCGAAGATCTGCTTTCTGGAGAATGCGCGGCCGGCGACCGCGCGCCGTTTCGAGGTGGCGCGCGCCTGGCGTGATATCAAGGGGTCCGGTCTGCCGGTGCGCATTCCGACGACCGAGCTCGTCGAGATCGGGGCTGGCGGCGGCTCAATCGCCCGGCGCGACACGCTCGGCAGGCTTGCCGTCGGGCCGAAGAGCGCCGGAGCGGCGCCGGGGCCGGCCGCCTACGGTCTCGGCGGCACGGAACCCACGATCACTGATGCCAATGTCGTTCTCGGCAAGCTTTCCCCGGAGGGCTTTGCCGGCGGGCGGCTGGCGCTCCGGCCGGAACTGGCCGTTTCGGCAATCGAGGAAAAGGTCTTGGGACCGCTCGGCATGAGTTCGTGCGAGTGGGCAGCGGCCGGCATCACCGAAATCGGCGAGGAGGCAATGGCCAATGCGGCGCGCGTCCACGCCGTCGAACAGGGAAAGAACGTTTCGGTCTACACGCTTATGGCCTCCGGCGGCGCCGGGCCGCTTCACGCCGCGCGTCTTGCGGAAAAACTCGGCATTTCGCGCATCGTCATTCCCGCTTTTGCAGGCGTCGGCTCGGCGGTCGGCTTTCTGAGCGCGCCGATCGCCTATGAGGTGGCCCGCAGTGTTCTGGCGCCGCTCGGCAGGATCGACCTCGACCGTCTCAAGCGACTGCAGTCGGAGATGGCGGACGAGGCCAACGGGGTCGTGAGGCCGGCGCTGGCCAAAGGGTTCGAGCCGGATATCGCGATCGCCGCCGAACTGCGCTACGAAGGCCAGGGGCATGCTCTCAGGATCGGCCTCGAGGGTCCCGTCGAAACGCAGGAGGCGCTGGAAAAGATGCGCTTCGCCTTTGTCGAAACCTATCGTTCGGTCTACGGCGCCGAGCACAATGGCAATGCGATCGAGCTCGTGGCGCTCAGCCTTGTCGCCAAGGGACCGGAACCGGTGGTCGCGACTGTGACCGACGGCTCCTTCGACCCGCGCCCCGCTACCCCCATCGGCGAAGCAGCGGTGTTCTCGTCGCTGTCGGGCGAGCGGGTCACATTCGCGCGTTACCGGCGCGGCGACGAGAGCCCCGGCGCGGTCTTCGAGGGCCCGATGCTGATCGTCGAGGACCAGACGACGATCTACGCGCCCGAAGGCTGGCGCGGCTATGTCCATGCGCTCGGCCATATCGTGCTCGAGCGGGAAGGGGCCGTATGATGACCGAAAAGCAACTCACCGACGCCGACATCATCGCCATGAATGTCATGTGGAACCGCCTGATCTCGGTCTGCGAGGAGCAGGCGAATGCGCTTCTGCGCGTCGCCTTCGGGGCCATCGTGCGCGAGGCGGGCGACCTGTCGGCCGGCATTTTCGACGCGAGCGGCCGGATGATGGCCCAGGCCGTCACCGGCACCCCCGGCCACGTCAACACCATGGCGAAATCGGTCAATGCCATGCTGGAACATGTACCGGCCGAAACGCTGGAAGAAGGCGACGTTCTGGTGACCAACGACCCCTGGCTCGGGGCCGGCCATGTCTTCGATTTCGTTCTGGTCACCCCGGTCTTCCGGAAGGGAACGATCGTGGCCTATATCGCCTCGACCTGCCATGTCGTCGATATCGGCGGGCTCGGCTGGTCGGCGGAGGCGCGTTCGGTGTTCGAGGAGGGCGTGGTCATCCCGGTGACGCGGCTTCGGCGCAAGGGCGTGGTCAACGAGGAACTGCTGGCGCTGATCGCCGTCAATTCCCGCGTCCCGCGCGAGGCGCGCGGCGACGTGATCTCGCTGATGAGCTGCAATGATGAGGGGCTGAGGCGGTTTCTTGCCCTGATGGAGGAATATGACGCGGATTCGCTCGAACCGCTGGCGGAATTCATCTTCACCCGCTCGGCCGAAGCAACGCGGGCCGCGATCGAAAAGGTGCCGGAAGGCGTCTACCGCGCCGAGATCGAACTCGACGGCTATGACGCTCCGATCCGGCTGAAAGCGGAAATGACGGTCAGGGACGCGGAGATTTCGGTCAACCTTGCGGGTTCGTCGCCGGCCGTTGCCAAAGGGATCAATTGCCCGCTGAACTACAGCCAGGCCTATGCCTCATTCGGCATCAAGGTGGCGATCGCACCGGAGGTTCCGAACAACCATGCCTCGCTCGCGCCGATCCGGATCGACGCGCCGCCGGGCCTGATCGTGAGCGCCGAACGGCCATGGCCCGTGACGGCGCGCCACGTCGTGGGGCAGGCCCTGCCGGACCTGATGCTCGGCTGCCTGGCGGAGGCCAAGCGCGGCGAAATCCTTGCCGAAAGCGCCGGCGCGCTCTGGGTGCTGGCGATCACGGCGGAGGGCGAGGGCGGCTTCGCCTCGCTCAATGTCGCGCTCGGCGGCATGGGCGCGCGTCCGGCATCCGACGGTCTGTCGACCACCGCCTTTCCCTCCGGCGTCGGCACTGTGCCGGTTGAGGTGGCGGAAACCGTGGCGCCGCTGATCTACGAGAAGAAGGAATTCGCCCCCGACAGCGGCGGGGCGGGCGAATATCGCGGCGGTCTCGGCCAGGAGATTCGCATCCGTTCGGCGCTGGGCCAAAGCCTGACACTGTCGGCAGCGGCCTTCGAACGCCTGCGGAAGGGAGCAGAGGGCCGGGAAGGCGGAAAGGCCGGCGCGCCCGGTCATGCCGAAATTACCGACGGCACGGTGATCGCGAGCAAGGGGCTCTATACCATCCCGCCGGGGGAGGCGCTGATCCTGAGGACGCCGGGCGGCGGCGGCTTTGGCCCGCCCGGGCGCCGTGACCGGAAAAAACTGGCGATCGATCTTGAGCGCGGGCTCGTCAGTCCCGCTGCGGCCGGGCGCGATTACGGGTACAATGAAAACGGGCACAATGTTAAGGTGCATGAAACCGATAGAGGAGAATAGGGCAATGCGAACGATCCCCATGCTGGCCGTTGCGGCCGTCAGTCTGAGCGCCGCTACGGCTTCGGCTGAGACGACACTGGACTTCTCGACTCCGTGGCCGGACACCAATTTCCAGGCGAAGGCAGCGCGCCAGTTTGCCGACGCCGTGGCCAAGGCGACCGACGGCAACGTCGAGATCAATGTCTTCAACGCCGGCGAAATCGGCGTTTCCGGTTCCGAGAGCATGGCGGCGGTGGAAAGCGGGATCGTTCAGATGGCCGATTTCCTGCTGTTCCTGCAGGCCGGCGAAGAGCCGCTTCTGGCGATCGACACACTGCCCTATCTGATCCAGGGTCAGGAGGAGATGGCGACCTTCCTCGAAATCGCCTCGCCAGCGTTCGACGAGATCGCGGAAAGCCACAACCAGAAGATCCTCTATTATGTTCCGTGGCCTTCGCCCGGTCTCTACTCGCGTTCGGAAATCACCACGGCCGAGGATCTCGAAGGCCAGCGCATTCGCGCCTTCAACCCGGCCAGCTTTGAATTCCTGACCAAGCTCGGGGCAGCGCCGCTGGAAATGCCCTGGGGCGATGTCGTGCCGGCGCTTGCTGCCGGAACGATTGACGGCGTGGCGACCTCGACGTCCTCGGGCGTTGACGGCAAGCTGTGGGACACGACCTCCTATTTCAATCCCCTGCAATGGTCGACTTCGACCGATGCGGTGACCATCAATCTCGACGCATGGAATGCGCTTTCGGAAGAGGACCGGGCCGCAATCGAGGGCGTGGTCGAAGAACTTGAAGCCGAGTTCTGGGCACAGAGCGCGGCAGAAGACGAAGGCAAGACGGAAATCCTCGTCGAAAACGGCATCACCGTGACGGAGGCCGCGGACTCGATGAAGGCGGTCATGTCCGAGGCCGGACACGAGATGTGGGGCAGCTTCATCGAGCGCGTGCCCGCGGCGGGTCCGATCATCGATGCCTACACGGAGGCGGCCGGCAAGTAGCGGCCGCTGCGCGCGGTCTGTCGCCGCGGGCGCTCCTTTCGTGAACGGGGTTTCCGGGGTGCCGATCCCGGAAGCCTTCTTGCCATGGATATGCAATGGTTCGTGCCTTTCTGATATTTACCGACTGGACCGCCAGGATTGCGCAGACCGTGGCCATGGCGCTGCTCTACTGTTTCTGCGCGATGATGCTGGCGGAGGTCTTCAGCCGTGGCTTTCTCAGCCGAAGTCTGGCTTTTTCGTGGGAGTATTCCGCCTTCGCCATGTGCGGCGTGTTTCTGCTCGGTCTCGGTCCCGCGCTGCAGCACGGGACGCAGGTGCGGGTTTCTCTGCTCCTGTCGCGTGGACCCCGCTTTTCCCGGGTCGTCGATATTGCCGCAACGCTTGTCGGCCTCGTCCTCGCCTGCCTGCTGCTGGAAGCCTTCTGGACCGTCTTTCATGCTTCCTTCACGCGCGGGCTGCGCCAGTCGAGCTACATGAATACGCCGCTCGCCATCCCCCAGGCGCTTGCGGTCGCCGGCGCGGTGGAATTCGTGCTCGCCATGGCGGCCCGGCTCTTGCGGCTTCTTCTCGGCCTGGAACCGGAGCTTGAACGGGAGACGGAGGATGGTTGAGATCGGCCTCGTCACGCTGCTGCTTTTTGCCGTGCTGCTTCTCGGCTCCGTCTGGGTCGGTCTTTCGCTTTTCGGCGTCGGCTATATCCTGCTTTCGGTCTACAAGCCCAATATCCCGCTCGAGGCCTTTGCCGGCAAGCTGATGTGGCAGGCGGGCACGGCGCAGGAACTGCTCGCCCTGCCGCTGTTCATCCTGATGAGCGATATTCTCGTGACGGCGCGGCTCGGCCGCTCGCTGTTTTCGGGCCTTGCGCCCTGGGTCAGCCGGCTTCCCGGCGGGCTGGTGCATGTCAATGTCGCCGGTTCCACCCTGTTTGCCGCTGTCTCCGGTTCGTCTGCGGCAACGACGGCGATCGTCGGGAGGGTAACGCTCCCCGAGCTTCAGGCGCATGGCTATGACCGGCGCCTATCGATCGGTTCGCTTGCAGGCGCAGGCACGCTCGGCTTTCTCATTCCGCCATCGATCATCATGATCATTTACGGCGTCGTTTCCGAACAGAGCATTCTCAGGCTGTTCATCGCCGGCATCGTGCCCGGTCTGCTGCTCGCCTGCCTTTACAGCCTGTACATCGCCGCCGCCCACACGGTTTCCGGCGGACGGGCGAGCGCCGAGCGTTACAGCTGGGGCGCGCGCTGGATGGGGCTGGTCGAGATCGCCCCGATGGTGGCGCTGATCGCCGGCATCATGGGCGCGCTTTATTTCGGCCTTGCAAGCCCGACCGAGCTGGCCTCCGTCGGCGTTCTCGGCGCCATCATTCTGGCGGCGCTCAGGCGCGAGCTGACCCTGGCCAACCTCCTGAAAGCGGGCAACAGCGCGGTGCGGACCAGCGCGATGATGGGGCTGATCCTGATCGGCGCGGCGCTTCTCAATGCCGCGCTCGGCTTTCTCGGGCTTCCACGCGCGATCGCCGGCTGGATCGCGGCCCTCGATCTCGCGCCCTTTGCCCTGATCACCATGCTTTTGCTGTTCTATGTGCTGATCGGCATGTTCCTTGACGGCACGTCGATCATCGTCATGACTTTGCCGATCACGCTGCCTTTGGTTACGTCCGCAGGTTTTGATCCGATTTGGTTTGGTATTTTTGTCGTTGTTGCTGTAGAGATATCCCAGATAACGCCACCGGTGGGATTCAACCTGTTCGTCATACAGGCGCAAACCGGCGAAACGATTGGAAGACTGGTCCGCGCCGTCGCGCCCTTCTTCCTTATTCTGGTCGCCTTTGCCCTGCTTCTGGCGACCTTCCCACAGATCGTTCTTTGGCTGCCGGGAAAGATGGAATGAGCGCACCGCGACACAAACTGTTAACCCGTTCTTTGCGTGAGGAAATCACCTCGGGCCGCTGGAAAGTCGGCGACCGGCTGCCGCCGGAGGTGGAGTTCGCGGTTGAAAGGGGCGTCAGCCGCACGACGCTGAGGCGCGCCCTGAGCGAACTCGAGTCCGAAGGCCTGGTCGCGCGGCGCAAGCGGGTCGGCACGATCATCGCCTCGCAAACGCCGCAGCAGCATTTCCGCATGGCGACCAACAGCATGCCCGAATTGATGCGCGTGACGCGGGAAACGGTTCTGGAGGTCTGGACATCGCGACACGTGGAGAACCATTCCGATCCGGCGCTCGGCGGCCATGAGAGCGCCACCGGTTTCTGGCTGGAAGTGATCGGCGTCCGGCGGATCCCCGGCAGGCTGAGGCCGTTCAACTGGTCGCGCATGTTCGTCGCCGGTCCCTATGCCGGCATTGAACCGTCGCTCTCGCGCCACCGGGTCGGCTCGGTCTACAATCTGATCGAGGAGATGTTCGATCGGCCGATCGTCCGCGTCAGTCAGAGTGCCAACGCAATCGCCTGTCCGCAGCCCGCCGCCGATGCCATCGGCCTTTCGGTGGGAACGCCGGTGCTCTCCATCGAGGCCGAGCTCTATAGCCATAACGGCGAACTGGTTGAAATCTCGCAGGCCATATACGATCCCGCGCGCTTCCAGCTGCGCAATGACGTGCTCCTGAAATAAAGCCCCCGTCAGGCGTTCCCGATCTCGGCGATGATCGTGTCCGCCAGCCGTCTTGCCGCAAGCAGGCTATCCTCCGCCTGGTCTCTTTGCACCAGCGCGAAGCGGAAGGGCAGGCCGCCGGGCATTTGCGCCAGGCGCGGCAAGTCCGCCGAAATGATTGTCGCGATCTTGGGATAGCCGCCTGTCGTCTGGCGCTCCGCCGTCAGAACGGTCGCCGTGCCCGAGCCGGGCACCTGGATGGAGCCGGGCGGTGTTCCGTCGGAAATGATGTCGTGGCCGCGCGATGCCTTGAGTGCCGGCCCGAAAAGCAGGCTCGCCATCCGGTCGCGGCGCGTCGAGACGGCAAAGGGTTCTTCGAGAAACAGAGACCAGGCGCGAGCGTCGAAATAATCATCCTGGGGCCCGGCGATCACCCGGATCGGCCCCGAAGGCCTGCGGAAGATCGACCGCATCCGGCGTGGCGAAAGCACCGGGGATGCAAAAAGGTTCAGCCTGTCGCCGGCCTTAAGCGCCCGCCCCTCGAAGCCGCCCATCCCGTTTCGCACATGGGTGGCGCGCGAACCGAGCAGGACGGGAACGTCGATGCCGCCGGAAAAGGCGACATAGCCCCACATGCCGCCGCGCAGCACGCCGACATCGAGCCGTTCGCCAGGTCTCAGGAGATGACTTTCCCAGCAGGGCGCGGGCCGCCCGTCGATCATCACTTCAACCGCCCCGCCGGTGACGGCCACAAGCGTAGGCTCGGAAACGCGGTAGCTTCCGCCATACTGGGCGAATTCGAGCGCGGCGGCATCAGGCCCGTTGCCGACAAGCGCCTGGGCGATGCGGAAGGCATCGTCATCCATCGGCCCCGATGGCGAGACGCCGGCCGCCAGGTATCCCGTGCGCGGCTTTGCCTGGACCGTCACCAGCAGGCCGGCCCTCAAAACGTCCAGCATCACCATGGCGGCTGCGCTTCCACGATCGCTTCTCCAAGGTCTGCCCTTCTGTCAAGGTCGGCCATTTCGGCGGGTGAGACGGCGGCAAAGCGGATGATGTCTCCGGCGCGGAAAAAGGCAGGTTCGCCGCGCCCGGCGTCGAACAGCCTCAGTGGCGTGCGGCCGATATAGCGCCAGCCGCTCGGGCCGGGGAGTGAGTTGATTGCCGCCTGTCGGCCGCCGATCCCGACCGCGCCGGCCGGCACATGCTGACGCGGCTCGGCAAGCCGCGGCGTGGCGAGCGCTTCCGGCAGGCCGCCGAGATAGGCAAAGCCCGGGGCAAAGCCGATCATGAAGACCCGGAAGGTGGCACCCGTGTGAAGGGCGATGACCTCGTCCGCGCTCATCGCCCTCTCTGCCGCCACGGCCTGAAGATCGAGCGCATCTGCGCCCTGATAACAGACCGGCACGGTGAAATGACGGGCCAGCGTCTCTTTGGACACGTTCGTCGCTGCCGCGCGCGCTTCGAGGCGTTTCGCAAGGTCAGCGCCGGCGACGATTGCCGGATCGTAGAATACAAGCAGCGAGCGGTAGGTCGGAACGGTTTCGGCGATGCCGGCGACCGGGTCATCCTTCAGGCCAAGATCGAGCGCGATCACGCGCGCGCTGACCGCCTCGTCGATGCATTCACCAAATTCTATCGTCACGGCCTGATCGCCGGCCGGTTTGATCCGCACCAAAAGCCTGTCCCTGGCTCGACATTGTCCGCACGGCGTTTTTTTCGCCGCGCGACCTTATGTCTATCAGCTATCGGCGGTCGCGCGAAAGGCCTCAATGGTACGGCGAGTGCCTTCGGCAAGGGAAACGGCGTTCCAGCTGCCGAGAAAATCGCGCAGCGGCGCGTTGTCGAGCGCGTCCGGCATCGGCCGGGGCCGGTCGGCAACGGTGATCCGCGCCTCCGGCACCACCGTCCGGATCGCCTCTGCCACATCCTCGCTGGAGCCGATGGCCGTGGTCAGGTCGCTGACGATCGGCGCCGGCGCCGGCCGGTCGAGCGAGCGCAGGAAGATCTCGGCCACCTCGTCGATATGCTGGAAGCACATCTTTCCGGAAAACGGAATCTCGTAGGGCTCTCCGCGGGCCGCTGCGCGCATGGCGAGCGTGATCGCCGCGGTCTCGCCGCTTATCCTGCCCGGACCGTAGACTACATGCGGCCTCAGGCCCACCGAGCCGAGGCCGTGGTCGAGGAAATAGACCTTGGAGATCTCCTCGCAGCAGTGCTTGAACGCGCCATAGAGATTGACCGGCGAGGCGAAAGGGCCGCGCGGTCGCGCGGCAAGCGAACTCGCGTAGACGATGCGGGAAATGCCTGTCTTCAGCGCCGCCTCCATAATGTTGATATGGCCGACGACATTGACCTGGGCGCCGAGCGCCGGATTAGCCCGGCAGGCGGGGATGACGAGGGCGGCAAGATGCAGGATCGCCTCGATGCCGAAGCGCGCGATCGTCCCTTCGACCGAGGATGGCTTGGTAATATCGCCCTCCACATAGCTGACGCTGGGGATGCGCATCGTCTCGGACGGAAGTTTCAGGTCGAGAACGGCGACCTTGTCGCCGCGTGCGGCAAGCGCAGTCGTCAGCGCCTGGCCGAGAAACCCGGTGCCGCCGGTGACCAGAACCTTGAGTGGCGCATGCGGGGTCTTGTCGATGCCGCTCATGATGCCATGCCCTGTCCGCCGTTGACGTCGAGCAACTGGCCGGTGATGAAGCCCGCCTCGTCGGAAGCGAAGAAGGCGACGGCGGCAGCCACGTCCTCCACGCGGCCATGGCGGCGCACCGGCACGCCTTCGAGCGCGCGCCGGCGCTCTTCCGGCGTCATGCGCTCATTGAGCAGCCGTTCCACGCGTGGCGTGGAAATAGCGCCGGGGCAGACGGCGTTGCAGGTAATGCCCATCGGCCCGAACTCCTGCGCCATCTGGAGCGTCATCGACTGGATGGCGCCCTTGGCGGCGACATAATTGGCGCCGGTGAACAGGCTGCCGTAGCGTCCGGCCTTGGAGCCAAGATTGATCACCCGGCCGAAACCGGCCGAAATCATGCCAGGCAGCACATGGCGGCTGACCCTGACGGCCGCCGTGACATTGAGCGTCATGACCCGGTCCCAGTCCTCGTCCGTCTCCTCCAGGAAGGCGCGCGGGGTGTGCAGCGAGCCGCCGGCATTGTTGACGAGGATGTCGAAGACCATGTCCCGCGCGGCAAAATCGGCCATCATCCTGGCGATGTCGTCACCATCGGTCAGGTCGCCGGCGATGAAGACGGCGGAGGCCAGGCGCTCGCTCTGGCGCGCCTTTTCAATAGCCTCTTCGGAGCGGTCGATGATGCCGATGCGCGCCCCCTCGCTTGCAAGCCGTGCCGCGATTGCCGCGCCCAGTCCGTCGGCCGCGCCTGTCACCAGCGCGGTTCTTCTCATCATTCTCTTCAAAACTTTCCTCCCAGCGGATTGAACAGAGTCCGACCATCAGTAAAATGGTACATAATACCACTATGCAGAACTTATGATCGGCAGGCCAGTGGTTTTTGTGCCAAATCGCCGGGCGGCCAGGAATTGGGGGGAAATTCATGACAAAGACGAGCAAGGCGGACGCTGCCAATCATCGTGAACCGATCCACGCGATTGTCGCGACTCGCCCTTCACGACCTTTTTTTGGGAACCCTTGTGTGCATGATGCCCCTTCTTTCTCAGGCTAACGTCGCGTTTTCTTCCGCAGCCTTCGTCTATTTTATCGTCTCTTGCCAGGTCGCGATGGGGCTTCCGCCCTTTTATGTTCCCTTCGGATCCAAAGACGTTATTTCGCCGAACCGCGCGGTCTCTTTCGTTATCGCAATGATGTGCGCGATGGCGCTGTATGCGACCACCAAGTTCACCATTTTCTTCTTTGCGTTCGGCTGTATCGCATTGGCAGGAGGCATCGATGTCAGAGGCTGCATGAAGAGAAAGGTCGCCGAGATTGGACTGCCTCAATGGATGTGGATCAGGCCTACGCTCAAATGGCCGATGCTCGTTTTTGATGTCTGGACGGTCGCGGCGAGCGGTTATGTTTTCTGGTTCTCTTTCCAAAAATAAAGGCGACCGCAACGGGTCGCCTTTTCGTCATCACATGCTGATCGCCTGATCAGCCCGCAGCGCGGGTCTTCTCAAAACGCTTGCGCTCGTTGGAGTCGAGATACATCTTTCTGAGGCGGATCGATTTCGGCGTGACTTCCATCAGTTCGTCGTCCTGGATCCAGGAGAGCGCCCGGTCGAGCGTCATCTTGATCGGCGGGGTCAGCTTGACGGCTTCGTCCTTGCCGGCGGAGCGTATGTTGGTGAGCTGCTTGCCCTTCAGGACGTTGACCTCGAGGTCGTTGTCGCGGGTATGGATGCCAACAATCATGCCGGCATAGACCTTGTCGCCGGGCTCGATGATCATCGGGCCGCGATCCTCGAGGTTGAACATCGCGTAGGCCACGGCCTCGCCCGCCTGGTTGGACAGCAGGACGCCCTGGTTGCGGCCGCCGATCTCGCCCTTGAAGGGCTGGTAGTCGTGGAACAGGCGGTTCATGATCGCCGTGCCGCGTGTATCGGTCAGAAGCTCGGACTGGTAGCCGATCAGGCCACGGGTCGGTGCAAAGAAACGCAGGCGCACGCGGTCGCCACCCGACGGGCGCAGTTCGACCATTTCGCCCTTGCGCTCGGCCATCTTCTGCACGACGATGCCGGAATGTTCCTCATCGACGTCGATGACGACTTCCTCGACCGGCTCCATCAACTGGCCGGTTTCCGCGTCCTTGTGCATGACGACGCGCGGACGCGAAACGGCAATCTCGAAGCCTTCGCGGCGCATGGTCTCGATCAGGACGGCGAGCTGCAGTTCGCCGCGACCGGAAACATAAAACGAATCCTTGCCCTCGGCTTCCTCGATCTTCAGCGCGACATTGCCTTCCGCCTCTTTCAGCAGGCGGTCGCGGATGACGCGGCTCGTCACCTTGTCGCCCTCGGTGCCGGCAAGCGGACTGTCATTGACGATGAAGGACATGGTGACCGTCGGCGGGTCGATCGGCTGGGCCTGAAGCGGCTCGGTCACGGACGGGTCGCAGAACGTGTCGGCAACCGTGCCCTTGGAAAGGCCGGCAATGGCGATGATGTCGCCCGCCTGGGCTTCCTCGATCGGCTGGCGCTCGATGCCGCGGAAGGCGAGGATTTTTGACACGCGGCCGGTCTCAACCGTCTTGCCGTCCTGGGAGAGGACCTTGACCGGCTGGTTCGGCTTGATCGAACCGGAGAACACGCGGCCGGTAATGATGCGGCCGAGATAGGGATTGGCTTCCAGCAGCGTGCCGATCATCTTGAACGGACCTTCCGCAACCTTCGGGGCCGGCACATGGTCGACGACGAGGTCGAGCAACGGGCCGAGGCCCTGGTCCTGCGGGCCTTCCGGCGCGGTGTTCATCCAGCCGGCGCGACCGGAGCCGTAGAGAATGTGGAAATCGAGCTGTTCGTCGGTGGCATCAAGCGCCGCAAACAGGTCGAAGACCTCGTTGACGACTTCATCGGCGCGGGCATCCGGGCGGTCGAT
This sequence comes from Martelella sp. AD-3, assembly GCF_001578105.1. Classification (GTDB taxonomy): domain Bacteria; phylum Pseudomonadota; class Alphaproteobacteria; order Rhizobiales; family Rhizobiaceae; genus Martelella. Next base: position 3,526,830 of record NZ_CP014275.1, on the reverse strand, counting down.
CTTGTTGATGGCGACGATCGGTTTCAGGCCGACCTTCAGCGCCTTGCCGACCACGAATTTGGTCTGCGGCATCGGGCCTTCGGCGGCGTCCACCAGCACGATCGCGCCGTCCACCATGGAGAGGATGCGCTCGACCTCGCCGCCGAAATCGGCGTGGCCGGGGGTGTCGACGATGTTGATGCGGGTATCCTTCCAGACAACCGAGGTTGCCTTGGCAAGAATGGTGATGCCGCGTTCCTTCTCGAGGTCATTGCTGTCCATCACGCGCTCATCGACGCGCTGGTTTTCGCGGAATGCGCCGGACTGCTTAAGGAGCTCGTCAACGAGCGTCGTCTTGCCATGGTCAACGTGCGCGATGATCGCGATATTGCGAAGTGCCATTTTTATCGATCTCTGGGGCTGGGCGCGGGCATGTCGCAACGGCGGGAGGACCGCTGCCAATTGGGAGGCGCCTGTTACACTTGCCGCGCTCTTACACATTTTTTGACGAAAACGAAAGAGAATGTTTTGTGGCAGGGCTTTGCGGCGGCCCGCGGTGACGCCTCCGGCGGCTTTCGGGGCATGCTTGCGCACCCTAGTCGAAGCCCAGAAGCAGGGCGCCCTGATTGAACAGGAAGGCGATCACCCAGGCATAGAGGAGCGAAAAGACAAGCGAGAAGGTCATGAAGCCCCAGGACCGGCTTTCGGCCTTCACGGTGGCCACCGTCGTCAGGCAGGGCGTGTAGAGCAGGCAGAACAGGCAGAAGGAATAGGCGGCCGCCGGCGAGACCGAGACGGCGATCTGGTGAGCGACGAGGCCGGACGACATGGGCCGGAAACCTTACGGCTTCCGGCCCGTTTCGAAAGGCGACTTACGGTCGGATTACATCGTGGCGCCGACCTGCCACGGCACGAATTCATTGTCGCCGAGGCCGAGCGCCTCCGACTTGGTCTTCTGCCCCGAGGCCGTGGCAATCAGGTAGTCGAGCAGTTCCTCGCCCTTCTTGTGAAGGTCGGCGCCGTCGGAAAGAATGTCGCCGCAATTGAGATCCATGTCGTCCGGCATGGAGGCGAACAGCGCGGAGTTGGTCGCGACCTTCACCGTCGGCGTCGGCTTGGAACCGAAGGCCGAGCCGCGTCCCGTTGTGAAGCAGAGGATTTGAGCCCCGCCGGCGATCTGGCCGGTGGCCGAGACCGGGTCGTATCCGGGCGTATCCATGAACAGGAGGCCCTTCTCGCGGATCTGCTCGCCATATTCGAGAACGTCCATCAACGGCGTGCTGCCGGCTTTCGCGACCGCGCCGAGCGATTTTTCCAGAATGGTGGTCAATCCGCCCTGCTTGTTGCCGGGGGAGGGATTGTTGTCCATCGAGCCGTGATTGGCTTCGGTATATTCTTCCCACCATTTGATGCGGGCGAGCAGCTTTTCGGCGACCTCCTTGCTTGCCGCGCGGCGCAGGAGTAGCTGCTCGGCGCCGTAGATTTCCGGCGTTTCGGAGAGAACCACAGTGCCGCCCATGCCGACGAGAAGGTCGGAGGCGATGCCGAGCGCGGGATTGGCGGTAATGCCGGAAAAGCCGTCGGAACCGCCGCATTGCAGGGCAAGCTTCAACTCGGAAACCGGAATTTCAACTCGGCGGGCCTCATCGACCTTCGGCAGGAGTTCCTTGATGTGGTCGACGATCTTGTCGATCGACCTCTGCGTGCCGCCGTTTTCCTGGATGGTCATCATGAAGAAACGGCTTTCGTCCATCTCGCCATGGATCTCGCGCATGCGGGCAAGCTGCATCTGCTCGCAGCCAAGGCCGACGAAAAGCGCGGCGCCGACATTCGGATGCGTCGCATAGCCCCAGAGAACGCGCTGCAGGTTGTCGAAGCCGGGGCCGGAATTGGCCATGCCGCAGCCGGTGCCATGGGCAAAGGCGGCAACGCCGTCGACATGCGGATAGTTATCGAGAATGCCGGAATGGTTGATGATGTCGGCGGCGCGGCGGATCACCGTCGCCGAACAGTTCACCGTGCCGCAGATCGCGATATAATTGCGCGTGCCGGCGGAGCCGTCGGCGCGGCGATAGCCCATGAAGGTGCGGGGCACGACGGCGGGGATGCCGGCCTTCGCCGTTTCCAGATCGGCGCCGATCTCGTAGTCGCGGCCATGGTCGCCGAAGGTGCAATTGTGCACATGGACGTGTTCGCCGGCCTTGATGTCGCGCGTGGCATAGCCGATCAACTGGCCGAACTTGAGAATGCCGCCGCCTTCGGGAATGTCGGTATTGGCGATCTTGTGCCCACGGGTCACCGGCTTGTCGAGCGGCACGCCGAAGCCAAGCGGCGTATCACCCGTGTCGGCGCGCCCGGCGAGGATGGACACCGTGTCCTTGGGGTGGAGTTTGAGACAGAGATCAGCCACGATAATACCTCCCGACCGGGTGCTCCCCGGGACAACTGCATTGGTCCGGGCGCCGCCGCAGACGAGCGACGCCCGGCGCTTGCCTATTTCACGGCCGCTTCGGCCATGGCGCGGGCGCCTTTTTCCACAAGGCCTTCATAGGCGGCGACGAGGCCTTCAACGAAGTCCTTGTTGTCCTGAAGCGTCTTGGGGAACACGTCGGAAACGCCGATCAGTGCGGTGACCTTGTCGCGCGGGGTTGCACCCGCGTCCGACAGCGCCTTGAGCCTCTCGGCGAGCGGGTCGCGCACGTCGATCGGGTTGCCGCGCTCGTCGACGCCGCCGACGTAACGCATCCAGGCTGCGATCGCGAGCGAGAGGCCCGGAACCGGCCGGCCGGCGTCGAGGCCTTCCTGAACCGTCTCGAGAATGCGCTGCGGCAGTTTCTGCGAGCCGTCCATGGCGATCTGCCAGGTCAGGTGGCGGATCGACGGGTTGGAATAGCGTTCGAACAGGGCTGCCGTGTAGTCCGTCAGGCTCACCCCGGGCGGCGCGTCGACGGCCGGAATGATTTCCTTTTCCCAGAGGAATTTGCAGTAGGCCGCAAAAACCGTGTCCGAGACCGTGTCGTAGATCGTTTCCTTGCCGGCCAGATAGCCAAGATAGGAAATCGAGGAATGCGTGCCGTTGAGGCATCTGAGCTTCATGTGCTCGAACGGGGTCACATCATCGACAAGCTGGGCGCCGACAGCGCCGATATCGGGACGTTCCCCGTCAACGAATTTGTCCTCGACGACCCACTGGCGAAAGGGCTCGTGCATCACCGGAACGGGGTCGTAGACGCCGGTCAGTTCCGCGACGCGCTCGATGTCTTCCGGCTTGGTGGCCGGAACGATACGGTCGATCATGGTGCAGGGGAAGGTGACTTCCTTTTCGATCCAGGCCTGCAATTCGGGATCGATCATGCCAGCGAGTTCGACGACGACGGCGTGGACGACATGGCCGTTGTTCGGCAGGTTGTCGGAGCTCATCACCGTGAACGGCCGGTGGCCTGCCTTGCGGCGGCGGTCGAGCGCGCGGACGATGTAGCCGAGCGCCGATTTCGGCCTGTTTTCGTCCTTCAGGTCTTCGAGGATGAAGGGGTGTTCGCGGTTGAGCTTGCCGGTCGACGGGAAATGGCAATAGCCCTTCTCGGTCACCGTCGAGGTGACGATCTTGATCTTCGGATCGGCCATCAGCGTCAGGACGGCTTCCGGATCATCGGGAGCATCAAGCACATCGTTCAGCACAGGGATCACCTGCGGCTCGATGCCCTCGGGCGCGAGCGAGACGGCCGTGTAGGCAAAGCCCTGCGGCTCGAAGATCTCGCGCTGTTTCGGCGGCGTCATCAGATTGACGCCGACAATGCCCCAGTCGCCGCCGGATTCTTGCATTGCTTCATAGATATAAATGGCGCCGTGGGAGCGATAGAACGCTCCCAGGCCCAGATGCACAATCCCCGAGCCCGGACGCGGGACGTCCGGACGTTTCAACCGGGGAAGGCTTTCGGCTTTAGCGGGCAAGCCACCCTCCATCGACATTAAGGATCGCCCCGTTGATATAATCAGCGGCAGACGAAGCAAGAAAGACGGCCGTGCCGCCCAGGTCAGCCGGGTCGCCCCAGCGATTGGCCGGAATCCGGCCGAGAATTTCCGCAGAGCGTGCTTCGTCGGCGCGCAGTGCGGCAGTGTTGTTCGTGGCGATGTAGCCCGGCGCGATCGCGTTGACATTGATGCCCTTGGCCGCCCACTCGTTGCACATCAGCTTGGTGATGCCGGCCACGCCGCTTTTCGACGCGGTGTAGGAGGGAACGCGAATGCCGCCCTGGAATGACAGCATCGAGGCGATGTTGATGATCTTGCCGGTGCCTGCGCGTTCGAGGACTTTCTTTGCAAAGCCCTGGCAGGTGAAGAACACCGCCTTGACGTTCATGTCCATGACCTCGTCCCAGTCTTGCTCCGAGAAGTCGACGGCATCGTCGCGGCGGATGAGACCCGCATTGTTGACCAGAATATCGATCGGTTTGTCGTAACCTTCGATGAATCTCTTGCCGTTCATCGGATCGGAAAGATCGAGGATCTCGCTGACGGCCTTGCCGCCGGCGTCCTTGATGATCTTCACCGTCTCGTCGCTGTCGCTGCGGCTGGTGCACAACACCTCCGCACCGGCCTCGCCAAGGGCAATGGCGATGCCCTGGCCGATACCGGTGTTGGCGCCTGTCACCAGCGCGCGCTTGCCTTCGAGAGAGAAAGAAAGAGCCATTACTTCAGCGTCTCCATGGATACCATTTCGACATCCTTGTAGTCGACATTGTCGCCGGCCATGGCCCAGATGAAGGTGTAGTTCGACGTTCCAGCGCCGCAATGGATCGACCAGGGCGGTGACAGCGCGCCTTCCTCGTTCTTCAGAACGAGATGGCGGGTCTCGTCGGGCTCGCCCATCATGTGGAACACGCGGGCATTCTCATCGAGGTCGATGTAGAGGTAGGCTTCCGAACGGCGGTCGTGAACGTGGGCCGGCATGGTGTTCCAGATCGAGCCCTTCTGCAGCTTGGTCATGCCGACAACGAGCTGGCAGGATTTCATCACGTCGGGATGGACGAACTGATAGATCGTACGCTCGTTGCAGTTTTCTGCAGCCCCCAGCGTCACATTCGCCGCTTCGGCGATCTTGATCAGGCGCGACGGATAGGTCTGGTGCGCCGGTGCGGAAAGAATGTAGAAGCGGCCCTCACCGGAAAATGTGATCTTGCCGGCCCCCATGCCGAGATAGAGCATGTCGCCGTGGACCATGTCGTATTCCGCATCGCAGGTCACCTTTCCGGGGCCGCCGAGCTTCACGATCGTCATCTCGCGACGGTCGAGGATCGAGACGGTGCCGCAGGGCGCGACGTGATCGAGTTCCAGCGGGCCGTCTGCCGGGCAGGCGCCGCCGACGATCATGCGGTCGTAATGGGTGTAGATGAGATTGATTTCACCGGGAACGAAAAGGTTGCTTGTCTGGAAATGTTCGCGCAGTTCGCTCGTGTCGAACGTGCTCGCCGTGACCGGATCGATCGCGTGGCGAATTTCGATATTCAACATCTTATTCTCCTTCACTTCATTGAAAAGACTTCACGTTCGGGACGTGAGGGCGTCGGTCTCCATGCCTCCGTCAGCTTTTGGGACCAAGGCTGGGGCCTCGCCGGTGACACCCCCGCCGGTTTTCGGCGAGAGGCGGATTTTTCCTGACCGGCCTTTCAGTGCACACGCTCTGACTGCAAAAACACGCAAAGCGCAAACGCCGGTCGCCGGAAGAGGACAGAGATCGCCGCCAAATGGAACGGGCAGTGATCTGGACTCCGGCATCCGGCCTAGACATAGGGCGGCCGCGCCGGGGAGAAAGGCGCGGCATTTATTCCAGACTCATTCAAGCGTTTCACAAGGCCCTCCTTCCGCTTGAAATCGGCAATTTCTACAGCCTGTAAGCGCGCTTGACCAAATTGTAGGTCAAGTCGCGCGCGACTTCCGGGGCCTCGTCTTCATCGAGGCGGCCGGTGGCGACCAGGGTCGCCAGGAAGGCGCAGTCGACGCGGCGGGCGACATCGTGGCGCGCGGGGATCGAGCAGAAGGCGCGCGTGTCGTCGTTGAAGCCGACCGTATTGTAGAAGCCTGCCGTTTCCGTGACCATTTCACGGTAGCGGCGCATGCCCTCGGGGCTGTCGTGGAACCACCAGGCCGGGCCGAGCCGGAGCGCCGGGTAGACGCCGGCAAGCGGCGCCAGTTCGCGCGAATAGGCGGTCTCGTCGAGCGTGAACAGCACGATCGTCAGGTCCGGCTCCATGCCCACGGCATTGAGCAGCGGACGCAGCGCCTCGACATAATTGGTCTGCGAGGGAATATCGAAGCCCTTGTCGCGGCCGTGGCGGGCCATGACTTCGGCCGAATGGTTGCGGGTCGAGCCCGGATGGATCTGCAGCACCAGGCCGTCCTCGACGCTCATGCGGGCCATTTCGGTCAGCATATGGCCGCGGAAGGCGTCGGCTTCCTCGGCCGTGCATTCACCCTTCAGCGCCTTCTTGAACAGCGCCTTGGCATCGGAGCGCGACAGGTCCTCGGTGCGCGCGGTCGGATGGCCGTGGTCGGTCGAGGTGGCGCCATATTGCTTGAAAAAGGCGCGGCGGATGCGGTGTGCCTCCAGATAATTGTCGTATTTGGTGGCGTCGACGCCGGTCAGCTCACCGAATTTTTCGACGTTCTCGGCAAAGCCTTCGAAATCGGGGTCCACGACCGGATCGGGGCGATAGGCGGTGACTACCTTGCCGCCGGTCCAGCCGGAATCCTTGATCATCGCGTGCCATTTCAGGTCATCGAGCGGGCTTTCCGTGGTGGCGATCACTTCGATGTTGAAGCGTTCGAACAGGGCGCGCGGGCGGAATTCCGGCTTCTGCAGGCATTCGTCGATATGGTCGTAGAACTCATCGGCGGTTTCGGGGCCGAAGCGCTTTGTGAGGCCGAAAACATGTTCGAAGGAATGTTCCAGCCAGCCGCGGCTCGGCGTGCCGCGCAGAAGGTAGAAGTTCTCGGCGAAGAGGCGCCAGATCTTGCGGCTGTCGGTTTCTGTCTCGCCGCCGTCTACCCGCGGCACGCCCAGATCGGTCAGCTTCACCCCTTGCGAGCAAAGCATGCGGAAAACATAGTGGTCCGGCACCACGAACAGCTGAGCCGGATCGGGAAAGGGCTCGTTTTCCGCGTACCAGCGAGGGTCGGTGTGGCCGTGCGGGCTGACAATCGGCAGCGTGCTGATTTCATTGTAAAGCGCGCGCGCCAGGTCCCGCGTCTTCGGTTCGATCGGAAAAAGCCGGTCCTTGTTCAGCATCTCTTCGTCTCCCGCATCGGGTTTTTCTGATGGAATGCACGATTGCATTTCTTCAGAAAACTAATATGTTAGTATGCGAAACCTGTCAATGGGAGGAATGAATGGTCGGGAAATTAAAAACCGGAGCGCTGGATCAGGCCCGCCAGCCGACCGTGACCGACCTGGTCTATGCCCATCTTTATCGTCAGGTCATCGAGAACGAGTTGTCGCCGGGCTCCAAGCTTTCCGAGGTCGAGGTCGCGCGGGTTCTCGGCGTCTCGCGCCAGCCCGTGCGCGACGCCTTCTACCGGCTCTCGCAGCAGGGCTTCCTGCTGATTCGACCGCAGCGGGCGACGCTGGTCACCCATATCTCGAAGCGGGCCGTGATGCAGGCGCATTTCATCCGCAGCGCCCTCGAACTTGCGACCGCGGAGGCCGCCGCCCGGTGCTGCACGCAGGAAGACGCCGATATGCTGCGGGCCAACATCGCCGAACAGGACGCCGCCATCCGCGCCGGCGACAAGGCCGGCTTTCACGCCCTCGACGACGAGTTCCACAAACAGATCTGCGAGCTTTCCGGCCATGGCGACGCCTGGGCATTGATTCGCGACCACAAGGCGCATATGGACCGTGTGCGGTATCTCAGCCTGTCCTTCGGCGCGACAAGCGCACTCAACGAACATGCCGGGATACTGCACGCGATCGAGGCGCATGACGTGGAGGCGGCCGTTTCGGCCATGCGGGAGCATTTGTCGCAGATCGCCAAGATCGTCGAGCGTATCAACGTCTCGCATCCGGCTTTTTTCGAAATGGAAGACGAATGAAAAACCTCCCCAAGACTATCCTGTGCATCGGCGAATGCATGGTCGAGATGGCCCCGCGCGAAGACGGCGCCTATACCCGCGGCTTTGCCGGCGACACCTTCAATTCCGCCTGGTATCTCGCCCGCACGCTGCCGGATGAGTTCACCGTCGATTATTTCACCGGAGCGGGAACAGATACGGTTTCCGACGAGATGCTGACCTTCATGGAAAAGGCCGGCGTCGGCACGGCCTCGGTGCGCCGGATCGAGGAACGCACTGTCGGGCTCTACATGATCGCGCTGAAGAACGGCGAGCGCAGCTTTTCCTACTGGCGCGGACAGTCGGCCGCAAAGCTTCTGGCAGAGGACCCCGGGGCGCTGGGAAAGGCGCTTGCGGGCAGGGGGCTCGTGCTGTTCTCGGGCATCACCATGGCCGTGGTCAATGAAGAGCATCGCCGCACACTGCTTGACCTGCTGGCCGAAGCGCGCGCCGCGGGCACGGTCATCGCCTTCGATCCCAACATGCGCGCGCGTCTCTGGCCCTCGCGCGAGGTCATGGCGGAGACCATCATGGAGGCGGCCGGCGTCAGCGACATCGTGCTGCCCTCCTTCGACGAGGACGGCGCGGTGTTCGGCGATGAAAGCCCCGAAGCCACGATCGCCCGCTACCGGGCGGCCGGGGTGAAGACGGTGATCGTCAAGAACGGCGCCGGCACCATTCATGCGGAGGATGAAGCGGAAGGTCCGGTCACGTTCAAGCCGACGCCTTCGGAAAATGTCGTGGATACGACGGCGGCCGGCGACAGTTTCAATGCCGGGCTGATCGCGGCCCTGATGACCGGAACGCCGCTGGTTGAGGCGCTGGCCAAGGGTTCGGCGCTTTCGGCCCGGGTGATCGGCGCGCGCGGGGCGCTCGTCGCCGTCTGATGGTCATTCTGCTTGCCGCAAAAGGGGGAAGACGGCCATGCCGTCCTCCTCGCCGCGGGGGAAGGCGCCCTCCTGGTGGCGCTTGTTCAGCATTTTGTAGCCAGCCGGGCTGACGCCGATATAGCGCTTGAACATCCTTGAAAAATAATAGCTGTCATCATAGCCGACGAAGGCGGAGGCCTGTTTCACGGTCTGGCCGCTGGCCAGCAGGGCCATGGCCCGCTCCATCCTCTTGAACTCCTGATATTTCGGCGGTGTGAGGCCAACCTGCTTCTTGAACTCGCGGCGAAAATAATCCTGATTGTAGGGGATCGAGCCGAGAACGCGGTCGACCGTTTCCGGGCTCAGGGGATCGGCGGCGATCTGCGATGCCGCGACCATGACCGAGAGCGAGAGGCTGTCCGGATTGTTGACGGCGACGTCCTTCTGCGGTCGCCAGCGGATGAAGGCGGCTTCGATGAACTCGATCAGCAGAACCATGAAGATGTGGTGCTGGGCAAAGGTGGTGGACGACAGCGGCGCCGTCTCGCGATAGTGGCGTGCCAGGGGCGCGATCATCTCCCAGCGCGGCAGGTCGACCCAGAGCCGGCAGTCCATCTGTTCGAACAGGTCCATGCGGCCGAAGACCTCGGCCCGGAAATGCTGGGCGACGCCCGTATAGAGTTCGTCCGATGTGGAGCGCCCGATGAAGCGTTCTCCGGCCGGAATCAGCATGGCGCGGCCCGGTTTCATCTGGAAGCTTTCCCCGGCGATCTCGTATTCGGCCCTGCCCGTCAGGCAGATGACGAGGTCGTGGACCTTGTTGACCTTGTCGGCGGTCCAGGTCGAGGTGTGCAGCATCCTGATGGTCGAACGGGTCAGCGTCAGATTGAGGGCGTTAACCGCAAGACCGTCAAGAACCCCACCTTCGATTTTATCCATCCTTTTGTCCGAAACCCTCTATTCCAAATTATTGGCCAAGCATGATTATGAACGGTGGAAGCGCCGAAATAAAGGCGTATCGCATCATTACACATCTGGGAGGATGTCGCTCGTATGGGAAAAAGCAAGACCCTGTAGGGTTGATCCCTCGCCTGCGCCTTAGCGCCATGCACAAATCAGAACACAACAATTTCCGTGCTGCCCTTCGGGGTCGGCTGCCCTTACGCACGCCCTCAGCTCACCGCCTTGACGGCGGACAGGCCGTGGCGATGCGCTCCCACGGGACAGCCGCGCCTGCCGGAACCAACAAACGGGAACGCGGTCATGAGCGGTGAAAATCGTTTCATGGGGCTCGCCTATCTGTCCCCATATATCATCGGCCTGCTGCTTTTCACTGCAGTGCCATTTCTTGCGTCATTCGTGTTGTCGTTCACCGACTACTCGCTGATGAGTTCGCCGCATTTCGTCGGCCTGAAGAATTATATCCGTCTGTTCACCCATGACCGCACCTTCAACAAGTCGCTGTCGGTCACGCTGATCTACGTGTTCTCGACGGTGCCGCTGAAGCTCGCCTTTGCGCTCTTCATCGCGGTGATCCTGAACTACAAGCTGAAGTTCATCAACTTCTTCCGCACGGCCTTCTATGTCCCGTCGATCCTCGGCGGTTCGGTCGCGATCGCGGTTTTGTGGCGCTATCTCTTCGCCGATGTCGGGCTGATCAACATGATGCTGGAAAGCATCGGCCTTCAGGGCGTCAACTGGTTCGGCGATCCCAATAACGCGCTGTTCACCATCACGCTGCTGCGTCTGTGGCAATTTGGCTCGGCAATGGTGATCTTCCTGGCCGCCCTTCAGAGCGTCGACAATTCACTCTACGAGGCTGCCGCCATAGACGGCGCCGGCAAGTGGAAGACCTTCTTCTTCATCACCCTGCCGCTGATCACGCCGGTGATCTTCTTCAACCTCATCATGCAGACGGTGCAGGCCTTCCAGGAATTCAACGGCCCCTACATCATCACCGGCGGCGGTCCGCTGAAATCCACCTATCTGCTGCCGCTCTACATCTATGACGAGGCCTTCAAGAACTTCCGCATGGGATATGCCTCGGCCATTGCCTGGGTCATGTTCGCCATCATCATGGTCCTGACGCTGATCGCCTTCTGGTCATCGCGCCATTGGGTCTACTACGCCGGCGACAAGAGGAGCTGATCATGACAGAGCAAACCTTGTCGAGCATGCTCTCCGCCCGCGATCTGGAAGCCATCCGCGCCCGAAAGCGCGAACAGCGCAAAGTCCTGATCTCGTCGATCATCCGCTACGTGATCCTGTTCGCGGTCGGCCTGATCATGCTCTACCCGCTGATCTGGCTGATCGGCGCATCGTTCAAGACCAATGCCGAAATGTTCGCGAGCGCCGGCTTCTGGCCGACCCATCCGACCGTCAGCGGCTATATCGAAGGCTGGAAGACCTCGACGCCCTATACGTTCGGCCGGTTCTTCCTCAATACCTTCCTGATCCTGATCCCGAAGATGATCGGGACCGCGATCTCGGCCACCGCTGTTGCCTACGGCTTCGCCCGGTTCGAGTTCCCCGGCAAGAAGGTGCTGTTCGCGTCGCTGATCGCGATCCTGCTCCTGCCCAACGTCGTCACTCGCATTCCGCAGTATCTGCTGTTCAGGGAATTCGGCTGGCTCGATAGTTTCCTGCCGCTGTGGGTGCCCTCCGCGCTTGCCGGTGACGCGTTCTTCGTCTTCATGCTGGTCCAGTTCCTGCGCGCCATCCCACGCGACATGGAAGAGGCCGCGCGCGTCGACGGCGCCTCGAGCTGGCAGGCCCTGCTCTTCATCGTCGTACCGCTGCTCACGCCGGCCCTCATCTCGGTCTGCCTGTTCCAGTTCATGTGGACGATGAACGACTTCCTCGGGCCGTTGATCTACCTGTCCTCCGTCGACAAATACCCGGTCTCCCTGGCCCTCAAACTGTCGATCGACACCACCGAGGCATTCGCCTGGAACAAGATCCTCTCCATGTCGGTGCTCGCGATCACGCCCGCCCTCGTCGTGTTCTTCATGGCGCAGAAATATTTCATCGAAGGTATCTCCGCTGGCGGAGTCAAAGGATAACAACCATGGCCAGAGTTCAGCTGAAAAGTCTCGAAAAGGTCTACGGCAAGTTCAAGGCCGTCCACGGCATCGACCTGGAAATCGAGGATGGCGAGTTCATGGTGCTGGTCGGCCCGTCCGGCTGCGCCAAATCGACGACGCTCAGGATGATCGCCGGTCTGGAGCGCATCACCGGCGGTGAGATCCGCATCGGCGACGATCTCGTCAACGACAAGCCCCCGGGCCAGCGCGGCATCGCGATGGTGTTTCAGAACTATGCGCTCTATCCGCATATGAAGGTGAAGAACAATCTCTCCTTCGGCCTGCGTCTCAAGCATGCGCCAAAGGCGGAGATTGCCGCCTCCACCGAGGAAGTCTCGCATATTCTCGAGATCGAGGACTATCTGGAGCGCCTGCCGAAGCAGCTTTCCGGCGGTCAGGCCCAGCGCGTTGCCGTAGGCCGCGCGCTGATCAAGAAGCCGCAGGTCTTCCTGTTCGACGAACCGCTGTCGAACCTCGATGCCAAGCTCAGGGCCTCCATGCGCGTGCGCATCACCGACCTGCACAAGCAGTTGCTGGCAGAAGGCATGCATTCGACCGTTGTCTACGTCACGCACGACCAGACGGAAGCCATGACCATGGGCAACCGCATCTGCGTGATGAAGGAAGGCCGGATCATGCAGGTCGCCGATCCCTTCACGCTTTACCGCAAGCCGGCCAATGCCTTTGTCGCAGGCTTCATCGGATCGCCGGAAATGAATATCGGTGATGCGACGCTGGTCGACGGCAACAAGCTCAGGATCGGCACGCAGACCTTTACCATCGACGACAAGGCCCGCGCCCGCATCGACAAGGATGCCCCGAGCGAGGTCACCTTCGGTGTTCGTCCGCAGCACTTCACAGTGGTGGATCAGAATGCCGAAGAAGGGCTGCTCGGCCGCATCTCCCATGTCGAGTTCATGGGCCACGAGGTCTACCTCTACATCACCGTCGAGGACCAGTCCTTCATCGTCGTCGTCCCGGCAACGGGCATCGAGCGTCAATATCTGCGCGATGATGCCATCCGCATCATGCCGCAGGAAGACGCGCTGCACATCTTCCACCGCCGCACCGGCGAAAACATCTCGCTGTCGGCATAGTTCTTCGAAACCGTCTTTTTCAAAGGGAGGAAAATATGACCATGAAACTGACAATTCTCGCCGGCCTGATGGCTGCAACATCGCTGACGGCAGCCAATGCCGCCGATCTTCGCATGTCCTGGTGGGGCGGCGACAGCCGTCACCTTGCAACCCAGGAAGCGCTGAAATATTGCGGCGAAAAGCTTGGCCACAGCATTTCTCCGGAATTCACCGGCTGGTCCGGTCACCAGGAGAAGATCACCACCCAGCTTGCCGGCGGCACCGAAGCCGACATCATGCAGATCAACTGGCCCTGGCTGCCGCTGTTCACACCGAACGGCGAAGGCTTTGCCGATCTCAATGAGTTCTCCGACACGATCGACCTCACGCAGTGGACCGAGGGGGAACTCGCAACCTCGACCGTGAACGGCCACCTGCAGGGCCTGCCGTTGTCGATAACCGGCCGTTTGCCATGGTTCAACCAGACGACCTTCGAGAAGGCAGGTCTCTCGATCCCGACGACCTGGGCGGAACTCGAGGAAGCCGGCAAGGTGTTCAAGGAAAAGCTCGGCGACGACTACTATCCCTATGAGGCGACAGGCACGGACGGCCTCGACGCCCGTCTTCTGATGACGGCCTATCTCACCCAGAAGACCGGCAAGACGATGATCGATCCGGACACGCTCGAGTTCAATTACTCCATGGATGAACTGGTCGACGCGCTGGACATGTACAAGCGTTACACAGACGAAGGCGTGATCATCCCCTGGCCGAAGGTCGCGGCCGGCGGCAATCTTGTCCTGCATGAAAACCCGGCCTGGGCCGATGGCCATATCGCCGGCACCTATCAGTGGGATACGGTCTATTTCAAGATTTCCGACCCGCTGCAGGAAGGCCAGGTTCTGGTTCCTTCCAAGATCCTGCTGGCCGAAGGCGCCACCAATGACGGCGTCTACCGCAAGCCGTCCATGCTGTTTTCGATCTCGCGCAATTCCGACAATCAGGAAGCGGCCGCCGAAGTTGTCAATTGCCTCCTGAACGACGAGGGCGCGATCGACATTCTCGGAACGACCCGCGGCATTCCGGCTTCCAAAAAGGCGTTCGATCAGCTGACTTCTGCCGGCGCCATCGAGCAGGAACAGATCGACGCGCACCAGATCATTCTGGATGCGACCGGTCCGACGATCTCCCCCTATTTCGAGCATCCGCAGATCGCCTCGGCGATCGGCGATACGCTCGAAGAGTTCGCCTATGGCCAGATCGACGCCGAAACGGCCGCCGATGACATCATCTACAATGTCAACGACGTGCTGGACCGCGTCCGCAACTAACCAAGCCTTCCGGGGGCGGCGCTTCTTGCCGCCGCCCCCTCTTTCCCAAATCCTTTTTGGACGATTGTGATGACTGCCATCGAGCTGCTCGCTGTCTCGGCGAGGACGGTGACCTTTGCTGTCTTTTCCGGCGAGAACAAATATTTCCTCAAGGCGCCCGTTTCCTGGCGGCTTGCAATGGAGAGCACCGATGAAACGGTGGCCGAAGGCGTGAGCGAGCGCACGGTGTTCTCGATCAACGGCCTTGAGCCGCACACCGCCTATCGTCTGGTTGCGGGCGGAGAAGTCTTCGATTTCGTGACAGGAAACGAAAGCGCATTCGTCGATGTTGCCGCCTGCGGCGCAAGCCTGCAATCGGAAAACAATGCCCCCGCGCTGCAGAAGGCGATCGATGGCCTGCCCGAGGGCGCGACGCTCCGTTTCGGTCCGGGTGTGTGGAAGAGCGGCCCGCTTTTCCTGAAATCCGGCCTGACGTTGCAGCTCGATGCCGGCGCCGTGCTTTATGGCATTGCCGACCGCGACCAGTACCCGATCCTGCCCGCCCGTGACGAAGACGGCCGCGTGCTCGGCACCTGGGAAGGCGTGGCAGAGGCCTGCTACGCCAGCCTGCTGACCGCCGTCAACGCGTCCGGCATTGCCATTGTCGGCGGGGGCGTCATCGATGCCGGCGGTGACCGCGGCGACTGGTGGAGCTGGCACAAGGAAACCCGCAATGGCGCGCGCCGTCCGCGCAGCCTGTTCCTCAACCGCTGCGAACATGTCACGGTCACCGGCGTCACCGTCCGCAACTCCCCGGCCTGGATGGTCCACCCGGTCTTTACACGCGACATGCTCGTTGCCGATGTGAAGATCGAGAGTGACCCCGATTCACCCAACACCGATGGCTTCGATCCGGAATGCTGCGAAAATGTCCGCATGCGCGGCATCCGCTTCTCCGTCGGCGACGACTGCATCGCCATCAAGGCGGGCAAGCGCGATCCGAAAGGCGGTCTCGACGGCCCGACGCGCAATATCCGCATCGAAAACTGCTTCATGGAATGCGGCCATGGCGGCGTCGTCATCGGCTCGGAAATGAGCGGCACGGTTTCCGGCGTCACCGTGGCGCGCTGCGAGATGCGCGATACGGATCGCGGCCTTCGCGTAAAGACCCGGCGCGGACGCGGCGGCTTCGTTTCCCGCATCCTGGTTGAGGATTGCGACATGGACAATGTCGTCAGCCCCTTTGTGATGAACGCCTTCTATTTCTGCGACGCCGACGGCAAGTCGGATTATGTGCAATCGCGCGATCCGCACCCTGCCAGCGCGGTGACGCCGCGCATGTCGGACATCACCTTCCGCCGCATCGTCGCGCGCAATGTCCACACCGCCGCTGCCGCCTTTTACGGCCTGCCGGAAATGCCGATCGAGAATGTAACGATCGAGGACTATACCGTCTCCTATGCGCCGGACGCCGAGGCCCAGCCGCCGGTCATGGCCTGCCATATCGACTCGGTGCGCCATGGCGGCATCATTGCCGAGAACGCGGCCGTTACCGCCAGGAATGTCGTTTTCGTCAGGGAAGGGGCGGAAGAGCCCTATTACCGTCAGGCGCTTCTGCGCTATTGCGACGAATATGCCGCCGACTATCGCGCCTATAAGGGCGGGGCGCTCTGCTATGAGGATGGCTGCCTCTATCGCGGGCTGATCGCGCTTTACGAGGCGACCGGCGAAGTGCGCTGGTTCGATCATCTCGTCCGCCACGTCAGCGCGCAGGTCGATGAAGACGGCGTGATGAACGGCTACGCGGCCGAGGATTTCAATATCGACAACATTTTGTCCGGCCGAGCCCTGGTGTGGCTGGCGCGGCGCACCGACGATCCGCGCTACCGCAAGGCCGCCGATCGGCTGGTCGCGCAGTTGGCGGATCATCCGCGCGTCAAGGAAGGGCCGCACTGGCACAAGCATCGCTATCCCGAACAGGTCTGGCTCGACGGTCTCTATATGGGCCTGCCGTTCAAGGCGGAATACGGTCTTGCCTTCGACAGGCCGGACCTGGTCGCCGAGGCCGCCGACGAATTGCTGGCGGGGCTCGAACTCACCTATGATGCCGACAGCCGTCTTTATCGCCACGCCTATGATTCCGCAAAGGCACAGCCTTGGGCCAACCCCGACACCGGCCAGTCGCCGGCCCACTGGTCACGCGCCATCGGCTGGGCGGCCATGGCCATGGTCGATCTCATCGAATGCCTGCCGGAAGGTGAAAAACGCGATGCGATCGTCGTCCGGTGGGCGGCCCTTGCCGAACGGCTCGCCGCGCTGAGGACGGCCGATGGCCGCTGGCTGCAGGTCCCGGATCGTCCGGATCTCGGGGGAAATTATGCAGAAAGTTCGGCAACGGCCATGTTCGCCTATGCGTATCTGAAGGCTGACAGGCTTCGCCTCGGCGCCGGCGCCGCTATCGGTCGCAAGGCCTTCGAGGCGCTATACAAGAATGCGTTCGAGGTCGATGCCGATGGCCGCCGCGTGCTCGGAGCCATCGTCTGCGTCGCCGGTCTCGGCGGTTTCAACGGCCAGTATCGCGATGGCACGCCGGGCTATTACCTGACCGAGGCGATCAATCCCGACGATATCAAGGGCGTCGGCCCGTTCATGATGGGTTTTGCGGAGCTCCTGGCCCGCTCCTGAAGACGGGAAAAGCCTTCCTCCCGAGGCCGGCGGCTGGCCGAAAGGTCAGCCGCCTTTTTTGTGACTTACGCCAGAACCAACTGGTCGTCGTCGATCTCCGTGCCGGCGGCGCGGCCGAAACGTTCCAGCAGGTCGGAGACCCTGAGCCTCGAGCGTTCCTCGCCCTTGATGTCGAGGACGATCCGGCCGGCATTCATCATCAGCGTGCGGCTGCCATAAGCCAGCGCGTCACGCATCGAATGGGTCACCATCAGCGTCGTCAGCTTGCGCTCCTCGGCGATCTCGGCCGAAAGCGTCAGCACCTTGTGGGCGGCGGACGGATCGAGCGCTGCCGTGTGTTCGTCCAGGACCAGGATCTTCATCGGCAGCAGCGTTGCCATCAACAGGCTGACGGCCTGGCGTTGGCCGCCCGACAGCGCGCCGATCGGCGTGCCCATGCGGTGTTCGAGGCCAAGGCCGAGTTTTTCCAGATGTTCTGCAAACATCGCCTTCTGGCCCTTGCGGCCAAGGGCAAGGCCGAGACCGCGCTTCTTGCCGCGGGCGGCGGCCAGCGCCAGGTTCTCCTCGATTGACAGTGACGAGCAGGTGCCGAGACGCGGTTCCTGGAACACCCGGCCGACATAGCGTGCGCGTTTGGCGGCCGGCCAGTCGGTCACATCGAGCCCGTCGAGCTTCACCGTGCCCTCATCCGGCTTCACCGTGCCGACGACGGTCGAAAGAAGCGTCGATTTTCCGGCGCCGTTGGAGCCGATCACGGTGACGAATTCGCCCTCGTCGATCTGCATCGAGACGTTGCGCAGCGCCTTGACTTCCGTTGCCGTGCCCGGATTGAAGGTGAGGCGGATATCGGAAAGGGAAAGCATCAGTCCTGCCCCTCATCATTTTGCTGGGCGCCGCGCACCAGCTTGAAATTGAAGAGCTGCTTGCGGCCGCGCTTGCCCCGCCTCTGGGAGAGAACCACGGCGACGGCGACGACGACGGCGGTGATCAGGTTGAGGTCCTGCGGGCGGATGCCGATAAAGCCGGCGGAAAGCGCAAGCGCAATGAACAGGCGATAGACGACCGCGCCGATGACGCAGCCGAGCGTGGCCAGAAACACCGTGCGCCGGCCGAGGATCGCCTCGCCGATAATCAGTGCCGCCAGCCCGGTGACGATGGTGCCGACGCCCATGGTCACGTCGGCCACCCCCTGCATCTGGGCAAAGAGCGAACCGCCGAGCGCGCAGAGCGCATTGGCGATCGACATGCCGAGCAGTGTCATCGCGCCGTTTCGGATGCCCTGGGCCTCGGCCATGGCAGGGTTTTCGCCGGATGCCCGAAGGCCGAGGCCGATCTCGGTCTTCAGGAACCAGTCGACAATCAGCTTGGCGCCGATGGCGATGATCAGAAGCAGGATCGTATTGCTCCACAGCCCGGCATCGACCACGCTTTCGAAGCGCGAGAACACGGTGTCCTGACCGTAGACCGGCAGGTTGGGCCTGCCCATGATGCGCAGATTGACGGAGAAGAGCGCCACCATCGACAGGATGCCGGCGAGCAGGTTCATGATGCCGAAGCGCACGTTCAAGAGGCCGGTCACGAAACCGGCTGCGGCGCCTGCGAGCATGCCGAAGAATGTTGCGATGAACGGATCGATGCCGTTGACGATGGCGGCGGCGGAAACCGCCGCGCCCAAGGGGAAACTCCCGTCCACCGTCAGATCGGGAAAGTCGAGAACCCGAAAGGACATAAAGATGCTCAACGCCACGAGGGCGAAGAGCAAGCCGGTCTCAAACGCCCCGGCGAGAGCAAAAAGCGTCATATTATTCGATGACCTTCTTGGCGCTGTCCTTGACGCTGTCGGGAACCGTGATGCCCATGGCTTCGGCAGCCTTCATGTTGAGGAACAGGTCCTGGTTGCCGGGCACGACGACGGCGATTTCCGACGGGGATTTGCCGGCGAGGATTTCGGCAACCATGTCGCCGGTGACCTTGCCCATTTCGGCATAGTTGAAGCCAAGGGCCGCAACCGCGCCGCGCTCGACGGAATCCGTATCCGTGGTGAAGACCGGGAGTTTGGCGCGCTCGCCGACGGTGATGATGGCCTCAAGCACCGAGATCACCGAATTGTCGGTCGGCAGCAGGATCGCATCGGCCTTGCCGACGAGGTTGCGCGCCGCGTCCGGCACCATGGTCGACTGGGCGGCGGGGCTGTCGACGACTTCGAGGCCGAGTTCGCCGGCGGCCGCCTTGATCTCGTCCACCTGAACCACCGAGTTGGCTTCGCCCGGATTGTAGATGACGCCGATGGTCTTGACGCCGGGCACCAGCGTCTGGATCAGCTCCAGCGCCGGCTTCGGCGGCTGCTTGTCGGAGGTGCCGGTGATGTTGGCTTCCGGGTGTTCCGGATTTTCGACGAGGCCGGCGGCGACCGGATCGGTCACGGCGGCGAAGACGACCGGGGCATCGCCCATCGAATTCTTCAGCGCCTGGGCGGACGGCGTGGAAATGCCGACCGCGACATCGGGCTTGAGGCCTGCGAACTCGGAGGCGATCTGGGTCTGCGTCGTCATGTTGCCCTGGGCGGAGCGGGCGACAACGGTGAGGTTGTCGCCTTCGGTATAGCCCTTTTCGGCGAGGCTCTCGATAATGCCCTCGCGCACGGCGTCAAGGGCGGGATGTTCGACGATATAGGTGATGGCGACCGTCTTTTCGTCGCTGTCCTGCGCCAGCGCCGGCGCGGAAAAACCCGCAATCGCGGCCACGGCGGCGGTGGCCAGCACCGCCTTCTTGAAGTTGAGCATTTCGAAACCCCCTGTCAGGATTGTTCTCGCGCGGCTTTTCGCGCGCTCGGATCACGCGCGGCAGTTTGGCCCGGCGCAAAGCGCCGGTCAACGCCGGAACCATGTCGTCGGCGACTTTATTTGATGCAGCCATGACGATTGGCCCGCTCGCCGGAGAGGCTGCGGAGAAGGGGATCCCGCCATTCGGGGCGAGGCGTCAGGTGATCTGCAGGGAGCCTTCCGCATTCATGAGAAGATCGATCACGTCGGGGGCGGTGATGATCTCGAATTCCGGGTCCATGTCTTCCGCGGTGAAGCCGTTATGCTTCATGCAGGCGCCGCAGATGGCGATCCTGCCGCCGGCCTCGCGAAACCGTGCCAGAAGATCGGGGACGGGATCGAACGGCGCGCCGATCGCCATGCCTTCGGTGGCGCCGGGACGGCCGAGTTCCACGGCCTCGGCCATCAGGATCATGGTGGCGCTGTGCCCCTTGGCAAGGGCGTTGACTGCCATGGTGAAGGCGACCGTGACCTTGTTCGGGTTGGATTTGCCGTCGAAGAGTGTCGATACGAAAGCGGTTGGCTGCATTTTAAAGGTCCTCCTTTGTCGTTCCAAACCTAATACGCGGTAATGTGCGTGCAAGTGTGACATTTTCGCAGAGAATTGCATCGTCGCGACGGTGGGGATAACAAGGAGAGCATCTGAGAAAGGACAGGGTGCGATGGCAGAGAGCGAGATCAGGCTTGAGGACGGCTGGCGGGGGAAACTCAAGCCGGAATTCGAGAGCGCCTATATGGCCGAACTCCGCTCCTTTCTGGTGGAGGAGAAGCGTGCCGGACAGACCGTTTTCCCGAAGGGGAGCGAGTATTTCCGCGCGCTCGACCTGACGCCGCTTGAAAACGTGCGTATCGTCATTCTCGGGCAGGATCCCTATCATGGCCCGGGACAGGCCCACGGGCTCTGTTTCTCCGTGCAGCCGGGCGTGCGCGTGCCGCCGTCACTGGTCAATATCTACAAGGAACTGGCTACCGATGTCGGGTTCCAGAAGGTCAATCACGGCTTTCTCGAACACTGGGCGCGCCAGGGCGTGCTGCTGTTGAATTCCGTTCTCACCGTGCGCCAGGCGGCGGCTGCCTCCCATCGCGGCAAGGGCTGGGAGCAATTCACCGACGCCGTCATCCGCGCGGTCAATGACGAATGCCCCCATGTGGTGTTCATGCTCTGGGGCGCCTATGCGCAGAAAAAGGCCTCCTTTGTGGACAGGTCACGGCATCTGGTGCTGAAGGCGCCGCATCCCTCGCCGCTCTCCGCCCATAACGGTTTTTTCGGATGTCGCCATTTTTCCAAAGCCAACCAGTTCCTTCTGGAGCAGGGCATGGAACCGGTGGACTGGCAATTGCCGGAGGATCCGGCGGACGAATAAGAGGGCAGGGCGGGAATATCGGGGATTATGCGCCGTGCCGCCTTATATTTTTCGCCGCGGCCTCTACATTATCGCTCGGTCCGGGCTTACGGCTGCTTGACAGCCGGGTCCTTGTGCGGCCATGCGGTTTGACAGTTTTTCACGAGGCGGTTTCACATGAAGAAGAGCATCAACCCTGACGGCGTTCGCAAGCCTTTCGGCAATTACAGCCACGGCCTCTACGTGCCGCCGGGCGCCGGCCTTCTGGTCACCTCCGGCCAGCTCGGCATCGGGCAGGACGAGGCCATTCCGCGCTCGGTCAGCGCGCAGACGGAGCTCTGCTTCCAGGCGATCGGGAAAATCCTGGCGGCAGCCGATATGGGGTTTGAGGATGTGATCCGCATTACCGGCTACGTGACGACGCGCGAGGATTTTCCGGCCTATATGGATGTCCGCGACCGCTACATCTCCGATCCCATGCCGGTGTCGACCCTGCTGATCGTCTCCGGCTTCACCCGCGCGGAATTTCTGGTCGAGGTCGAGGTCACGGCGGCCAAGCTGCCGTAATCTGCTCTGCCTCAAAGCGCCAGCGACCAGACCTTTGCCGATTTGATCGCGCCTTCGCGGATTCGCATCGAGTGGATCGGGTCGAAGCCGGCGATGCGCTTTGTGCCGGCCCAGCGGCCGTTGTCAGCAAACACTTCGACTGAACCGATGTCGAGGAACAGCCGCAAATGGCTCGGATTGGCGCCGGGGGCGATATAGTCGGGCGTCGGCGTCTTGCTGTCGTCCATATAGAGAAGCCTCATCCCCTCAGCATCGATCTTCACCGTGATCTCGATATTGTTGTGGTAGAGGTCAATTTCGAACGGCCCGTCATTGCGGTCAAGCTCGATCACGACCTCGGCCTGGCCCTTTTCCAGCATCACCGGCTCGCCGGCGGCAAGGGCGGTGTCATCGATCAACGCGTCGCGCAGCATTTCCACGCCCTCGATCGGCGGCGTCAGAAGCGTGTTGTCGGCTGCGTCATAGACAAGGTTGCGCGGCAGGGTCATCGCCGTCGGAAAGTCGATTTCCGGCGCGGCATCGGCCCAGTTGGCCAGCCAGCCAATACCGACCGGGCGGCCCTGGTCGAGAAAGGCCTGGAAGGCGTAGTTGTCCGTGGCGAAATCGAGTTCCTGCTCGAATTGGGGCGTGAAATGCTTGCCGTCGAAATGGCCGACGGTCGCCATGGTCAGGTTCCTGCGGCCGGTTTCCTCGTGGTGGCTGTGCATCAGTCCGCAGACCAGCACCCAATGGGTCTGCGGGTCGCCGGCCGGGCCGTCGAGCGGCAGCAGGCAGGGACACTCGACAACCTGGGTATTGAACCGGCCCTCACGGTGCAGGATTTCGACGAACTCCCAGCCGCTTGCCGCCGTCAGGTCGGCCGTCTGGTAGAGGAGGACCACGCCTTCCTCGCCCTGGCGGCTGCCAAGCAGCATTTTCCAGTAGCCGTCAGGCCCCCGGAAAACGTACGGGTCGCGGAAGTCGAGCGTCAGTCCTTCCAGCTCCGGCCGTTTGTCGATCAGCGGCTTGGCCGCGCCGGCGAAGATCAGCGATTGCGAGGTGGCGACCATCTGGATTTCGCGTTCGGGCGCGCGCTCGATCACATGTTCGGTGAAGAACACGCGAATGCCGGCGGAATTTTCCAGCGGGATCGCCGAGCCGGAAAAGGCGCCGCCGCGCTTGTCCGGGCGGTGGGTGAGGTCTTCGGAGGGGAACAGGAAGATCGGCATGTGCCGCCAGTGCAGGTAATCCTCCGAGATCGCGTGGCCCCAGTGCATGGTGTTCCAGGTCAGCCCGTGTGAATAATGCTGGTAGAAGAGATGCGCCGAGCCGTTGAAGCGGCCGAAGCCGTTCGGATCGTTCATCCAGCCGAAGGGCGGGCGGAAATGATAGCTGCCGGGGGCGGGCGCCGGGGCATTGGCGGCATGGGTGCGCAGCACGGTAATGCCTTCCTCCAGCACCTTGGCATCTGTAAACCAGTAGGCGACCGAGATCGTCGTCGTTTCCGGATCGTAGGAACATTCCAGTTCGCCGCCATGCGGCACGAAGAACATGCGGAATTCATACTCTTCCGCGTTCTGGGCGAAGATATTGCCGAACAGTTGGCCGTTGAGCGAAAGCTGGATTTCGGCGGGCGCATGCGGGTGAATGGCCTTCAGCCAGACATGAAGCACGGCATTGACCGGTACGGTGCCGCGCAATTTGCGCAGGCGGGTCTCGTCGGCGGTTTTCTGCTCAAGCATGGACATTCGGCCCTGTTCCCCGCTGCTGGCGCATGGCGGGGCAATGCCCCCTGAACCATGCGGTATTTCCTGAAAGCCACAGCCAATCCCGCGCAAACAGAGTGCGACGGGGCTTGCGGCCTCGCTCAAAAGAGCCCGCAAGCGCCTAAGGGAAGCGCTTGCGGGTTAGTCCTAGACCTAGTGGTCTGAGCGGTGATGTAAAGGGGGTGGACGCCCGAAGCGTCAGAAAGCTTCCATCTCGGCCTTCACCCTTGCAAGGAAATCGGCCCTGGTCCTGTCGGTGCAGTTGTTCATGTCGTAATGCGCCATGAAGGACACCGGGGCGCCGAGCTTGATCTGGGCGCGCAACACGCGCTTGACGATCTTTTTCGGCGGATTGCCGGCCAGAAACGCCCGCATCGGCGTTGCGCCATAGGTGAAGACAGCCGCAAGCTTCCTGATATGGCGCAGCGTCGGGGTCAGTTTCCCGTCCTCGAGCGCAAACGAAACACCCGGCAGCCAGACCCGGTCGAAATAGCCTTTCAGCATGGCCGGAAAGCCGAAATTCCACACTGGCGTGACGATGACGAGGGCTTCGGCCTTGCGCAACCGCTCGACATAGCCTTCAACCGGTGCGGTATTTTCCGGATAGTCGTGATAGCCGATCCGCTCCTCGCGGGTCAGGACCGGCTGGAAACCCTCGGCGTAAAGATCGCAATCATCAACCTCGTGGCCGGCCTTCTTCAGGCTTTCCACCACCTGGGCATGAAGCGCCGCTCCGAAGCTCGTTTCCACCGGATGGCTGAAGAGAACGAGAACGCGCATCCTATTCGGCTCCCGTCTCGGAAAGGCCCTTGAACAGGAAGTTCTTGCCGGCCTTGAAATCGAAATCCGGATTTTCCCAGGCGATCATCTTGCCGGGGTTCAGAAGGCCCTTGGGGTCGGTTTCCTTCTTGAAGGCCAGCTGCAATTCGTCGGTCTGCTTCATGCCGCCCTCTTCCAGCGTATAGCGGTGCGGGTTGAAGATCGGACAACCATGATCCTCGTGGATACGGATGATCTCTTCCAGCCGCTCGGCCGTGGTGTAGCGCACCAGTGGCAGGCCGGAACACTGAATCGCGCCGTCGAAACGCAGGAATTCCAGATGGCCGATCACCTCGTCGCCGAAAAGCGCGGTCATCTCCTGGACCTTGGCCACATGATCGGGTCCGGGATACTGGACTTGCAGATAAGTGAAGGCATCCGGCTCCATCTTCAGCGCTCTGAGCGTCGTGTGGTTCCAGCCGAGTTCATAGGCGCGCGGCAGGCCGCGCAGGCTTTCGGCCTCATCGGAGCGGAAGCGGATCTCGCCCTTGTAGAGGTTCACCAGCGCCTCGAAGGGTTCCAGCGAATGCGGCGCCACCATGACCACGGAGACAGACTCACCTTCCCTCAGATAGGGCTTGTGGCGGTTGAAATAGGAATAGGGCACGGGAGCCGCGATCGGGGCGATTTCCTTGACCAGGATGCCGGAGGATTTCGCCAGACGGTCGGAAAAGCGCACGGCATCCATGAAGGTCTCGTGGCCGACCATCACATCCACCCAGTCATAGGCGGGCGCCAGCGGCATCTCGACCTCGGTGATGATGCCGTTGGTGCCGTAGGCGTGGCTGACCTTCAGGAGGTCGCGCGCCGTCAGTTCCATCACCCGCGGTTCTGCCTCCAGCGTCACGATCCGCAAACGCAGAACATTGCCAAGGTCGCGAAGGCCGCCCCAGTGGACCGAGCCGACGCCGCCGGAGCCGCCGGCGATGAAGCCGCCGAGCGTGGCCTGGCCGGTGGTCGAGGGATGGAAGCGCAGTTCCTGCCCGGATTTTTCCTTCAGCTCCCTGTCAAGCTGGGCGCAGATGATGCCGGCCTCAGCGATGACGCGGCCGGGCTTTATGTCCTTGATGGCGTTCATCTTGGTCATGTCGAGCACGATGCCGCCGGAAAGCGGCATGCACTGCCCGTAATTGCCTGTGCCGCCGCCGCGCGCCGTGACGGGAACGTCATTCTTGAACGCGACCTTGAGGATCCGGATCAGCTCTTCCTCGTTCTTCGGCGAGACGACCAGATCGCCGGTCACATTCTCAAGCTGTTCCTTCAGGATTGGAGAGTACCAGTAGAAATCCCGGCTCTTGCGCAGAACCATATTGGGATTGTCCTCGATGGCGATGCCTTCGAGTTCGGCCTTGATCTGTTGATAGTCCGGCATGTTCACTTATCCATCAGCGGGTCAAGTTCGCGATAATCCGGCAGGCTGCGGTCGATGCCCATGCCATTCCGCATCACGATGCGGTCAGCCTGCGGACGGGAGAGGAATTCGCTCCAGCGCCGGGCGCTGAAGAGGACGAGGTCGGCGGGTCCGCCTTCGGCAATCACCCCACGCTCGCCCCGGCCGAGGATTTCGGCGGGTGTGCGGGTGATGATGCGGGCGGTCTCGTCCAGCGGGTGATCCAGCTGGAGAATGCGCACGGCCTCGCGAATGACCTCGACCGGATCGAGGTCGCCATAGGCATAAAACGGGTCGCGGGTATTGTCGGAAGAAACAGCCGTCTTCACCCCGGCTGCCGTCAGTTCCTTGAACAGCGTTACGCCTCGCCAGCGCGGCGTGCGGCCTTCGTGGCGGTCCTGCAGGTACATGTTGCACATCGGCAGCGAGACGACGGATAGTCCGGCTTGGGCAACGACATCGATCGTGCGCTTTGCCGTGTCTTCGTCCTGACGGGCCAGCGAACAGCAATGGCCGACGGTGACCGAACCCTCAAAGCCGTTTCTGAGCTTGGCCTCGGCAATCCGGCCTAGGGTCAGGACTTCACGCTCTTCGGTCTCATCCACATGCAGGTCGATATCGAGACCGTTGTCGGCTGCCGCGCGGAACATGCGGTCCAGCCGCGCGTCAAGGT
The DNA here is from genome assembly GCF_001578105.1 of Martelella sp. AD-3. Lineage (GTDB taxonomy): Bacteria > Pseudomonadota > Alphaproteobacteria > Rhizobiales > Rhizobiaceae > Martelella. The sequence continues at coordinate 3,500,363 of NZ_CP014275.1, read as the reverse complement.
CCGGCAGCATTTGCGTGACGCCGCCGATCAACCCGTTGTGGCGTTTCAGAAGCCTCGTCAGATCATCGAAGAAGGGCTCGAAGATCATGTCGATGGAAAAGAGCGCGACGGCCTGAAGCTCGATCCGGCCCGCCCATTTTTCCCGGGTGTCCGAAAACACCTCGAAGGAGATTTCGTGCTGTGGCGGCAGGCTGTCGAGATGGGTGCGCAGAAGGCTTGTGCCATGGGCGTAGGCCGATTTCAGCGAGAATTCCATGCGGGCGGCGACGTCATCGGCCGACCAGTTGGCCTGCCGGTCGGCCATCACGTTTTCCAGGGCTCCCATGAAGGTGCCGTCGGGATTGCGGCGGCGCTCCCATATATGGCCCTTGTCGATATGGGTGTGCATGTCGGTAAAGGTGGGCCAGACCATGCCGCCGCGCATGTCGGCGGCGGGAAGCGCGGCGGGCGCCGTGCCGGCGGGCAGAATGGCGTCGACCTTGCCGTCCGCGATCACGATATCGGCCGAGACGAGACCTTCCTTCGCCTCGAAGCTGCTCGCATCGGCAAGGCAGACGGCAGGAACGGTGGCTCTCAGAAGCGCATAGGAGGGCGCTTCCGGCAATGTCATGAATCCCGGCATCAGTTTTCCCTCTTGAGGCTGCTTTCGTGCCAGCGGTGCAGGAACAGCCAGGCAATGAAGGAGGTGAGCGCGAAGATTGCCACGCCGAGGCAGGCGAGCATGAAGAGCGCTGCGAAGAGGCGCGGAATGTTGAGCCGGTACTGCGATTCCAGAAGACGGAAGGCAAGGCCGGAGCCGGCGCCAGCCGAGCCCGCGGCGAACTCGGCGACCACGGCGGCAATCAGCGCCAGACCGCCGCCGATCCGGAGCCCCGTCATGAAATAGGGGAGCGATGCGGGCAGTTTCAGGTGGATGAGCGTCTGCCAGCGCGAGGCGCCGTAGAGCTCGAACAGGTTCAGGAGGTTATGGTCGACGCTCTTCAGGCCCTGCGCCATGTTGGAGAGGATCGGGAAGAAGGCGACGAGGAAGGCGCAGATCAGGAGCGCCACCTGCGTCGTTGGCGTGTATATCAGGATCAGCGGCGCGATGGCGACGATCGGGGTCACCTGAAGGATGACGGTGATCGGGTAAAGCGCGGTCTCGATCCAGCGCGATTGGACCATTATGACGGCAAGGCCGACGCCGCCGACAAGGGCAAGGCCGAGCGAGATGAAGGTGATCTTGGTCGTCACCCACAGCGCCGGCGCGAGCGTGCCCCAGTCCTCGAAGAAAGCCTCGACCACCAGCGCGGGGCCGGGAAGGATGTAATGCGGGGTCTGGTAGATGACCACGATCGCCTGCCAGACCAGCACGAGGAAGGCGAGCACGGCGATCGGGATCGTGATTTTCAGGACCGTTTCGCCGTGACGCGCCCAGAAACCGGGCTTCGCGTAGGCCGCATCGTCCTGCTGCATGGCGCTTACCTTGTCGCTCATCAGTGTTCTCCTCCTGCGGCGTGGATCGCGCCCTGCAGCGCGTGGGACACTTTCGCGCAGGCCTGGTGATATTCCTCCGACGAACGGTAGTCCTCGTCACGCACCTGGCTCGTGTCGAGCGGAAAGTCGTCGAAGACCTGGCCGGGACGGGCGCGCATCACGACGATGCGGTTGGACAGATAGGCGGATTCGAAAACGGAATGGGTGACGAAGATGACGGTGATGCCGGTCTCGTGCCAGAGCCTGAGCACATCGTCGTTGAGCCGCTGGCGGGTGATCTCGTCAAGCGCTGCGAAGGGCTCGTCCATCAGGAGAAGTTTCGGTTTTGTGACCAGTGCGCGGGCGATCGAGACGCGCATCTTCATGCCGCCGGAAAGCTCGCGCGGATAGGCATCGGCGAAATCCTCAAGGCCGACGGTTTCCAAAACGTCCATGATCTGATCGCGCGTGCCGGCTTTCGACTGGCCGCGCAGCTTCAGCGGCAGGTAGACATTGCCGAACACCGTTGCCCAGGGCATCAGCGTCGGCTCCTGGAAGACGAAGCTGATATCGCCTTCCGGGCGCCCCTTGGCGGAAATGCGCGAGCTTGGCCAGTCTATCGTGCCGCGGGTGATGTCGCCGAGCGCGGCGATGATCCTGAGCGCGGTCGACTTGCCGCAGCCGGAAGGCCCGAGCAGGCTGACAAACTCGCCCTGGCGCACTGTCAGGGACATGTCGTTGAGCGCGATGGTGCCGTTGGAGAAGATCTTGGTGACATGCTCCATCTTCACCAATGGCTTTTGTAGCGATGCCGGAATTTCGGCATAGGCGTTCGGCATGCGGCTATCCTGCATTCAGTTCAAGGTGCCGTTTCGCGCCTGAATGACGCGAAACGGAGCGTTTCGGGCTGCCTATTTCATCAGGTCCATGCCAACGCCCTTGCAGACGAACGCGGTCGTGTAAGCCTTCGTGTAGTCGAGATCAGCTTCGAAAAGGCCGATATCGACCATGTCGTCGAAGAAGGTCTTGTAGTGGGCGTCGGTGATGCAGCCGATGCCGCCTTCATCCGCGTCGCCGGAAACGACGATGCCGTATTCCTTCATCTTTTCGATGGAATAGGCGATCTGCTCGTCCGTCATTTCCGGATTGTCGGCCTTGATCAGTTCGTTGGCAGCGGTGTTGTCGCCGTAGAGATAGTTGTACCAGCCTTCGATCGAGGCATCGACGAAACGCTGGACGAGGTCCGGGTTTTCCTCGACCAGCTTCTTCTGCGCGGTGATCATCGTCGAATAGGGCGAATAGCCGCTGTCGGCGAGCAGGAAGACCTTCGGCGACCAACCGGCTTCCTTCTCGACCGAATAGGGCTCGGAGGTGAGGTAACCCTGCTGGGCCGACTGCGGATCGGCGATAAAGGGCGCCGGGTTGAAGGTATAGGGCTTGTACTGGGCATCGTCGAAGCCGTCGAAATTGGCCTTCATCCACTGGAAGTAGGACAGGAAACCGTCCTTGCCCATGAAGATGGTCGGCAGCTTGGCGAGATCGGCGAATTCCTCGATGCCCTGGTCGGGATGGGCCATCAGGATCTGCGGGTCCTTCTGGAAGATGGCGGCGACATCGATGAGCGGAATGTCCTCGACGACGGCGTCAAGCTCGCCCTGGGGCGAGCCCATGTAGAAATCGACCTTGCCGGCGATCAGGAGCGCGCGGTTGGCTGCCTGCGGGCCGCCCTGCACGATGGTGACGTCCAGGCCGTATTTCTCGTATGTGCCGTCGGCGACGGCCTGGTAGAAACCGCCATGCTCGGCCTGCGCCAGCCAGTTGGTGCCATAGGAGACCTCGTCCAGCGCAAAGGCGGGCGTGGCGGCCGCTGCCATGAAGGCAGCGCCGGCGAGCGCGGCGGTCTTTGAGGTAGTCGACATAAGCTATTCCCCTTCGCTTTTCGTCGTGAAGCTTTCAGATTGTTGCATTTGAGCGGCTTCACCGCTGTTTGAGAAGCATCAATTTTCGTCCCCATTGATGCTTTTTTTGCACAACCGGCTTGATTGTTATAATTGTAGTCGAACTGCGCAAAATTTGGTCAGCGCAAGGGTCCGGCAGCTGTGAGTCTACGCCCATGCTTCATTCCAGGAAACTGCAATATATCGACGAGATCGCCCGTTGCGGGTCGATCCGCAAGGCCGCCCAGCGGCTGAATGTCGCCTCATCCGCCGTGAACCGGCAAATCCTTGCCCTGGAAGAGGAATTCGGCGCGCCGCTGTTCGAGCGGCTGCCCCGTGGTCTGCGGCTGACGGCGGCCGGCGAGATGTGCGTGGAGCATATCCGCGAGGTGCTGAAGGGCTATGAGAAGCTGGAATCGCGTATCCGCGCGCTGAAAATGCCACAGGCGGGCAAGGTGACGCTGGTCGCGACCGTCGGACTTGCCGCCGGTCCGCTGCCGGATATCATCGCCCGTTTCGTTGATGAAAATCCAAGGATCCGCATCCATCTCAGATCCGATGGCGGCACCACGACGATCGCCAATGTGCTGACCGGCGAGGTCGATCTCGGCCTCGGCTTCAACATTCCGCCGACGCCGGGCATCCGCACGCTCGCCTCCTTCGATGTGCCGATCGGGGCCGTGATGCCGCCCGATCATCGCCTCGCGCGGGAAGAGCGCGTCAATGTCTCCGACGTCGTGCAGGAGCCGCTGGTGCTCGCCCAGCCCGGCACAAGCCTGCGCCATGTCATCAATCTGGCGCTGTCGCCCTTGTCCCTGCCGATCGAGCCGGTGGTGGAGACCAATGCGTCGGAAATGCTGAAAGGCCTGGTCAAGCGGGGCACGGGGCTGACCTTCCTCAATCCGCTCGATGTCTATGTCGAATGCCAGAAAGGCGAACTGGCCTTCCGCCCGCTCGCCGATCCGCATGTGCGCCACCAGCCGATGAAACTCTTTTCACGCGCCCGCGCGCCGCTTGATGCGGCAAGCAGCCTGTTCGTCGATTACCTGCTGAAGGAGCTTTCCGCCATTATCGACACGCTGCAGCAACGCCATCACCTGCCGCCGTCGCCAGGTTGATCACGCCGGCGTATAAAGCTTGTCGAGCGGGTAGGCGACGACATCCTCGATCAGTTCGATGAAGCCCGCAATCTGGTGTTGCGCGATGGCCGCGCCCTTTTCCGCCGTCGCGATCGCGGCATTGCCGAGCGCCCCCTTGGGGTTGAGATCATGGGCGATCCAGGCCAGCGCATTGGGCGGCGTCGGCTGCAGGCGGCGGGTGTTTTCCTTCTGCCATTTGGCCAGCGACACGAAGTTTTCGGCATGTTCCATCCTGACCAGTTCCGGACGGAAGTGGAGCATCAGCGAGGTCTCGACCTCGCCGCCGTGAATGCCGTAGGTGCGTTCTTCCTCGCTGATCATGCCGTCGGGCGAGCCGAAACGCGCCCATTGGGTGGCAACGGCGACCATGTTGAAGCGCACGCGCATTTCCCGCGAGACGATGCTCATGATGTCGAGATTGCCGCCATGGCTGTTGACCATGATGATCTTGCGCAGGCCGGCCGCGGCGACCTTTTCGCCGATCGTCGTCCATGCGGGGATCAGGAGGTCCGCGCCGAAGGAGAGTGTTCCGGGGCCGTGGATATGCTCATTGGCCTTGCCGATTTCCTGGACGGGCAGGACCAGCACGTCGAGCTCTTCGGGCAGGTTTTCCTTGAGCGTGTCGAGCATGCCCTGGGCGATGGCGACATCGGTCGCGACCGGAAGATGCGGTCCGTGCTGTTCGGTGGAGGCGAGCGGCAGGATAGCGACGGTGGTCGCCGGGTCCAGAGCGCTGAATTCCGGGCTCGTCAGTTCATTCCAGTAGAAGCGCTTGGCCATGTCGATCAACCTGTCTTGATGTTCCCCGCCGCACCCTTCGGGCGGCTTCAACACAGGTGTAGGAAAAACATCATACAGGCAAAAGCATCGATTTGTGTTCCGTCCGCTGCCTTTTTGTGTGCGCTCTCAAGGGGTCTTCGGTTTGCCCCATTCCGCAAGCGCGATGCCGCCGATGGCAAGCGCGAAGGCAACGGCATGGAAGCCCTCCGGACTTTCGCCGAGGACGACGACCGCAAGGATGGTACCGAAGACCGGGATCAGGTTGATGAAGAGCCCTGCCCGGTTCGGGCCGATCAGCTCCACGCCGCGGATGAAAAGCACCTGCGAGACGAGGGAAGGGAAAAGGCCGATGAAGATGATGACGCCGAAACCGGTCAGGTCATGCGGCAGCATGGCAAGGCCGAGCGCCGCCTCCGCGGCCACCATCGGCAGGGAGGCGAGGAAGGCGCCGAAGAAACAGGCCATGGCCATAGCCCGCCAGTCAAGCGCGGGCTTGTAGCGCAGGCTGACGGTATAGAGCGAATAGCACAGCACCGCCATCAGCACGAGAAAATCGCCGAAATTGATCTCAAGCGCGAGCAGGCGCGAAAGCTCGCCGTGGGAAACCGTAACGGCGACGCCGGCAAGGGTCAGCGCGAAGCCCGCAAGCTGGGCCGTCGAGGCGCGCACGCGGAAGAACAGGAAGTTCAAGACGAAGATCAGCAGCGGTATGGCCGCCTGGTCGATCGCGCTGTTAATGGCGGAGGTGAAGCGAAGGCCGGAATAGAGGAAGGCGTTGAAGGCGGCGAAGCCAACCGCGCCGTAGGCGAAGAGAAGCGGCCAGTTCTTGCGGATCACCGGCCAGTCCCGCTTGAATTGCGGCATGGAAAAGGCCGAAATCACCAGCGCCGCAATGCCCCAGCGAAACGAATTCATCACCATCGGCGACACATGACCGACGGCGAGCTTGCCGACGGTCAGGTTTCCGCCCCAAAAAAGCGTGGTTATGGTCAAAAGAATGTAGGCTCGCCATTGCATGGCCACAGTCCCTGTTATTGGCTCATCCCTGGTTCATGTTTCGCGAAGGAAAATGGGATGGTGTTTTTTGAGGCGTTCCCGCCTTAAAGCGTCGTCGCCGTTGCTGTCACGTGAAAATTTTGCGGGCTTGCGGGCCGGGGGGATCGCAATATAGGTCGTGGATGGTTATAGATGCTGCGGTTCAGCCGCAGGCAAGGCATGGTTTCTAGGTAGGTAAAATGACAAATGTTGTAGTGGTCGGCTCGCAATGGGGCGATGAAGGCAAGGGCAAGATCGTCGACTGGCTGTCCGAGCGCGCGGATATCGTGGTGCGCTATCAGGGCGGCCACAATGCCGGCCACACCCTGGTGATCGACGGCGTCAGCTACAAGCTGTCGCTTCTGCCCTCGGGCGTCGTGCGCGAAGGCAAGCTTGCCGTCATCGGCAATGGCGTGGTCGTCGACCCGCACGCGCTGATCGCCGAAATCGGACGGCTGGAGGCGCAGGGCGTTTCGATTTCACCCGACAATCTGCGGATCGCCGACAACGCGACGCTGATCCTGTCGCTGCATCGCGAGCTTGATGGCATGCGCGAGGACGCCGCTTCCAATTCCGGCACCAAGATCGGCACCACGCGCCGCGGCATCGGCCCGGCCTATGAGGACAAGGTCGGCCGCCGGGCGATCCGCCTGATGGATCTCGCAAACCTTGAAACCCTGCCGGCCAAGGTCGACCGTCTTCTCACCCATCACAACGCGCTGAGACGCGGTTTCGGCGTGGCCGAAATCGAGCATGCGGCAATCATGGAAGAACTGACCTCGGTCGCCGACAAGGTTCTTCCCTACCGCGAAACCGTCTGGCTGCTGCTCGACAAGAAGCGCCGCGCAGGTGCGCGCATCCTGTTCGAAGGCGCGCAGGGCACGCTGCTCGACATCGACCACGGCACCTATCCTTTCGTAACCTCGTCGAATACGGTTGCCGGCCAGGCCGCAGCCGGTTCCGGCATGGGCCCGGGCGCGCTCGAATATGTGCTCGGCATCACCAAGGCCTATACGACCCGCGTCGGCGAGGGGCCGTTCCCGACCGAGCTTCATGACGAGGTCGGCCAGTTTCTTGGCGAGCGGGGCCACGAATTCGGCACGGTCACCGGCCGTCAGCGCCGCTGCGGCTGGTTCGACGCCGTCCTGGTGCGTCAGGCCGTCGCCACCAATGGCATCACCGGCATCGCACTGACCAAGCTCGATGTTCTCGACGGTCTCGACGAACTGAAGATCTGCGTCGCCTATGAGCTTGACGGCGAGCGGGTCGAGGCGCTGCCGGCCAGCCAGGGCGCGCAGGCACGCGTCAAACCGGTCTACATCACGCTTGAGGGCTGGAAGGAATCAACCGTCGGCGCGCGCAAATGGGCCGACCTTCCCGCGCAGGCCGTAAAATACGTACGGCAGGTTGAAGAGCTGATTGGCGCACCAATCGCGCTTCTATCCACAAGTCCTGAGCGCGAAGACACCATTCTTGTGACCGATCCGTTTGAGGATTAAGCAAAAATCATAGTATTGTCGCGGGAATAACCCGCACAATAGGGGTAATCAATGGCGGATTTCACAGCAGTCATTCGACGTGCCGTCGAGGGCCTTCCGGAACAGTCTCCGGAGTTGCGCGCGCGTGTCTACGAGAAGGCGCGTTCCGCCGTTGTCCGGCAGATGGAGAACATGTCTCCGCCGCCGCCGGAAGCCCTGATCAAAAGGCAGATCGACAAGATCGATGCCGCGATCGCCGAGGTCGAGAACGAGTTCGCCGAAGCCCTGCCGCCGGGTGATGATGCGACCGGCGATGAACCTGTTGCCGAGGAACGTCATGGGGCGCCGCCGGAGGATATACCGGCGGACGAGCTTGCGTCCGAACCCGAGGAGCAGCCCGCTTACGCGCCCGAAGAGGGGTATCGCGAGGAAGAGGCCTTTGAGCCCGCCGATGAGCGTGAGGTCTTCGACGCAGCCTACCGCGAAGACGAGCAGTATCGGGACCGGCGCCATGATGCGGAAGAGGCGCGGCAGGCTGCGGACGAGGATGATCATGCGGATGTGTCTGTTCGGGCCGACGCGCCTGCCGAACATGTTCTTGACGACGCTGCAGACGGAGCGCGCGCGGACGATGTCGATGACGCGCCGCCCCCCGGCCCGCAAGGCCTGCTGCACGGTGCGACCTTCGAACGCGTTCATACGCCCGACCGGGTCGACTATGAGGACGAGGAAGAGGACGAAGAGGCCTATAGCTATGATGTGACCGACGAGCCGGTGGAGACCGATGCCGGAACCGTCATCGTCGAGCCCGACGAGGGGCCCGAGGCGTGGGAGGATGACCCGCGGCGCGCGCCGGTCGATGACTGGGAATTCGAGGCGACGACGGCGAAGGCCGGTGCGTTCGAGCCCGCTCCGCCGCCGCCGCGCCGGTCGGTGCCGGAAAAGGACTGGGCGCATGTCGACAGCCTGCTCGGGCTTGAACCGGAGGAGCCGGGTACCGGCTTCGATGATTTCGATGAAATGGCCGGCGGTCCGGCCGAACACCGCGGAGACGACGAGGCCGAAACGGGCGGAAGGCGCAAGATCGTGCTGATAGCAGGAGCGGTTATCGTCGCGCTGATCCTGGTCGTCGGCGGTTACCTCGTCTGGGACAACCGCGCGCGCATCGTCGCCGCGATTTCGCCGGCCGACCAGCAGCAGACCGCCGAGACCGCGCCCGCCGAAACGCCGGATGCGCCATCGCCGGAGCCGGAAGAGACGGAAACGGCTGAAAACCTCAAGCCTTTCACCCAACGGCTTCTGCCCGACGGCACCGAGGTCGACGAGGGCCTGCCGGCAGAAAGCGCTGCCTCCGGTCCCGCCCGTTCGGTCGCCAACCAGACATCGTCCTCGACGCCTGCCGAGACGGCATCGGCGACGCAGACCGTCGAGCCCGCGCCGCCGGTGGGGGCCGCCCAGAAAATGTATCTCTACGAGGAGCAGCTCGGCCAGTCGGTGCCCTCGGCCTACCAGGGCACCGTCGAGTGGGAACTCAAGCAGGAAAACACCGGCACGGCCGTTTCCGAACCGGTGGTCGAGGGCATCATGAGCGTGCCCGAAGCCGGGCTCACCGGCGTATTGACCTTCCGCCGCAATGACGATCCCTCGCTGCCCGCAAGCCACCTTATCGATATCGCCTTCACGCTTGACGAGAATTTCGAGGGCGGCGGGATCGACAATGTACAGCGCATCTCGATGAAGGGCACGGAAGCCGCGCGCGGCGATCCGCTGATCGCGGTTTCCGCCAAGATTACCGATGATCTCTATATGCTGGCGCTCAACGATTTCGATCAGGCGCGGTCGCAGAACCTCGCGCTTCTGGGCGACCGCAACTGGATCGACATTCCGGTCACCTACCGCAATGGCCGCCGGGCGCTGCTGACGCTTGAAAAGGGCACGACCGGCATGGCGATCTTCGATCGCGCCATCCAGGAATGGCAGGCGCTCGGGGATATCAACGGCGGCAACTGACGCGATTTCCCTGTAGCTTGAAGGCCGATCGCGTCCCCAGAAAAGGGAGCCGGACAGATGGACATCACGCTTGCTCAGGCCCTCGCCGAAAGGCGCTCGGTTCGCACGTTCGCAGAACGCGCGATACCTTTGCCGTCGCTCGAAAAAATCCTGTGGGCGGCCCAGGGCAAATCCGGTGAAGACGGCAAGAGAACAACTCCCTCCGCGCATGCGCTCTACCCGCTGCGCCTGTTTGTTCTGGCAGCCAGGGTTGCCGGTCTCGAGCGCGGCCTTTACGCCCTTGCTCCGGAGGGGGCAGGCCTGAAAACGGTCGATGGCGCCGACCTGCGTCCGGCTCTTTGCGATGCGGCGATCGGCAACCCTGAATGGATCGCGGAGGCGCCGTGCATTATCGCCATCTGCGCCGACATGGTGAGCCCGGCGAGGGCGTTTGCCGACCAGCCGCCCTGTGGCGCGCGTGGCGCGCGGTATGTCTATCTGGAGGCGGGCGCGGCGGCGCAGAATATCCAGCTTCAGGCGGTGGGAGAAGGTCTGGGAAGCGTTCTCGTCGGGGGCTTTGATGATGAGGCCACGGCAGGCGTTCTCTCGCTGCCGGCGCCGCTTCAGCCTCTCGCGCTGCTCTGTCTCGGGTTTTCTGCCCCCGAAGGCTCTTGAAACGGTCCAGGTCCGTCATCGTCGCCTCGGCACGCAGAACGCCCCGCGCTTCGCGACGCAGGGCGTTTTAATGTTCAGGCGTTTTTGCGCGGCCCGGCGCCCGCGCCCAACGGCAAAGTGCCATTATTCCGAAGCGTCATTACCATCACGCACGGCCCGCACCGCGCGGGCGCTGGCGGCAACCTGTTTCTGCACGGCGTCCTGCACCTTTTCGAAGGCGCGGACCTCGATCTGGCGCACGCGCTCGCGCGAGATGTTGAACTCGCCGGAAAGCGATTCCAGCGTTTCCGGGTCTTCGGAAAGCCGGCGCGCGACGAAAATCCGCTTTTCACGGTCGTTCAGCACGTTCATTGCCGAAGCGAGCATGTCGCGACGGTTCTCCAGCTCATCCTGGTTCATCAGGATGTCTTCCTGGCTGTCATTTTCGTCGACAAGCCAGTCCTGCCACTGTCCGCTCTCGCCTTCCGTCGCGCGGATCGGCGCGTTGAGCGAGGCATCGCCGGAAAGCCGGCGGTTCATCGACACGACCTCTTCCTCGCTGACATTCAGCTTGGTGGCGATTTCGCTCACCTGGTCGGGATTGAGATCGCCGTCCTCGATCGCCTGGATCTTGCCCTTCAGCCGGCGCAGGTTGAAGAACAGGCGTTTCTGGTTGGCGGTCGTGCCCATTTTGACGAGCGACCACGAACGCAGGATATATTCCTGGATCGAGGCCTTGATCCACCACATGGCATAGGTGGCAAGCCGGAATCCGCGCTCCGGATCGAATTTCTTCACCGCCTGCATCAGCCCGACATTGCCTTCCGAGACAACTTCGCCGATCGGCAGGCCATAGCCGCGATAGCCCATGGCGATCTTGGCGACGAGTCGAAGATGGCTCGTCACCAGCTTGTGGGCGGCATTGCGGTCGTCATGCTCCTGATAGCGCTTGGCGAGCATGTATTCTTCCTGCGGCTCCAGCATCGGAAACTTGCGGATTTCCTCAAGATACCGGTTGAGACCGTTTTCTCCGGCGCGAATGCTGGGTAATGTATTGGCCACTGCTCTACCCCCTTAGGTAACTGACCCTTCCCTGGAGAGACATGCTGTTCCGGCGGGACTCTCACCCCGCAAACCGGACAATGATGTCATGAAGGGAAACCGGGATTTAATTATGGCAATCCCGTGTTTCAAGGTATTCGGATGGTAAACACTCCATTCACTGGAATGTTTCCGGCCACGTTCAGCCGAATGCGTCGCAAAGCGCCGTCATGTCGGCGGGAAGGGGGGCCTCGAACCGCATTTCCGCGCCGGTTCTCGGGTGCTCGATGATCAGCAGGGCGGCATGGAGCGCCTGGCGTGGAAAGTTGCGCACGTGCGTCCGCGCCGGTTCGTCGAGAAGGTTGGCCTTGGTCTTGAAGCCGGAGCCATAAAGATTGTCGCCGATCAGCGGGTGGCCGATATGGGCCATGTGGACACGGATCTGGTGGGTGCGCCCGGTCTCCAGCCGGCATTCGACGAGGCTGGCGAGCGCCGTCCCGTCGGGCTTTTCGCCGAAGCGCTGTTCGACATTGTAGTGGGTAATGGCGAAATCGGCATCGGCGCTGTCCCTCGACTTGACGGCGCGGCGAATGCGGTCGGAGGCGCGCCCGAGCGGCGCGTCGATCGTGCCGTGCAGGTTGCGGGGTCGCCCCCAGATCAGCGCCTTGTAGGCGCGCTGGAGCGGACCGGTGCGGCCGTGGTCGGCAAATTGCGCGGCGAGCGCCTGGTGGGCGGCATCGTTCTTCGCCACGATCATCACGCCGGTCGTATCCTTGTCGAGCCGGTGGACGATGCCCGGCCGTCTGACGCCGCCGATGCCGGAGAGCGTTTCGCCGCAATGAAAGATCAGCGCGTTGACCAGCGTTCCGGTCCAGTTGCCGGCGCCGGGGTGGACGACGAGGCCGGCCTGCTTGTTGATGACGATGATGTCATCGTCCTCGAAGAGGATATCGAGCGGAATGTCCTCGCCTTCCGGCTCGGCCTCTTCCGCCTCCGGCACGATGACGGTGATTGTCGTGCCGGGCGTCACCTTGCGGCTCGGTTCGGTCGCCGGCGTCCCGTCGATCGTGACGGCCCCCTTGCCGATCAGCGCCTTGACGCGCGTGCGCGACACGCCGTCGCCCATCTGCCGCGCCACGAAGGCGTCGAGGCGTTCTTTCGTGCCATCGGGAACGAGAAGCACTTTTCTATTGGCCTCGGTTTGTTTAAAGGGGTCGTCTGTCATCTGGGTGTTTTTTGAAAGCACAGGTGCGAGACTGGCGCTTTTATGCCAAACAATCCCGCGGAGCAATGGACAATGTCGCAACATCGTAACGAAGACCAGGAAGAAGAACAGCCGCTTGATCCGGCCGTCGAACTGGTGCGGCGGCGCATGCTGCGGCTGCAGATCATTTCCGCGCTGATCATGATCGTCTCGCTGATGGCCGTTTTCGGCGCTGTTCTCTACAAGGTCTTCGCAGAAGCCCCGGGCGAAGAGACCGCCGCGACATCGTCCGGCGCGGTCGTTCCGGCGGATGCGCCGCGGGCGCTGACGGCAACGCTGCCGCGCGGCTTTACGATCGCCGATATCAGCTATGGCAACGGCCAGGCGCTGATTTATGGCCAGAAGCAAAACGGCGAGCAGACCTTCTATCTTTTCGATCTCAATTCCGGCCGCATGGCCGCCGATGTCGAGATCCGCTTCGACTGATGGCGGCAAGTCCGATCACGATCCGGGATGCCGAAGACCCGCGCATCGCGCCCTTCCGCGCCATAAGGGAGAAGGATCTGGTTGGCCGTCGCGGGTTGTTCATCGCCGAGGGCACGGTGGTGCTGCGGGTGCTGGCCGAAGCGCATGGGCGGGGGCGTTTCGTTGCCGATCGCATTCTGGTGCTGGAAAACCGGTTCGCAGGCATCGCCGATGTGCTTTCGGCCTTTCCCGAGGATGTTCCGGTCTATGTCTGCAGTGCCGGGGTGATGAATGCGATCGCCGGTTTCGACATGCATCGCGGCGTGCTGGCGCTTGGCCGCGTGCGGGAACCGCCGACGGCCGCAGAGGTCATCGCGAACCTTGGCGAAACGGCGCTCGTCGCCGTCGCCATCGGCCTTTCCAACCATGACAATGCCGGCGCGCTCTTCCGCAACGCCACCGCCTTCGGCGCCGATGCCGTGGTGCTCGATGCGACCTCCTGCGATCCGCTCTACCGAAAGGCGCTCAGGGTCTCGGTCGGTTCGGTTCTGAAGATGCCGTGGAGCCGGGGCGGTAGCGCCGAAGACCTCCTGACGGCGCTGGATGGGGCGGGGTTTCAGGTGGTCACCCTTTCGCCTTCCGGGCGGACGGCGCTCAATGCACTGCCGCCTGCAAGCCGCACGGCGCTGGTGCTGGGCACGGAGGGGGAGGGGTTGCCTGCAAGGATTCTCGAGGCCTTCCGGCCGGTGCGTATCCCTCAGTCGCCGGGGCTCGACAGCCTCAATGTCGCGACGGCCGCCGGTATCGCGCTCTATCAGCTCGCGCTTTCGACCGGCCGCATCGGCTGATCGGCGTCAGTCGTTCTTTTCAATCATTTCCAAGGCCCGGGCGGCAAGGCTCAGCCGGTCGCTGCCGCTGCGCTCCCCGTCGCGTGAAAGGGCTGCCAGGATCGCCTTTTCCGCGCCGGTATCGTGCGCGTAGGCGATCATCATCGCCGCGAGTTCGGCGAAGGCCTCCCTGAGCGCCGCGTCTTCGCCGGGCGCGCCGGCGGCCGCTTCCACCCGCGCGCAAAGCGCGGCATAGCGCGCCTCGATCTCGCGCTTTCGTGTTTCAGGCTCAACCGCCAAGCCGCTTCTCCGCTCAGAAGGGGTTCCAGGTGGGCTTCTGGGTCAGTTTCAGATAACCGACATTGACACCGAGGCGGGCGCCGACGCCGGAGCGCACGGGCACGAGAACGATGTTGCGGTTGGTATAAACCTGCATGGAAAAACCGGCAATCACATAGGCAGAGCCCGAAACGCCGCCATAGCGCCTGTAAAGGTCGGGGATCGAGGGCAGGTTATAGACGAGCATCATCACCCGCGAGCCGTCGCCGCCATAGTCGATGCCGAGCGAGGGGCCTTGCCAGAAAACCTTGTGCATGCCGGCATTCTTGGTGTTGAGCTGGCCTTCGCCATAGGTCAGCCCGGCGATGAAGGCGCCCGAGCCTTCCGAGCCGAGAATATAGCCGTTCGGCAGGCCGTATTTGGAAAAGGCATTCTGAAGGGCCGTCGCGAGGCCGGAACTGGCGGAGCCGAAGAAGTTGTTGCCGGCGTCGATCACCTCGTCGGCGGTAAAGCCGCCGTTTTGCTGCGGCTGGACGGCAGCCGGCGGTTGCTGCGGCTGAGTCTGGGCATGCGTCTCAAGCGTGCCAAACGCCGTCAGCAGGAGCAGGGCGAAAAGGAGGGCCGAGGCGGGCCTCAGAAGCGTTCGAGCGAGCATGGCGGTTCCATTCCTGTTGCTTTCTGGCATGACCGGGGCCCTCTGCCATTGCCTTTTTCTGTGAATGTGGCAAGCGTGGAGCCCGCCGCCATTGTGAGCACGACCTCTTAACAATGGATTTACCAAATGTGGCGATTTTCCCTGAATGCGGCTTTGCAGGGTCAATGGCCCGGCGCCCGGTCCAATCGGAAGGAAGTCTGAACCGATGAAAAATCCAAATCTGAAGCTGAGCGGCGCCGACCTCGCCGCGCTCCTGGCAAGCCGTATCTGCCATGATGTGGTCAATCCCATCGGGGCCGCCGGAAACGGGCTGGAACTTCTGGACGAGGGCGGTATGGACGAGGAGGCGCTGCACCTTATCCGCCAGAGCACGCTGAGCGCTACCGTGCACCTGAAGTTCGCCCGGATCGCCTTCGGCGCATCGGGCACGCTGCAATCCCCGCTCGATACCGGCGAGGCCGAGGCGGCGGCGCGCGAACTGATCGGGCTCGGAAAGCGGGTGACGCTCAACTGGACCGGACCGCGCCTCAATGCGCCGAAGGACCGGGTGAAGCTGCTCCTCAACCTGTTTCTCGTCGCCCAGTCGACCATTCCGCGTGGCGGTACAATCGATGTCGGGCTTGATTCGGCCGGCGACATCTTCGCCTTCATCATCCGCGCTCGCGGGCCCTATGTGCAGATGCCGACCGACTTCGCCCGCATCTATGGCGGGGTGATGGAGGATCCGATCACCTCGCACAATGTCCAGCCCTATTACACCGCGCTTCTGGCCGAGGAATCCGGCATGTCGGTCGAGTTCGTCGTCAATGAGGGCGAGGTGGTGTTCGAGGCGAAGCCGGCGGTCTGAGCGCTTCGCCTGCGCCATAATTTTGCGCTGCAGCAGGCAGTGATCCCATTTTCGTCACGCTTTGCCTTCATTTTTCATGCGTAGTGAAGCGCTGAAACAAAATTGTTGGTCCGGCGTTTCGAGAGAGAATCGAGATCACCGACGTTCCGTCAGTTTCCGAGGGAGCCTGCCGTGTCCTTCGTCAAATCCGCGCTGGTCTTCGCAGCGGGCGCGCTTGTTGCCGTTTTGCCGGGCTTTGCCCTGGCGGACCAGACCTACCAGATCGCCGTTGCCGATCCGTCCCGAAAGGCGCGACGCGTGCCTGTCGAGATGCGGCTCTTCCCCGAGGAGATCCTTCGCAGCTGCAAGATCGGTTTTGGACGGCCGGTCGCGGTGGTCGCGCCCGTCTCCGGACGTCTGACACTCGACGTCGCCGATGGCCGCGAGGTGGCACCGGGCGACGTCATCGCGCGTTACGACACCGAGGCGCTGGAGCGGCGTGCCGAGGAAATCCGCCTCGACCTTGACTACATCAGGGCGCGGCTTGACTATCGTGCCGGATCCTACCGGGAGAACACCCGCGCCATCCACAGCCTCGACGAGGCGGAAAAGGCGGCGACGCGGGACTATCTTGCCGACCAGTATGCAGAGATGAAACGACTTTACGGGCAGGGTCGCTTGGCGCTGGGGCGCTATCAGGAAGCCCGGCGCAAGCTGGACGAAGCGGATGCCGCCCTTGAGCGCGAGCGGCGCGTGAACGCGCTGGAACGTCAGGAAGCAAACCTTGAGGTTATCCGCCTGACCCACGATGTCCGCAAGCGCGAGAACGCGCTCGCAGAGGCGGAGGAAAAGCTCGACAATGCCGTCGTCAGGGCAACGGCCGGCGGCCGGCTGGTCGATGTTGAGACCACCACGGCCGTCGACGGCAAGCTGACGGTGGATGAGGGCGACCGGCTCGCCCTTCTCGTCGATCCCGGGCAACTCGGAGCCCGACTGCAGTTCAGCAATGCCGAGATGCGCCTGGTGCGCAACGCCGAGATCACGGTCACGCCGGCGGATGACGGCAAACCGCGATCTGCCGGGATCTCCGCCGTTCGCGCGCTGGAAAATCCGGCGGAGCGCGACCGCGGCGCGCTTTCGACCGAGGTGGAGGTCGCTTTCCGTGACCCGGAGGGGCCCGCGCTCCTGAACCGGCAGGCAACCTGCCGCTTTGCCAAGCCGAGCGTCAGGCCCGAGCCCGCCGTGCCGGTCTCCGCGGTGGTGATCAAGAACGACCAGACCTTCGTGCGCAAGGACGAGGGCGAGGAGCAGAAACTGATCAGGGTCGAACTCGGCGATATCTCCGATGACTATATCCGCGTCCTGTCGGGCCTCAACCCGGGTGATTTCGTTCTTGACTAAGCAGAGAGCATCCCTTTCGAGGCCGCAGGCCCGGGCAGGGCCGGTCTCCCGCCGCGCCATGTTCGCCGGCGTCGCCCTTCTCGGAGCCGCCGCTCTTTCGGGCTGCGCCTCGAGCCAGTTGAAGGAAACCGCCCAGCGTATCGACGTGATGGCGGCTGAACTCGAGGCTCCGCCGCCGGATCCGCCCGAGGACGGCGCGGCGCTCGGCCCTGCGGACCTTCTCGCGCATGCGAATGCCAGGGGCAAGGATTTCATGCGCGCGCGCATCGCCCGCGCCCGTGCCGTGCTCGATCTCAACAAGGTGAAATCCGCCCGCTATCCGCGCGTCAGCGCCGAGGCGCGGCAGATTTCGACCTTTACCGGCGATTTCGAGGCGCCGGAAAGCGTTTCCAACATCGTGCTCGGGGTGAACTGGGATATCTCGCGCGCCCTTCTGAGGCTCGACCGCAAGACGGTGAAGGTCGCCGGCCGCCTCATTCCGGTCCAGTACCAAGTGGCCCAGCGCAATGCCACGCGCGAACTGATCGACACCTACAACGACTATACCGCGCTCGAGTTCCAGCGCGAAAGCGTCTCGCTCAAGCGGAAGGGCCTGCAATGCCGCGTTGATGACAAGGAGGTCGAGGTCGCGCTCGGAAATGCGAGCGCCCTGGAGCTTGAGACGCTGAAGGACGAGATCGATGCCGCCCGCCGGGAGGCAATGGCGGTCTCCCGCTCGCTCGCTTCCAAGCGGGACGAACTGCTCGGCCTCTCCGGCCTTGCCGAGGGCGGTTACGCGGTTGCTCCCGGCCGCTCTCTGACGGATGCCCTTGAAGACTATCCGTCGGTCACAAGCGAGGATGCCGATGCCTGTTTCGCCCGCTCCGGCAAGAAGCGGCTGGAGGACCTTCTGGTCGAGGCCGCCGCCGCCCAGCTCGCGATCGCGCGCCAGTCTCGTTTTACAAGGCTGACGACGTCCATCCCGAGTTTCATGACCCAGACGGGCGGCTTCAACCTTCAGTTCCTGATCTCCTATGTCCTGCCGATCATCGACGAGGGCGATGCGCTGCGCTTGACCCAGCAGGCGCGGCTGACGCTGCTCGACACAATCCTGACGGCGCGCGACAACCGACGCGCCTTCATGAGCGATTTCGATTCGCTGAAACTCGGGATCGCGGGCGCCGAAAGCGAACTGGCCGCGGCAAGCTCCGTTCTGGCGCGGTCACGGACGTTGCTGGAGAGCGCCGATCCGACGGAGCGTTGCGCGGCGGCAAACGATGTGGAGAAGGCCCGTGCCGACGTCCGCGCGGCCCGCTACAAGATCGAAAGGCTGAAGGCCGATCTCAGGCTGCTCTGCGCGCCGCCGGCCGAAAGGCGTGACGATGTGACAGAGGCAACTGGCGAATAGGTCTCAGCCAGGGCACCAGCCAGAGAATCGGAATCGATTTTCGGAAAGCGCGGTGCGTGTGTTCAACACGTTAGACAATCCTTTGCGCGCCCGAGTGGACGCACAGCGCTCCAGGCGCAAAAAAAAGCGGCGCCGGGCGCCGCGTTTTTAGAGAAGGGGAGAGGATCAAGGGGTCAGGCCCGCTTCTGCATTTCCTGCTGGTCGGGCTCGCGCAGAACATAGCCGCGCCCCCAGACGGTCTCGATGAAATTGGTGCCGCCGGCGGCGTTTGCAAGCTTCTTCCTGAGCTTGCAGATAAAGACGTCGATGATCTTCAGTTCCGGCTCGTCCATGCCGCCATAGAGATGGTTGAGGAACATTTCCTTGGTCAGCGTCGTGCCTTTCCGGAGCGAAAGAAGCTCGAGCATCTGGTACTCCTTGCCGGTCAGATGGACGCGCTGGCCGTCGACCTCGACGGTCTTGGCATCGACGTTGACGGACAGATCGCCGGTGGTGATGATCGACTGGGCGTGGCCCTTGGAGCGGCGGACGATGGCGTGGATGCGCGCGACCAGCTCTTCCTTGTGGAACGGCTTGGTCAGGTAGTCGTCGGCGCCGGAACCGAAGCCGCGCACCTTGTCGTCGGTGCCGGACATGCCCGAGAGGATGAGGATCGGCGTGGCGATCTTCGAAACCCGAAGCGCCTTCAGCACTTCATAGCCCGACATATCGGGGAGGTTGAGATCGAGAAGGATGATGTCGTAGTCGTAGATCTTGCCGAGATCGACGCCTTCTTCCCCGAGATCCGTCGTGTAAACGTTGAAATTCTCGCTCTTCAGCATCAGCTCGATGCTCTGAGCCGTGGCGCTGTCGTCTTCGATTAAAAGAACCCGCATGTCTTTCCCCTTGAACCGCCGCAAATGAAAGGTCTGATGTCGCCCCGACGCGATACGGACTCAGTGATGACCTGATTTAGAAGCTGCCATTGAATGGTTAACAAATTCTGATTCATTTTGGCAATACGAACATAATTCATTAATGAACATTTCAATATCATTGAAATCATTATGTTTTCTAGATCATCGGGCCCGACAAAAAAGATTAACCAAACTGGCTAAGTGATTCATTCGACTCGCAAGTTTTAGGTTTTTTGCCGCTTTCGGTTTACCGACCCTTAAGTGATGCGCCCTATGATCATTGATGACTGTAAATGAAAGGTTACCGGGGTTTCGAATTCGTTAATCACTTTCCAAGTTCTGGAGAACGAATCAGAAATCATGAAGGGGGGCGCCTTTCGGCAATGCGTTCGTCAGCCGGGGAGTTTTGCGTATGAAGGCACGAAACAGTCTGTTGCGTCTCAAGGCGTTTCAGGTGAAGGAAAAGAAGCGGCAGTTACAGCAACTGCAACTGATGATGGATGAGTTCGCGCGCATGTCGGACGAGCTCATGCAGCAGATCGCGGCGGAAGAAAAGCGCTCGGGGATTTCCGATCCCGCCCATTTCGCCTATTCTACATTCGCCAAATCCGCCCGCCAGCGGGCAGACAATCTGGCCGTCTCGGTGGCAGACCTGCGCCAGCAGCAGGCGGTCGCAGAAGCCGAACTGGCCCAGATGGAAGTCGATTACGAGCGCGCCGCTGCGCTGGAGCTGCGGGAAGGACCGAACCGCAAACGCGCCTGAACCGTTGGCGCCGAAAAGAACGCGCGAAAGCCGCATCCGCCGGGTGCGGCTTTTTTGGTTGACGGGCGACAAAAAAAAGCGCTGCCGTCCTTGCGGACGAAAGCGCTGTCTCGAGATGGCCGAACCCTTGGTCGAGGGGTCGCGCCGCGTCAGTTGCGGTATTGCTGAATTCTGGTGGTCCTGAGGCCGGCAAGGCCGTGATCGTCGATCGAGGCCTGCCAGGAGAGGAATTCCTCGACGGTCAGGCAGTAGCGCTCACACGCTTCCTCGAGACTTAAAAGCCCGCCGCGCACAGCCGCCACAACTTCGGCCTTCCGCCGGATGACCCAGCGTCTCGTGTTTGAGGGCGGCAGGTCTGCCACGGTCAGCGGACTGCCGTCCGGGCCTATGACGTATTTTGCGCGAACGCGGGCTAATTCGGTCATCGTACTCTCTACACAAACTCACAACCTATGCCGTCAAGCTAGCGCGGTACTTTTAAAATTTGCCTAAGGACGGGGTAACCCTCTGGTAACCAGAATGCCTGTCTCCCAGCCGCTTCCCGCATCTTCGGCGCGACCGAATGGACGCTTCGAAGCCGGCCCGGACTTCGGCGTCCGATAAGTTCCGGATCTTCAAAGTTAGCTATTTCTTACATTGTAAAAATTCGCTACGCTGCGGGGAGCGACGCGCAGTGCTCGTCGGCCGAGCGGACGACCGGTTCCCTGGGCGGCCGCACGCCTTCGGGCACAGCCCTTTCATTTGTCGCTGCGTCGCGGTAGACCTGCCGCAGAGGATCGGGGCAGGGCGCATACGAGGAGTTTCAAGGCATGGTTTCCGGACAGTCTTTTTCGCAATGGGATCGCCAGCCGCTTGTGCGGCGCATGGCGGACTGCAATCCCATGGCCGGCAACCCGCTCAAGACCAAGGCCGATCTCCAGGCCGCCGTCACCGGTTTCTACGCGCCGCTCGTGCCGTGGTATTCACCCGGCAATGCGAGGCTGCGACTTTCGGCGGGCTCCGCCCACTATGATGACGATGCAGCCGAAATGGAGGCTTTCATCCGCCCTCTGTGGGGCATCGTGCCGCTGGTCGCCGGCGGGTTCGATTTCGAGGATTGCCGGCGTTTCGTCGAGGGCTTTTCCCACGGCATGGATGTCAACCACGAAGAGTTCTGGGGCGAGCCCGGTGATTTCGACCAGCGTCTGGTCGAGACGGCAGGCATCGCCCTTGCCCTGCTCGTCGCGCCGGAAAGCTTCTGGCGGCCGATGTCGGAGCCTGCCAAGGACAAGGCCGAGCGCTGGCTCCTGAAGATCAACGAGCGGGAGGTGCCCGACAATAATTGGCTGTTCTTCCGCGTGCTGGTCAATCTCGGACTCCGCAATGTCGGCCGGCAATGGTCTGAAGAAGCGGTGCGGGCCGCACTTGAGCGCATCGAGACCTATTATCTCGGCGACGGCTACTATCGCGACGGGCGGTGGGGCCATCGCGACTATTACCTGCCGATGGCCCTGCACTTCTACGGACTGATGGTCGCCAGGTATGCCGGCGACATCTTTCCCGACCACGCGGCGCGTTACCGGGAGCGCGCCCGGGTCTATGCGCAGGATTTTCAGCACTGGTTTGCCGATGACGGCGCGGCCGTGCCCCACGGCCGCTCGCTGACCTATCGTTTCGCCGAGGGCGCCTTCTGGGCGGCCTGCGCCTTTGCCGATGAGGAAGTACTGCCCTGGGGCCGGATTAAGGGCCTTTTGTTGAGGCATCTGCGCTGGTGGTCGAAAATGCCGATCGCCGACCGGGACGGCGTGCTTTCCATCGGTTATGCCTATCCGAACCTGCTGATGTCGGAATCCTACAATGCGCCGGGCTCGCCTTACTGGGCGCTGAAGTCATTCCTCGTGCTGGCGCTTGATGAGGATCATCCCTTCTGGGCGGCGGAGGAAGAGCCGCCGGAAGCGCTTCCCGGCGGCCGCGTCTTTTCGCCGGCGGCAGGTTTTGTCCTCAGGCGCGCTCCGGGCGACGCGGTGATGCTGACGGGCGGGCAGGACGGACGCGAACACCGCGCCCATGATGCCAAATATGCCCGCTTCGCCTATTCATCCGCCTTCGGGTTTTCGGTGAAAGCGGATGTGACCCTGCCCGACCATCCCGATCGCAGCGCGGTGGATTGCGGCCTTGCCGTCTCGCGTGACGGCCTGAGCTACCTCTCGCGTGCGGTGATCACCGAAGAGGGCGTCGACTACGGCATGGTCTGGGGCGCATGGCAGCCGGATGACCGGCTGCGGATCGACACCTGGCTCGATTTCGCCGGCGCCGGCTGGCATGTCCGCCTGCATCGCATCAGCACGAAGGACAGGCTGTTCGTCAGCGAAGGCGGCTTTGCCGTGGACCGCACCGGCGAGCGCGACCCTGCCTTTGCCGGCGGGCTTTCGCATGAGAGCGGCCGCGCCGTAATCGCAACGCCGACCCACACATCGGCGATCATTGACCTGTCCGGGACGCGGACCGGCGAGATCATCCGCGCGGCGCCCAACACGAATATCCGTTTTCCGCGCACGCTGTTCCCCCGGCTTGTGGGCGAATTTCCCGCCGGTGAGCATTTCATCGCCACCGCAGTCTATGGCGTGACGGATCCTGTGGAGGCGCTGCCGCCGGTCGACCTGCCGGAAGCGGTCAGGGCGCTCTGCGCCGAAAACGGGGTGACTGTCTGAGCAAGGACAAGGGCGGCTGGAGCCGAATGACGGCCCGCCATCCGGGGGTGGTCAGGCTTCGCTGTCCTGCTGAAGCTTGGCCATATGGCGCACGCGCTCCTCGCGCAGAAGGCTGCGATAGCGCCCGAGGCTGCCTTTGAGGTGCTCCCGCATCGCATCGCGCGCGCCCTGTTCATCGCCGTTGGAAATGGCGAAGATGATGCGCTCATGTTCCTTGATCAGCAGGTTGCGATAGGCGACTTCTCCGCCGTCGTCGGTTTCGATCACCTGGCCCGTCTGGGGGATGATCGCCTTGCCCTGCATTTCCAGGAAGGTTGCAAACAGCGGATTGTTGGTGGCCTTGGCGATGGCGAGATGTAGGCCGATATCGGCCTCGCTCCAGGCCTTGCCGTCATGACGCCCGGCAATGCCTTCGGCATGGCGGGCGAAAATCTCCTCCTCCTGCGCCGGCGAGCGCCTGAGCGCGGCAAGCCCCGCCGCCTCGATTTCCAGCGGCGTGCGCGCTTCGAGGATTTCGAGCGATGTATAGATCCGCTCGGAATCGACCATCGGATTGGTGCGCCTGAAGGCGAAGGAGATCGGGTCGAGGACGAAGACGCCGGCGCCCTGGCGCGGCTCGACGAGGCCGTCGGACCTGAGGGCGGCAACGGCCTCGCGCACCACGGTGCGCGAGACGCCATGTTCCTGGGTCAGTCGGGCCTCGCTCGGGAGCTTGTCGCCGGGCTGAAACGCGCCGTCCAGAATCGACCGCCGCAAGGCCTCGCTGACCTTATGGACCAGGGTTCCATTGCGTGCGGCGGTTTGCGTTGCCAAAATTCATCCCCTTTGAGGTCAGGCATCGGCCCTGACGCCGGCTGCGAACTGTTTATGCCGAACGACAGAAGCACCTCTTCTTCAAAAATTGTATGATAAGTTGAATGAAAATACAATACAACATTCGCCCCTGGCAAGATGAGTGCTCAGGAGCCGGCTTCGCGCCCCCAGACCTCGATCTGGGTGAGGGCGGGGAAGGGCGAGGGGTCGTCAGCCTTGACCAGTTTTTCGAGCCGCACCCATTCCGTTTCGCGCTCGGGAAAGGCAAAGCGCTGTCCCGCCCCCGTTTTCTCAAGCGGGACATTGATGGAATGGCCGTCGCTGAAGGTAATGCGGGCCGAGGTCCACCAGGCGTCATGGGGAAAGTCGGCGCGGGTAAAGAGCACGACCGACCGCGCGACGACCCGGCGGCCGAATTCCACCGTCATCGTTGCTTCCGGATCGCAATTGATGCCCCAGCTTGTATAGGGCCAGAAGCCGTGGTCGTCGCTGGCGATCTCGCCGTCGATGGCGTTGCGCGCGGCAAAGGCGGCCTCGCCGCGGGTTTCGACGCTGGCGAAGGCGTGCGGATAGGCTGCAACGCTTGCGCCGTGGTCCGCCGGGTTCAGCGCCAGATTGCGGATGCCGGAGAGCGCATCCGGGCCGGTCGCATGCGCAGAAATCCTGTGGTTCTCGCCGGAAAACGCCGTCGGCGCGTAAACGGTTTTCGCATCGCCAAAGGGAACGGGGAAGCTGAACGCGCCCTCTTTCATGAACACGACGGCCGGCGGGAGTGTATTATCGATTGAAAGCGTGATGAAGCTTCCGGGGCTGCCGGTCTCGACGGTGATCCGGTCGCCGGGCGCGTAGGCGTTCCGGAAAAACAACGAAACAGCCTCGTTTCCGGTATTTCGGGCGCGCACCTCGCCGGCCTTGTCGAGAACGGAAAGCGTGATCTCCATGGGGGTCTCCCGTCAATTGATTGAAAGCCTGAGCGTTCGACCGCCCAGGGGGATTTGAATACGATAGAGCGTGTCGGGCCAGGCGGCCCTGAGGCGCTGATCGGTGATGGCTATTGCCTCGACCTGCGGCCTGCCGCCGCCTTCGATGGCGATCTCTCCAAGATCGGGAAGGGTGATCCGCCCCTCGATGACCTCCGGCTTCGTTGCAACCATCAGCGAGAGCGTCGCCGGCTTTGCGGCGTCGCAGATATCCGTGATGGTGATTCCCCGGCCTTTGGTAAAATCGACCGTCCGCCGGTAGGATTGGACGCCCGCTTCTTTCGGATACGCCCCGGCAATTTCCATGGATATGCGAGCGGCATCGGCATCCAGCGTGACAGCGACGTCGCTTGCGGCATAGGCCTTGCCGTCCTTCTGCGTCACCCCGCCGAAGCTCGGCAGGTTGTGGAAGGCGGACTGCATGGTCCAGATTTCATAGCGACGGGCAGAGAAGGTCCTGGCGGTATAGGTCTCGACGCCGACATCGATGACAAAGGGCCTTCCGTCCTTGTAGATCGTGAAGCTGCCTGTGTCGTTGTGGTTATGGCTTTCGCCGTTGTCGCCGGCCTTGGCTGCGAGTGCGAAGCGCTGGTCGCGGGCCACCAGGAGGCCGATGCTCGGGAAGAACCGGTCTTCGGGCATCGGGCGTTGAGCCTCGTGCGCCGCCAGTTCCCCGGCGGTCATCGCCCCCTGCAGGCGATAGAAAAGGTTGATCTCCTCCGGCGCGTCGGGTTCGGGCGATGCCTTCCAGTCGGCGGCGGCGAAATTGGCAAGGAGTGTCGAGCCGACGGCCTTGCCGAAAAGATATTCGCGCGCGCCGCAGAAGCCTGCCCGGGCGGACGAATCGGCAAAATTGAAATAGCGGTCGTCTGCCACATGCATATAGGCGATGAATTCCGCCATATTGCGGATCTTCTGCTCGCGGAAAAGCGGGGCAAAGGCGTCGGGCGCGGCCGTCGCGAGGATGTTGAGGGCATTGAACAGGCAAAGCCCGGCATGGCGATAGTAAAGCACGCCCTCCTCGCAGGCGCCGTCCTCGCCATAGTCCTTGAGGAAGAAGTCGAGGCTGGCGGCGGCCTTTTCGACGACGTGTCGCCGGGTCTCAGTGTCGAAGGGGCGTGAGAAGGCCGCCAGCAGCACATTCTGCGTGCACCAGGCGGTCCAGTTGTTCATCGGCTCGTCGCCCCGGCCCATCCACCAGAAGTGCTCCTCCAGATAGGGCCGGATGACGCGGCGGCTGACCTCATCGTCGAGTCGGGAGACGATCATCGGCGTCACCGCGTTCAGTTCCGCTTCGAGAAGCGTCGCAAGCACGGCAAGCTCCGCCCCGGTCTCGGCGGCGAAGAGATCGACGACCGGACGGCGCGGGTCGGGCAGCGGCAATACCTGCGCATCGCGGATATAGACATTGTGAGCCGGAAGCTGCCAGCCGCTTTCCTCGGCAATCAGCAGCGCGCCGTCGATGATCCGGTCGAGATAGCGCCCGTCGCCGGCAACGCATTCGCCGAGCGCCAGGGCATTCAGCATGCGGCGGCGCTGCATGTAGGGCGTCTCGTAGCCGATGCGGTCGCCGTTGCGGGAAAAGGCGAGATAGGCGCTGGCGGGAAGCGCCGGCCATGAGAGAGGACAGTTCTCGGCGGCCTCGGTCAGCCGGGTGGCGTAACTCTCGGGCAGGGACGACCATTTGTCGCGGTCGGCGGCGGTCCAGCCAGGCGCAAAAGGTTCGAAGGTATCTGGCAGGGCCCGCAGGCGCTCGCGAAACATTCCGTCCTCCCGTATCCGGCCGGACCCTTTTGCGAACGGGCGGCGGCGCGGCATGAACTTGTTCTTTTCTCGTGTCCGTCCTTGCGCCGTCAGGCGCTTCATGAGGACCCGGAACATGAATACCGCAACCCTCTAGCACATATGTCGGATAAGTTTTAGCCGAAAAAATACATTTTTGGATACTTGTATTATATGTTTTCCGGCGATAGGATGAGCCAAAATCACGGACGTCTGCCATGGCGCTCGTAAAAGGCTTTCCCGGTCTGTCGCCTTGCGGCGGGCCGCAGGATGGGAGGATCACTTGGCTGCCACCGGCTTAGGCTTAGCGACAGGGCAAAAGAGGAAGAAGCGCCGTGTGCTGACGAAAAGTCAGCAGAAGCGGCGGGCAAGCCTCGTCGCCTTCTCCTTCATTGCGCCGAACTTCCTCGGTTTCGCGGTTTTCACCCTCGGGCCCATCATCTTCGCCTTCGCGCTTGCCTTCATGCACTGGGACGGCTCGAACCCGATCGAGTTTGCCGGCCTTGCCAATTTCTTCGAGCTTTTCCGCGACAGGGCCTTCCAGGCCGCGTTCTGGAACACGATCATCTACACGGTGTTCTCCGTGCCGCTGACAATGGCCTGCTCGCTGGGTCTGGCCATGCTCCTGAACAAGAAGATCTTCGGGCGCGACTTCTTTCGCGCGGCGATGTTCTTTCCCTATGTCGCCTCGCTTGTCGCGGCTGCCGTCGTCTGGAACATGCTGTTCAACCCGGAAATGGGTCCGGTCAACATGATCCTCTACACGATGGGCGTCGACCCGAAGAACCTGCCCGGCTGGGCGGCGGACAAGGACTGGGCGATGGTCACCATCATCCTGTTCGGCATCTGGAAGCAGGCCGGTTATTTCATGGTGATCTATCTGGCGGGCCTTCAGGGCGTGAACCGCGAGCTTTACGAGGCGGCTGATCTGGATGGCGCCAATGCGTGGCAGAAGTTCTGGAACGTGACGTTGCCGCAGTTGGCGCCCACCACCTTCTTCGTCTCGGTGATGCTGACCATCAACTCCTTCAAGGTGTTCGATCAGGTCTACATGATCACGCAGGGTGGCCCCGGAACCTCCACGCTGGTGCTGGTCTATCACATCTACAACGAGGCCTTCATCTCATGGGATCTCGGCTATTCGAGCATGGTCGCGCTTGTTCTCTTCGTTCTGGTTCTGGCCGTCACGCTGATCCAGTTCCGCTATTCGCGCAGCCTTGATTAGGGAGAGGGTGAGATGCAAATTTTCGGTCGCAAGATCAAACTGTCCACGATTGCCCTCTACGCGCTGATCATCGTCATCACGGTCATCATGCTGCTGCCGTTCGCGTGGATGCTCTCGGCGTCGCTGAAGTTCAACCGGGAGGTCTTCGAATTCCCGATCCACTGGATTCCGGAAAACCCGCGTTGGGAAAACTACGTGCAGATCTGGACCAAGATCCCGCTTGGCCTGTTCGTCTTCAACACCGCCAAGATCACGATCATGGTGACGCTGTTGCAGCTCTTCACCTCGTCCTTTGCGGCCTATGCCTTCGCCAAGCTGAAATTCCCCTATCGCGACGTGCTGTTCCTGGGATACATCGCCACAATCGCCATGCCCTGGCAGGTCTATATGGTGCCGCAGTTCATCCTGATGCGGGAATTCGGGCTCTACAACACCCACTGGGCGCTGATCGCGCTTCAGGCCTTCACCGCCTTTGGCGTGTTCCTGATGAAGCAGTTCTACATGTCGATCCCGGACGAACTGTGCGAGGCCGCGCGCGTCGACGGCATGAACGAGTACCAGATCTGGTGGAAGATCATGCTGCCCTTGTCGAAGCCGGCGTTGTCGACGCTGACGATCTTCACCTTCGTCTTCGCCTGGAACGACTTCCTCGGCCCGATGATCTACCTGACCAAGACGGATCTGAAGACGATCCAGATCGGCCTCAGAATGTTCATCTCGCAATATTCGGCCGAATATGGGCTGATCATGGCCGCATCCGTCGTTGCCATCATCCCCGTCCTCGCCGTCTTCCTGGCGCTGCAGCGCTTCTTCGTCGAAGGCGTCGCCAATGCCGGGATCAAGGGGTAGACCATGACCATATATCAGAAAGACTTCGCCGTTCAGCCGATTTCCGACACCGAGATCGCCGACGCGATCGCCGCGGCCGTCGCCCAGGTGCGCCGCAACCTGCCGGAATTCACCTATCGCCAGCAGAACCATTCGAGCGTCGCCAATTTCTATCCGGCAATCGACAACGACCAGTGGACCTGCGGCTTCTGGCCGGGCGAGATCTGGCTCGCCTATGAACTGACCGGCGACAGGGTGTTTCAGCATGCCGCGCAAATCCAGGTGCAGAGCTTTTTGCACCGGATCGAGAACAAAATCGAGGTCGACCATCATGATATGGGCTTCCTTTATTCGCCGACCTGCGTTGCCGCATGGAAACTTGTCGGCGATGAAGACGGGCGCAAGGCCGCGATCCTTGCCGCCGATCAGTTGATCGCGCGTTTTCACGAAGTCGGCGGTTTCATTCAGGCCTGGGGCGCAATGGGCGCGCGGGAGAATTATCGCTACATCATCGACTGCCTGTTGAACCTGCCGCTGCTCTATTGGGCTAGCCGCGAGACGGACGACGGGAAATACCGCGACATTGCCCGCATTCATGCCGCGACCACGCTTGCCAATTCCTTCCGCGAGGATGGCTCGACCTATCACACCTTTTTCATGGACCCCGAGACGGGCGGCCCTGTGAAGGGCGTTACGGTTCAGGGCTATCGCGACGACAGCGACTGGGCGCGCGGCCAGGCATGGTCGGTCTACGGGCTGGCGCTGTCCTACCGCTACGACCCGAAGCCGGAATATGCGGCGATGTTCAGGAAGGCGCTCGATTTCTTCATGACGCGCCTGCCGGCCGACATGGTGCCGTATTGGGATATGATCTTTTCCGACGGCGATGACGAACCGCGCGACAGTTCGTCCGCTTCGATCGTCGCCTGCGGCCTGCTTGAGATGGCCGATATCCTCGGTGGCGCGGAGGCCGCCGCCTATCGTGATATCGCCCGGCGTTTCGTCAAGAGCCTGGCCGACAACTACGCGGTGAAGGATCCTGCTGTCTCCAACGGCCTCGTGCTTCACGGAACCTATTCGAAGAAGACGCCCTACAACACCTGCACGCCGGAAGGCGTCGACGAGTGCGTGTCCTGGGGCGACTACTATTATCTCGAGGCGTTGACGCGGCTTTCGCGCAACTGGTCCTCCTACTGGTAACGCCCGCGGCGGCTTTGAGAGGATACGATCATGTCCGGTATCTCGCTTAGAAAACTGAGAAAAACATACGGCGCGCTGACGGTCGTCCATGACATCGATCTGGAGATCGCCGACAAGGAATTCATCATCCTGGTGGGGCCGTCCGGCTGCGGCAAATCGACCACGCTCAGGATGATTGCCGGGTTGGAAGAGGTTTCGGCGGGCGAACTCTATATCGGCGACGAGCTCGTCAACGACGTGCCGTCGAAGGAACGCGATATCGCCATGGTGTTCCAGAACTATGCGCTTTATCCGCATATGACGGTCTACAAGAACATGGCATTCGGCCTTCAGCTCCGAAAGGCGCCCGAAGCCGAGATCGACCAGAAGGTCCGCGAGACGGCGAAGATCCTCGATATCGAACACCTGTTGAACCGCAAGCCGAAGGCGCTTTCCGGCGGTCAGCGCCAGCGCGTGGCCCTTGGCCGCGCCATGGTGCGCAATCCGGAGGTCTTCCTGCTCGACGAACCGTTGTCGAACCTCGACGCCAAGCTCCGCGGCTCCATGCGCACGGCGATCACCAAGCTGCACCGGCAGCTTGACAGCACCTTCATCTATGTCACTCACGATCAGGTCGAGGCCATGACCATGGCCGATCGCATCGTCGTCATGAAGGACGGCTATATCCAGCAGGTCGACACGCCGCAGATGCTTTATGACAATCCGGTCAACATGTTCGTTGCCGGCTTCATCGGCGCGCCGCAGATGAACATGCTGCCGGTCGCCGTCGAGCGCGATGGCCAAAACTGGGTCGGACGCTTCCACGAGACGGTATTTCCGCTGATCGTCGGCGACAAGGCCGACCGGCTTGCGCCCTATGAGGGCAAGGAAATCATTCTCGGTCTCAGGCCGGAAAACTTCCACGAAAGCCAGCCCCATGACATCGCCCCGGAATTCACCTGCCCGTTCACGGCGCTGGTCGATCTGGCCGAGCCGATGGGCGCGGAGATCCATCTCAACATGACGGCCCATGGCCACGACATGATCGCGCGGGTTTCACCGCGCTGCGCGGCGAAGGACGGCGAAGCGATCGATCTGATCGCCGATCTCGTCAATCCGCATCTCTTCGACAAGGAAACGGAGCAATCCATTCTCTACTAGCAATTCGGGTTTGAGGGGCGCGGGAGGCGTCTTGACATGAACTGGCTGACCAACTGGATGATGCGGGAAGGACCGGGCATTCCCAAGAATGCGCCGAAGAAGAAGGGGCTTGCCCTCTTCGCCTTCATTCTCGTTCGCGAGGCCTGGGACCTGTTCAGGCTCAATATCCTGATGCTGGTCTGCTCCATTCCGGTGGTGACGGCGCCTGCCGCGCTTGCAGCCGGCATGAACATCGCCAATGTGATGATCGAGGACGAAAACGTCTGGCTCTGGCGGGATTTCCGCCGCGCCTTCGTCCGCCACTTCCTGCAGGCGACGGCATGGGGGCTTGGCATCGCGCTGATCCTCGGTCTTGCCGGCTACGCGGTCTATATCTACGGCCAGCTCGCCCGGCACGCGCTCGCCTACGTGCTGCCGACGGCCATCGGCGTCTGCGTCATCGCCTTTGTCGCGATCGTGGCGGTCTGCCTGTTTTCGGCCATGACGCGATTTGAACTTGCCGGCGGTCGATTGCTTCAGGTGGCGCTGCTCGCGGCGATCGCGCGGCCATTGCCGGTTCTCGCCGGCCTCGCCTTCATGGCGGCGCTCTGGCTCGTCCACATCGCCTTTTATCCTGTCACCGTGTTCACCCCGGTGGTTTTCAACTTTTCCCTTGGCGCGCTCGCATTGGCATTTTCGGCGCACAAGGCAACCGGTTTCGCGTTCTCCCGCATCAATCACGGTGACGAGGACGCGAAAACCATGGCAACGGCGCAAAAGCGCGCCTAAACGGAGGAGTAATCATGAAAAACCTGCTCAAACTGACCCTTCTGGCAACGGTTGGCCTGATGCCGCTTGCCGCCCAGGCACAGGAGAAGACGACCATCAACTGGGCGCTCTGGGACTGGG
The DNA here is from genome assembly GCF_001578105.1 of Martelella sp. AD-3. Taxonomy (GTDB): domain Bacteria; phylum Pseudomonadota; class Alphaproteobacteria; order Rhizobiales; family Rhizobiaceae; genus Martelella. The sequence continues at coordinate 3,468,606 of NZ_CP014275.1, read as the reverse complement.
ACGCGACGGCCTATTACCAGCCGATCATCGACGCCTTCGAGGCCAAGTATCCCGACATCACCGTCGAACACACCGACCTTGGCTCGGCCGATTTCTCCACCATGCTGATGACACAGCTTTCCGGTGGCGGCTCGGACCTCGATGTCGTCCAGGTGAAGGACATTCCGGGATACGCCAATCTGGTGAAGGCCAATCTTCTCGCCCCGCTCAACGACGATATCGCCGAAAACGGCATCGACACAAAAGCCTATGGCGGCCTGATCGAGGCGTTGACGGTTGACGGCAATGTCTATGCCCTGCCGTTCCGTTCCGATGTCTGGATCCTTTACTACAACAAGGACCTCTTCGATGAGGCCGGCGTCGAGTATCCGACCAACGACATGACCTGGGACGAATTCGCCGAAAAGGCGCGCGCGCTGACCTCGGGTTTCGGCGCCAACAAGACCTATGGCGGCCTGTTCCACACATGGCGCTCGACCGTGCAGCTGCCCTGCATCATGGACGGTGAACATACGCTCGATGGCGGTTCCTACGAATTCCTGCAGTCCTGCTATGAACGCGTTCTCAGCCTTCAGGAAGACGGCGCCGTGCCGTCCTATGCCCAGCTGAAGACCTCCGGCACGCACTATTCCGGCCCGTTCTACAACGGCGCGGTTGCCATGCTGCCCATGGGAAGCTGGTTCATCGGCACGCAGATCCAGAAGGTTCAGTCGGGCGAATCGCTGGCCACCAACTGGGGCATCGCCCGCTATCCGCATATGGAAGGCGTCGAGGCCGGCACCACGGCTGCCACCGTCACCTCGATCGGCGTCGCGGCCAATTCCGAGAACAAGGACGCCGCCATGAAGTTCGCAAACTTCATTGCCGGTCCCGAGGGCGCCAAGGTGATCGCCGAAACCGGCACCTTCCCGGCGCTGATGACGGACGAGGTTCTCGCGACAATCACGTCGAAGGACGGTTTCCCGACGGACGAGACCAGCAAGGGGGCGCTCAAGACCGTCCAGAGCTATCTCGAAATGCCGGTCAACCTGAAGGCGGCCGATATCGAGGTTGTCTTGAACCGTGCCCATGACAACATCATGACCGACAACATCTCGGTTGAGGATGGCCTGACGAACATGGACGAAGGCGTTCAGCAGGAACTCGGCAAGTAAGTCCTGAAGACAAGATGCGCCCCGGCTGCTCCGCCGGGGCGCGCTTTTCTGCTATCCCCGCATTTTTTGGCAGGTCTGCCCATAAAAAGCCGGTCTTCTTGACAAGTCTGGTTGACGCCAAACCTCATTCATCATCACATGCGCCCGTCTTATTTTCAGGGAGGGAAGATGTCCGACACCGTTTTTCTGCGCGAGACCTTCGCCGAGCGTTTCGGCGGGAGCCCTCGATTTTTTCGCGCGCCGGGACGCGTCAACCTGATCGGCGAGCATACCGATTACAATGACGGTTTCGTCATGCCGGCGGCGCTCGAATTCCAGGCAGAGGCGGCGGCCGCCGCGCGCCAAGACCGGATCATCACGATCCACTCCCTCAACAACGGCAGGAGCGCCGAAATCGATCTCGACGCAGAGGCGAACGCGCCGCGCGGCGACTGGACGGATTACGCCTTCGGCGTCGCCGTGATGATCGAAAAGGCCGGCACGACGCTCAAGGGCGCGGATATTCTGGTGTCATCGAGCGTGCCCGTCGGTTCCGGCCTCTCCTCGTCGGCTGCCCTCGAAGTGGTCACCGGCTATGCGCTTCTATCGCTTTCCGGCTACGCGGTCGATACCGTCGAACTCGCGAAAATCTGCCAGAAGGCGGAAAACGAGTATGTCGGCATGCGCTGCGGCATCATGGACCAGTTCATCTCCTGCAACGGCGTGCATGACCATGCGCTGATGATCGACTGTCGTTCGCTGGAGCGCAAACCGGTGCCGATCGATCCGAAGGCGCGGATCGTGGTTGCCAATTCCATGGTCCATCACGCGCTTGCCGACGGCGAATACAACAAGCGCCGCCAGTCCTGCGAGGAAGGCGTGCGCCTGCTTCAACCCGTGCTGGGCGACATTCAAGCCCTGCGCGATGTCAGTTTCGACGCGCTCGAGGAGCATCGCGATCTTCTGCCGGAGGCGACCTACCGACGCTGCCGTCATATCGTGACAGAGAACGGGCGCGTGCTCGCCGCCGCCGAGGTGCTGGAACGCGGCGACCTGGACGCTTTCGGGCGATTGATGAACGCCTCCCACGTTTCGATGCGCGATGATTACGAGATTTCCTGCGCCGAGGTCGATAAGCTGGTTGAGATTGCCCAGTCGCAGCCGGGCGTTTTCGGCGCGCGGATGACCGGAGGCGGTTTCGGCGGCTGTGTGGTCAGCCTGGTTGCAGCCGGGGCAGTCGATGATTTTGTCGAGAAGGTGCGTGCGGCCTATTTCGAGGCCAGCGGCCACACCTCCGACATCTTTGCCTGCGCCCCGCAGGATGGCGCCGGTCCCCTTTTTTGATGAAGGAAGGCCGGATGAATGAGAGGAGTTGAACCGATGAACGCGTTTTCCGATCACCCGCATCGCCGCTACAATCCGCTTTCGGGCGATTGGGTGCTGGTCTCGCCGCATCGCGCCAAGCGCCCCTGGCAGGGCCAGGTCGAGGACGCGGCGACGCAGGAGATGCCGGCCCATGATCCGGATTGCTATCTCTGCCCCGGCAATACCCGCGTCAACGGAGAGAAGAACCCCTATTACACGGGCACATATGTCTTCGACAATGATTTCGCGGCGCTGACGGAGCACGCGCCGAAGGAGCGTTTCGAAGACGGGCTTCTTCTGGCAGAGGGCGAGAGCGGCATATGCCGCGTCATTTGCTTTTCGCCCCGCCACGACCTGACGCTTGCCCGCATGGCGGTTGCCGATATTGCCAAGGTGGTCGATACCTGGGTCGCGCAATATGAGGAGCTTGGCGTCCACCCCGACATCAATCACGTCCAGATCTTCGAAAACCGCGGCGCGATGATGGGCTGCTCCAATCCCCATCCGCACGGCCAGATCTGGGCCAGCCGCAGCCTGCCGAATGAGGCGGCAAAGGAAACGGAAAACCAGCGCGCCTATTACGAGAAGCACGGAAAGCCGCTTCTGATAGCCTATCTCGAGCAGGAACTGGCGCTCGGCGAACGTATCCTGTTCGAAAACGAGGGCTTCGTGGTGCTGGTGCCCTATTGGGCGGTCTGGCCGTTCGAGACCATGGTGCTGCCGAAGCGTCATATCCGCTCGATGGAGGAGATGACGGAGAAGGAACGCGAGGAACTCGCCGAGGCGCTGTCGAAGGTCACCGTGCGCTATGACAATCTTTTCAAGACGTCGTTTCCCTATTCCATGGGCTTCCACCAGCGGCCGACCGACGGCGACGATCATGACGAGTGGGTCATGCACGCCCATTTCCTGCCGCCGCTCTTGCGCTCGGCCACGGTGAAGAAATTCATGGTCGGTTTCGAACTGCTCGGCTCGCCGCAACGTGATCTGACGCCGGAGCAGGCGGCCGACCGGCTGCGCGCGCTTTCCGAAGTCCATTATCTGAACGATTGATCGGTCGGAAAACCGGGATCTGAGATCCGGCGGCCCCTGCCGCCGGCGGCGACATGCGAAGACCAGGAAAGACAGAAAATGCCCCTGAAGCCGAATATCGACTGGCTTTTTGATCCCGAGACCTTCGCGGTCAACCGTCTTGATCCCGTTTCCGATCACATCGCCTGGCCCTCGGCCGAAACGGCGCGTGAAGGCGCGGAGAACCCTTTGCGTCAAAGCCTTTCCGGCCGCTGGGCTTTCAAGCTGGCCGCGAATAGCGCGAAGCGGCCGCAAGGTTTTGAGAAACGCGATTTCGATTTTTCCGGCTGGGATTCGATCGAAGTGCCGGGCTATATGCAGCTTCAGGACTTCGGGGAGAACCAGTACGTCAACACGCAATATCCCTGGGACGGGATCGAGGCGCTGCGTCCGCCGGCAGTGCCCGAGGCCAATCTGGTCGGCTCCTATCTGCGGGATTTCATCTTCGAAAAACGCGCGGGAACCGGTCGCGTGGTGCTCACCTTCGACGGCGTCGAGACCGCCTTCTTCGTCTGGCTAAACGGCGTCTTCGTCGGCTACAGCGAAGACAGTTTCACGCCGGCGCGCTTCGACATCACCGACCTTCTGGAGGAGGGCGGGAACCGGCTGGCGGTTGAGGTGTTCCAGCGCTCTTCGGCAAGCTGGATCGAGGACCAGGACTTCTGGCGCCTGACCGGTATTTTCCGCGATGTCTGGCTGGAGCAGCAGCCCGCTCTCCACCTGGAAGACCTGTTCGTGACCACCGATCTTGCCGACGATTATGCCTCGGCGAAACTCAGGTTGCGTATGCGGCTCGCGCCGGCGCGGAAGGGCGGGACGGTCGAAGTCGCGCTTTCGGACGAGACCGGCGAAACGGTCGTCGGCAAGAAGCGTTTCGAAGCGGCGGAGGAGATGGACCTCGCTTTCGACATTGCCGAGCCGAAGCTCTGGAGCGCGGAAGCGCCGAACCTCTACGATCTCGCCATCACGCTGATTGACGCGGCCGGGCAGACGGTCGAATTCATTCCCGAGCGCGTCGGCTTCCGCCGTTTCGAGGTCATCGACCGCGTCATGCATCTGAACGGCGAACGCATCGTCTTCAACGGCGTCAACCGGCATGAGTTCAATCCGGTTCGGGGCCGGGCCGTGACCTATGAGGACATGCTGTTCGACGTGCGCTTCTTCAAACGCAACAATATCAATGCCGTGCGCACCAGCCACTACCCGAACCAGTCGGCCTTCTACAGGCTTTGCGACGAATACGGGCTCTATGTCATCGACGAAGCCAATCTCGAGAGCCACGGCTCCTGGCAGAAGGATGGCGCGGTGGAGCCGAGCTGGGTCGTGCCTGGCGACCGGGCCGAGTGGCGCGCCGCCGTTCTCGACCGCGCCCGTTCCATGCTGGAGCGCGACAAGAACCATGCCTCGATCCTGATCTGGTCCTGCGGCAATGAAAGCTTCGGCGGCAGCGTCATTTTCGACATGTCGAACTGGTTCCGTGAACGCGACCCGTCGCGACTCGTGCACTATGAAGGCATTTTTCACGACCGGCGCTTCGACGGCACGTCGGACATGGAAAGCCGGATGTATGCGAAGCCGCAGGATGTCGAAGCCTGGCTGAAGAATAACCCGCAGAAGCCGTTCATTCTCTGCGAATACACCCATGCCATGGGCAATTCCTGCGGCGGCATGCATCTTTATACCGACCTCATCGACAAGTACCCGCATTATCAGGGCGGCTTTATCTGGGACTATATCGACCAGGCGCTGGCGCTCGGCGACGGCGTGAGCGATCGCCGGCTCGGCCTTGGCGGCGATTTCGACGACCGCCCGTCAGACTATACTTTTTGCGCGGACGGCATCGTCACGGCATGGCGCGAGGAGACGCCGAAGGTGCAGGAGGTGCGGGCGCTCTACCAGCCTTTCGATATCACGCCGGCGCGCAATGCGGTTACCATCCGCAACAGGAACCTGTTCGTTTCCTCCTCTGCATGTCTGCTCAACGTCCGGCTGCTGAAGGAAGGCGTCGCGGTTTTCTCGGCAACCCTGGAGCCGGAGATTGCAGCCGGCGAAACGGCGACGCTGCCGCTCGACCTGCCCGGCGACCTGTCTTCCGGCGAATATGCCGTGCAGGCTTCGCTTTGCCTGAAGCAGAAGACGGCATGGGCGGAGGCCGGTCACGAAACGGCTTTCGGCGAACATATCTTCACCATCGAGGGCGAACCGAAGGTCGCTGCCCCCGTACCGCTGAAGCTGACGCGCGGCGATCTTCATCTCGGCATCGAGGCACCGAGATATTTCGCGCTGTTTTCAGAAGCGTTCGGCGGCATGACGTCGCTGAAGGCCGGCGGCATCGAGTTCATGCGCCGCCCGCCCCGCCTCACCTTCTGGCGGGCGATGACAGACAATGACCGCGGTCGCAATCACGGCTTTGAACATGCGATCTGGCAAACGGCTGGCCTTTATGCGAAACGCGGACCTGTCGACGTTGATATCAGCGGCGCCGAGCCGGTGGTGCGCTATCGTTTTCCGCTTCCGGGCCTCCCGGTCATGCCGGAGGTTGCATATCGGGTCGGGCGCGATGGCCTCATTCATGTCACAGCCGATTTCCCGGGCGGACAGGGACTGCCGGACCTGCCGATCTTCGGCCTGCAGTTCACGCTTCCCCCCGCCCTCGACCGTTTCCGCTACTACGGGCTCGGGCCGGATGAAAACTATGCCGACCGGTGCCGCGGCGCGCGTCTCGGTATCTTCGCGCGCAGCGTTGTGGACAATGTCTCGCCCTATTGCGTGCCGCAGGAATGCGGCAACCGGATGGGCACGCGCTTTGCCGAGGTGACGGACGAGGCCGGCGGGGGGCTTCGCTTTACAGCGGAAGGCGCGCCGTTCGAGTTCAATGCGCTGCCCTATGGCACGATGGAACTTGAAACGGCCGAGCGGCCGGAAGACCTGCCGCCGGTGACGAAGACGGTGGTGACGATCGCGGCAAGGCAGATGGGCGTCGGCGGGGATGACAGCTGGGGGTCGCCCGTGCATGAACCCTACCGCATCGCTTCCCATAAGCCGCTTTCTCTTGCATTCTCTGTCGCGCCGATCGGCGTCTAGAACAACGTTGAGCAGGGCGCGTTGCGCCAGAAGGAGGTCCAGATATGGCAATACTCGTAACAGGCGGCGCCGGTTATGTCGGCAGCCACATGGCGCATGCGCTCGTCGATCGCGGCGAGGACGTCGTGGTCATCGACGATCTGTCGACCGGCCACCGCGAGTTGATCCCGGAACAAGCCAAGCTGGTCGAAGGCGATATCGCCGACAGGAAGCTGGTGTCGAAGCTGATTGCCGACGAGAACATCAATGCCATCGCGCATTTTGCCGGCTCGATCGTGGTCTCGGACTCGGTGTCCGATCCCCTGACCTATTATGAAAACAACACGGTCAAGTCACGCGCGCTGATCGAAACGGCCGTAGCGGCCAAGATCGAGGCCTTCCTGTTTTCCTCTACGGCCGCCGTATACGGGGAACCCGGCGTCGATCTTCTCGATGAGGAACAGAACCTGCAGCCGGTCTCGCCCTATGGCTGGTCGAAGCTGATGACCGAAGTGATGCTGCGTGACAGCGCGGCCGCCTATGGTTTGAAATATGCCGCGCTTCGCTATTTCAACGTTGCCGGCGCCGATCCGGAAGGCCGCACCGGCGAGACCCGCGAGCATGCCACGCATCTGATCGAAATCGCCGCGCAGGCGGCCACCGGCCGGCGCAACCGCATGCAGATCTTCGGCACGGATTATCCGACGCCGGACGGCACCTGCCTGCGCGACTATATCCACGTCACCGACCTGATCGACGCCCATGTGAAGGCGCTGATGCATCTTCTGAACGGCGGCGGGAATTTCGTCGCCAATTGCGGCTATGGTCACGGTTTTTCCGTGCTGCAGGTGGTCGATGCGATCAAGCAGGTTTCCGGCGTCGACTTCCGCGTGGACATGGCCGAGCGTCGTCCCGGCGATCCGCCGGCACTGGTCGCCGATTCGACGCGCGTGCGTGAAATCCTTGGCTGGGAGCCGCAATATGACGATCTCGAAACCATTGTCCGCCATGCGCTTGCCTGGGAGGACCAGTTGGTGAAGGGGCGGGTGAAGCTGTAGGGGCGCCCCCGGTCGCCCCCAACCTTCTCTCCCGCCAGCGGGAGAGAGTATTGCGGGCTGTGCGGCTATGTCTTCTCGTCGCCCTCTCAAATCCCCGCAATATAGTCCGCCAGCCGCTCTGCGGCGTCTTCCAACTGGTCGGCATTGCGCAGGAAACAGGCCCTGAGGAAGGGTTCCCCGCCGGGTCCGAAGGCCGAGCCGGGAGCAAGGCCGACGCCGGTCTTGTCGAGGATATCGAGCGCGGCACGGCGGCTGTCGGTGAGGCCGTCCACCTTCAGGAAGGCATAGAGCGCCCCGTCGGGCTTCAGCGTCTCGACGCGGTTGGTGGCAAGCAGCCGGTCGCAGAAAATGTCGCGTCCGATCCGCGCGCGCTCATAATTCTCGGCAATCACAGGGTCGCCGTCGCGGATTGCGGCGAGCGCACCCTGCTGCATGAACTGGGCAACGCCCGACGTCGTGTATTGCACCAGGTTTTCAATCGTGTCGCCGATCTCGGGCGGGGCGACCAGCCAGCCGACGCGCCAACCGGTCATCGACCAGTTCTTGGAGAAGGAATTGATGAACACGATCCGGTCGCCCTCTTCCATGATGTCGAGGAAGGAGGGCGCGCGGCCGCCGGCAAAATGATAGAGCGCGTAGATCTCGTCGGCGAGGATCCAGATGCCGTGGCGGCGCGCGATCTCCAGAAGGGCGGAAAGATCGGCAAGGCTCGCCGTCCAGCCGGTTGGGTTGGCCGGCGTGTTGACGAAGATCATCCGGGTTTTTTCGGTGATCGCCGCTTCCACGCGGGCGGGATCAAGGTTCCAGCGGCCATCGGCGAATTCAAGCGGCACGCCGACCTTCCGCGCGCCGGAAACGCCGAGCGCTGCGGCGATATTCGGCCAGGCGGGGGTGAAATAGATCGCCTCGTCGCCGGGCTCCGTCATCGCCTCGACCATGATCTTGATCGCATGCATGCCTGACCCGGTGACATAGACATGCTCCGGCGAAAGCCTTGCCCCGAAATGGCGGGCGTAGTAATCGGCGATCGCTGCGCGCAGCGGCGGAATGCCGCGCTGATGGGTATAAAAGGTCTCGCCATTGTCGAGCCCGGCCTTGGCCGCGTCACGGATGAACTGCGGCGTCGGCAGGTCGCCTTCGCCCGCCCATAGCGGCAGAAGCCTGTCGCGGTCGCGACCGTAATTGATGATTTCGACAATGCCGCTTTCCGGCGCGTCCTGTGCCCTTCGGCTGAGGCTTGAAATGAGTGTCATGCGGTTCTCCGTGCTCAATCCGTTCTAGCGCATCGGCCCGAAAATCGGAATCGATTTTCGGAAAGCACGATGCGTAGATAAAATAGGTTAGAGCGTCCTTTGTGCGTCCGAATGGACGCACGGCGCTCTAATGCGGACCAGCGCCTGCCTTCCATCAAATTCGGCGACGAAATCATTGTTTTTTGTGATGGCTCGTGCTGCGACAGTCGCATTTGAAACCGGCCGCCGATAGCCTATGGTGGAGAAGCTCGCGAAGGGAGGCGTTCCATGCTGCCGGGCTGGCTGATCTTGTTGGCGGCACTGCTCTACATCATGCTGCTGTTTGCCGTGGCGAGCTACGGCGACCGGCGGGCAAAGCGCGAGCTTGCGCCGCGGTCGGGCCGCAACTTCGTCTATGCGCTGTCGCTCGCCGTCTATTGTACCTCCTGGACCTATTTCGGCGGCGTCGGCCTCGCCGCAACGCGCGGGCTCGAGTTTCTCGGCATCTATATCGGCCCCATCCTGGTCTTCACCGTTGGCATGCCGGTGGTCCGGCGCATCGTCTCGCTGGCGAAATCGGAAAAACTGACCTCGGCGGCCGACTTTCTCGCCGCTCGCTATGGCAAGAACCCGATGGTGGCCGGCCTCGTGGCGCTGATCTCGCTTGCCGCCGCCATTCCTTATATCGCGCTGCAATTGAAGGCGGTCTCCGATTCGGTCGCCGTCATGGTCGGTGGTACGATCGATCCACCCTCCGTCGGCGCGGCCTTCGGCGTCGGCCTGCCGCTCGCCGTCACGCTGGCCCTTGCAAGCTTTGCCATCGTCTTCGGCACCCGCCACACGGACGCGACGGAGCATCAGGACGGGCTGATCCTGGCGATCGCCATGGAATCGGTGGTCAAGCTGGTGGCCTTCGGTTCGGTCGGTCTGTTCGTGCTTTTCGTTCTCTACAACGGACCTGCAGATCTTCTGGCCGCCGCGCGGGAAAATGCCGCGGCCGCAGCGGCACTCACCTATGAGACGCCGATCAGCCGCTGGGTGCTGCTCACCGTCCTCTCGGCCTTCGCCATCCTGCTTCTGCCGCGCCAGTTCCATGTGACCGTTGTCGAGAACCGAACCGAGGGCGAGCTCAGTCTCGCCCGTTTCCTGTTTCCGGCCTATCTGATCGCCATAAACCTTCTGGTGCTGCCGGTTGCGATCGGCGGGGCGATAACGCTGGGGCCGGGCGTCGATCCGGACCTCTACGTGCTGCAGCTGCCGCTCACCCAGGGGCAGCCGCTGATCTCGCTGGTCACCTTCCTTGGCGGCTTTTCGGCGGCAACGGCCATGGTCATCGTCGCCTCGGTGGCGCTCGCCATCATGCTCTCGAACGATATCGTCAACCCCATCCTGCTCAGGCGCCGGATGATTGCCGGCGGCGCCCACCGACAGGATTTCTATTCGCTGCTGCTCAACATCCGCCGCGCCTCGATCCTCGGCGTCATGCTGCTCGGCTATGCCTATTACCGCCATATCGACAGCGACCGGGGCCTGTTCTCGATCGGGCTTCTGGCTTTCGCGGCCATCGCCCAGGTCGCGCCCGCGCTGTTCATCGGCCTTGTCTGGCGCACGGCCAATGCGCGCGGCGCCATCCTCGGCCTGTCGCTCGGCTTCCTCACCTGGGTCTATCTGCTGTTCGTGCCGAGCCTTGGCGGGCCGGACCATTCGGCGATTGCCGGCGAAGTGATGAACTTCATCATTCCAGGCACCGGACTTTTCGTCGGCCCGGATGCCGATATTCTGCTGAACGTCACCTGCCTGTCGTTGCTGATCAATGTCGCCGGCCTCGTTCTCGGCTCGCTCAGCCGGCAGGCGCGTCCGCTGGAGCGCATCCAGTCCGGCATTTTCGTCAAGCGCCAGGCCCGCTGGCAGTCCTCCGCGCGCGGCATCGGCACGGGCGTTTCCGTCGGCATGCTGCGCGAGACGCTGAACGGCTATCTCGGCGCGGAGCGCACGGCGCGCTCGTTTGCCACCTTCGAGCGCAATGCCGGCCGGCGCATGGGCGATGACGAACAGGCCGACATGGCGCTCATTCACTTTTCCGAACAATTGCTCGGCAGCGCCATCGGCTCGTCCTCGGCGCGCCTTGTCCTGTCGTTGGTGCTGCAGCGCGCCGAAGCGGCCTCCGGCGATGCCGCCTTCCTGCTCGACCAGGCAAGCGAGGCGCTGCAGTATAATCAGGGCCTGTTGCAGACCGCTCTCGCCCAGATCGATCAGGGCATTGCGGTTTTCGATGCCTCCAACCGACTCACCGTCTGGAACAAGCGCTTTCGCGCGCTGCTCAACCTGCCCGAAGAGGTCGGCCAGGTGGGCTATCCGCTGATCAACATCATGGGCCGGTTGTCCTCGCGCGGCGATCTTACCGGTGACGAGGCGCGCGAGGCGCTGCGCCGGCTGCGCGCGCACGAGAGCGCCTTTCCGATGGTTCTCGACAAGGGACGGCGGATCATCGAGGTGCAGTCGCGCGCCATGCCCGAAGCCGGCATGGTCGTCACCTTCACCGATGTCACCCAGCGGGTGGAGGCCGATCTGGCGCTCAAGCAGGCCAATGAGACGCTGGAACAGCGCGTGGCCGCGCGCACGGCGGAGCTCACCGAGGTCAACAAGGCGCTGCGTGTCGCGCGTGCGGCCGCCGACGAGGCCAATATCGGCAAGACGCGGTTCTTCGCCGCCGCCGGGCATGACATCCTGCAGCCGCTCAACGCCGCCCGGCTTTATGCAACTGCGCTGGGCGAGCGCATGCCGGCCGATGGCGAGGATCGCGCATTCGCCGAGAAGATCGATTCCGCGCTGCAATCGGTCGAGGATATCCTGGGTGCTGTTCTGGACATTTCCCGGCTCGACGCCGGCGCGATGAAACCGCATTTCACCGCAGTGAATCTCGGCGACATGTTGAGACGGGTCGAAACCGACTTTCGTCCGCTTGCCGACGAGCGGGGGCTGAAATTCACCGTGGTCAGATCGTCGCTCAAGGTGCGCTCGGACGCCCACGCCCTCAGGCGTCTGGTGCAGAACCTGGTGTCGAACGCGATCAAGTACACGATTTCCGGCAAGGTGCTGGTCGGCGTGCGCCGCCATGGCGATCACGCGGTGATCGAGGTGCATGATACCGGCATCGGCATTCCGGCCTCAAAGGCGGAAAGCGTGTTCAAGGAGTTCACCCGGCTGGACGAGGGCGCGCGCGCGGCCCAGGGGCTTGGCCTCGGCCTTTCGATCGTCGACCGGCTGGCCCGCATGCTCGAACACCCGGTCGCGCTCTCTCCTGCGCCTGGCGGGGGCACCGTGTTCCGGCTGACCGTGCCGCTTGCCGACGCCGGAGCCGAGACCGCGCCGCAGGCGGCAAAGCCGACGGGCCGTTTGCCCGGCCAGGCCATCGCCGGCCTCAAGGTGCTCTGCATCGACAATGAGGAGGCCATTCTCGAGGGGATGCGGGTGCTCCTCGGCGGCTGGGGAGCGGATGTCCACGTCGCCCGCAGCGCGGAAACAGCCGGCGCGATCGACATTGTGCCCGACGTCATCATCGCCGACTATCACCTCGACAATGGCGGCAGCGGCGTGCGCGCGGTCGTTGCCCTGCGCGAGCATTACCAGCGTCACGTTCCGGCCCTTTTGCTGACGGCGGACCGCACCCAGGACGTGCGCGATCTGGCGGAGGAGGAGGACATTGTCGTTCAGCACAAGCCGCTGAAACCGGCTTTGCTGCGCGCCTTCCTCAACCAGATCGCGATCTTTCACAGGGCGGCGGCCGAATAGGGACCGCCGCTCCTTCATGTCTCCGGTCAGTCAGGTCATCCTTTGACCGCGCGAACCGACGCGGCGCCTGAGCAATCCCAGCGAGGGCGGAAACCGGTCTTGCGGGCCGGCAATGTTCTAAAGCGCCTGTTTTATCCGCTCCAGCTTTCGCCAGCGCAACGATGACCAGAGCGAAAGTCCGATCAGGCCAGCGCCGACAAGCCCGGTCACCGCTTCGGGGATATGGACCAGCGTCTGGGCGAACATGATCACCGCCAGCACCAGGATGGCGTAGAAGGCGCCGTGTTCGAGAAAGCGGAAATGCGACAGCGTCTTGCGGTCGACCAGCAGGATCGTCAGCGAGCGCACATACATCGCGCCGATGCCGAGCCCGATGGCGATCACCAGCAGGTTTTTCGTCAGGGCGAAGGCGCCGACCACCCCGTCGAAGGAAAAGCTCGCGTCGAGCACTTCCAGATAGATGAAGGCGCCGAGCCCGCCCTGGGCCGCCGTTTTTGCCGCCTTGGCCTGGCTTGCATCCAGAAAGCCGCTCAGGATTTCGACAGCAAGGAAGGTGATCAGGCCGTAAAGGGCGGGATAGAGGAAATCTTGCGCGCGCTCTTCGGCCACCAGGCCGGAAAAGACGAGGATGAGAACGAGCGCGATGCCGATCTCGATGCCCTTGATCGAGGCCGATCGCGCCATCGGTTCCTCCAGCCAGGGCAGCCAGTGCACGTCCTTGTCATGATCGAAAAAATAGGTGAGCCCGACCATCAGAAGAAAGGTGCCGCCGAAAGCGGCGATCGGCAGATGGGCATGATGCATGATCTCGGCATAGGCGCGCGGCTCGGCGAAGGCCAGATGAATGGCGGCGATTGGTCCGATTTTCGCGGCAAGCGCGACGATGACCAGCGGAAAGACAAGCCGCATGCCGAAAACGGCGATCAGAATGCCCCAGGTGAGGAAGCGCCGCTGCCAGACATGACTCATCGCCTTCAGCTTGTTGGCGTTGACCACCGCATTGTCGAAGGAGAGCGAGATTTCGAGCACTGCGAGCACGGCGGTGATGAAGAGACAGGTCAGCGCTCCGCCGGCCCCGAAGCTGAAATAGCCGTAGGCGGCGCTGGCGAGAAGACCGACCGCCGTGACAATGAAAGCCCATTTGAAATAGGAAAGGGTGGAGGTCATGGCAGCACCTTCGATGGTGCGGCGATGTCGTTGGACGCGCATGCGCCTTGCGCACGCGATCCGACGCGATGGTTGTGAAGCATGATAGACATGTCCGCCGGCTAATTTGCGGGCGGTGCCGACATCACGAGAGCGCCGTCAAACTCTCGCCAGAGGGGCCCGGCACCGGGTTTGCCGTCGCGCGCGGATTTTGGGGGGATGACCCCGTCGCGCGAAAAATGGCCGGCCCCTGCGGGTCTGCCCTGTTGCGATCGGCGCTCACAGATTTAGTCACGCCGCGCGCGCCGTCAACCCCTCCGGCGTTGCTACCTCTGATTATTGCCTGCCGGCTCCGGCGCTCCGGGCCGACGACCTGTTTTTCAGCTTGCCGGAAAGCCCGCGGCGGTGGTAATGATCGCCATCAGGCCATGCGCGGGTATGATGTAATGGTAGCCTGTCAGCTTCCCAAGCTGAACGCACGGGTTCGATTCCCGTTACCCGCTCCAATGGATTGCGACGCGCCCGTCCGGGAGCGCCTCGCCGATTGAACGGCGCTTGCTCTCATCACAGGCCTGTCCGATGCGCCTCAGCGGCTCTCCTTCCGGCTCGGCCGATGCGCCGTCTTGCGCCACAAAAACGGGGCACGATAGAGCTCGGCCAGCGCCTTCCAGGCGGCGAAGGAGAGCATCAGCCAGTAGAGCGGCAGGTAGAGCGCATCCGCGCGCATCTGCCGCGCTTCCTGCGGCTGCATGCGGGACAGGCCGAGCCTCAGGAAAACCCAGTAGCTTGCCAGGATGTTGGCAATATCGATGCCCGAGAGAACCTGGTGAATCGGACCGGAATCATAGTCCGGATGGATGATCGCCGCGGTCGTCATGAACAGCGCGGCGAAAAGGAGCGGGTGCAGCAGCGAGGACAGGACGACGCCTGCGCCGTTGGCGAGAAACACCAGTGCGCCGAGCGTGCCCAGTTCCGAAAAGAGCCGGGATGGCTCACGCAGCGCGACCAGAAGCGTCTGCAGCCAGCCCTTGATCCAGCGTGAGCGCTGGGCGGTCCAGGCTTTCGCACTTGTCGGAGCTTCCTCCAGCGTCGGGTTGCCGATCACCCCGCAGTGATAGCCGAGACGGTGCAGCCTCAGGCCAAGATCGGCATCTTCGGCCACATTGTAGGGGTCCCAGGCGCGGCACGCACGCAGGACATCGGTGCGGAAATGGTTCGACGTTCCGCCAAGCGGCAGGGGGAAACGGTGGCGCGCCAGAAACGGCAGGATGCCGCGGAAGAGGCCTGCATACTCGCAGGCAAACAGCGCCGAGATCCAGTTCTGCCCGATATTGTCGACGACAAGCGGCGCTTGCAGACAGCCGAGCGTCGCCGGTCCCTTCCGAAAGGCGCGCCAGGCCTCGCGCAACTGGTCGGGATGCGGCCGGTCTTCGGCATCATAGATGGTGAGAAGAGACCCGCGCGCGCCGGAAAGCGCGTAGTCCAGCGCCTTCGGCTTGGTGCGCGGCAGGGCCGGCGGAACGCTGACCAGTTCGAATTGCGGCGGCAGCCTCTCGGCCCTTATGGCAGCGATGGTGGCGCTGTCATCTGCTTCGCAGACAAGCTTGACGTCGAGCCGCGAGGCAGGCCAGTTCAGTCTCTTCATGTGGTCGACGAGCTGCGGGATCATGTTGGCTTCGCGGTAGAGGGCGACCAGCACCGTATAAACCGGCAAGGCGCCTTCCTCCTCGTCTTCCACGGATTGCGTTGCCTCGCCGGGACTGCTTGCCACCGCCGCAAGCCGGATGAGGAGGGAGAGGGCGTAGAGAGTTGAAAACAGGATATGCGTCAGGAGCAGCGTCTCGGCGGTGAAAAGGACGAGTCCGACGAGAAAGGTGGCAACGCTGCCGCCGAGCAGAAAGCCCTGCTTGCCCCAGAACACGATCCGCGCCGAAAAGCGCGGTTCCCATACCATCAGCCGGTGGATCGTGTTGGCGAGCCGGCGCTGAGCCCCCACCTGCCAGACGGTCTCGCGGATCGTCGACGGCATGGTTACCACCACGGCCCGGCGAATGGCGGGGCGGAAGGAAAGGCGGGCATGCAGATCTGCCAGGTCTTTCGCGCGCGGGATGATCGCGAATGTCGCGCCGCCCTCGCCGCTTTCCAGGCGCAGGCCGGACGGAGAGACCAGCAGCCGGTCGATCCTGCGCCGGTCGGAAACGGCTTCGGGGTCGATCCGTGCAAGGAAAGGCAGGCCGAGATAGAAGGCGAGGCGACGATAATAGGCCTCCGGCAGAACAGAGCCTTCGGCGAGAAGTTCGTCCTCTATGGTGGTGCCGTTTTGCCGGGCGGATGTTTCGGCCCGTTCGATCAGCGCGTCCTCGTAGCCAAGGCGGCGCAGCATGCGTCGTTCGCCGGCAAACGGATCGCTCACCCGCCCGTCCCGCCGGGTCGATGACTTCGGGCTTGGGCGCGGTACCGCGTACAAGGACGAAGCCGTCATCGAACCCTCCTGAAACCCGCAATACGTGCAATTCTGCAGGTTTCAAGTAAAGGCACGTTTTGAAAAAATCACAACATGTAAGAGTGATTTTTATCAAATACACGCTAAGATTCTTCGAGCCTGCGACCTGTCCCACGCGTTCCCGGCCGAAAAATCGGCAACCGCGTCCAGATCATCGGCTTGTCGGAAAACGAATCCCACTTTCGCGCCCGACGCTGACATCCAAAGCGGTTTCGCCTGTCACGGACGCGCGTAACCGCCCTATCTCTTTGTTTTTGATTAATTTTCGCAGTCATGTGACTCCATCTGACTGCGAAATGCGTTAAAGTGCGCGGTAGCGCGCAATCGCGCCGCGTTCGATTGCTGCACAGGTCAGTTTGTCGAGGTGCAACCTGTCGCGCAGCAACTGCAGCAGGCGGATCTCCTCCGGTCTGATCGCCTGGTCCACCGACATGATCTCGACCGCGAGCGCGTAGGCCGTGTCGTAAAGCCGCGCCGGCAGCGTGTCGCGGATGATTTCGAGGGCGATATCCATGCCCTCGTCGCCGGACAGGATGTCGGCGCAGGCATGGGCCACATCGGTTATGCGGTCCTCGTCAAACCCGCGGAAGGCCGGCAGCGAGCGGGTGATATGGCCGATGCGAGCCAGTTCGTCATCGCTCATGGCGCTGTCTACGGCTGAAGCCATGACCATCACATAGATCAGGGCATCATAATGAGTGAGCGGTGTCCGGGTCATGGGCATGTCTTTCGATTGGATGCGGATTTCAGCATTCTATTGGTTTTCCTGCATTTTCGCGGACGTCAGGCGTTCCGGCTGACTGCGAAATGCTTCACTGGCTCGCCCAGATGATGCGGGCGATCCATTCCACGGCGGCAAGATCGAAGGTGAGGTTTTCGTGGGCGGGGTTGATCGACATGAGCTCGATCTGGCGGCTGGTGCGGCGCACCAGAACCTTGGCCATGACTTCGCCGTCATGGGTCTTGACCACGACGCGGTCGCCCTTGCGGGTTTCGGCGTTGGCCTCGACGATCAGCACGTCGCCGTCGCGGTAGAGCGGCAGCATGCTGTCGCCCTGCACCTCGAGCGCATAGACGCTGTGGCTGTCGCGCGCGGGCGCGGGAAAATCGACCTCGTCCCAGCCCTGGCCGACGGGAAAGCCGCCGTCGTCGAAAAAGCCGCCGGTGCCGGCGCGGGCAAGGCCGAGCAGGGGAATGGTGGAGGGTTGCGGCGGGAAGGCGCCTGATGGCGGCGCGCCCCCATCGTTCGCGCGGCCGGCTTCCGCGTCGAGAAAGGCGGTCAGATCGCTGCCCGTCGCATCGAGCACCTTGGCGATCGATTCCATCGACGGCCAGCGTTCACGCCCGTCCTTGCCAAGCCGTTTGGACTTGTTGAAAGCGGTCGGATCAAGCCCGGCCCTGCGCGCAAGGCCCGAAGGGGTCAGCTTGTGGCGCGCGGCCAGATCATCGATCGCGTCCCAGATGGCGCTGTGGCGAAGCCTGCTGGACATGACTGTTCACTCCGGCCACGTTGGCGCGTTGATAACGGCGGGACTATAGCGCATGGCCTATCATGACGTAAAGCCATGACAGGAATAAAATCCTTTGTCGCGCGTCACGCGACCATGGCCATATTGACCTTGCCCAACTGGATCACCGCCTGGGTGCGGCTGTCGACATTAAGCTTCAGGAGGATCGCCGAAACATGCGCCTTCACGGTCGCCTCGGATACGCCGAGTTCGTAGGCGATCTGCTTGTTGAGAAGGCCCTCGCACAACATGCGCAGCACGCGCGACTGCTGTGGGGTGAGCGTCTGCAGCCGTTCCAGCATGTCGGCGATGTCGGGGTCGGTCTCCTCGCCGCCCTCGAAGTTCTCCGGCGTATAGATCTCGCCGGAAAGCACGGTGCGAATGCCGTTGCGCAATTCATCGATGCCGGCGGATTTGGAGATGAAGCCGGAGGCGCCGAGCGCCAGCGAGCGGCGGATCGTATCGTCGTCATCGCTTGCCGAAATCACCACGATCGGCAGGCTGGAAAACTCCGCCTTCAGCGTGATCAGGCCGGAAAGCCCGCTGACCCCCGGCATGGCGAGATCGAGCAGCAGCAGGTCCGCCTCGGGGTTTTCCCGGGCGGCCAGCTGCACGCCGTCGAAATCGCCAGCCTCGACAACGGCGTAATAGGTCGCCATGCCGCTGATGGCCTGTTTCAGGGCGCTGCGGAACAACGGGTGATCATCGGCGATCAGTATTGTCTGTCCGGTCATTTCCTGCCTCCTCCCAAAGGCAATGTCACAACCTGAGCCACTTGTCACGCGAGAGAGGCAACGCGTCAATGCTGCAACAAAACGACGTAAGTCTCCTCCATGATCGCGTGTTTGCAACGGATATCAATAAAAAAAACGGGAACGACGCGGAAAAGCCCGCATTTGCTGTTGCTTTCACGCGGCGGGTCTCAATTGTCATGGACTTTTGCCCCTTACTGGTTCAAACCGTGCCGCAACCAGGCCACGGGAGTCGATGCCCATGTCGCAACCGATATTCAAGATCGTCGCGCGCCCAGAATGGCAGGCCGCACGCCTCGCCGGCGTCTATCGGGGAGCCCCCGTCGATCTTTCCGACGGGTTTATCCACTTTTCGACGGCGGAACAGGTGGAGGAAACCGCAGCCCGTCATTTCGGCGGACAGCGCGACCTCCTGCTGGTCGCGGTCGACCCGCAGGCGCTCGGGCCGGCACTGAAATACGAGCCGTCGCGCGGTGGCGCGCTGTTTCCCCATCTTTATGCGGTCCTTCCCTTTTCCGCCGTGCTCTGGGAGAAGCCGATCCCCGAAACAAGCGCCGGCGGCCATGATTTCAGCGGGCTTGTCGCATGATCAACCTGTTCAAATGCGGCGCGCGCAACGCCGTCTTCATGCTCGACCCGGAAGTGGCCCACGGGCTCACCATCAAGGGCATCGCATCCGGTCTTCTGCCGCGCGCGCGCCATGCCGCCGATCCCCGCCTTGCCGTTTCCGCGGCAGGCCTGTCCTTTGCCAACCCGCTCGGCGTTGCAGCCGGCCTCGACAAGAACGGCGAGGCGATCGACGGCCTGGTCAAGCTCGGCTTCGGCCATGTCGAAGTCGGCACCGTCACGCCGCGCCCTCAGCCGGGAAATCCGAAGCCCCGGCTCTTCCGGCTGGTGAAGGACGAAGCGGTGATCAACCGCATGGGCTTCAACAATGACGGTCACGAAGCGCTTGCCGAAAGGCTTGAGGCCCGTTCTCGGCGCGGAATCGTCGGCGTCAATATCGGCGCCAACAAGACGTCCGAAGACCGGATTGCCGACTATGTCGCGGGCATCGCCCGTTTCGCCTCGCTTGCCGGTTATCTGACAGTCAACATATCCTCGCCCAATACGCCGGGCCTCCGGGACCTGCAGGCGCGCGAACAGCTCAGGCAGTTGCTCGATGCGATTGCCGGAGCGCGGGAGAAGGCGGAAACCCGTTTGCCGGTGTTCCTGAAGATTGCGCCGGACCTGACCGAGGCAGGGCTTGACGATATTATCGCCGAGGTCGCGGCAAGCACGCTCGACGGCGTGATCGTTTCCAACACCACGCTTGCGCGTGACGGCCTGACGGACGCAAAACTGGCGGGCGAAAGCGGCGGCCTTTCCGGCGCGCCGCTGTTTGAGCGCTCGACCGCGCTTCTGGCGCGCGTCAGGCAGCGTCTCGGTCCGGAAAAGGTGGTCATCGGCGTCGGCGGGGTTTCGACCGGCGCCCGCGCGCTTGAAAAGATCCGCGCCGGCGCGGATCTGGTGCAGATCTATTCGGGCATGGTCTATGAGGGGCCGCAGCTGATCGCGGACAGCCTTGCCGCCATGCTGGAGGCGCTTGAGGCGGACGGTGCGTCATCGGTGCGCGAATTGCGCGATACCGCCGTCGATGAATGGGCGGCAAGGTCCTTTTAAGTCTAGCTGCTGAGGCACATGGACCAGAAGGGCGTGTTGCCGGAACTCGGGCTCGTGGCTTTTGCCACGCCCAGGTGGGAATAATTTCCCAGCATGTTTTCAAGGTGCTTGGGTGACGCCACCCAGGCCTGAAACGCGCGCTCGGGCGTTTTCTGATGCATGGCGATGTTCTCGGCCGCCGGCAGCGGCAGGTCGTTGCGCTTGAACCTTGCGGCGACGCTTTCCGGACCGGTGAGGTGGTTCATCCTGTCGGCAAGGGCCATGCGGCTTGCCTGATCGACGGCGACGGCGTTGCAGGCTCTGGACGGGCTGACGGGCGCAAGGCCGCGGCTTTCTCTCAGGTCATTGACCCATGGCAGGAAGGTCGACGTCATTGCGGTGGCATCGACATCGCCGCGCGGCATGCCGCCGCCGCCGAAGAGGCTGCAGGCCGAAAGCCCGATTGCGAGGATGGCGAGCGCGAAGGCCCGGCGGCTGGTGCTCGATACGGTCAACGGCGATAGCTCAGAATGCGGATGAGGATGAACACGGGCACGACGATGATGGCGCCGAGCACAAAATAGTGACCGATTTCGCCAAGCGCTGCAAAGCCGCGCCGCCAGAGATTGCCGAAGAAATCGATGACGCCGTACCAGAGGTCGAGCGGATGGATGTTGAGCGCGGACAGGATGAAACCGACGATCAGCGACACCACCAGCAACCTGACGATCGTGCCGACAACGGTGCCGCCCAGAAACCGGTTTACTTCATTGCTCATCGCGCGCGTCCTTTTGCTGGCCCGTCCTTAAGGCGACATTGAGGCGCAATCAAGATGGAAACCGCTGCCGGGGAAGGCAAGAGGCGCTCAGCGATTCCGCTTGCTTTTGGCGCGAAAAAGCGACATTGGCGATCAGCCCAATAGTCCGGTCCCGACCCCTTTGAACATATTATTCTTCTCCTCCGGCGATCTGATCGCCGATCGTCGCGCCGATTATGCGCGGATGCTGGATGAGGCGGGCGAATTTTCCGCCGCAGCCGAACTGATGGAACAGGCGCTCGCTCTTGCGCCCGGCTGGCCGGCCGGCCTTGCCATGCTCTCAGCCTATCTTGAACATGCCGGCGAGACCGACCGCGCGATCGAGACGCTGGAGATCCTTGAAAAACTGGATGATGACGACATTTTCGCCGCGCGGCTGAAGCTGGCCGTTCTGGGTGCTGCCCGTCCGCCCGCCCATCCGCCGGGTCGCTATGTGGAGGCGCTGTTCGATTCCTATGCCGAGCATTTCGATGAGGCGCTGACCGAGCGGCTGGATTACAGCGCGCCTCAGCGCCTTGCAGCCCTTCTTGCCGAAACGGAAGGTGCCGACCGCCGGTTCGAGCTGGCTGTCGATCTTGGCTGTGGCACGGGGCTTTCGGGCGAAGCGTTTGCCCGCCGCGTTGCCCGGCTTGAGGGTTTCGACCTGTCGCAGAATATGCTGCAGAAGGCGGAGGAAAAGGGGCTTTACGCCGTTCTCGCACAGGCCGACCTGCTTCTGGCGCCGGGCGAAAGCGGACTTTTCATCGAAGACCTGGCAAAGCAGCGGGCCGATCTGGTGATCGCTGCTGACGTGCTGATGTATCTCGGCGGTCTCGAAAGCCTGATGGAGAACGTCGTTGCGCTTATCGCTCCGGGCGGGCTGTTCCTGTTTTCGGTGGAGGCCGGGGAGCCGGGAAGCGATTTCACTCTGCTTCCCTCGCTGCGCTATGCGCATTCCGCGGCCTATGTCAGGAAGCTGCTTGCGCAGGCCGGCCTGTCTTTGAAGGCGGAACGCAGCACGGTCCTGCGCAAGGATGCCGGCGAGCCGGTTCCCGGCATCCTGTTTCTGGCCGAACGGAACATCATGCCGTTGTGACGCGTTTCTGAAGACATATTTCAGAAACCGCATCAAGGAGGCCTGTCATGACACTGACACCGGAACTCTGTCACGCTGCCCGCATCCTCGCCCATATCGATCGCGAGGCGCTTGCCCATGAGAGCGGTCTTGCCGAAGACAAGATCGCCGAATTCGAAAACGGCAGGGCCGATTTCGGCGAGGCCAGCCGCGACAAGCTGAAGGTGACGCTCGAGGCGCTCGGCGTCGTTTTCCTGCCGGAAGACAAGGAAGGCGGAGTCGGCATCCGGCTGAAGTTCACCGAGAGCGAAACCCGCCGCATCCTCAACTGGGAAGGCGAGGGCGGCCGCGTCAACCAGGATGACGTCGTTTGAGGATTTGACGAAAGCGCGGTTTTGGTTGAAGAAGAGGCCGGGGCCGCGCCCCGGGCTTGTCGTGTCGGGAATGCACTTGTTCGCGCCCTTTTTTCCAGCCGGAATGTCGCCACGTGTCAGAAAACAGGTTTCTCAGGAATATCCTCAACTCCACCACCGAAAATCATTCGGCGCTGGAGGATCTCCAGGGCATTGTCACGGGCGCCATGCTGGCTTCGCTCGGCGTCCTCGTGCTCAAGGCCGGCGGATTGTTGACCGGCGGCACGGCGGGGCTTGCCTTTCTTCTGGTCTATTCGACCGGTATCGGCTTCGGGCTTGCCTTTTTCGCGGTCAACCTGCCGTTTTATTATTTCGCCTGGAAACGGCTTGGCCTTGCCTTCACGCTGAAAACCTTCATCGCCGTCGGACTGACCTCGGCGCTGACCGGCATCATCCCGCAATTTCTGACGATCGGCGAGACCCACCCGCTGGCCGCCGGCCTCTTCGGCGGCGCGCTGGTCGGGACCGCGCTTCTGATTTTCTTTCGCCACAGCGCCAGTCTCGGCGGCTTCGGCATTCTGGCGCTGTTCCTGCAGGATCGCTTCGGCTTCAAGGCCGGCTATGTCCAGCTTGGCCTCGATTGCTTGGTGCTGGTGCTGTCCTTCTTCGTGGCGACGCCCTTCATCATCGCCTGTTCGGTTGCCGGCGCTCTGGTCATCAACCTTATCCTCTCCTTCAACCATCGCCGCGACCGCTATATCGCGATGTAGAAAAGCCTTTCCCCGAAGCCTGTTTGCTGTAAACCTGGCCTCATGAACGAAACGGAAACATCTCTGCTGCCAGAGCGCTTTCGCCGCTGGTTTTCCGCCAATGGCTGGCGGCCGCGGCCGCACCAGCTTGGCCTGCTGGCCCGCGCCGGCGCCGGCGAGGACATGCTGCTGATCGCGCCGACCGGGGCGGGCAAGACGCTCGCCGGTTTCCTGCCCTCCCTTGCCGATCTTGACGCCCGAGGCCCGCTGAAGCCCGGAACGCGCCCGCGCGGGGTCCATACGCTCTATATCTCGCCGCTGAAGGCGCTGGCCGTCGATATCGCCCGCAATCTGGAACGTCCGGTGAGCGAAAGCGGGCTTGCCATCACCATGGAAACCCGCACCGGCGACACGCCGCAGGCCAAGCGTCAGCGCCAGCGCATGAAGCCGCCGGATATCCTGCTGACGACGCCGGAACAGCTCGCGCTGCTTCTGGCGGGCAAGGATGCCGACCGCTTCTTCGAGGACCTGCGCTTCGTGATCTTCGATGAACTGCATTCGCTGGTGACCTCCAAGCGCGGCCATCTCCTGTCGCTTGGCCTTGCGCGGCTGAGGCGGCTGCGCCCGGAACTGACGGCGATCGGCCTTTCGGCCACGGTCTCCGACCCGATGGAGTTGCAGCGCTGGCTGGTGGCCCAGACCGGCGAGGTGGAGCCGCCCCATGCCGGGCTGATCACCGTTGCCGGCGGCGCGCGGCCGGAAATCACGATTTTGAAAGCCTCGCAGCGCATCCCCTGGTCCGGTCACTCGGCGCGCTATGCCGCCCCCGACATCTACGAAGAGCTCAAGCGGCGTAGGATGACGCTGATCTTCGTCAACACCCGCTCGCAGGCGGAGATCGTGTTCCAGGAGCTCTGGAGCATCAATGACAACAATCTGCCGATCGCGCTGCATCACGGCTCGCTCGATGTCGGCCAGCGTCGCAAGGTGGAAGCGGCGATGGCCGCCGGAAAGCTCTGCGCCGTCGTCGCCACCTCGACGCTCGACCTCGGCATCGACTGGGGCGATATCGACCTTGTGATGCATATCGGCGCGCCGAAGGGCGCAAGCCGCCTTGCCCAGCGCATCGGCCGCGCCAATCACCGCATGGACGAGCCGAGTCGCGCCATTCTGGTGCCCGCCAATCGGTTCGAGGTGATGGAGTGTCAGGCAGCGCTCGATGCCAATTATGTCGGCGCGCAGGATAGTCCGCCGATCGGCGATGGCGCGCTCGATGTGCTGGCCCAGCACGTGCTCGGCATGGCCTGCGCCGGACCCTTTGATCCGGACCTGCTGTTTGACGAGGTGCGCTCGGCGCTGCCCTATCACGGGCTCGCCCGCGAGACCTTTTTCCGCGTGGTCGATTTCGTCGCCACCGGCGGCTATGCGCTCAGAACCTATGAACGCTATGCCAAGATCAGAAAGACCGCCGACGGGCTCTACCGCCTGACGCATCCCGATTTTGCCCGCCAGTACCGGCTGAACCTCGGCACCATCGTCGAGATGCCGATGCTGAAGATCAGACTTGTTCGGCCGGGAAAGCGCGGCGGGCCCTTGCGCGGCGGCGCGGTGCTGGGCGAGGTTGAGGAATATTTCATCGAGATGCTCAGGCCCGGCGACACCTTCCTGTTCGCCGGCAAGGTGCTGCGGTTCGAGGGCATCCGGGAAAACGAGTGCATGGCGTCCGCCGCCTTCGACAGCGATCCGAAAATCCCGGCCTATGCCGGCGGCAAGTTTCCGCTGTCCACCTTTCTGGCGGACGGCGTGCGCGCCATGCTGGACGATGAAGAGCGGCGCAAGGCGCTGCCCGCGTCCGTGCGCGAATGGCTCTCGCTGCAGGAGAGGCATTCGCATCTGCCCAAGCGCGGCGAGCTCCTGGTTGAAACCTTTCCGCTGGAAAACCGCTTCTACATGGTCGCCTATCCCTTCGAGGGCAGGCTCGCGCACCAGACGCTCGGCATGCTTTTAACCCGGCGGCTGGAGCGGGCGGGCGCGCAGCCGACCGGCTTCGTGTCCACGGATTATTCGCTCGCCGTCTGGGGCCTGAAGGATATCGGCGAAATGTTGGCCTCCGGCGCGCTCGACCTCAAGGCGCTGTTTGACGAGGACATGCTGGGCGATGATCTCGAAGCCTGGCTCGATGAAAGCTACATGCTCAAACGCACGTTTCGCGCATGCGCGACGATTGCCGGGCTGATCGAGCGTCGCTATCCGGGCAAGGAGAAGACCGGGCGGCAGATGACGGTTTCCGCCGATCTGATCTATGACGTCCTGAGGAGCCACGAGCCGGACCATATCCTGCTGCAGGCGACGCGGGCGGATGCGGCTTCCGGCTTGCTGGATATCGCCCGCCTTGGCACAATGCTGCAGCGAATCAAGGGCCATCTCACGCATTACCGTCTGAAGCGCGTCTCGCCGCTCGCCGTGCCGGTGCTTCTGGAAATCGGTCGGGAAAGCGTCAATGGCGGGGCCGGCGAGGCGGTGTTGCGCGAGGCCGTCGATGAACTCGCCGCGGCGCTTGAGGCGGCGGAAAGCGAAGACGCTCACGAAGGACAGGACAAACCCGGCGCATGAACTTGAGCACAGCATCACTGGAGAGCGAGCGTTTCGACGACAGCGGGCCGCGCTTTGCCGGCCATCCGGTCGTTTTCGATTGCTCCGGCGCGCTGTTCTTTCCCACGCTCTCTTTGCTTGTCGTTTCCGACCTGCATCTGGAACGCGGCGCGGCGCATGCCCGGCGCGGCGTTTTCGTGCCGCCCTACGACACGGCGCGCACGCTCTCTGCTCTTGCTGCCGTTATCGCCCGCTGCCGTCCGGCCCGCGTCGTCTCGCTCGGCGACAATTTTCACGATCGCGTGGGCGCGCGGGAGATGGCGGATGATCACCGCGCGGCGCTTTCGGCGCTTGCCGCAGGCCGTGATTGGGTTTGGATCAACGGCAATCACGATCCCGACGGCGTTTTTGGCCTGCCGGGGCGGGTGTTCGACGAATGGACATGCGAGGGGCTGACCTTTCGCCATGAGCCGTCGCGACGGGGAAAAGCGGAAATCTGCGGTCATCTCCATCCCTCCGCCACGCTCACCCGTCCGGGCAAGTCCGTCCGTCGTCCGTGTTTTGCCGCAGATGACAACCGGCTGATCCTGCCGGCCTTTGCAACTGCGCGCGGCGGCCTCGATCTGCGCCACAAGGCCTTTGCCGGCCTGTTCGACCGCGCGGCGCTCACCGTCCACATGCTGGGGCCGGACCGCGTCTATGCGCTGCCCTTTGCAGCGCTTGCACGATGATGCATGACGATGAAGTCCCCATCGACGAAGCGCTTGCAAAGAGGTTGATCGAAACGCAGTTCCCGCGTTTTCGCGGTCTGCCCGTTGAGGCGCTCACCGGGGCCGGTACCGACAACGTGATCTTTCGCATCGGGGACAGGGCGGCCGCTCGGTTTCGCAGGCGGGCAATGGACCCCGCGAAATGTTCTGCTCTGCTTTTGGCCGAAGCCGAGGCGATGAGTGAGCTCGCCGAAAACTGCTCCGTCCCGTCACCGCGACCGCTCGGTCTTGGCCGTCCCGGTCTGAGCTATCCGCTGCCATTTTCGGTGCAGACATGGATTGCGGGGGATGTCGCGACGCCTGACGGACTTGCCGCATCGGATGAATTCGCGCGGGATATCGCGCGTTTGATCGCCGGTTTCCGCCGGGCGGATACCCGCGGCAGGCCTTTCGGCGGGAAAGGCAGGGGCGGACGACTTGCCGACCATGATGACTGGATGGCTGTCTGTTTCGAAAAGAGCGACGGCCTGCTTGATGTCGCACGCCTGAGGGCCCTTTGGGACCGGTTTCGGCTCTTGCCGCCGGCCGCCACGCTGGTCATGAACCACAAGGATCTGATACCGGGCAATCTTCTGGTCAGGTACGGCCGGCTTTTCGGGGTGCTCGACGGCGGCGGGTTCGGTCCGGCCGATCCCGCGCTCGATCTCGTGGCAGGCTGGTATATGCTCGATCGTGAACGGCGGATGCTGTTGCGCCGCCATCTGGGCTGTGACGATGCCGAATGGCAACGCGGGGCGGCCTGGGCATTCCAGCAGGCGATGGGGCTTGTCTGGTATTACCGCCGCACCGCGCCGGCCATGGCGAGGCTTGGCGAAAGCACGCTCGGGCGGCTGCTTGAGGATCTCAGTTCTTCCTGAAAATGACGCTTGCGAACCAGCCGGAAAACAGCGCAATGAACACCGCGCCGAGGCCGTAGAACAGCGGATACTCGTGGGCGGCGGTGGTGAGCTGGGCCTCGAGCCCGGTCTTGACCACATTGAGCGGCAGGTTCTGTGTTGAGATCTGGCGTCCTTCCTTGAACAGATAAGCCTGCACGGTGTGGGTGCCTTCGGGAATGTTCACCGGCAGCCTCAGGCTCGCGCGAAACAGGCTGTTGGAGACGAATTTCACGCCGTCATCCTCGGTATCGTAAAGCCCGTCGGCCGCGTTCAGCCGGAGCATCGCCTGGCGGAAGGTCGCGACATCGCTGGCATCGCCGAAATAGCCGACCGGCGATATTCGCAGATGCGTGACGCCGATGCCGCCCGAATTCAGTTCCTGCGGCGAGGTGACGTCTTCCAGCGGGCGCGTGCTGGAGATCGAATAGGAGCGCGGTACATGCTCGAAAGAAATGGTCTGGCGGTTGATCCAGATGCCGAAGACCCGCTCCTTGCGGCGCACGTCGGCCTCCGCCTTCGGGCCTTCGAGGATCACGACGATGTCATAACCGCCCTTTGACAGAAGGATCGGATCGGCATCGTTGATCGCGCCGAACACGGTGAGGTCGGCGCCGGAAAAGTCCGAGGTGATGGCGATCTCGTTGGTCGATGTGCCGATCTCCAGCGTTTCCTGCTGGATGACGGGCGCCTGTTCCTGCGCGGCGGAAAGGGCGGGCGCAAGAACGAGGGCGAAGAGGGTCAGCAGCTTTCTCATCATTCCGGCGCTCCCTCGAAGACGACGGAGAACAGGTCGGTCGGCGTTGCGACCAGACCGAAGGCAAGGCGCACGCCGACGGCCAGGATGAGCAGCGCGAGCAGCGCCCGCAACTGTTCGCCCTTCAGCTTCTGGCCGACGCGGACGCCGTATTGCGCGCCGATGACGCTCGAGAGCATCAGGATCGTCGCGAGCACGATATCGACCGCATAATTGGTCACGGCCTGAACCACGGTCGTGTAGGCGGAGACGAAGATGATCTGGAACAGTGACGTGCCGACGACGATATTGGTCGGGATGCGCAGGAGATAAATCATCGCCGGCACCATGATGAAGCCGCCGCCGATGCCGAGCGAGGAGGTGAGCACGCCGATCGTGCCGCCGAGCAGGAACACCGGAATGACGCTCAGATAGAGCTTCGACTTCTTGAAGCGCATCTTGAAAGGCAGGCGGTGGACCCAGTTGTGCTGGCCGGGCTTGCGGAAGGAAACCGGCTTCTGGCTGGCGCTGCGGCGGATCGCCCTGATGCTTTCCACCAGCATCAGCCCGCCGATCGAGCTCAACAGCACGACATAGAGGATCGAGATCACCAGATCGAGTTGGCCGAGGTCGCGCAGAAGCGAAAACAGCCATACGCCGATCGTCGCGCCCACGAGACCGCCGGTCAGAAGCACCGTCCCGAGCTTCATGTCGAGCGTGCCGCGCCTGAAATGGGTGAGTGTGCCCGAGACCGAAGAAGCGACCACCTGGCTCGCTCCGGTGGCAACGGCGACGACCGGGGGAATATGGTAGAAGATCAGGAGCGGCGTGATCAGGAAACCGCCGCCGACGCCGAACATGCCAGAGAGGAAACCGACTGCCGCGCCCATGCCGAGAATGACGAAGATATTCACCGAAAGTTCGGCAATCGGCAGGTAAATCGACACGCGTTTCCCCAATAGCGGAAGGGCCGGACGGGTCTCGTCCAGCCTGTTTAAGGTCCGGTTTCTTTCTGCGACTTGATGTCGCTTGTGTCAATTCAAACGGTTGCGATCCGCTTATTCTTCTCAGACGCTGTTGCTGTTGAGCAATGTCTCCACCAGAGCGGGCGTGATCGCGCCGTTTGGCTCAAGGCCGTTTTTCGTCTGGAAGGCCTTGATCGCGGAATCGGTCTTTGCGCCGAGAAGTCCGTCTTCGGGACCGGCGTCATATCCGCGTTCATTGAGGATCGACTGGATGTCGCGGATGATCGCCTGCTTGTCGGGCGCGCTTGCGATCTTTTCCTGCGGCAGCCATTCGGGCGGCGCGGTCACTGTATTGGCGGCCGGGAGAGGCTCCCTGGCTTCCCAGTCCGCTGCGAGCTTCCGGCCGCGGTTGAGATCGGCGTCGGACAGGGCCTCGGCCACTTCGTTGCGCCGTTTGGCGGCTTCCTCGTCGCCGCCGGCCGCGGCGATCGCAAACCATTTGTAGGACTGGGCGAGATCGGCATCGACGCCGGCGCCGCGCGCATGCAGGATGGCGAGATTGAACTGGCTGTCGGCGACGCCGTGCTCGGCGGCTTCCCTGAACCATTTCGCGGCTTCGGCGAAGTCGGGTTTGCCGCTGCCGGCGCCGTTTGCGAGCATGACGGCGAGGTTGTGCATGGCGCTGACATTGCCGGCCCGGGCGGCCGAGCGGTAGAGCGTGATCGCCTTCGCTGCATCCTGGTCGACGCCGATGCCCTTTTCATAGAGGCTGCCGAGCTGGAAGGCGGCAGGCGCGGAACCGCGTTCGGCGGCTTCGTCGAACCAGGCGGCCGCTTCGGCCGGATCGCGCTTGAGACCAAGGCCTTCCTGGTAGCGCATGCCGATCTCGTAAAGCGCGTCCGGATTGCCGTTCCGCGCCGCATCGGCGAGTGCGACCGGCTTTATGGTTTTGGGAACGGTAATGTCGAGCGGTGCTGGTTCCTTCGGTCGCTGCGCGGTCAGCGCCTCGCTCTTTCCGCTTGCCTCGGGCGGCGGCGAATTGCTGACGGCAGCGGCCGGCGTCTTCCGTGCTGCTGCCTGCGGGTCTTTGCGGACCGGCGTCGAGGGCACGGACGACGCCTCGCGTGCGGCCGACGGCGCGGCCAGCATGTCGAGCACATCCTCGGTGGTGACCGACGCGGTTTCGACCGGTGCTTCCATTTCGCGCGGCTTGGCAGCCGGCGGGGCGGCGGCAACGGGCGGCTCGGCGGGCGCCCCCCGCGGCGCCGACCCGGAACTGCCGGCCGTCGCGGCGACGGGTGCATCCGGCTTGATGCTGCCGGTTACGAGCGTGTTGTCGGCCTCGATCATGCGGAAGGCGTCGGCGGCGGGTGCGGCGGCAATCTCGCGGGCCTCGGCGGCAAAGTTGGTCTTGACCGCGCCGCGCTCGGGCGCGCGCAGGGAGGGGGCGGCCGCGACGTTGCGGGTTGCCGGGGTCTGCGGAATCGCCTGGTCTGCCGGCGTGCGCGCAGGCGCGGCAAGGCTCGGCGGGTTGTTCTCGAAGGTCTTGACCGCCTCCATGATGGTTTCCCGATCGCGCCCGAAATCGGTGAGGAAGGGGTAGGCGACGATGGCCAGCAGAATGGCGCCGGCGGCAAGGTAGACGGGCCTGCGCGAGAAGCCGTCGCCGGCGGCCCTGTCGTCATTGTCGCCATTGCCGCTATCGCCGTCCTTCGCGTGCCTGTCTCCCTTGGTCGTAACCGAGGGCGTCATGTCCTCGGCGTTGGCGAGCGCCGAACGGGCGGCACGGCGCGCCGCGGCAATCAGGTCGCCCTGCGGGCCGATGGCGGATAAGCGCTGGTTGCGCGGGCCTGCGGGCTTGCCGGGATCGCGCTTCTTGTATTCGGTCTTGGCCACCGGCCGGTCATGGACCGGCAGCACCGGGCCTTCGGACTTCTGTCCGGCGCGCACGCGCGAGAGGATGTCGAGCACATCGTTGCTGGCCGTGTCGTCGGTCCTGACCTCGGGGGCAGGGGCGGGCCTTGCTGCCGGCGCTGCAAACCGGGTCTCGAAGCGTGGCGGTTGCCGCTCTTCCCGGACTGTTTCCTCAGCGTCGCGTTTCGCTTCCGGTGCGGCGGTCGCCGCTGTCGCGACGAAAGGGCCGGGCTCCGCGCGCCTCCGCTCACCGGTCGGCGCCTTGTCGTCATCATCGACGTTCAGCGTGTCGAGCCTGCCCGCGATCGTCTTCAGCGTTTCATGCAGGGACGCGGCGCCCTCGTTGTCGCGGCCGGCCTTATGGAGGTTTCTCATGTCGGCGGCCAGCGCCTTGATGACGGCGATATGTTCGTCGGCCTCGCCCTTGCGGCGGGCCTCGAACGTCTTCAACGCCTCCTCGGCGGCATGTTGCGCCGCCTCGATGAGATAATCGTCATTGCTGGCCGTCAGGCTCTCGATGCGCGCGCCGATGCGGTCCTCAAGCTCGGCCAGCGGCAGTTTCGGATCCGGCCGGCTGACGAGCGTGGTCAGTTCGGCGATCTGGCGTTCGAGTTTGGAAAGCGCGGGCGCGCCGGTGTCGCGCCGGCTTTCGTCGAAACGGCTGGCAAGGGCGGAGAGCTGGGCGCTGAGCCGGTCCTCCGCGCCGTCGTTTTCAAGCGCGGCGATCCGGCGCGTGAGGCGCTCCTCGGTGCCGGAGAGGTCGAGCGCGTCGATGCGGGCGGCAAGGCGCCTTTCGAAAGCTTCCGTGTCCAGGGATGCGGTCTTGCCGGCGGGCTCGCTTGCGCGCGCCGGCATGGCGGCAATCTGGGAGGAGAGCCTGCGCTCGGCGCCGGCGAGATCGATGCGGGAAATGTTGTCGTTGATCTTCGCCACGGCCTGATCGAGGGCCGCCGGCTCGATGCCGCGCCGGCCGTTTTCGATGAGGCCGGCAAGCCGTCTGATATCGTCGCGAAGCGCTGCCCGGTCATCATCGCCCTTGGCGGAAAGGCTCAGCGAATCCAGTTTGGCGGCAAGGCGGCGCTCGCTGCCCTGAACGTCGATGCGTCCGATCCGCTCGTTGATGCGGCTGACGACGTCTTCGAGCGCGCGCGGCTCCAGCGCGCTGTCGGCGACGAGGCCTGCCAGCCGGTCCAGCTGTGTCTTCAACTCACGCCGGTCATCCTCTCCGAAGCCGGCGGACGCGGTGGCTTCGATCTTCTCGGAAAGCCTGCGCACCGCGCCGTCCACGTCGATCCCGCCGATCTTGTCGGAAAGATCGGCAACGGCCTTGCCGAGGGCGTGGCGGTCCACTCCCGGGCCGATCCGTTCCACGGCGGCGGCGAGCTTCTCGATGCGCGCCTCGAGCTTCAGATGTCCGTCATCGCCGCGATGGCCTTCGAAACGACGGGCCATGCCGTCGAGGTTTTCCAGAAGCGTTGCCTGTTTGGCGCCCTGGTCGCGCATCTGCCAGTCGACGGCGGTAACCGCGCTCGCAAGTTCGGACAGTCGCCCCTCGAGCCGTTCGATTGCGGCATCGCGGACGGGTTCGGCCTGCCGGCGTCCGAGGTTTTCGAGGTTGCGGTTGATGTCGTCGATCCGCCGTTCGATTGCGCCGATCTGCCCGTCGAGCTTCTTGCCGACGGCAGGAAAGCGGGTGCACAGCATCTCCATGGCCTGGGCCAGCGACGACAGGCGGTGCTCGATATCCTCGAGGCTGCGGGCGCTGTCATCGTCGTCAGCCTGGCGGCGGAGGTCATCGATGCCGCGCGCAAGGGCTGCCAGTTCGGCATCGAGCCGGCCGGCATCGAAGGGGGCAAGCTGGCGTTCGATGTTTTCGAACCGGTTCTCCAGCCGGGTGATGCTCTTGGCGTCGGCAAGGCCGCGCAGAAGCGATTGCAGATGGTCGAACTCGGCCATCAGCCGGCTGTCGTCGTCAGCCGCCGCATTGGCAACCAGCCAGTCCACGGCCTCGGAAATGCGGATCAACTCACCGCGGGTTTCCTCGTCGAGATCGCGCGTATCGGTCTGCCGGTCGAGATGGCTGAGCATGGTGTGCAGCCCGGTAAGCTCGTCGCGCAGGCTTGCGGAGAAGTCCTCGCGCACGCTGGCGCGCAAGTCTTTCAGCGTGCGGCCGATCTCGCGCAGTTCGGCATCGACGCGGGCGGAGCCGGGGTTGGGCATGGCTGAGCGCTCGCGCGGGAACCGCTCCTGTTGGGGGTCTGGAAAGCGGCGCGGGGTGGGACGCTGCGGCGAGGGGCGCGCTTCCATCAGATCGCTGAGGCGCGACTCGAGCCCTTCGATCGTGCGGTTGAGCGCATCGAGGGAGGGCCTGCCGCCCGTTGCGTCCTGGGTCATCCGCGTTTGCGCCATGGTTTTCGCCCGCTCCGGTTGGCGGTTCCTGCGGCGCATCAAGCAAGCTGTCCCCTTTACGCACGCAAGACCGCATCATGGGTCCTGACCATAGCTTTCGCCGAACATGGTAAAGAAGTTGTTAATTCCTCGGGCAAACCCGGCGTTGGGGCGCCGAAAATCCCGTTCGGCAGGCGCTTCAGCGGGTGGTGATCAGCGTGGCGCCGAGGATCGGGCCGGGATTGCCCGCCCTGTCGGTCGATTGCAGGAGAATGGCGCAGCCATCGCTCTCGCGCGCGTCGAGAACGCGGGCGGGGAGGGTGATCCTGGTCGGCGAACCGTGCCACATGCCCACCGTTTGCACATCGGTGACGATGTTGCGGTAGGTGATCGTCTTGCCCTTGTTCTCGCCTTCCTTGATGGCGACCTCTTCCTCGCCCTTGAGATAGACGACGAGGACGTCCGCCTTGCCGGAGCCCGCGCCGATATCGATCAGCACCTCGTCGCCGTGCATTTGCGTGGAAACCGGCACGTTGAGGCCGTCTCCTTTGGCGGCAAGCGTTTCGAGGCTGTCGTTGAGGTCGGCCCTGCTGGTGCCGATCATCTGCTCGCGGCCGTTGAGGATCGCCTGCGGGGTGTAGACCCCGCTGCGGCCCATGGCTTCGCCATAGGCATATTGCCGTTCGGTGTTTTGACGGCTGCTCATCGTGTCCGTCCAGCCGAGATAGTTCCAGTAATCGACGTGAAAGCTCAGGACGATGATGTCCCCTTGACCGGCGATCTCGGCTGCTGCCCTGTCGGCCGGCGGGCAGGACGAGCAACCTTGCGAGGTGAACAGCTCGAGAACGCCGAGCGGGTTCTGGATCTTGCCCGCCTCGGCCGTGGAGAAGGCGAAAGCCGCAATAAAGGCGGCCGATATGATCGTCTGCTTCAGCACGGCAGGAACCTTCACCGGTTAAAGGGATCGCGCGGCCACTATCAGCCGGCGCTTGTCAAGCATGGCGTCAATCTAGCCTCATCGCCCTTCAACCGAAAGTCACGATGGGGTGAAAAAACATGTAATCAAAAGATGACGGTCTTTCCCGTCCAGAGAGCCGCTGCGATCGGTACCAGCGCCAGGAGCGCGAACAAACCGTCGCGGCTTAGCATCGCATAGGCAACCAGCATGACAGCAAGCCCGAGAAAGGCGGAAGCGAAGGGGACGAGTTCGAGAACCGGCATGAACGCGCCGGCCAGAACGCAGGCCAGCGGCAGGATGAGGGCGAGCGGATCTCGGAAGAGAAAGGCAAGCCGCCGGCGCGAATGCCGATCGATGAAACGGGTCGCTGGCAGCATCTTCTCCATCGCCCTGGCAGCCTTGCCGCTTTCGATCGAACGGCGGCGGATGACGCCGGGAAGCCAGATGCTTTTCCGCCCGATCAGACGTTGGCCGGCGATCAGCACGATCATGATGCCGAAGAGTGATGAAAGCCCCGGCACGCCGCCCAGCGGCGACATCACCAGCAGAGACGGCAGGATCAGGAGCGGCACGAAGGAGGCCGATCCGAAGGTGGTGAGCATGTCGTCAACGGAAACCCGCTCGCCGTCGGAATGGTCGAGCGCTTCGCGGGTGATCCCGGTCAGCGCGTTTTGGTCGTCGTCCTGGTTGCTGCTCACGCTTTGCTCCGCTCAATGTGTCCCTTGGCGGCAAAACGCGAAGGCGCGCGCATCGTTCCGGTTTCAAGTGTGAAGGATTTGCAACCCGGTCTGGCGGCTTCAGACGGTGGCGCGGCGCCAGGCTTGCGTCTCGCTCGTCACCGGCGTCTTGTCCGCGGCGGCCTTTTGCATCGTCGCGGCAAGATAACAATCCTGCGCGGCTTCGGCGAAGCTATAGGATGAAATGCCCCTTTCGACGAAATGCCGCATGTTCTGCAGGCAGGTCGCGACCGCGATCTCGTCGTCCGTCAGGTGCGGACCGGGGAAGGGGTTTTCGTAGACATAGCGTCCGCCCGCCATGACGCCGTGATGGTGATAGCCCTCGAAATTGGTGAAATGCCCCTTGTCCATGCGGGCAAGTTCCACAGACATCGGCGTGCGCTCGTCGATCAGATAGGTTGCACGCTCCGGCGTGATCTCGCCGCGTTCGCCGCGCACGGTAATGCGCGGCGCGCGGATGCGGCTTCTGTGCTGGCTCTCGGCAAAGTCGTAGATGCCGATCCTGTCGCCGAAATCGAAGGTGGCGATGGTCTGGTCGGCCTCGATGATCTCGAGGCGTTCCGGCTGGTCGTAGCGGCCCGGCCCCTTGACCACGGGCAGCGAAAAACTGCTGGCGGTGACAGTCGCGTTTTCAAAGCCGATGCCG
Organism: Martelella sp. AD-3; assembly: GCF_001578105.1. GTDB lineage: Bacteria > Pseudomonadota > Alphaproteobacteria > Rhizobiales > Rhizobiaceae > Martelella. The sequence continues at coordinate 3,432,788 of NZ_CP014275.1, read as the reverse complement.
AGCAGTTTCCGCATGACGGATATGCCGTGATAAGTCTGCATGATCGAGACATGGGCGTAGCCGGGCGTTCCGATCAGCCCGTCTGCGATCAGGCGCCGCATTGCCGAAATGACCGGGTGGAGGAAATACTGCTCGGCCACCTCGATCCTCGCGCCCGCCTCGACCAGTGCGTGGAGCGCGCGCAATCCCTCATGATCGGGGGCGACCGGGGTTTCGGCGAGGACGGGAAGATCGCGCGCGGCAAATTCCGAGATACGTTCGACGATCTCGTCCTTTCGCACTGAAACGACAGCGAATTCGGGCCGTGTCGCCGCCAGAAGCGCGTCGACAGAAGCAAATACCGCGACGTTCCAACGCTCCGCCAGCGCCCTGCGTTCGGTCTCCGGCCGACCTGAGACGATGCCGACGGCGCGGAAATGGTCGGGAAGAACTCCGGCGATCTTGAGAAAGAAAGACGCCCGCCATCCCGAACCGATGACTGCGAAGGGTATGGGTGACATGCTCGATGGTTCCCTGAAAATGCGCTTGAGAGGTGAGTTACAGGGTGTTTGGCCTCAACACAACCTGCCCATACCGCCCTGGATCCTCGTGTCAAGCACGAGGAAGACACGCAGAGGAGGGAAGGTCAGGCACAAAAAACCGGGCAGCTTGCGCCGCCCGGCTTCAAATCTCACATCAATGGCTGTGGCCTTCTCAGGCGGCCAGATCGCGCAGCACCGTCTGCAGGATGCCGCCATTGTTGACGTAGGTGAGCTCGTCGAGCGTATCGATGCGGCAGAGGATCGGAACCTCCTTCACCGTGCCGTCGGAGAAGGTGACCTTGGCGATCTTCTTCTCGCGCGGCTTGATGTCGGCAAGACCTTCGATCGAAACGGTCTCGTCGCCCTTCAGGCCCAGGCTTTCCCACGTCGCGCCGTCCTCGAAGGTGAACGGGATCACGCCCATGCCGACGAGGTTGGAGCGGTGGATACGCTCGTAGCTCTCGGCGATCACGGCGCGCACGCCGAGAAGGTTGGTGCCCTTGGCCGCCCAGTCACGCGAGGAGCCGTTGCCATATTCGCCACCGGCGAAGATGACGAGCGGAACGCCTTCCTTCTTGTATTCCATCGCCGCGTCGAAGATCGACATCTCTTCCTTGGACGGATAGTGGATGGTGTAGCCACCCTCCTTGCCGTTCGGGCCGAGCATGTGGTTGCGGATCCGGATATTGGCGAAGGTGCCGCGCATCATCACTTCGTGATTGCCGCGCCGCGTGCCGTACTGGTTGAAGTCGGCAACCGCCACATCGTGGCCCATCAGATATTCGCCGGCAGGCGATTGCGCCTTGATCGAACCGGCCGGGGAGATGTGGTCGGTGGTGATCTTGTCGCCGAACAGGCCGAGAATGCGGGCATCCTTGATATCGGAAACGGCCGTTGGCGTCTTACCCATGCCGACGAAGTAGGGCGGGTTCTGGACATAGGTCGAGTCGTCGTCCCAGGCATAGGTCTGACCATCCGGGATCTGTACCGCCTGCCAGTTCTCGTCGCCCTTGAAGACGTCGGCATATTTGGTCTCGTAGAGTTCGCGGGTGACGTATTTCTCGATCGTCTCCTGCACCTCCTTCGAGGACGGCCAGATGTCCTTGAGGTAGACCGGGTTGCCGTCCTTGTCCTGGCCGAGCGGCTCGGTGGTCAGGTCCTTCCTCACCGTGCCGGCCAGCGCATGGGCGACAACCAGCGGCGGGGAGGCCAGATAGTTGGCCTGAACGTCCGGCGAGATGCGGCCTTCGAAGTTGCGGTTACCGGACAGAACGCCGGCGGCAATCAGGCCCTTGTCGTTGATGGTCTTCGAGACCGGGGCCGGCAGCGGACCGGAATTGCCGATGCAGGTGGTGCAGCCGAAGCCGACAAGGTTGAAGCCGAGCGCGTCGAGGTCATCCTGCAGACCGGCCTTTTCCAGGTATTCGGCGACAACCTGCGATCCGGGCGCGAGCGAGGTCTTGACCCAGGGCTTGGTCTTCAGGCCCTTGGCGACGGCGTTGCGGGCAAGCAGCCCGGCGGCGATCAGCACCGAGGGGTTGGAGGTGTTGGTGCAGGATGTGATCGCGGCGATCGCGACATCGCCATGGCCGAGATCGTAATCGGTGCCTTCCACGGCATAGCGCTTGTCGATCTCGCCCTTGTCCTTCTTGTACATGTCGACCATGGCTTCGGAAAAGCCGGAGGCGATGTTTTCGAGCGCGATGCGGCCTTCCGGGCGCTTCGGGCCGGCCATGGACGGAACGACGTCGCCGAGGTCGAGTTCCAGCGTGTCTGTGAAGACCGGATCCTCGCCGCCCGATTCGCGGTACATGCCCTGCGCCTTGGTGTAGGCATCGACCAGCGCGATGCGCTCCCTGGTGCGGCCAGACATATCGAGGTAGCGGAGCGTTTCGAAGTCGACCGGGAAGAAGCCGCAGGTCGCGCCGTATTCCGGGCCCATATTGCCGATGGTGGCGCGGTCGGCGAGCGTCATCGAATCAAGGCCGGCGCCGTAGAACTCGACGAACTTGGAGACGACGCCCTTCTTGCGCAGCATCTGCACGACGGTCAGCACGAGGTCGGTGGCGGTGACGCCTTCCTTGAGCTCGCCCGTCAGCTTGAAGCCGATGACTTCCGGCAGCAACATCGAGACCGGCTGGCCGAGCATGGCCGCTTCGGCTTCAATACCGCCAACGCCCCAGCCGAGAACGCCGAGACCGTTGATCATCGTGGTGTGGCTGTCGGTGCCGACGCAGGTGTCGGGATAGGCGATCTCGGCGCCATCCTCTTCCTTGGTCCAGACGGTCTGGCCGAGATATTCGAGGTTCACCTGGTGACAGATGCCGGTGCCGGGGGGAACAACGCGGAAATTCTTGAACGCCTGCTGGCCCCATTTCAGGAAGCGGTAGCGCTCGCCGTTGCGCTTGTATTCATATTCGACATTGTGGGCGAAAGCCTGCGGCGTGCCGAATTCGTCGACGATGACGGAGTGGTCGATGACGAGGTCGACGGGCACCAGCGGATTGATCTTTTCCGGATCGCCGCCGAGATTGACGATGCCGTCGCGCATGGCGGCGAGATCGACGACGGCGGGAACGCCGGTGAAGTCCTGCATCAGCACGCGGGCCGGGCGGTAGGCGATCTCGGCGCCGGCCGTGCCCTTGTCGTTAAGCCACTTGGCGACAGCAAGAATGTCGTCTTTGGTGACCGAGCGGCCGTCTTCGTTGCGCAGAAGATTTTCGAGAAGCACCTTCATGGAGAAGGGAAGCTTCGAGACGCCTTCGAGCCCGTTCGCTTCAGCCTTTGGCAGGCTGTAGTAAACATACTCTTTGCCGTCCACGTCGAGTGTGGAACGACATTCAAAACTGTCGAGTGATTTAGCCACGGATAAAACCCCGCTCATTCTGATTGGCCAAGACTAGCCGTGCGAACGCCTATGTACTTACGACATCAGGATGCGGGTGCGACCATTTCCGCTGTCCGCACGTGAGGCCGAAAGACCTCAAGTTCGGCACAAGGATGTGTTTCACGCCGGCCGCTGGCGTGGTTGCGCATTGTATAGATAATTTCTAAGAAAGGTGCCAGATAAACAATGGTTGAAATTTAAATTTTTTTTAGCAACCGGCAAGTTATGCGGGCTGCCGTGTCCGGCGAAGGGGAGCAGATGGCTTTGCGCATAGAGGCTGCAGGCCTTTCGGTCAGCCGGGGCGACATGCTGATTTTCAGCAATTTGTCGCTTACGCTGTCCGCCGGCCAGAGCATGGTCTTCACCGGGGCAAACGGCGCGGGCAAATCGACGGCATTGCGCGCGCTTCTGGGTCTTGCCGGAAAGGCCGACGGCCATGCTCATTTCATCGGCGATGACGAAAACGCAGTGTCGCTCGCCTTTGCCGCCCATTATCTCGCGCACCAGAACGCCATGAAGCCGGAGTTGACCGCGCGTGAAAATCTGGCCGTCTGGAAACGGATTCTGGGGGATTTTGAAGGGAGCGCGGGCTTGGGCCCGGAGGAGGCCGCCGAGGCTGTCGGCCTTGAAGGCGTGCTCGATCTTCCCTTTGCATACCTCTCGGCGGGCCAGAAGCGCCGCATCGCCTTCGCCCGTCTTCTGGTTGTCTATCGCCCGGTCTGGTTGCTGGACGAGCCGACGGCCGCCCTCGACAAGGCTGCCAGGGAGACGGTCGCCAGACTGATGAACAGGCACCTTGGCGACGGCGGCATCATCATTGCCGCAACCCATGAGCCGCTCGGCCTTGAGGCCGCCGAGGCGATGGAGTTCACCGGCCCCACGCGCCTTGTCGCAGACCCTTTCATGGCGGAGGCGTTCTAGACCATGGGCGCGCTTTTCCGCCGCGATGTGATCCTTTCCTTGCGAGCCGGCGGCGGCGCGCTGGTCGGGCTCCTGTTCTTTCTCTGCGTGGTAGCGACGGTGCCGTTCGGCGTTGGCCCCGATCTGGCGCTGCTTGCGCGCATCGGCCCGGCCATGGTCTGGATCGCGGTGCTCCTGTCGACGCTGATCGGGCTCGACCGGCTGTTTCGCGCCGAGCGGGACGACGGCTCGCTCGACCTTCTGAAGATGCAGGACGAGCCGCTGGTGCTGATCGTGCTGGTCAAATGCCTGGCCCACTGGACCGCCTATGTGCTGCCGCTCGTCATCCTTTCGCCCGTCATGGGGCTTTTGATGAATGTCGGCCCGGCAGGCCTTGGCGCTGCCTTCATCACGCTGCTTGCCGGCTCGCCCGCCATCACCTTCATCGGCGCGGCGGGGGCTGCGATTGCCGTCTCGCTGCCGCGCGGCGGGCTTCTGGTGCCGATCCTGATCCTGCCGCTCGCCATCCCCGTGCTGATCTTCGGCGTCGGCGCAAGCTATGCGGCGACATCGGAGATCGAGGCCTTCCTGCCGCCCTTTCTCATTCTTGTCGCGCTCACGCTTTTTTTTGCCGTCGTCGGTCCGCTCGCAGCCAGCCTGGCCTTGCGTCAGGGCGATGATTGAGCGAAACCCTTTAGGGAATGCGGAGGACGGATTTGAACGAGATGAAGCCAAAGACGGGATTGATTGCGGGACTTGCAAACCCGACGCGGTTCCTCACGCTCGTCGGCCGCGTCCTGCCGTTCATGATCGCGATCACGCTCGTCCTGTTCGCCGTCGGGCTTTTTTTCTCCTTAACCTCCGAAGCCGATTACCAGCAGGGCAACACGGTGCGGATCATGTACATCCATGTGCCCGCCGCCTGGCTTTCGATGATGTGCTATATGGTCATGGCGATCGCGGCGCTCGGCACGCTCGTCTGGCGCCATCCGCTGGCCGATGTCGCCCACAAGGCCGCAGCCCCCATTGGCGCGGCTTTCACCTTTCTGGCGCTTCTGACCGGTTCGCTCTGGGGCAAGCCCATGTGGGGCGCGTGGTGGGTGTGGGACGCGCGGCTTACCTCGGTCTTCATCCTTTTTCTCATGTATCTCGGCATCATCGCGCTGAACCGCGCCGTCGACGAACCGCAGCGCGCGGCCCGGCTATCGGCCATTCTGATTCTCATCGGCGTCATCAATATTCCGATCATCAAATTCTCCGTCGACTGGTGGAATACGCTGCATCAGCCGGCAAGCGTGATCCGGCTCGACGGGCCGACGATCGATCCCGTTTTCCTGTGGCCGCTCGCCGTCATGGCGCTGGCCTATACTTTCGCCTTCTTCTCCATGCACCTTGCCGCCATGCGCAACGAGATCTATCGCCGCCGTGTCGCCGCCATGCGCCGGATCGCGGCGAGCCGGGCGGAGGCCGCGGCGCGTCCGCAGCCGAAGGAGCAGGAATGAGTCACTTCTTCTTCATAGCCGCGGCCTATGGCGCGACGGCGGTCGTCTTTGCCGGGCTCGTCGCCTGGCTGGTTCTGGATGGCCGGGCCCGCAGGCGCGAACTTGCGGCCCTCGAGAAGGCCGGCGCAAGACGGCGCGGCGCAGGTACGGGCGCATGAGCAAAGAAGAAGAGGCTATGCAGGGCGCGGGCAGACGGCGCTATCTGGCGGCGGCCGTGCCGCTGATCGTGGTCGCGGCTCTTTTTGCCGTCTTCGGCTGGCAGATACTGTCCGGACGCGACCCCCAGGAGATCCCGTCTGTGCTCATTGGCAAGAAAGCCCCCGCGCTTGATCTGCCGCCGCTTGAGGGCAGCAACCGCCCGGCGCTCACCGACGCGGAGATTGCCGGCAAGTTCACCCTCGTCAACGTGTTCGCCTCCTGGTGCGTGCCCTGCCGGCAGGAACATCCGTTTCTGATGAAGCTTGCCGAAGACCCGGCGATCAACGTCGTCGGCGTCAACTACAAGGACAACCCGGACAATGCGTTGCGGTTTCTCGGCCAACTCGGCAATCCTTACGCCGCGATCGGCGTCGACCGGAGCGGGGCCGCTGCCATCGACTGGGGCGTCTACGGCATTCCCGAAACCTTTGTCGTCGGGCCCGACGGCACGATCATTTTCAAGAAGGTCGGCCCGATCGATTCTACCTCCTATGAACGGGAAATCCTCCCCGTCATCAATCGCTCGATCGGCCCGGCTTCGCGGCTGATGAACTGATATCAAGGACGGCTGAAACCAAAAGCCCGGGCCTGCGCTTGGCAGACCCGGGCTTTCTTGATTTGAGGCTGAGGCGTGTCAGCCCTGTTTCTGGCTCTGGCGCTCCTTGGCGCGATCATCCATCAGCTCGTACCACATGGCGTTGAGCACTGCGAACAGTGCTGCAAGCGGCAGACCGAGGATCCAAGCGAAATACCACATTTGAAACTCCTTGTGTTTCGGTGGGGCGGGCCGCGCCGTTCAAGAGACGCGGCCCTGCCTCGGCGATCAGTAGGCGTGTCCGCCGCCGTTGATGTCCTTGTCGGTCACCTTGCCCCACATGATGTGGAAGACCCACGACGTGTAGGCGAGGATGAGCGGCACGAAAATGAGGGCACAGATCAGCATGATGAACAGCGTCAGGTGGCTCGACGATGAATCCCAGGCCGTCAGGCTTGCAGCGGGCTGCTCCGACGACGGCAGGATGAAGGGGAACATCGCCACGCCGGGCGTTGCGACGACACCGAAGACCGACGCCGCGGACGACAGCATGGCAAGCGCCGGCTTGTTGCCCTTCAGACCGATGAAGGCGCCGATCGCGCCGAGGAAGCCGAGCGCGGGCGCCAGCATCATCCACGGATAGCGTCCGTAGTTGACGAACCAGGCGCCCTGTTCACGGGCAACGTCGTTGAGGAGCGGGTTCGAAGGCCCTGCCGCATCAACGGCGCCGGTATAGGCGTAGCCGTCAATGCCGTAATAGAGCCAGACACCGGCGAGCGCGAACAGCACGATCAGCGCGATCGCGGAGACCGAGCCATAGGCGCGGGCGCGGTCGTTGATCGGGCCTTCGGTTTTCGTCGACAGGTAGGCCGCGCCGTGCATGACGAGCATGGCGACGCAGACGAGGCCTGCCAGCAGCGCGAAGGGGTTCAAAAGGCCGAAGAACGAACCGTCGTAGAAGATGCGAAGGTCGTCATCGAGCCGGAAGGGAACGCCCTGCAGCACATTGCCGAGCGCCACGCCGAAGATCAGCGTCGGCACGAAGCCGCCGATGAACAGCATCCAGTCCCAGGTATTGCGCCAGGTGGCGCTTTCGCGCTTGGAGCGATACTTGAAGCCGACCGGGCGCAGGATGAGCGCGAACAGGATCGCGAACATCGCCAGGTAGAAGCCCGAGAAGGATACGGCGTAGATTGCCGGCCAGGCGGCGAAGATCGCGCCGCCGCCGAGGATGAGCCAGACCTGGTTGCCTTCCCAGACCGGGCCGACCGTGTTGACGACGATGCGGCGTTCGGTGTCGCCCTTGGCGACGAAAGGCAGAAGCGTTGCCGTGCCGAGGTCGAAGCCGTCCATGATGGCGAAGCCGATCAGCAGGACGCCGAGCAGCAGCCACCAGATCACGCGGAGGACTTCGTAGGAGATGAGATCGTGTAGTACCATGATGATTTACTCCGCGGGTGTCATGGTGCCCTGGACGCGGCGGAAGCCGAGCACAGGCATCTCGGGTCCGTTGTCAGGCTGCGGTCCCTTGCGGATCGCGGCGAGCATCAGGCCCATTTCGATGATGAACAGCACCGTATAGATGGCGACGAAGCCGGCGAGCGTCAGAAGCAGCGTGCCCGCCCCGAGGCTCGAGACCGCAAGCGCGGTCGGCAGGATGCCCTCGATGATCCAGGGCTGACGGCCGAGCTCGGCGACGATCCAGCCACATTCGGCGGCAATCCACGGCAGCGGGATGATCCAGACGGCGACATGCAGCAGCCAGCGGTGTGCATCGAGACGACGGCGGGCCGACAGATAGAAGAAGGTCGCCATCACCGCGATGAACAGGAAGCCGGCGCCGACCATGATGCGGAACGACCAGAACAGCGTGCCGACCGGCGGAACGAGACTGTTGGCGGCCTGTTCGATCTGGGCCGGCGTCGCCTGGCTCGGATCATCGACGAAACGCTTCAGAAGATAGGCGTAGCCGAGATCGTTGCCATACTGTTCGAAGATCGCCTGGTCCGCCGTGTCCGGCGTGCCGGTGCCCATATTGGCGCGCATGTTGGTGAGTGCGGTATAGGCCTGGATGCCGTTTTCGATCCGGGTCTTGCCGCTTTCCACCAGTTCGTTGATGCCCTCGATCGGCGTGTCGAGCGATCGCGTGCCGATCAGGCCCATGACCCACGGGATCCTGACGGCGTAATGCGTCTCGCGGTCCTGCGTGTCGGGAATGCCGAACAGGGTGAAGGAGGCAGGCGCGGGCTCGGTTTCCCACATGGATTCGATCGCCGCCAGCTTCATCTTCTGGTGTTCTGTGGTCAGATACCCGCTTTCGTCGCCGAGCACGACCACCGAAAGGGCAGCGGCCAGGCCGAAGGAACAGGCTACCGTCATTGACCGTTTGGCGAGCTCGGAATGCCGGCCCTTCAGCACGTACCAGGCGGAAACGCCGAGCACGAAGACCGAAGCGGTGACATAGCCGGCCGAAACGGTGTGGACGAACTTCGCCTGGGCGACCGGGTTGGTCAGAACCGCGAAGAAGTTCGAGACCTCCATGCGCATGGTGACCGGGTTGAAGGTCGAGCCGACCGGGTTCTGCATCCAGCCATTGGCGATCAGGATCCACAGAGCCGAGAGGTTCGAGCCGATGGCCACGCACCAGGTGGTGATCAGATGGGCGACCCGCGACATGCGGTCCCAGCCGAAGAAGAACAGGCCTACGAAGGTTGCTTCCAGGAAGAAGGCCATCAGCCCTTCAATCGCGAGAGGCGCGCCGAAGATGTCGCCGACATAGTGGCTGTAATAGCTCCAGTTCATGCCGAACTGGAACTCCATCACGATGCCGGTCGATACGCCGAGCACGAAATTGATGCCGAACAGCGTCCCCCAGAATTTAGTCATTTGCCGCCAGATCTTGCGGCCTGTCATGACGTAGGTCGTTTCCATGATCGCAACGATCATGGAAAGGCCCAGCGTCAACGGCACAAACAAAAAGTGGTATAGCGCCGTCATAGCAAATTGAAGGCGCGATAGCGCCACGATGTCCAGTTCCATTGCGTCTCTCCCGCGTTCAAACCGGGTCTCAAGTTTCATCGGTTCCGCCGGACCAACGGCTGAACCGCATTTCGTTATTGGAGGCCGGGGTTCTAGTCCGGCCTCAAGGCGGCGAGCGCGGCGTCAAAGCCGGGTTCGCCTCGTTTGGGGGCGGAAATGATCCGCCCCCGTTCGATAACAAGCAGCCGGTCGGCGATTTCCGCCTCCCTGCGGATATGCGTCGCGACGAGAAGCGTACGGCCTTCGCTAGCACGCGCATTGATCCGTGACATGACATCGCGCGCCGTTTTGCCGTCGAGGCCTTCGGTCGGCTCGTCGAGCAGGAACACCGGCGTGTCGCGCAGAAGCAGGCGGGCAAGCGCCAGGCGGCGCGACTGGCCGCCGGAAAGGCCGATACCCTGTTCGCCAAGATCGGTGTCAAGGCCCTCGGGCAGGGCGCGCACGGTCTCGCCGAGGCCCGCAGCGTCGAGGGCGGCCATCATGGCGTCATCGTCGGCAGCAGGGGCTGCAATCTTCAGATTGGCGCGCAGCGAATCCTGGAACAGTTCCGTGCGCTGGCTGAGGATGGTTGCGTCAAGCGATGCAACATGGCCGCTTGCAGGGGCAGATTCGCCTGCAAGAAGCGCCATGATCGAGGATTTTCCCGCGCCGCTCGCTCCGATCAGCGCCACCTTCTCGCCGGTCTTCACGGCGAGCGAAAGGTTTGAAACCGCAGCGCGCGAGCGACCCTCGTAGCGCATCGTCACATTGTCGAGCGCAAGCGCCTCGCCGGGCTTCGGCGCGGAGGGCTGGAAACGGCCGCCGGGCTCTGCGTCAAGACGCGGCGAAAGGCGGCGTGCGGCGAGAAGCGTGCGGCCGAGTTCCATCGCGCCGCGGCGCAGGCTGGCAAAGGGCTCCAGTGCGGCGAAGGCGATCAGCAGCGCAAGGGCGGCCAGCGGCGCTGTGACCGTGCCCGCGGAAGCAAGCGCCGCGCCGGCCAGCAGGACGCCCGACAGAATGAGGGCGGTGATGATGTCGAAGCCGAAACCGGCATTGGTCTCGATCCGGTTCAGCGCCAGGTCCGAGGCGTGTTCGCGTGTATCGGCCGCGCTGACGCGTGCGCGCTGGTCCGGAAGTCCGCCGGCAAAGGCAAGTTCGCTCTGGCCGGCAACGAGATCGACGGTGCGGGCCCTGAGCGCCTCCTGCGCATGGGCGCGGCGGCGCGCGGGCTTTTCGGCAAAGCGGGCGGACAAGGCGGGAATGGCGAGACCCGGAATGACGATGGCAGCGCCCACGGCAAAGGCGAGAGGCCAGGACAGCGCGCCGAGCGCCGCGATTGTCACGAGACCGGCGATAACGGCAACGACGCCCGGCACCAGAACCCTGAGATAAAGCGAATCGAGCGCATCGACATCGGCCGTCAGCCGGAACAGCAGGCGGGCGGGGCGCAGCGCGAGCGCTTTCGCGGCGCCCGGTGCTGCAAAGCCCTTGAACAGGCTGACGCGCAGGCCGGCGAGAACGCGAAGGGTTGCGTCATGGGTCTGCAGCCGCTCGAAATAGCGCGCCGCCGTGCGCGACAGCGCCAGAAAACGAATGGCTGCGGATGGGGCGAAAACGTCGAAGGCAAGGGCGGTTGCCGTTGTCAGCCCGGCAATGGCGGCGGCGGTGACAAACCAGCCGGAAACGCCGAGAAGCGCGATGCCGGCGAGCACCGTCGCGGCGGAGAGGGCTGCGCCCGCCATCAACCCGCCGCGCCGTTCGCGCCAGAACAGCCGGATGACCGGACCGAGACTTGAGAATTTGCCGGAACTCATCGTGCGACCTCCCGGAAGCCCTCGTTGAGGCGGATGATGCGGTCCATGCGCCCGGCCAGCACCGGGTCATGGGTGGCGACGATCAGCGTGCGGCCGCTGGCGAGCGTCAGCAGCGCCTCGGTGATATCGCTTGCCGTGCGATGATCGAGATGGGCGGTCGGCTCGTCGGCGATGATCAGGCCCGCCGAACGGTTGGCCGCGGCCCGCGCCAGCGTTAGCCGCAAGGCCTCGCCGCCGGAAAGCCCGGCGCCGTTCTCGCCGATCATGGCGTTGCCATGGGCTTCTGCGACATGATCGAGCGACGCCAGTTTCAGCGCGGCGGCGATCGCATCGCGGGAAATGTCGTCGCGATGGAGGCGAATATTGCCGGCAATCGAACCGGCGAAGAGATGCGGGTTCTGGCCGATCCAGGCCATGCGCGTGCGAAGCTCTGCCGCATTGGCGTCATCGAGCGTCACGTCATCGACCAGGATGCGGCCGTGGCGGGTTTCGGCAAGGCCTGCCAGAAGCGCGAGAAGCGTCGACTTGCCGCTGCCGGACGGGCCAAGCAGGGCGACATGTTCGCCGGGGGCGATATGCAGATTGAAGCCTTCGAACACCGGATCGCGGGAACCATGATGGACAAAGCCGAGATCGCGGAATTCGACGCTGACGGGATGAACCCTGCCCGATGCTTTTGCAGGAGCGATATCGTCCGTATCGGCGCCGACCATCGGCCGGCCGTCCTCAGCCAGTTTTTCGAGGGCGGAAAGCGCTGCCTCGCCGGAAGCGCGGTCGTGCCAGACGGAAGACAACATGCGCAGCGGATCGAAGAAGGCGGGAGCCAGCAACAGGATGAACAGGCCTTCTGAAAGCGTCAGCGTGCCGCCCCAGGCGCCGAAGCCGATCTGGCCGAGCAGATGAAAGCCGATATAGGCGGCGGCCATGGCCACGCCGAGCGCGGAAAAGAGTTCCAGCACGGCAGAGGTCATGAAGGCGATGCGCAGCACCGACATGGTGCGACGGCGCAGGTTTTCCGCGCGCAGCGTCAGGCGGCGGGAGACGAGATCGACGGCATCGAAGGCGCGGATCGTCGACAGTCCGCGCAACCGGTCGAGGAGGAAGGCATTAAGCGTGCCCATGTCCGCCAGGTGCTTTTCGCTGGCCGATTGCGCGCTCCAGCCGATCAGCGCCATGAAGACGGGGATGAGCGGCGCTGCTATCATAAGCACGAGGCCGGCAATCCAGGAAAACGGAAAGATGACGGCGAGAATGGCAAGCGGCACGACGGTGGCCTTGAAACGGGCCGTCTGGAAACGGGCCAGATAAGGCACGATATGCTCGGCCTGCTCCGCGATGACGCTCGCCGCCTCGCCGGAAGCAACCCTGCTGGTGTCGAGCGGAGAACGGCGGCTGAGTGCCGCAAGCGCTGCTTCACGCCTTTCGCTCAGGATTGCTCGTGCGGTCCTGTAGGCAAGCCGGCTGCCCGCGCGTTCGGTGATCGCCTTTGCGAAACCGAGGGCGAGAACGGCGGCGGCAAGCGGCAGGATGGCGGAAACGCCCTCGCCGCGCGCGATAAGGCCGATGCCATGGGCCAGACAGGCGGCTTGCGGCAGCCACATCAGTTCGGCAAAAGTCTGCAGCCATGCGGCAATCTTCAGACCGCGAGGCTTCGGCGCGCGTGCGCGTCGCGCGTTCTCCTGCGAAGACGAGGCGGGACGCACGGGAGCGCGGCGCGAGCGGGTTTGCCCCCGCGGCGCGTCCTTCCGTTCATCGGCGGCTTTTTCAAAGACAAGCTCGCTCATGCCTCAAACCTTCTCGTTCTGATCGCGCCCGGCCTTGCGACCGAACGACGTCACCTTGTCTGCCGTCTCAATGAGCCGTGTCACCCGCGCGCCCATGCCGAGCAGCATCAAGAGCCTTTCCGTCTCCAGGCCCTTCACATCGTCGTACCAGGACGAGAGCCTTTCGATCAGGTCATGCATTTCGCCCATGCGTTTCTGGGCGTATTCCTCGTCCTCGTCGCGCGGCGTGCGTGTGGTGACGTCGGAAAGCAGGGCGAGCGTCGGGTCGACTTCCCGCTTCTTCCGCTCCTCGGCCAGCGTTCGCAGGATCGACCAGACGTCCTCCGGCGTCGTGTAAAAGTCGCGCCGGTCACCCGGCCTGTGCCGCAGAAGAACCAGTCCCCACGACTGCAGCTCCTTCAGCCCGGCGGCCACGTTGGACCGCGAAATCTTCAGCTCGTTCACCATGTCGTCGGCGCAAAGCGGCTCGCGCGAGGCATAGAGAAGAGCGTAGATCTGTCCCACCGACCGGTTGATGCCCCAACGGCTGCCCATCTCGCCGAAATGGAGAACGAAATCCTGTACGATGGGCGACATTGTCATCGGCGATCCTGATCGGTCTGTATTTTCAGTTTTTTCTGAAAACTGTGTAACGCGATATCTGATATCGTGCAAGGCCATCCTTGTCCGACATCGAAATGCGCAACCGAACCCCCTTCTAATTCAACGGGTTTAGCCGAGAGGGCCTTCGGGCAATTTGATTTATGTCATGCAGAACCAAAAAAGCGGAATGCGCTCTTCGGTTGTAGGCTGAAAAATCGTGTACTGACGAATGAACCGGAATTGGGTCGAAGCGGAAAGAGGCTCCGGCGTCGTTCAGGCGCGTGACGGGCCTGAAAAACGACCGAAGACGAGCGGCAGAAGGACAACCAGAACGGCAGGGAAAACCAGCCAGTTCATCAGGCTCCAGCCGTTTTCGGCATTGACGAGGGCGCCGGCGAGGAAGGAGGCGGAGGCGACCGAGCCGAATACCAGGAAATCGTTCAGGCCCTGAACCTTGCCGCGCTCTTCGGCCGTGTGGCAATCGGTAATCATCGCCGTTGCGCCGATGAAGCCAAAATTCCAGCCGACTCCGAGCAGGATGAGGGCGGCCCAGAAATGGGTGAGCCCGAGACCGGACAGCGCGATTGCCGCGCAGGCCGCGATCAGGACAAGGCCCGTGGCGGCGATCGTCTCCTTGCCGAATCGGGCGATCAGCCGGCCGGTGAAGAAACTCGGCCCGAACATGGCGAGCACGTGCCACTGGATGCCGAGCGTCGCCTCGCCGACCGTGTGCCCGCAGGCGACCATGGCCAGCGGCGTCGCCGTCATGATGAAGGCCATCAGCGCGTAGGAGATGACGCCGGTGCCGGCGGCCAGGATGAAGCGCGGCGAGCGCGCGATCACGGACAACGGGCGCCCGCCGGAAAGATTGACAGCGGCGGCCTTGTCGGCGCGCGGCACCTTCAGCTGCGAAACCAGAAGCAAGGTGACAATGGCAAGGCCGGAAAGGCTGATGAAGCTCGCCACATAGGGCTGTCCCAGTATGGCGTCGCTGGTCCAGAATACCACTTGTGGTCCGATGATGGCTGCGGCCAGTCCGCCGATCATCACCCGCGAGATCGCCACCGCCTTCATGTCGCCGGAGACCGAATCGGCGGCGGCGAAGCGGAAGCTCTGCAGGTAGGCGCCGTAAAGTCCGATCAGGATGGTGCCGATGCAGAAGATGAGGAAGGTGGAGGCGGCAATGCCTGTCGCCGCGACAAGCCCGCCGCAGATGCCGATCATCGCTCCGAAAATATAACCGAGCCGACGACCGACCCGGCGCATGATGAAGGCAGCCGGCAGCGTGCCGGCGGCAACGCCGAGATTATAGAGGCTGACGGGAACCGTGGCGAAGGCCGGATCGGGCGACAGAACCTGCCCGACAATGCCGCCGAGCGAGATCACGATGGGCGGCGCGGCGCCGCCGACGGCCTGCGACAGGGTGAGGATGCGGATGTTGCTGCGGGCGGTGTCCGGGCTGTCGGCGGTGTTCATCGGCAGTAATGGGCTCCGGGGCGTTCGCCCGTGTGATGTGCGGGCGGCTCAGCTCGTCCGGTTGCGGTCTTTCACGCAATAGGCGTCATAAAGCGTGGTCAGAATCTGCCGCGCGGGTTCGCTCTCGATCCGGTACCAGATCGTCTGCCCCTCGCGCCGACCGGCAATCAGCTTCTCGCGTCGCAGAAGCGCCAGATGCTGGGAAACGGTGGAATCCCGGATGCCGAGAAAATCCGCAAGCTCGCCGACGGACCGTTCGCCGTCGATGAGCTGGCAGAGAATGAGAAGTCGATGACGATTGCCCAGCGCCTTCAGCAGCTCGCAGGCTTCGTCCGCGGATTCGACCATGTTTTCGGATTCAATCTTCATAATTTCGTATATACGATTTTCTCTAGAGAAGTCAAGGTCGAATACCGGGCCGCCGCGATGCGACCGAAAAAGGCCAATCCGCCCCTGTTACAGTCTAGCGTATGAAGTTGGCAATGGCGAAGCCCTGCTTTTCCAGACCGTTGCGCACGGCCTGGGCGATCGCGAGCGCCTCGGGCGCGTCGCCGTGGACGCAGATCGAGCCCATCGGCGTTTCGAGCCGCTTGCCGGAAACGGTGACGATCGCGCCTTCGCTGACCATTTCGACCACTCGCCAGGCGGCGGCATCGGGATCGCGGATCACCGCCCCCTTCATGCCGCGCGGCACCAGGATGCCCTCGTCGGTATAGGCGCGGTCGGCGAAAATTTCCGAGACCACGGTCAGTCCCATTTCCTCGGCAATGCGGTGCTGCTGGCCGAGCGCGATGGCGAGGCAGATCAGAGAGGAATCGACGGCCTTGATCGCATTGCAGATGGCGCGGGCGACCGCCTCGTCGTGCTGAGCGAGATTGCCGAGCGCGCCGTGGGGTTTCACATGGGTGATCGGGTGACCGACATATTGCGAAATCGCCTGCGCAGCGCCGATCTGGTAGGCGACGAGTCGCTCGATCTCGCCGACCGAATAGGGGATCTGCCGGCGACCGAAGCCCATCAGGTCGGGAAAGCCCGGATGCGCCCCGACGGCGACATTGCGCTCGCGCGCCAGTGCGAAGGTCTTGGCCATGATATCGGGATCGCCGGCATGGAAGCCGCAGGCGACATTGGCCGAGGAGACGACCTTCAGCATCGCCGCGTCATCGCCCTTCTCCCAGGCGCCGAAGCTTTCCCCCATGTCGCAGTTGATGTCGATCCTCTGGCGGGTCACGGTCTCGCCTCCCTGTGGTTCCAGCACGTCATCCTGCCAATGTAGGGGCTCGGGGGACGGGCAAACAATGGATATTTCATGGTTTGGTTTGCGTTTTCGTCATGGGCTCCATGCGAAAATGCATATCTCCGGGAGTCGGGCCCGCCTTTTGCAAGAGCCCTCCCGCCTTTCCTTCCGGCCTGAAATTCTCTATTGCCGGATCAGGTCGAGCCCATGGAGTGAGATGATGAACAGACTGACGATCCGCCGCCCCGATGACTGGCACCTGCATCTGCGCGACGGCGCGATGATGGAGGGCGTGATCGGCGATACCGCCCGCGATTTCGCCCGCGCGATCATCATGCCCAATCTGGTGCCGCCTGTGGTGACGGCCGCCGATGCTGCCGCCTATCGTGAGCGGATCATGGCGGCGCTGCCGCAGGGCGCGGCCTTCGCCCCGCTGATGACGCTCTACCTCACCGAGACGACCGATCCCGAAGATGTCGCGCGCGCTCACGAAAGCGGCCTCGTGACGGCCGTCAAACTCTATCCCGCCGGCGCCACCACCAATTCGGCAAGCGGCGTGCGCAATTTCGACAACGCCATGCCGGTGCTGGAGAAGATGGCGGAGATCGGGCTCAATCTCTGTGTCCATGGCGAGGTCACGAGCGCCGATGTCGATATCTTCGACCGCGAAGCCGTCTTCATCGAAACGGTTCTCGATCCGCTGCGCAAGCGTCTGCCGGAGCTGAAAATCACGATGGAGCATGTGACGACGAAGGACGGCATCGACTACATCTCGGCGGCCGAACGCAATCTCGCCGGCTCGCTCACCACGCATCACCTGATCATCAATCGCAACGACATTCTCGTCGGCGGCATTCACCCGCATTACTATTGCCTGCCCGTGGCCAAGCGCGAGACGCACCGCAAGGCGCTGGTCGCGGCCGCGACTTCAGGCAACGCCCGCTTCTTCCTCGGAACCGACTCCGCCCCGCATGTCGATCCGGCCAAGGAATGCGGCTGCGGCTGCGCCGGCATCTATACCGCGCCGAACACGATGAGCTGCCTTGCCCATGTGTTCGAGAACGAAGACGCCCTCGACCGCCTCGAGGCCTTCGCCTCACTGAACGGCCCGGCCTGGTACGGGCTTCCCCCGAACGAGGAGATGGTGACGCTGATCAAGCGCGACAAAGCGATCGACTATCCCAAAAGGCGGGAAACCGGCGCCGGTCCGGTGACGGTGTTCGATCCCAAGTTCCCGCTTTTCTGGGAGATCGAGCGGTAGTTCCGTCTGAAAGACATTTTCGCTAGCTCCGGATCATCCGGAACGCAAAACGAAGGAAGGCCGGGCGAACCCGGCCTTCCTGAATACAATAATTGGGGCGGAAGCGCGCCTAGATCGTTTCCGCATTTCCTGGAAACGCGGAAGCGATCTATCTATTTGTTTTAACGCATTTTCGCGGACGTCAGATGTTTCCATCCGACTGCGAAATGCTCTAATGGGCGTCCTCCATTTCCGGCTCCTGCGTCATTGCTTCGGCCTTCGCCGCCTGGAGTTCCTCGACCGCCTTTTCCGGATCCGCGGGGAAGGCGTCGTCGGTGATCTTTCCTTCCAGAAGGTCGATCGCGTATTTCAGCTGGACGTCGTCCTCGGTCTCGCGCGGCACATAGGCGACCGAACCCGAACCCTCGTCGGTTTCCTCGTCGCCCTGGATATGACCGCGCAGCGCGCTTTCGCCCTCCGGGCGGATCAGGCCCTCGAGGTCTTCCGGCAGCACCTGTTCGACGATGATGTCGGGATTGATGCCGGTGCCCTGGATCGAGGTGCCGGACGGCGTGTAATAGAGCGCCGTCGTCAGCCTGAGCGAGCCCTCAACGCCGAGGGGCACGATGGTCTGGACCGAGCCCTTGCCAAAGGTGCGGGTGCCGACCAGCGTTGCCCGCTTCAGGTCCTGCAGCGCGCCGGCGACGATTTCGGACGCAGACGCCGAGCCGCCATTGACGAGCACGATCAGCGGCTTGCCGTTGGTCAGGTCGCCGGGCCCCGCGTCGAAGCGGCGGGTCTCGCTAGAATTGCGGCCGCGGGTGGAAACCACCTCGCCCTCGTCGAGGAAGGTATCGGCCACGGCGACGGCCTGGTTGAGGAAGCCGCCGGGGTTGAGGCGAAGGTCGAGGATATAGCCCTTGAGCTGGTCATCCGGCACTTCGGCGCGGATTTCCTCGATCGCCTCGTTCAGGCTCTCGTCCAGCTTCTCGTTCATGAAGGTCGAGATGCGGATGTAGCCGATATTGTCGTTTTCGATCCGCCATTTGACCGATTGCACCGGAATGACGCCGCGCACGATGGTCATTTCGATCGGCTTGGCCACGCCGTCGCGGATGATGGTGATGTCGATCGGTTCGCCGACCTCGCCGCGCATGCGGTCCACCGCATCGTTGAGCGACATGCCGCGCACGCTCTCGCCGTCGATCTCGACAATGCTGTCGCCGGCAAGGACGCCGGCATTGGAAGCCGGCGTGTCATCGATCGGTGCGACGACCTTGACGACTTCGTCCTCCATCGTCACCTCGATGCCGAGGCCGCCGAACTCGCCCTTCGACTGATCGCGCATCTCGTCGGATTCTTCCGCCGTCATGTAGCTCGAATGCGGATCGAGTCCGCTCAGCATGCCGTTGATCGCATCCTGGATCATCTTCTCTTCGTCAGGCGGCGAGACATACTGGCTGCGCACGCGCTCGAAAACATCGCCGAACAGCGACATCTCGCGATAGGTGCTGTCGTCACTTGCCGCGCGCGCCGGTATGTCGGCGGAAACCAGGATGCCGGTCGCCGAGGCGCCGATCACGGCGCCAGCCAGCAGAAGCGTTGCCCTACGTATCATTGCGTGCCTTTCCATCATTTTTGTCCGCCCACCAAGGTCCGGAATCGACCGGCTTGCCGTTTTGCCGCAGCTCAATGTAGAGCGTCGGCCTGTCCGTTTCCAGCGCCAGCGTCGCCGCGCTTGCGATGCGCCTGGCGCCCATCTGCGCAAGGGGTTCGCCGGAGAACACGAAATCGCCCTGACGCACCTTCAATCCCTCCATGCCCGTCATCACCAGGTGATAGCCGTCGCCGACATTGAGGATGATCATCTCTCCGTAGCTTCTGAAGCGCCCGGCGTAAACCACCGTTCCGTCGGCAGGCGCCGTCACCAGCGCGCCGGGGCGCGCCGCGACGGTGATGCCGGTCGCCTCATGGCCCGTCCCGTCCGGATCGCCGAAGCGGCGCAGAATATCGCCAGCCACCGGCAATACCAGCCGGTTCTTCAGGTCAGAGAACGGATATGCGGGCGTAATGCGGTTTTTATCGGGCGAAGATGTGAGCGCGCGGGCGCGCGCCTCTTCCCGTTGCGCTTCGCTCATCTGCCGGCGGCGCTCTTCCTCCTGCCGGGCAAGCAGCGCCGCGTTGCGCGCGGAGGTGATTTCGGTCTCAAGCGAGGCGATCAGGCCGTTGAGGTCGGTGGCGCGCGCGGCAAGGGCCTCAGCCTGGCGCCGTTCCTCGGCAAGCGCCTCGGCGCTTTCGGCGCTCGCTTTCTCGTTTTCGGCAATCAGCATGTCCATGCGCCGGGTTTCCTCGGCCAGGCTGTCGAGGTCGGCGGCAAGCGCGTCGCGCGCGTTCTCGCGTTCCTGCTTGACCGCCTGCAGCGATCTGAGATCGCCAAGCACGCTTTCCATGCGCGCGCGCATTTCCGGCACCACGCCGTCGAGCAGGATGGCGCTGCGCACGGAATCGAGCGCATCGCCGGGTGCGACCAGAAGGGCAGGCGGCGGGTCGCGGCCCATGCGCTGCAGGGCAGCCAGAACATCGGCCAGCACATCGCGCTCCTCGTTCAGAGAGACCTTGAGGACGGTTTCCTCTCCGGAGAGCTCGGCGATGCGCGCCTCGCTCTCGCCGATCTGTTCCTCCAGCGCGCGCCTGCGGTCCGCCGAGTCCACCAGCGCCTGTTTCAGGCTGGCGGTGTCACCGGCAAGCTTGTCGATCTCGCTCTGCAGGCCGGCAATCTTTTCTTCAGAAACGGTGATGGAGCTGCGGATCGTATCGAGTTCGATTTCGCTCTCGCTGCGCTTCTCGGAGAGCCTGTCCACGAGTTCGCGGGAATCGGTCCGCGGCGCGGGTTCGGCCTGGGCGAATGTCATCTGGGGGGTAGACCATGTCCAGCCCGCAAGCAGCAGCAGACCGCATGCGGCGCGAAAACGCACGGTATTGACCCTTGCAAAGCCCATTCGTCCTGACTTTCGGTTGGAGCTCGAGCGCAGCCGATATAGAACGCCGACAGGTTAACGAAAGCCGAACGTCTTTATAAGACACAAAGTTTTGAAGCGTTCATATCCGGTGATAGGGGTGGCCGGCCATCAGCGTCACGGCGCGGTAGAGCTGTTCGGCAAGCAGGATGCGCACGATCTGGTGCGGCCATGTCATGGCGCCGAAATTGACGGTCAGGTCGGCGCGTTCGAGGAGAACGGGATCAAGCCCGTCGGCGCCGCCGATGGCGAAGATCATCTCGCGCTTGCCCTGGTCGCGAAAACTGGCGATCTTCTCGGAAAAGGCGGGGCTGTCGAAGGACTTGCCGCGCTCATCGAGCAGCACGAGAACGGTCTCGGGGGACAGGACCGCTTCCAGCGCCTGCGCCTCCTCCCGCTTGCGGGTCGCGGCATTGCCCGCGCGGCTTTCATTGACTTCATGGACGCGGACAAAATCGATGCCCTGCGCCTTTCCGGTCTTTTTCAGCCGGTCGAGATAGCGGGCAACCAGCTCCTTCTCGGGACCGGACTTCAGCCGCCCGACGGCGAAAATGCCGATCTGCATTGTTTTTTCCTCGGTGGGGCTGCCGGAAGCGGCGTGAAATTTCAGGCCAAAGTCTGCAGCCCCGCTGGATCCGTCAGGTTTGGACCGAAGCGAGACTTTCGAGCGGGCACAAGGCCGCAAAAATCATGCCCGCGCGCTTTGGCGCGGCACACGGCAGCCACGGGCACCGGGTTCCCAGGCGCTAGAGCGCCGTGCGTCCATTCGGACGCATAAAGGACGCTCTAACCTATTGAATCTACGCATCGTGCTTTCCGAAAATCGATTCCGATTTTCGGGCCGATGCGCTAGTGCAGGCGTCCCTCGTTCATTTCGGGCGCGGACCACATCTTCTCGATATTGTAGAACTCGCGAACTTCCGGCCGGAATACATGGACGATCACGTCACCGGTGTCGATCAGCACCCAGTCTCCGGCATCCTGGCCTTCAACCCTGGGGGTGCCTGCACCCGATTGCTTGATGTCCTTGACCAGATGGTCGCAAATCGCCACGACATGCCGGTTCGAACGTCCGGATACGACCACCATGTGGTCGCCGAGCGCCGATTTGCCCTTGATGTCGATGGTTACGATATCTTCAGCCTTGGAATCCTCAAGGCTGGCGAGGACGGTGGACAAAGCCTGATCCGCGGCATGAACGCCGCTTTTCCTGCTCTTCGGTGCAGCATCGTCTGCGGCACCTTTGGCGTGCAATGTTGTCAGGGGTCTTCCTTTCTTCATGGACCGGAACAAGCACGATTGCGACTCGTGGCGCCCACGAGTCCCTATAAAGATAGGAGCCAATGGGGGTATCGCGCAAGGTTCTCGTTAAAAAACGCCCGGCGGCGTCTTCAGGGAATGCGGAAGGCAAGGCATGTGGCGTCGTCGCTGACCTTGTAGCGCGGGAAGCGCTCGCCTTCGGGATCCGTGATCCGCTCGATTTCACGCAACCGTGCCAGCAGCGCCGGAAGGCCCTCGTCAAAAGCGGCATCGATCAGTTCCCGAGGGCCGAAAGCGTCGTAATTGTCACACAGGGCGGCGAAGCCATCCGAACAGAGCAGGCCGCGGGCGGGGGCCTTGATGCCGGTTTCCTCGCGCACGATCTCGTTTGCCGCTTCCGGCACCAGGCCGAGCGTGAAGATGCGCCCGCCCGGCATGTTGTGTTTCGAGCGGCTTTCGCGCAGCGCCGCACGCGTCTGTCCATCTCCGCCGATATCGTTCTTGCCGCCAAAGCCGCCGGTGCGGGCGAGATGCGCGCGGGCGGCGGCGATTTCCCGGTCACGGTTGCCCTTCAGCGCGGTGGTCTCGAACACCTCTCCGTCGTCCTCCGACTGCAGGAACAGGCGGCAGTCGCCGAGCCCGTAGGACACGAGCCGGTCGCCCTCGACCCTGAGCATCTGGAAGGCCGCGGCGGGCCACATGTAGCGCGGCAGGTCGCCGGTTCCGGCGGTCTTGAAATAGGTCGCGCGGGCTTCTTCGTTGAGGCGGGAGACAACGGCGGCGACGCTCTCTTCGCTGCCCGCCCTGGAAAAAGCCGCCGCCGCGTGGTCGGCAAGCCAGGCGGCATCGCTCGGATGGTCCGTCATCACCCGCCGGTCGGCGATACCGGTCGCGCCGTCGATGACGAAGGCGCTGTGCCCGTTTGCGCCGGCCCGATCCTCGCTGTGGCCGCCGGGTTTGCCGGGATCGTTGAGACTGGCGACGACCTCAATCCGCGTCATCATGGCCTCGCCTGAGCGCTGTGGAGCTGACATTCGAACGCGGACCGTGGATGAAGGTCCAGGCCGGCGGCGTCATCCGCGCCAGCGCCCGGGCATCGCGCTCGGCAATGCGGGCCTTGTCGAGCGTGCGCGCCGCCTTTGAGGAAAGATAGGTCAGCGTCGAGCCGGGCCGGTCGATCACGGCAAGCGGCACGGTGCGGGCGATTGCGCGCCATTCCTGCCAGCGGTGAAAGTCGCCGAGATTGTCGGCGCCCATGATCCAGACGAAATGGACGCCCGGGTTGCGGCGAACGATATGGCGGATGGTGCGGGCCGTATAAGCGGTGCCGATCGTCTTTTCGAGTGCTGAGACGCGGATGCGCGGATCGCGCGCGAGTTTCTCGCTCAGCGCCAGCCGTTCCTCGAGCGGGGCAAGGCCGTTTCCGCTCTTCAGCGGGTTGCCGGGCGTGACCAGCCACCAGAGCTGGTCGAGGCCGAGACGCTGGATCGCCAGGCTCGCCACCAGGAAATGACCGTCATGCGGCGGGTTGAAGGAACCGCCGAAAAGGCCGATCGCCATGCCCGGCTCGCAATAGGGCATGGCAAGATAGCGCTGGTCGATCGTCCCCTCGGTCAAACTGTCACGCCCGCGTCTGTCCGCTGCCGCGCACAAGATATTTGAACGATGTGAGCTGTTCGACGCCGACCGGCCCGCGCGCATGCATCTTGCCGGTAGCGATGCCGATCTCCGCGCCCATGCCGAATTCGCCGCCATCGGCAAATTGCGTCGAGGCATTGTGCAAAAGGATCGCCGAGTCGATCTCGTTGAAGAAACGGGAAACGACTTCATGGTCCTCGGCAATCACCGCCTCGGTGTGATGGGAAGAATATTTTCCGATATGCTCGATGGCGCCGGAAATACCGTCGACGAGCTTCACCGAAATGATCGCGTCGAGATACTCCGTGGTCCAGTCGTCGTCATTTGCTTCATCGCGGCCGCGGGCATAGTCGATCATGTCGTGATCTACCCGCACGAGGCAGCCCTTTTTCTCCAGCGCCTCGATCAGCGGGGTCGCGAAGGTGTCGGCCGCCGCGCGGTCGATCAAAAGCGTCTCGGCCGCCCCGCAAATGCCCGTGCGGCGCATCTTGGCGTTGACGACGATGTCGCGCGCCATATCGAGATCGGCGGATTTGTCGACATAGATGTGGCAGAGGCCTTCCAGATGGGCAAAGACCGGCACGCGCGCTTCCGATTGCACGCGGGCAACGAGGCTCTTTCCCCCGCGCGGGACGATCACGTCAATATTTCCGGAAAGGCCGGACAGCATCTCGCCGACGGCGGCGCGGTCGGTGGTCGGCACGATCTGGATCGCGTCCTCCGGCAGACCGGCCTCGGCAAGACCCGCGTTCAGCGCGCAGTGGATCGCGCGCGCCGAACGCGCCGAATCCGAACCGCCGCGCAGGATTACGGCATTGCCGGCCTTCAGGCAGAGCGCGCCGGCATCGGCCGTCACATTCGGACGGCTCTCATAGATGACGCCGATGACGCCGAGCGGCGTGCGCACGCGCGAGATCGTCAACCCGTTGGGACGGTCCCATTCGGCAATTATGTCGCCGACCGGATCGTCGAGGTCCGCGATCGCGCGGATGCCGTCGGCCATCGCGGCGATCCGCGCCTCATTGAGCTCCAGCCGGTCGATGAAGGAGCCGGTGATGCCGTTTTCCTGGGCGGCGGCGACATCCTTCTCGTTCTCGGCCAGGATTTCGGGCGCGCGCGCCTCGATCTCGCGGGCCATGGCGAGAAGCGCCCGGTTCTTGGTCTCGGTCGAGGCGATCGCCAGCTTCTGCGCTGCTGCGCGCGCGCGCGTTCCAAGCGCCCGCATCACGGCGGCGATATCGTCTTTGTGAACCTGGTCAAGCATGGGTCGAGCTTTCGTTCTGTTTCTTCTTGCCGATGGCGGCCATCACCAGATCGTCGCGGTGGACCATGGCCGCGCGGGCCGGATAGCCGAGGATCGCCTCGATATCGATTGTCTTCTGGCCAGCGATCATGCGCGCTTCGTCGCTGTCATAGCCGGACAGGCCGCGCGCAACCTCGCCGCCTTTCATGTTGACGATCGCCACAGTGTCGCCGCGCGAGAAATGGCCGTCAACCGCCGTCACGCCGGCCGGCAGAAGGCTGTTGCCGCGCTTGAGTGCAGCCACCGCGCCGTCATCGATATGGATTGTGCCGGCGGGCAGAAGCTGGCCGGCAATCCATGTCTTGCGGGCGTTCACCGGCGTGTGCGAGGCGTGGAACATCGAGTGGCGCGCGCCCTCCTCGATCGCCTTCAGCGGGTGGTCGATCTTGCCGGAGGCAATCACCATGGCGCAGCCGGCGGCGGTTGCGATCTTGCCGGCCTCGATCTTGGTATGCATGCCGCCGCGGGACAGTTCCGAAGCCGCGCCGCCGGCCATGGCCTCGATCTCGGGCGTGATCGCCTCGATCTCGGCCAGAAAGTGAGCATGGGGGTCGAGATGCGGCGGGGCCGTGTAAAGCCCGTCAATATCGGACAAAAGCACCAGAAGCTCCGCCCCGATCATGGTCGCCACGCGGGCGGCCAGCCGGTCATTGTCGCCGTAGCGGATCTCCGAGGTGGCGATCGTGTCGTTCTCGTTGATGATCGGAACGGCGCCCGCTTTCAGAAGCTGCAGGATCGTGGCGCGGGCGTTCAGATAATGCCGCCGCTCCTCGGTGTTCTGCAGGGTCAGCAGGATCTGGCCCGCGAGAATGGCGTGGTGGCGCAGGCTCTCGGTCCAGGCGCCGGCAAGTCCGATCTGGCCGACGGCCGCCGCCGCCTGCGCCTCTTCCAGCTTCAGCGTGCCGGAATGGCTGTGCAGCACGGTGCGACCGAGCGCTACGGCGCCGGAGGATACGACCAGTACTTCGACGCCAGCGACCTTGAGTGCTGCGATGTCATCGCAAAGGCGGTTCAGCCAGTCGGTCTTGAGCCCGTGTGTTCGGTCGACGAGCAGTGCCGAACCGATCTTGATCACGATCCGCCGATAATGCGTCAGCGAACGGTGCATGCCGTTCATTGTCAGGGCTCCCACTTGTCGTGCCGGCCCTTGTCGATGCCCCGTTCGGGCGCGGCAATGCCAAGACGTGCCTCTTCGGCGCGGATGATCTCGGCAAGGGCCGAAAGCACTTCGGTCATGCCTTTCTGGGCAACGGCCGAGATCGCGAAAACCTTGCCGCCGGATGCCTCTTCCAGCGCCTTTTTCTTTGCCGCAAGCATCTCGTCGTCCAGAATGTCGATCTGTGACAGCGCGACGAGCTCGTGCTTGTCGGCCAGTTCGTGGCCATAGGCCTGAAGCTCGTGACGCACGGTGCGATAGACGGCGGCGACATCCTCTTCCTGGGAGGAGATCAGGTGCAGCAGCACGCGGGTGCGCTCCACATGGCCCAGGAACCGGTCGCCGATGCCGATTCCTTCATGCGCGCCCTCGATCAGGCCGGGAATGTCGGCGAGAATGAATTCGCGCCCATGGATGCTGGCAACGCCGAGATTGGGATGCAATGTCGTGAACGGATAATTGGCGATCTTCGGGCGCGCGCGGGTTACGGTCGCCAGAAAGGTCGACTTGCCGGCATTGGGCAGGCCGACGAGCCCGGCATCGGCGATCAGCTTCAGCCTCAGCCAGATCGTCTTTTCCTCGCCCTCAAGGCCGGGGTTGGCCCAGCGCGGCGCCTGGTTGGTCGCGGTCTTGAAATGGGCATTGCCGAAGCCGCCATTGCCGCCCGAGGCCAGCCGGTAGCGCTCGCCGATTGCGGTCAGGTCGCAGATCAGCGTCTCACGGTCTTCCTCGAAGATCTGCGTGCCGACCGGAACCTTCAGCGTCACGCTCTTGCCGTTGGCGCCGGTGCGGTTGCGGCCCATGCCATGGCCGCCCGTCTCGCCCTTGAAATGCTGCTGGTAGCGGAAATCGATCAGCGTGTTCAGCCCTTCGACCGCTTCCACCCACACATCGCCGCCGCGTCCGCCGTCGCCGCCGTCCGGGCCGCCGAACTCGATATATTTCTCGCGGTGGAACGAGACAGACCCGGCCCCGCCGTCGCCGGAGCGGATATAGACTTTTGCCTCATCGAGAAATTTCATGGTTCGTCGCTTTTGTCTTCATGTGTGTGGGGTAAAACCGCCCGCATCGTTAGCGTCCGTCGGCGGCAAGGTCAAAGAATATCGTGAAAAACCGTTGCTGCAACATACCGCGCGGCGGCAACGGCACGCAACGCGGCCTTGACCTTTGCCGCGCGTCTGCTTACCCAACCGCCAGCAGGTGACAACTGGAGCGGACCCCATGAATGTCCTTCTGATCGGCTCGGGCGGGCGCGAGCATGCGCTGGCCTGGAAACTCTCGCAATCGCCGCGTCTCGGCGTGCTTTATGCCGCGCCCGGCAATCCGGGTATCGCGGCCCATGCCGAATGCGTGAAGCTCGACCCGGCCGATCATGCGGCGGTCATCGCCTTCTGCCGCGAGAAGGACATCGGTCTCGTTGTCGTCGGCCCCGAAGCGCCGCTGGTGGACGGCCTCGCCGATGCGCTGAGTGAAGCAGGCATCAAGGTCTTCGGACCGACAAAGGCCGCCGCCCGGCTCGAGGGCTCGAAGGGGTTCACCAAGGATCTCTGCGCCCGATACGATATTCCGACCGGCGCCTACCGCCGCTTCGCCGATGGAGAGGAGGCCAAGGCCTATGTCGGCGAGATCGGCGCGCCGATCGTGATCAAGGCTGATGGTCTGGCCGCCGGCAAGGGCGTGACCGTCGCCCGCACCAGCGCCGAGGCGCTCGCCGCCATTGACGACTGCTTTTCCGGCACGTTCGGCGCCGCCGGCGCCGAGGTCGTGGTCGAGGAATTTCTGGTCGGCGAGGAGGCGAGCTTCTTCTGCCTCTCCGATGGGAAGAACGCGCTGCCGCTTGCCACCGCCCAGGACCACAAGGCCGTCGGCGACGGCGATACCGGGCCGAATACCGGCGGCATGGGCGCCTATTCGCCAGCCCCGGTGATGGATGAAGCGATGATTGCCCGCACCATGAAAGAAATCATCGAGCCGACGATCCGCGGCATGGCGGAGATGGGCCATCCCTTCAAGGGTGTGCTCTACGCAGGGCTTATGATCACGGAAAAGGGCCCGGAACTGATCGAATATAATGTGCGCTTCGGCGATCCGGAGTGCCAGGTGCTGATGATGCGGCTTCAAAGCGACCTTCTGGATATTCTGGAAGCCGCCGCCGATGGCGCGCTGGACAAGGCTTCCGCAGCATGGAGCGAGGACACGGCGCTCACCGTCGTCATGGCGACGAAGGGCTATCCGGGCTCCTACAGGAAGGGCAGCGAGATCAGCCGGCTTCCCGAAGACGGACCGGACGCACGCACCTTCCACGCCGGAACGGCGATGCGCGACGGCAAGCTTGTCGCAAGCGGCGGGCGCGTGCTGAATGTTACCGCACTTGGCCACAACGTCACCGAGGCCCAGACCCGCGCCTATGCGCTGATCGAGGATATCGACTGGTCCGACGGCTTCTGCCGCCGCGACATCGGCTGGCGCGCGGTGGCGCGCGAGGAGGGTTGAACCGGCTGCCGGTCGCGGGTTTCCCGGCAAACGCGCTTGACTTGTCCCTTCGGCCGGCGCTAATTGCGCACGGCCCCGCGCCGCCTGCCGCCCGCGCGCCTGACATTCAGGCGATGGTGAAGTCGCGCGATCCTTCGTCCGTTGTTTTCTCAGACGACACTCGAAGCCTATGGCAATGCGGGTCCCATAACTGGCCGCCTCAGGCGTTACGAGTGTCCCGAGGGACAACATGATGGAAACTTCTTCCGAGCCGCAGGCTAATCCCTATCTTTCAGGCCCGATTGCGCCGCTTTTCTTCAAGACCGCAGCCCCGATCGTGCTTTTGATGCTGGTGAGCGGCCTCTTTACTGTGGTCGACGCCATCTTTCTCGGCGTTTATGTCGGGCCGCGCGCGCTGGCCGCCGTCACCCTGGTCTTTCCGCTGTTCATGGCGCTGAACGCCCTGGCGACGCTGGTCTCTTCCGGCATGGCATCGATCCTGGCGCGACGGCTTGGCGGCGGCGATCGCGCGGGCGCGCAATCGGCCATGCAGTCGGCGACGGCGCTTGCCATGGTCGCCGCGCTGGCGCTGATGGCGTTCTATCTTGCGGCAGGCAGGCCGCTTATTGGCTGGCTGTCGGGCGGCGACGCGGCGCTTGCGGCGATGGCTTCAACCTATATCGCGCTTCTGATCTTCGGCAGTCCTTTGCAGTTTCTCATCAGCATCCAGGGCGACACGCTGCGCTCGGAGGGGCGGCCGGGCACGATGGCGCTGATCGGCGTTCTGGTGACGCTTGCCAATATCGGCTTCAACTTCATCTTCATCGCTCTGTGGGGCTGGGGCGTTGCGGGCTCGGCCATCGGCACGCTTGCAGCACAGCTTCTGGCGCTTGTCGCCGTGGTCGTTCTCAGGCTTTCCGGCCGCACGCCGATCCGGCTCTGGCAGAGTACCGGCAAGCCGCTGACAGAGGCCTGGGGGCGGACGCTTGCGCTTGGCCTGCCATCGTCGCTGTCGCTGATCGGCATCAGCCTTTCGACGGCCTCAATTCTGGTCTCGGTCAAGGCATGGTTCGGCACGGATTACGACCTGACGATCGCGGCTTACGGCATCGCTTCACGGCTTTTGACCTTCGTCTTCCTGCCGCTAATGGGGCTGAACTTCGCCTGCCAGTCGATTGTGGGCAACAATTACGGCGCCGCGATCTATGAGCGGTCCAACCGCACGCTCGTCGTCGGGCTTGTGACCGGGCTCTTCTACGGCCTGATCGTGCAGGCGGTGTTTCTTTTCGCGGCAGGCCCGATTGCGGCCCTCTTCGTGGATGATCCCGAGACGATCGCGGCGACTACCCATATCGTGCGCATTATTACCGCCGCCTATGTCGTCGTTGCGCCGGTGATGGTGCTTGCCGGCTATTTCCAGGCCATCGGCAAGGCCGTGAGCGCGGGCGTGATGAGCCTCGGGCGGACGTATTTTTTCAATATTCCGCTGATCTTCCTGCTGCCCTTCCTCTTCGGCAGCCAGGGCATCTGGATGGCAGCCCCCTCGAGCGACATTGCCATGCTCGGTCTTGTGGCCGCGGTGCTGTGGTTTCACGGCAGGCGATCCGGCGCAAGATGGGGCGTGTTTCATCAAGAGGCTGCGGCGGTAATACGCTAGAGCGCCGTGCGTCCATTCGGACGCACAAAGGACGCTCTAACCTATTGAATCTACGCATCGTGCTTTCCGAAAATCAGACCCGATTTTCGGGCCGATGCGCTAGCGCGACGTCACCTTCAGCACCTTGTCGGGGTTCATGATCCCGGCAGGGTCGAAAGCCTGCTTGATGCGGTGCATCAGATCGATCTCGATCGGCGCGCGGATTTCGGCCAGTTCGTCGCGCTTCAGCCGGCCGATGCCATGTTCGGCGGAAATCGAGCCGCCATGGGCAAGCACGATGGCGTGGACGCGCTTGTTGATCTCGCCCCAGCGGGCGACGAAGGCGGCCTTGTCCGCGCCTTCCGGCTGGGAGATGTTGTAATGGATATTGCCGTCTCCGAGGTGGCCAAAAGCGCAGATGCGCGCGCCGGGGATCGCTTCCATCACGGCCTCGTCCGCCTCGTGCAGGAAGGTCGGAATGGCCGAGACCGGCACGGAGACATCATGTTTGATCGAGCCGCCTTCGGGTTTCTGCGCCTCCGACATGGTGTTGCGCATGTGCCAGAGCTCGTCGATCTCGCTTTGCGATTTGGCGATCACCGCATCTTCCACGAGACCTTCTTCGAAGGCCTCCTCCAGAAGCGCCTCCATCATCCGGTCGGCGGACTGCTGGCTGTCTGAAGTAGAAATGTCGATCAGCGTATACCAGGGGTATTTTTCGGAAAGCGGATCGCGCGCGCCGTCCGTGTGCTTTACCGTGAAATCGAAAGCCATGCGGGCCATCAATTCAAAACCCGTCAGCGCCGAGGCGCAGCGGTTGGAGGCAAGATTGAAGAGGTCTAGCGCCTTTTCCGTGCTCGACACGCCGGCAAAGGCAACCTGATGGCCGCGCGGCTTCGGGAAAAGCTTCAGCACCGCGCCGGTGATGACGCCGAGCGTGCCTTCCGCGCCGATGAACAGGTCGCGCAGGTCATAACCGGTATTGTCCTTCTTCAGGCTTCTGAGCCCGTCCCAGATCTCGCCCGTCGGCAGCACCACCTCAAGGCCGAGGCAGAGCGCGCGCATATTGCCATAGGCAAGCACCGCCGTGCCGCCGGCATTGGTGGAGAGGTTGCCGCCGATCATGGCCGAGCCTTCCGAGCCGAGAGAGAGCGGAAAGAGACGATCATTGTCGCTTGCCGCCTTCTGCACATCGGCAAGGATCGCGCCGGCGTCGGCGATGATGACATTGGCCGAGGTGTCGATCTTGCGGATCCTGTCCATGCGCTCCAGCGACAGCACGATATCCGTGCCCTCCTCGCGCGGCACGTGCCCGCCGACATGGCCGGTGCGCCCGCCGGCGGGCACGACCGGCGTTTTCGTTTCGCTTGCAAGCTTCAGGATGGCGGAGAGGTCCTGCGTCGAGCCGGGCTTGAGCACCAGAACCGTCCTGCCCCGGTAAAGTCCGCGGTTCTCGGTGAGGTAGGGTTCGATGTCGGCGGCGTCCGTCAGCGCGTAAGGCGCGCCGACGATCTCGGAAAAGCGGGTGACGAGTTCGGGTGCGAGCGTGGTCATGCGGTCAGTCATCCTTCCGGGGTGCGGCGGCGCGGGCAAGCCTGTCATTGATCGCCTCGCCGATCCCGTCTTTCGGGATCGGGGCGAAGGCAATGGCGGTCGCGCCGCTCCGGTCTGCCTCGATCATCGTGTCGTAAAGCCGGCTCGCCGCTTCCGCAAGGTCGGCGGTCTCGCTCAGCTGGAAGACGGCGCGCGCGGCCGAAGCATTCTCGACCTCGCAAGGCCCGAACAGCACCAGCGTCTCGCCCGCCCCGACGCGCGTCGCATCGAGGCGAACGGCGGCTTTCGGCGCATAATGCGAGACCATCATGCCGGGGGCAATGATTGCGGTTTTGTGCTGCGGTCTTGTCACATTGCGACCGGTCAGCGCCTCGATCTCGGCTGCGGAAATGCCGCCCGGCCGCAAAAGCGTGATGTCATCGCCCTCGACCTTCAGGATCGTCGATTCGACGCCGACCTGCGCCGGTCCCGCGTCAAGGATGAGTCGCAGTCTGTCGCCGAGATCCGCTTCCACATGGGCGGCCGTGGTCGGGCTGATCCTGCCGGAGGTGTTGGCGCTGGGTGCGGCCAGCGGGCGACCGGTTGCGGCGATCAGTCGTCCGGCAAAGCCCTGCGGCACGCGCACGCCGACGGTCGGCAGGTTCGCCGTTGCCGCAGGCGCAATCGCCGCGCCCTGTTTCAGAGGCAGAACAAGGGTCAGCGGGCCGGGCCAGAAGGCTTGCGCAAGCGTGCGCGCCAGCGGAGAGAAGACGGCGTGGTCCTCGGCCATCTCAAGCCCGGACATGTGGCAGATCAGCGGGTTGAAGGCAGGCCGGCCCTTGGCGGCATAGATTTTCGCGATTGCCTGAGCGTTCGTCGCATCGGCGGCAAGGCCATAGACGGTTTCCGTCGGCATGGCGACCAACTCGCCAGCCAGCAAAAGAGCGCTGCCTTCGGCCAGCGCAATGCCTTCCTCAACCGCGATGTCGATGATGCGCGCCATGTGAAACCTGTTCCTGCTCAAGCGATCCTCGTTTAGAACAAAGGACCTGCGCAACAAAGGATTTTCTGATGACGATAAGACGGATTGCCTCAGGCGGCATTTATGAAAAGAAGATCGGTTATTGCCGGGCGGTGGTGGCCGGCGGCTTTGCCCATGTCTCAGGCACGACAGCGCAGGGCAGCGATGTTCCTGAAGATGTCGTCGGCCAGTGCCGTTCCGCGCTCGATGCGATAGAAAGGGCGCTTGGCGAGGCTGGTTGCGGTTTTGGAGATGTCGTGCGGGTGGTCTATTACCTGCCGGAGGCCACTGATTTTCCGGCCTGCTGGCCGCTTCTTTCCGAGACCTTTGGCGATCATCCGCCGGCGGCGACCATGCTGGAATGCGGCCTGATCGACCCGAAATACCGGATCGAGATCGAGGTAACGGCCCTGCTGCCGGGCTGATCCCGGCGGCCAGCGCGATTGTCCCGTGTCGTCATTTCCGAAAGTCATGTCGTGATTGGGACGCGGGGTCGTAACCGGCGATGGTTTAATATGCCTTATTGTCCGTCTTCGCCGCGGAGGCCGCCCATGACCACACGCCAGAAAATGCTCGACGAACTGAGAAACCGTCAGGACGGTTTCACTCTGGCCCGATCCTTCTATACCGATCCCGACTATTTCCGGGTCGATATGGAGAACTTCTATTATCGAGACTGGCTGTTCGTCGCCCATGACTGTGAACTGGCGCGACCGGGCAATTATCTGACGGTCCAGATCGGCGACTACTCGGTGATCCTGACGCGCGGACGCGACAAGGTCATCCGGGCGCTGCACAATTCCTGCCGCCATCGCGGCTCGCGCGTCTGCTCCGCCGAGAAGGGCACCACGGCCAAGCTCGTCTGCCCCTACCACCAGTGGACCTATGATCTCGACGGGACGCTGCAATATGTGCGCCACATGGGCGAGGATTTCGACAAGGCGCAGTTCGGCCTGAAGCCTGTGCATTGCGAGAGCATCGAGGGCTATATCTTCATCTGTCTCGCCGATGTTGCGCCCGACATCACGCCGCTGCGCGCGGCCATTTCGCCCTATATCGCGCCGCATAACATTCGCGACGCCAAGGTCGCTTTCAAGTCCTCGATCGTGGAAAAGGGCAACTGGAAGCTCGTCTGGGAAAACAACCGCGAATGCTATCACTGCGCCGCCAATCATCCCGAACTCTGCCGCACCTATCCCGAAGCCGCCTCGGTGACCGGGGTGCAGGGGATGATGGAGGACCCGGAAATCCAGGCGCACTGGGCCCATTGCGAGGCGGCGGGTCTTGAAGCGAAATTCCTCATCAATCCGGACGGCCAGTTCCGCATCGCCCGCATGCCGCTGATCGCGGGAGCGGAAAGCTACACCATGTCGGGCAAGCGCGCCGTGCGCAAGCCGATGGGCGAGAAGACGGCGGCAGCCGGCATCGGCGCGCTTGTTCTGTTTCACTACCCGACCACATGGAACCATTTTCTCGGAGACCACGCGATCTCCTTCCGCGTCCTGCCGCTCGGGCCGGAGGAAACGGAAGTCACCACCACATGGCTGGTGCCGAAGGATGCGGTGGAGGGCATCGATTACGATCTCGACGAGCTCACCCATGTGTGGACCTTCACCAATGACCAGGATCGCCAGATCGTCGAGGAGAACGCCCGCGGCATCCGTTCGCCGGCCTATGAGCCAGGCCCCTATTCGCCCGAGGACGAGGGCGGCGTGATGCAGTTTGTCGAATGGTACGCCACCCATTCTATCGAGCGGCTCTCCGACGAAAACGCGCCTCTGTCCATCGTCGCCTGATATGCTCAAGCCGTTCAAACATATCGACGAGATGGTGCCGTGGAATGGCCGCGAGCACATGCTGGAATGCGTCGCCTGGACCCCGGAAGCACCGGACGTGATGACCTTCACCTTCAGGGCGGAGGAGGAGAATATCTGGTTCCGCTACCTGCCGGGGCAATACATCACGCTGGAACTGCCGGTCGGTCCCGAGCCGGTCATGCGCACCTATACGATTTCCTCCAGCCCGACGCGGCCGTTCACCATCGCCGTGACGGTGAAGGCGCAGAAGGACAGTGTCGGCACGCGCTGGATGTTCGACAATCTCCATCCGGGCATGAAGCTGAAGGCGATCGGGCCGCTCGGCGATTTTTCCTATGTCGAGCATCCGGCGGAGAAATATCTGTTCATCTCGGCCGGCTCCGGCATCACGCCGATGATGTCGATGACCCGCGATCTCGGCGATCGCGATCCCGACACCGACATCGCCTTCATCCATTGCGCCCGTTCGCCGAACGACATCATCTTCCGCTGGGAGCTGGAGTACAAGGCGCGCTACATGCCGTTCTTCAATCTCGGCTTCATCGTCACCGAGCTTGAACGCACTCAGCTCTGGTCGGGGCTCCGAGGCTTCATCGACCGCGCCAAGATCGCGCTTCTGGTACCGGATTTTCTCGAGCGGACGGTGTTCTGCTGCGGGCCGGATCCGTTCATGGCAACGGTGAGGGAATCGCTTGAAAGTTCCAGTTTCGACATGGAAAACAACTATTTCCAGGAAACTTTCAAGCCGGAAGTGCCGCGGCCGGCCGTCTTCATCGGCGAAAGCGGCGACGAGGATAAGCTGTTCACCGTCGCGTTTGCCGAATCAGGCGTCACGGCGGAAGTCCAGCCCGGTTTCACCATCCTGCAGACCGCCCGCAATGCCGGCGTACGCATTCCCGCCGCCTGCGAAAGCGGCATCTGCGGCACCTGCCGCACCCTGTGCAAGTCCGGCAAGGTCGACATGCAGCACAATGGCGGCATCCTCGATGACGAGATCGAGGAAGGCTATATCCTCGCCTGCTGCTCGCGCCCGCTGTCGGATGTCGAGGTGGAGGCGTAAAGCCTTGCGTTGCCGCCGGCTGTCGGCCAGACTTGCACCCCTCACATTGTAAAGCCGCCGCCTTCTTCAGGGCTCCGACATGGCGGTCCAGCCATTCAGGGGAGGAACAAGATGGCCGATCTTCAGGGAACACTGTCCGTGGTTACCGGCGGCGGTCGCGGCATCGGGCGCGAAATTGCCTTGCACCAGGCCCGCGCCGGCGCAACGGTCGCCGTCCTTGCGCGCACCGCTGCTCAGATCGAGGAGACCGCGGCGCTGATCGCGCGCGAAGGCGGCCAGGCGAAAGCCTATGCAGTCGATCTCGTTGATCGGACCGCTGTCGAGGCGACACTTTCAACCATCGCCTCGGAACTCGGCCCGGTCGACTGCCTGATCAACAATCACGGCTCGTTTCGCGCCTTCGGTCCGATCTGGGAATGCGACCCCGACGACTGGTGGGGCGACGTGGAGATCAATCTGCGCGGATGTTTTCATACCTGCCGGGCGATCGCCCCGGCGATGCTGGAACGGGGCACCGGTCGCATCGTCAATCTTGTCGGCGGCGGTACGGGCACCAGCTTTCCCCATGGCTCCGGCTATGCGTCGAGCAAAGCCGGCATCATGCGATTTACCGAATGCCTGAACGACACGACGTCCTCCGGCGGTGTGCTCGCCTTCGCAGTCGACCCGGGTCTGGTGCGCACGACGATGACGGAAATGCAGCTCAATACCGAGGCCGGCCGCACCTTTCTGCCGGGTATCCAGCAGCTTTTCGACGATGGCGTCAATGTCCCGCCGTCCCGGGCCGCGACCCTGATTGCCGACATTTCCCGCGGCCGTTTCGATCGCCTCGCCGGCCGCATGCTCAGCGGACCGGACGATCGTGACGCACTGGAGCGCGCGATGAATGACATCGTTGAAAAAGACGGCCGGGCGCTTCGGATGACGGGACTTTCCTGATCACGCTGCGATGCGCAGGCACGCGCGGCATAATGCCCGGTGACGCGGAACTCGGTTCGCGGTTGTTGCCGCTGTCGCTGCAACGCCTGCTCGAGGAAACGGAAAAAGCCGGGGCGCTTGCGCGCCCCGGCTTCTCGCCTTGCAGATCCGTCCGGTGATCAGACGTATTTGTTGACGATGTTTTCCAGATATTCCTGGCGGCCGGATTTCGGCTGAGGGTTGATGCCGTCCTTTTCGACCATTTCGGCAATGTCTTCCAGCGTCATTTCGCCGGCAAGCATCTTCTTCGCCGTTTCGCCTTCCCAGCCGGCATAGCGCTCGTCGAGCGGGTTCGAAAGGGCGCCGTCTTCAACCATCTTCGCTGCTGCCTTCAGGCCGCGGGCGCAGGCATCCATGCCGCCGATATGGCCGTAAAGCAGGTCTGCCGGGTCAATCGACTGGCGGCGCAGCTTCGCGTCGAAATTGGTGCCGCCGGTGGTGAAGCCGCCTGCGAGAAGAACCTGGTAATAGGCCAGCGCCATTTCCGGAACATTGTTCGGGAACTGGTCGGTATCCCAGCCGGACTGGTAGTCGTTGCGGTTCATGTCGATGGAGCCGAGAACGCCGAGCGTGCGGGCAAGCGCCAGTTCATGTTCGAAGGTGTGACCGGCGAGGATCGCGTGGCCCTGCTCGATATTGACCTTCACTTCCTTTTCCAGGCCGTGCTTCTGGAGGAAGCCGTAGACGGTGGCAACGTCATAGTCGTACTGGTGCTTGGTCGGTTCCTGCGGCTTCGGTTCCACAAGGATCTGGCCCTCGAAGCCGATCTTGTGCTTGTACTCTACAACCATGTGCAGCATTCGCGCCATCTGGTTGAGTTCGCGGCCCATGTCGGTGTTGAGCAGCGTCTCGTAGCCTTCGCGGCCGCCCCAAAGGACATAGTTCTGGCCGCCGAGCTTCTTGGTGGCGTCCATGCAGGTCTTGATGGTTGCTGCGGAGAAGGCGAAGACGTCCGGATCCGGGTTGGTCGCGGCGCCCGACATGAAGCGGCGGTGGGTGAAGAGGTTGGCCGTGCCCCAGAGAAGCTTGACGCCTGTTTCCTCTTGCTTTTCGCCGAGATAATCGACGATCTCGTTCAGGTTCTTCGTGTTTTCGGCGAAGTTCGCGCCTTCCGGGCGGACATCGACGTCGTGGAAGCAGTAGAAGGGCGCGCCGAGCAGGGAAAACAGTTCGAAGCCGACATCGGCCTTCAGTTTCGCCTTGTCCATCGCGCCGTCATACCACGGACGGTCGAAGGTGCGGCCGCCGAAGGGGTCGCCGCCTTCCCAGGCCAGTGAATGCCAATAGGCGATGGCAAAGCGCAGATGGTCCTTCAGCGGCTTGCCCATGACGATTTCGTCGGGATTGTAATGCTTGAAGGCAAAGGGGTTTTCGCTCTCGGGGCCTTCATACTGGATCTTGGCGATGTCGCCGAAAAAGCCGGTGCTCATCTTGGATACTCCCTGTTGGGGTTGTCATTGTCCGCGGGGGCGCGGGGGCCGGGCGTGCAGCCGGGCGCCCGCTCTTCGCATCATTCTCCGGAAAGGGTCTTGATGGCCGGATACAGCGCCCGGAAACGCTGATAGGCCTCCTCGAAGGCAGCCGTATGGGCCGTCTCCGGGTCAACGGTCTCCGCCGTCTCCGGCGGGGTGCAGACGGCGAGCGGATCGGCGCCGGTCGCAGCCAGGAGGCCGAGACGGGCAGCGCCGAAGGCCGCGCCGAAATCGCCGTCGGCGGGAATGTCGATCGGCAGGTTGAGGGCGGTTGCCACCGCTTTCAGCCAGTAGCGCGAACGCGATCCGCCGCCGATGGCGGTGATGCGGGAAAGCTCGGTGCCGGCGGACCGCAAAGCCTCGAGATTGTCCCGCAGCGCAAACGCGACGCCTTCCATCACCGCGCGGGTCATCGCCGAGCGGTCGCTTTCATGCGCAAGGCCGATGAAGGCGCCGCGAATGGCGGCGTCGTTGTGCGGCGTGCGCTCGCCGGAAAGATAGGGCAGGAAGGTCACATCGCCCGGCGCCTGAAGCGTGTCGCCAACCTCGGTCGAAAGCTGGGCCGGGCTCTTGTCGGTCACCTTGGCGTACCAGTTGAGGGCGTCGGTGGCCGACAGGATCACGCCCATCTGGTGCCAGGTGCCGGGAAGGGCGTGGCAGAAGGCATGGACGGCGCTTTCAGGTTTCGGCCTGTAGCGATCGTTGGCGGCGAACAGCACGCCGGACGTGCCGAGCGAGACGAAAGCCGCGCCGTCTGCAACCGTGCCCATGCCGCAGGCAGAGGCCGCATTGTCGCCGGCGCCGCCGGCCACGACGACCGGGCCGGTCATGCCCCATTCCGACGCCAGCGCCTGTTTCAGTGCGCCGCCCGCTTCCGATCCTTCGACAAGGGATGGCATCTGTTCACGGCGAAGGTCGGTTGCCGCCAGCAGTTCGTCCGACCAGTCGCGCCTGGCCGTGTCGAGCCAGGCGGTGCCGGCCGAATCCGACATTTCGGAGATATATTCGCCGGTCAGCCAGAAGCGGAGATAATCCTTCGGCAGAAGCACCTTCGCGACTTTCGCGAAAATCTCCGGCTCGTTCTTCCTGACCCAGACAAGCTTCGGCGCGGTGAAGCCGGGGAAGACGATATTGCCCGTGACCGCGCGGAAACGCGGGTCGTCGTCGAGCTGCGCGGCCTCCACATAGGAGCGGGTGTCGTTCCACAGGATGCAGGGCCGCAACACCTCGCCGGCCGCATCGACCAGCGTTGCGCCGTGCATATGGCCGGAAAGGCCTATGCCCTTGACGGCGGAAAGCTCGGCCGGATGGCGTTCTGCGAGGCGGCCGACGGCAATCTTGCAGGCGGCGATCCAGTCAGCCGGGTTCTGCTCCGACCAGCCGTGATGCAGGCGCTGGACGGTGAGCGGCGCGTCGGCGCTGGCGATTACCTTCTGGTTCTCGTCGATCAGCATGGCCTTGAGGCCGGAGGTGCCGAGGTCAAGCCCGAGATACATGTCTTTCCTCCCTTGTTGTGATCAGCTTCCTGTTCACGGCAGATTGTCCTTGATGAAGATGTCGATACGAATGCGCTCCTGGGCGGCGATCACCTCCAGGCCGTCGGCCTTGGCTTTCAGCACGCGGATGGCGCTTCTGACCTCATGGCCGGCATCCTGGTTGAGGACGACGTCGAAGAGGCCGGTTTCGAGCGCCTCGCGCGAATGGGCGGAGAGCTCGTGGGCGATGGTGACGAGTTCGCGGCCTTTTGTCCGGGCCTCTTCCAGCGCCGCGATCAGGCCGCGATTGCCGGCGCCGAGGCTGTAGAGGCCGATCATGTCCGGATGGGCCTCGACCGCTTCGCAAACCAGTTTGCGGGCGAGCGCCGAATCATCCCGTCCCTCCATTGGCGGCAGAATGGAAAGCTCCGGAAAATGCGCCGCCATGATCTCGGAAAAACCCGAAAAGCGGTTCTGGTGGTCCCGCACGGAGAGCGAGCCGGCAAGCACGCCGATCGTCCCCTTCTGCCTGGAAAGAAAGCGCCCCAGCAGGGTGGCTGCGGTACGACCGGCGGCGGGGTTGTCGACGCCGGCGTAATGATCGCGGGTACTGTCTTCCAGATCGGAAACGAGGGTGACTACGGGAATGCCGCGGTCGGTCAGCTTGCGCACGGCCTCGCGCACCGGATCGGCCTGGATGGCGACGACGGCGATGCCGGCCGGATTGCTCTCGCCGGTTGCTACAAGGGCCTCTGCGAGCGCCTCGGCGTCGAAGGCGGGCACGTCGACAATGGTGATCTGCGTGCGCTCGATGCGGCCGCGCTCATTGGCCTGCAGCACGGCGTCGCGCAACTCGCCCATGAAGGCGTTTTCGTTGCAGGGCAGAATGAAGGTGAAGGGGTATGTCCGTCCCTTGGCAAGATTGGCGGCCGCGACATCGCGCACATAACCGAGCTTTTCGATCGCCTGCTCCACCTTGACCTTGGTCTTTTCCCTGACGCCCGGACGTGCGTTCATCACGCGGTCAACGGTCGCAAGGCTCACACCTGCCTCTGCAGCGATATCATGTACGGTGGGGCGCATATTGTCCGCCTGGTCTGTTTCGCTCCTCGCCGGAGCCGAACGGCCCCGTCCGAGACCTTTGCGGTCCTCGTTGGGCGGACTATAGCGCGAAGAATGATGTACGTAAATCAAAAATCGCCGGTCGAATGAAATTCCCTGAAAATGGCTGCCCCGGGGAGCAAGGAGGCCATCGCTTGACGTTTGCAAACACAGCGATCGGCGGCATGCATGGCGCCGCCTAGACTGCGGCCGCTGGCGCAGCTACGAAACTGTCCTCGAAGAGCTTGTTGAGGCGGCCGATGACGGCGATCGCAGGCGCTTCGGTGCGCAGCGCCTCGATGATGACGTCGGAGGCCTCCTGCTGGAAGCGGACGTAGCCGCCGTGGCGCGGGCGGCAGAAGGCGCGTTCGAGCGCGCCGCGCGTGTCGCGGTAGAAATTGCCGGAGGCCGCATTCACCCTCTCGTCGTTCCAGGCGGCGGCGTGGGCGGGCTGGCCGCCGGCGTCGGCGTAGAGAGAGGACTGGACCGGACCGCTTGCGATCCAGTGGCAGAAGTCGATCGCCTCTTCCGGATGACCGCAAGCGGATGATACGGCGATGCCGGTTCCCCCGAGCGCCGAGGCGGCGACGCCGTCGCCCCGGATCGAGGGAACGTCGGCGAAGGCAAGCCGGTTGGCGCGAAAACCCTCGGTCGCGTAGTTCCGGTAGCCGGCGATGAAGGGAGCCGCGACCGCATCCGTGTCGCCTCCCGAGAGCCTTTCCAGAACGGCGACGGGGTCGGCCGCCAGATTGTCCTCCGGCACGAGGCTTGCCAGTTCCGCAAGGTGCTCGTAAACGGCGATGCCCTCATCCTCGTCGATCAGCGGCCCTTCCTCTTCCGCCCGGCAGGGTGTGCCGAGGCCGGCTGCGATGGTGAAGAACACCATCACCGCATGCGGCGACCCCAGCGGCAGCAGGATCTTGCCGTCTTCGGCAAGATCCACGAGCGCCTGCCAGTCGGCCGGTGGCCGGCTGAGCCGGTCGGGACGAAAGGCCATGACTTCGACCGAGGCATCGATCGGAAAGGCCCATTGCTGCCCCCGGAAATGGTAGGCGCGCCAGGTCTGGCCGATGGCGCCGGCCTCGATTTCCCGGCGCGCGCTTTCCCGGCCTTCAATTTGCAGCGGCAGCAGGCATCTGTCGCGGGTCAGATGGCCCAGTTGCGTGTGGTCGATGACGAGGAGGTCGTAGTCCCGCGTCAGCGCCGCGACGGAAACAGTGCTGAAATCCTGCAGGCTGTCCGTATCCCACTCGATGCATGTGCCGGTTTGCGCCCGCCACGCTCGGGCAGCGGCCTCCAGCGGCGCAAAACCGCGCGGATGGTTCCATGTCAGACCTTTCAGTGTCGTCATCAAATCTCGCGCTCCGCGTCATGGCTCCGCGACCGGCCGGGGCTGGCGGTGCGGCAGCTTTCGGTTTCCGATGGCATGCGTTTCATCCGGCCGGCAGGGCCGCTCTTCCCGAGAACAAAGCGGGCAGGGGCCTGTTTGTTCCGTTCGGGAAGGCGCGGCGGACGTTTTGCGGCCGCGCGGAAGGAGAAGCTTCAGCCGGCAACCACGATCTGTGTGTTCCACGCCTTGCAGCGGGCGGTCAGTCCGGCTTCAGGCGGACGATCGGTGAAGAAGGTGTCGATATCGGCGAGCGAGGCGATCCGGGCGGGGGCCGAACGGGCGAATTTCGTGTGGTCGGCAACAAGGAATGTCTTGCGCGCCCGCGCGATCGCCGTCTGGCTGACGCCGACCTCCAGCATGTCGAAGTCGAGAAGGTCGCCGTCAGCGTCCAGCGCCGAACAGCCGATGATGGCGAGATCGAACTTGAACTGCTCGACGATGCGGTTGGCAAGCGTGCCCACCAGACCGCCATCGGTTCGCCGAAGCTGCCCGCCGGCCACCACGATCTCGCACTCCGGATTGGCGACAAGCGTGTTGGCGACATTGATGTTGTTGGTGACCACAAGAATGCCGCGATGGCCAATAAGGGCGCGTGCGACGGCTTCCGTGGTCGTGCCGATATTCATGAAAATCGCGGCATTGTCGGGGATTTCCGCGGCGCAGGCGGCAGCGATCGCCTCTTTCTCCGCCGTGTTGAGTTCGCGCCGGTCGGCATAGCCGATATTGCTTGTGCCCGACGCCAGCACGGCGCCGCCGTGGACGCGGGTAAGCTTGCCGGCTTCAGAGAGTTTCAGCAGGTCGCGCCTTATCGTCTGTACCGTCACGCCCATGCGCTTTGCAGCGTCCTCGGCCACAATCCGGCCTTCCGTGCGGGCCATCTGCATCAGGTCATCGAGGCGGAAAGTTTGCGACATTGTTCCCTCGGGCTTTGTCTCCATGCCGATGATGCGGCACACTGTCCGCAAGGGAGACATTTTTCCCGCGTTTTTGCAACGCTTTGCAGTCGTGGCGCGTTGTTCTCCGGCCGGCGGGAGGATTGCTTCATTGCAGGCGGCATTCGGTATTTTGCCTTGATCGGACGGGGGAAACACTGTCAATAGCGTTTTGAGTGCCTCATGAAACGTGACGGGATGAAAGTGTGAGCGGACTGGAACAAGCCATCAGGAAAGCGCTGGAGAGCACCGACAGGGAGGATGCCAACCAGCGGGCGCGGATCTATCAGTCCGCGCGACAGGCGCTGGAAAGCGGGCTGGCCAAGCAGGGCATCACGGAGACCAAGGCGATCGGCCGCCAGCGTCGCCGCCTTGACGAGATCATCACCGCAATCGAGCGGGAGGAGGCGGAAGCCGCTCGGCATGCGCGCGCGGCGCGTCAGCCCCGGCCTGATGTCTTTGACGATCCCTTTGCCGTCGGCCGTGTGCCGGAAAGCCCCGGTCACCGCGCCGCCCCCGAACCGCCGGAAGGGCGGGAACCTTCGTTCGAGCCCGAGCCGCCGGACGCGCCCGGGCTCGATGACATGGCATTGCATGGAGAACCGGAAGCCCATTTCGATTATCCCTCCAGTCCGGTCGTGGAACCCGAGATCAGAAGGGACGCCGATTTCACCGAGGCCGATTTTGCCGTCTCGCCGGAGGACCGCAAGGAGAGCGGGCATCTCGACGCGGCAGCGTTTTCGGCCATCGATGATCTCACGGCCGTAACC
This sequence comes from Martelella sp. AD-3, assembly GCF_001578105.1. GTDB lineage: Bacteria > Pseudomonadota > Alphaproteobacteria > Rhizobiales > Rhizobiaceae > Martelella. The sequence goes on along the minus strand of NZ_CP014275.1, from coordinate 3,389,063 downwards.
GAGGAGCGCCGGCCGGTCGGCAAGACGCTGAAGGCTTCGAAGGCGAAACGCCCGAAGAAAAGGGAAAAGGCGCGCCGGTCGGCAAGGGCCGAGCGGCCGTCCCGCAGGCGCGGGTTCTTCGCCCGGGCGCTGATCGGGGTCGTCGTGCTCGCCTTCCTTCTTTTCGGCGGCTGGTGGGTCGTCACATCCAATTTCGCCCTCAACCCCGATACACTCGACACCGCCGTGCCCAATCCCGCGCCGCTGATCGAGGCGGAGGACTTCGAAGGCGCATCCAGCTGGACGGGCGTATTCCAGCCGGGCGGCGCAAACAGTCTTGTTCCCGGGTCTGCGGCGACAATGGAGAGCGTCACGGTCGACAGCGCGCCGGCCGTCGAGATCGCGTCACGGGCAACGGGCGATGCCGGCGCGGTCGCCGTGGCCCTGCCAACGGCGGTCAGGGGCATGCTGGAGGAAGGTCCGGTGCTGGTCGAGGTCAGCGTGCTCGCGCCTGACGGTGGCGGACAGCAGGTCGGCATCTACTGCGCCGACGGCACGATCGACGGCTGTCAGCGCCATCGCTTCACCCCGAGCGCCCATCGCGAGAGCCTTGTGGTCCGTCTCGATCCGGGCCGGGGCGGTGTTCTGCCGACGCGGCTGATGATCTCGAGCGATCTCAGCGGCGCCGGCGCGCCGCTCGACATTTTCGCCATCCGGGCGCAGTTCGCTGACTGAAGATATGCGGCGTTGAATATTCCTGTCACAAAAGGCGTATATGCAACGCTTCTTGCGGAGAATGCGAGGGAATCAGGTGAAAAGGCTGGAAGAGACGGTTAGGGCGATTGCAGCCCGGGCGCTGGCCGCGCGGCTTGTCCTTCTGGTTGCTGCCGTCACCGCCGTTTCCGCCGTCTTTTTCGGCCTTGCTCCGCCGGTTGCGGCGGCCGTCGGCTGGCTCTCCGTTTCGATTGCCGCCCTGATCGGGGCCGTGCCCGCCGGCGGCGAGGCGAAAGTGCCGGAAGAGGCTTCGGCGCCCGGCGAGGGCCGGGCGGATTTCGGCGACCTGCCGCGGTTTCTCGACGAGATCGATCTTGCCGTCTATCTTCTTGCCGCGGACGGAACCGTGCTGTTCCAGAACCGCGCGGCCGGGGCCACATTCGGCAGCTTCCCGCTCGGATCGCATATCTCCGCCCGCATGCGCGCGCCGGGCGTTCTCGACGTCATCCGCGATACGCTCGCGAACAACCGCGTCAACCAGATCGAATATTCCGAGCGCCTGCCGTCGGAACGCGTCTATCTCGTCAGGGTTGCTCCCGTTGCTGGCGCCGAGGGGGCCAAGCCGGTCTTCATGCTGGTGCTGCGCGACATTTCCGAGGCCCGGCGGATCGACCGTATGCGCTCCGATTTCGTTGCCAATGCGAGCCATGAACTGAGGACGCCGCTGGCCTCGCTGCGCGGCTATATCGAGACGCTGCAGGGGCCGGCGAAGAACGACGCCAAGGCGCAGGAGCGCTTCCTGCCGATCATGCTCGACCAGGCAACGCGCATGAGCCGTCTTGTCGACGACCTGATGTCGCTTTCGCGGCTCGAGGCCAAGGCGCATCTCTCGCCGGACCAGAAGGTGAAGCTGAACGCGTTGCTCGAACATGTGCGCGACAGCCTTCTGCCGCTGGCCGAGGAACTGGATGTCGCCATCAACCTGTTCCTGCCGGAAGAGCCGGTGACGGTGAACGGCGACAATGACGAACTGGTCGAGGTGTTCGAGAACCTGATCGAGAACGCCTGCAAGTACGGCGCCGATGGCGGCAGGGTTGACGTCTATCTCAATGCGCCCGAAAACGGCGGACCGGAGGTCTCCGTCGTGGATTACGGCCCTGGCATTCCCGCCGAACACGTTCCGCGCCTGACGGAGCGCTTCTACCGGGTCTCGGTCGCCGACAGCCGTTCGAAGAAGGGCACGGGGCTGGGGCTTGCGATCGTCAAGCATATCCTCACCCGCCACCGCGCGCGGCTGGTGGTCAAATCCGCGGTTGGCAGGGGAACCACCTTCACGGTGCGATTCTGACGGCCCCGTCGTTTAATAAAAACGTCATAAAAACAATAGGCTGAACTGTCATAAAACTGAATCAAAAATGACATAAAACCGGGCTGTCCGGTTCCGGCGGTTCGCGACGGAAGCGGACCAGGCGTCGCTTGAGACGATGCAAACATGTAACCCGCAAGGGATGCGTCATGAAGCTAATCGTAATGTCGGCCGCTGCGGTTCTTGCCGCGCTTCTTGCCTGCGGTCCGACGCAAGCGCGAGATCAGATCCAGATTGCTGGTTCGTCGACCGTTCTGCCCTACGCCAAGATCGTTGCCGAGAGTTTCGGCGAGATCTTCCCCGATTACAAGACTCCGATCGTGGAATCCGGCGGCTCCTCGGCCGGCCTGAAGGAATTCTGCCGGGGCGTCGGTCCGCGCAGCATCGATATCGCCAATGCATCGCGGCCGATCCGTCCGGGCGAGATCGCTGCCTGCGCGGCCAACGGCGTCACCGGGATCGCCGAAATCCCCTTCGGTTATGACGGGATCGTCTTTGCCACCGACGTCTCGATGCCCGCCATGGACCTGACGCCGCTCGATCTTTATCGGGCTCTGGCCGCCGAACTCGTGATAGACGGCAAGCTCTTAAAGAACCCCTATACGCGCTGGCCCGAGATCGACCCGGCGCTGCCCGATGTCGAGATCAAGGCTTATATTCCCGGCGAGAAGCACGGCACGCGCGAAGTCTTCGAGGAAAAGGTGCTGGGCGTCGGCTGCGAACAGGCAGGCGCGCTTGCTTTTCTCGAGGAAAACTTCGGCGCAAAGCAGGGCATTGACCGTTGCATTGCCGTGCGCAAGGATGGACGGGCGCCGGGCATCGACGGCGACTATACCGAGACGCTGGCGCGGGTTGTGTCCGACCGAACGAGCCTCGGCGTGTTCGGCCTGTCCTTTTATGACAACAATGCCGACAAGCTGAACGTGGCCACGATCTCCGGCGTCACGCCGACAGCCGAAACGGTCGAATCCGGCGAGTATCCTGTGTCGCGGCCGCTGTTCTTCTACGTCAAGATGGCGCATGTGGGCGCGATTCCGGGCCTGAAGGACTATGTCGAATTCTTCCTCTCGGACGCGATGGCCGGCCCCTATGGCCCGCTGGCCGAATATGGCCTCGTGCCAGCGTCGGAGCGGCAACGCGCCGACATGCTGGCAGGCTTCGAGGCGGCGCTGCAATAACACCCGGTTGCCATCCGCAAGCCGGGGGCAATCGCAATCAATGTCCGGAATTGCCCGGACGGTCTGGATCGATATGACGCACGTCTTTTTGATCATCTTGGCGCTCGTGCTCGCGCTTGGCGTCGCCGGCTATTTCTCGGCGCGGGCGAAGGCCTATGCGCTCGCCGGTTCGCGCCTCGCGCGGCTGAATTCAAGGCCTGACCATCACGCAAGCCTCGCAGCGATCGCCGCCGTCATCCCGGCATTGGTGGTGATGGCCGCGTGGATGGTGGCAAGTCCGCTCATCATCGGGTCGGAGATCCGCTCCGGCTTTCCAGAGAGCGTGAAGGAGCAGCCGGAGGCGGCGCAGACCCTGGTCTACAATTCGGTCACCTCCGTTGCCTATGGCCTGAGACAATTGCCGGAGGATGCCCGGGCGCGGGTTCACGAGGATGCCGGCGTACTGCGCGCCGTGCTGGCCGAGCGCGGCATTCCGCTTGCCGCTTCGCCGAGGCCCTTTGTTCTTGCTTCGGCCGAAAGGCTCAACGCGCTTTCGGCGCGGTCAAACGCTGCCATGGCTGCGGCTGTGCTCGCCGTGGCGCTGGTCTCGCTCGGACTTGCCTATCGATCCGTCAGCCCTGCCTTTGCCGCGCGCAGGCGGGTCGAGCAGGTGGTGCTCGCGGTCCTGCTTCTGGCATCCACGATCGCGGTCCTGACGACCGTCGGCATCGTTTTGTCGATGCTGACGGAGACGCTGCGCTTCTTCTCGGCCGTGCCGCCGGCCGACTTCTTTTTCGGCACGGTCTGGGATCCGCGCTTTGCCGCGGCCGGCGAGGCCGGTTCTGCCGGGCAGTTCGGCCTCATTCCGTTGCTGGCCGGCACGCTCTACATTTCCCTCGTCGCCATGGCGGTGGCCGTGCCCGTCGGGCTTTATGCGGCGATCTACATGTCGGAATATGCAGGCGCCAGGCTACGCTCGGTCACCAAGCCGCTGCTGGAAGTGCTGGCGGGCATCCCCACCATCGTCTACGGCTTCTTCGCGCTCGTCACCGTCGGTCCGCTGCTGCGCGACATCTCGGCGGAACTGAACGGGCTGTTCACCGGCAGCTACCGCAATTTCATCGAGGCGCAGTCGGTGCTGACGGCCGGCTTGGTCATGGGCATCATGCTCATCCCCTTCGTTTCATCACTGTCGGATGACATCATCAGTCAGGTGCCGGACAGCCTGCGCAAGGGTTCGCTCGGCCTCGGCGCCACGCGGTCGGAAACGATCAAGCGCGTGGTCCTGCCGGCAGCGCTTCCCGGCGTCGTCGGGGCGCTGCTTCTGACGGCCTCGCGCGCCATCGGCGAGACGATGATCGTGGTGCTTGCCGCAGGCGTCGCCGCGCAATTGCAGATCAATCCGCTGGAGCCGATGACGACGGTGACGGTCAAGATCGTCAACCAGCTGACGGGCGACCTGCAATTCGATACGCCGCAGACGCTGGTTGCCTTCGCGCTTGGCCTCACGCTGTTCGTGATCACGCTCTGCCTCAATGTCTATGCGCTTTATATCGTGCGCAAATACCGGGAGCAGTATGAATGACCGAGACATTCAGCACCGCGACCGAACGGAAAGAGGATCGCCGGCAACTGGCCGAAACCCGACGCAAGGGGCTGAAGCGCCGCCATGCGGCCGAGCGCCGTTTTCGCCTTTATGGCGTGCTCGCGATCTCGGCCGGAATCTTCTTCCTCGCGGCGCTTCTGTTTTCCGTTATCGGCAAGGGCTATACGGCCTTTCAGCAGACGACAATCACGCTGCCGATCACCTTTGATGCCGCCGTCATCGATCCCGAGGGCGCGCGGGAAGACGATTCCCGCCTGCTGCTGACGGCGGACTATCCCGAACTGGTCGAGGCGGCGCTCGCCGAAACGCTGGAAATCAGCCCGGCAAACGGTCCCGAAATGCGCGCGGCGATGCGGATGATCTCCCGCTCGAGCCGGGTGGAATTGCGCGACGTCGTGTTGAAAGATCCCTCGGTGATCGGCGAGACGGTCAATGTGCGGCTTCTGGCGTCGGCCGACATCGATTCGGCCTACAAGGGGCAGATCGACCTGTCCGTGCCCGAGACGAGCCGTCGCGTCTCCGATCGCCAGCTCGAATGGATGGATCGGCTCGAGGCGCTCGGCCTCATGGAGAAATCCTTCAATACCGGCTTCTTCACCCATGGTGCGTCCAGCCGGCCCGAATCCGCCGGCATCGGCGTTGCCTTTGTCGGGACGCTTTACATGATGGGCGTGGTCCTGCTTCTGGCCTTGCCGATCGGCGTGGCCTCGGCGATCTATCTCGAGGAATTCGCGCCGAAGAACCGGTTTACGGACATCATCGAGATCAACATCAACAATCTTGCGGCCGTTCCCTCGATCATATTTGGCCTTCTGGGCCTTGCCGTGTTCATCGGTCTCCTGGGACTGCCGCGTTCGGCCTCGCTCGTCGGCGGGCTGGTGCTGACGCTGATGACCCTGCCGACGATCATCATCGCCACCCGCGCGGCGCTGCAGGCCGTGCCGGCTTCCATCCGTTCGGCGGCGCTCGGCGTCGGGGCTTCGAAGATGCAGGCTGTCTTTCACCACGTCCTGCCGCAGGCCATGCCCGGCATCCTGACGGGAACGATCATCGGCCTCGCCCAGGCGCTTGGGGAGACGGCGCCGCTGCTTCTGATCGGCATGGTCGCCTTTGTCGCGGACTATCCGGCGAGCCCGCTCGATCCGGCAACCGCGCTTCCGGTTCAGATCTACATGTGGGCGGGCGAAGCCGAGCGCGCCTTTGTCGAACGCACCTCCGCCGCCATCATCGTGCTGCTGGCATTCCTCATCCTGATGAATATTTCGGCCGTCATCCTGAGGCGGCGCTTCGAGCGGCGCAGATAGGCCATGAGGAACCCGACCGTGAAAAGACTTGGAAAACGACAATGAGCAACACGACATACAAGATGGCCGGCCAGGCGGTGTCCGTCTACTACGGACAGAAGCGCGCGCTGTTCGATGTCAGTCTCAACATCCGCGAAAACGCGGTCACCGCGCTGATCGGCCCGTCCGGCTGCGGCAAGTCGACCTTTCTGCGCACGCTCAACCGCATGAACGACACGATCGACAATTGCCGCGTCACCGGCATGATCACGCTTGACGGGGAGGACATCTATGCCTCGGGGATCGATGTGGTCGAACTCAGGGCGCGCGTCGGCATGGTGTTCCAGAACCCCAACCCGTTTCCGAAATCGATCTACGAGAATGTCGCCTACGAACCGCGCATCCACGGGCTGGCCCGCCACCGCAGCGAATTCGACCAGATCGTCGAGACCAGCCTGATGAAGGCGGGCCTGTTCAACGAGGTCAAGGACCGGCTTCATGAGCCGGGCACCAGCCTTTCCGGCGGCCAGCAGCAGCGGCTGTGCATTGCCCGCGCCATTGCCGTCAGTCCGGAGGTCATCCTCATGGACGAACCCTGCTCGGCGCTGGATCCGATCGCGACCGCCCGCGTCGAGGAACTGATCTCCGAACTGAAGGAAAACTACACCATCGTGATGGTGACGCATTCCATGCAGCAGGCCGCGCGCGTTTCCGAACGCACGGCCATGTTCCATCTCGGCCATATGGTCGAGGAGAACGACACCGACACGATTTTCACCAATCCCGCGGACCAGCGCACCCAGGATTACATCATGGGACGTTTCGGCTGAGGGGCGGTTGCCGCAGGCTCACGCCAAGGAAGGAACAGTCATGGCTCCATCGCATATTCTGACGGCATTCGACGACGAACTGAAATATCTCCAGCGCCGCATTTCCGAGATGGGCGGTCTGGCGGAGGAAATGGTGAGCGAATCGGTGACGGCGCTCGTCAACACCGATACCGAGCTTGCCGAAAAGGTGATCAAGGATGACCTCGTGCTGGACGAGGCGGAGCGCGAGATCGGCGAAAAGGCAGTCGTCGTCATCGCAAGGCGCCAGCCGGTGGCGGCGGACCTGCGCGAAATCATGGGCGCTATCCGGATCGCCTCCGATCTCGAGCGCGTCGGCGACATGGCCAAGAACACCGCCAAGCGCGTGATCTCGGTGCAGGGTTCCGGTGTGCCGCGCAAGCTTGCCCACGGCATCGAGCACCTGTCGGAACTGGCGCTCCTGCAATTGAAGGAGGTGCTGGACGCCTACACCTCGCGCCAGGCCGACAAGGCGAGCTCCATCCGCGAGCGCGATGATGAAATCGACGCGATCTACACCTCGCTGTTCCGCGAGCTTCTGACCTATATGATGGAGGATCCGCGCAACATCACCTCGTGCACCCATCTTCTGTTCTGCGCCAAGAATATCGAGCGCATCGGCGACCACGCCACCAATATCGCCGAGATGATCTATTACATTGCAACCGGCTCCCAGCCGCAGGGAGAGCGTCCCAAGGACGACAATTCCCCGGCCGTCGGGTCCGACGATCTCTGAAGCCAGTCAATACAAGGGAGACATACGTCCTATGGTTCCGAAAATCGCAGTTGTCGAAGACGAGGAAGCGCTCAGCGTTCTGCTGCGTTACAATCTCGAATCCGAGGGGTATGAGGTCGAAACCATCATGCGCGGCGACGAAGCTGAAATCCGGCTACAGGAGCGCGTACCCGATCTGCTTCTGCTCGACTGGATGCTGCCCGGCGTTTCCGGCATCGAGCTTTGCCGCCGCCTGAGAATGCGGCCGGAGACCGAACGCCTGCCGATCATCATGCTGACGGCGCGCGGCGAGGAGAGCGAGCGGGTGCGGGGCCTGGCGATCGGCGCCGATGATTATGTCGTCAAGCCGTTCTCCACCCCGGAGCTGATGGCGCGGGTGAAGGCCATCTTGAGGCGCGCGCGTCCGGAAGTGCTCTCCAGCGTGCTGAAATGCGGCGATATCGAACTTGACCGCGAGACCCACCGGGTGCACCGTAAGGCGCGCGAAGTCCGCCTCGGTCCGACCGAGTTCAGGCTTCTCGAATTCCTGATGACATCGCCCGGCCGAGTGTTTTCCCGCGCGCAGTTGCTCGACGGCGTCTGGGGCCATGACATCTATGTGGACGAGCGTACCGTCGACGTGCATGTCGGTCGACTGAGGAAGGCGCTCAACTTCTCGCAGATGCCGGATGTGATCCGCACCGTGCGCGGCGCCGGCTATTCCATGGAAGTCTAGCGCATCGGCCCGAAAATCGGAATCGCTTTTCGGAAAGCACGATGCGTAGATTCAATAGGTTAGAGCGTCCTTTGTGCGTCCGAAAGGACGCACGGCGCTCTAGGTGTGGGCTTTCAGGAGGTTGTCCATTCGGAGCGTACCGAGGAGACTGGAGTTACCACGCTTCAGCACTCACCGGAGGCTCCGAATGAACATTCACAAGAATGCCCGACTGACCCCGCTGCGTCGAGAGGAGATGGCTGTTGCCGTTCTGTCTGGCGCGCTCACGAAAGCGCAGGCGGCTTTAGTCTATGCCGTTTCCCACAAGATCGTGTCTCGTTGGGTCGAGCGCTTCAGAAAGGGTGGACGCGCTGCAATGGCTGACCGGTCGTCGCGGCCCAGGAGCAGTCCCCGGCAGACCGATGCCATCTTGTGCGAGCGCATTGCCGCCCTTCGTCGTCAGCGCCTGACCGGCAGGCACATCGCCATGGAGACAGGCGTGTCACCGGCCACCGTCAGCCGCGTTCTCAAGCGGGTCGGTTTGTCCCGGATGAAGGACATTGCTCCAGCCGAACCGGTCGTGCGTTACGAATATGACGAGCCGGGCGGCCTGATCCATCTCGACATCAAGCGCCTTGGCCGCTTTAATCGCGTCGGCCACCGCATCACAGGTGACAGGACCGGCCAGAGCAATTCACGCGGCATCGGCTGGGAATATGTGCATGTGTGTATCGACGATGCATCCCGGATCGCATTCACTGACATCTTGCCCAACGAGAAGGCTGAAAGCGCCGTCGCATTTCTCAAGGCGGCAGTCGCCTATTATCAAAGCCTCGGCATCACGGTGAAGCGGGTCATGACCGACAATGGCTCGTGCTACATTGCCGGGGATTTCGCGAAAGCCTGCAAGGCGCTCCATCTGAAACATATTCGTACCAAACCTTACACGCCAAAGACAAACGGCAAGGCCGAGCGCTTCATCCAGACAGCATTGCGCGAATGGGCCTATGCGCGCGCCTATCCATCCTCAGAGCACCGAAAACGGCATCTGCCGAACTGGAACCACATGTACAATTGGCACCGTCCGCATGGCGGCATAAAGTCAAAAACACCGATCAGTCGACTCGGCATGAACCGAGACAACCTCTTGAGGCTCCACATCTAGGCGCGCCCGTAACGCCGCCATAAAGATTTTCTAAACGATTTAATATCCGTCATTGCGGGTGGAACCGGTTCAGCTATGCTGTGCCGGTCAGCCGTTCGGCTCTGTTGAAACAGATTTGCGGCGATTGATTTTTCACGCCCGATTGTCCAATTGGACTGAGGGCGGCCGTCGGCGGATATGCACGCCGGCAAGAGGGCTTTTCAGGGATGCCTCCTCCCCGCATTCCGAAAAGCCGCAGCACAAGAGGATTGTTGAGATGAGCAGAGCAAGTTTCGCGGAGCCCGCGGTGATGGGCGATCTGATGGCGCGCATGCTGTGGGAAATCGGCGCCGTTCACTTTTCGCCGGACGAGCCCTACAAGCTTGCCTCCGGCCTGGTCAGCCCCGTCTATATCGATTGCCGGCAGCTGATTTCCTATCCGCGCATCCGCTCCACGCTGATGGATTTTGCCGCCGCCCGGGTGCTTGCCGATGCGGGCTTCGAAAAGTTCGATTGCATCGCCGGCGGCGAGACGGCCGGCATTCCCTTCGCCGCTTTCCTGGCGGATCGCCTGGAACTGCCGATGATCTATGTCCGCAAGAAGCCGAAGGGCTACGGCAAGAACGCGCAGATCGAGGGCCATCTGCCCAAGGGCGCGCGCGTGCTGGTGATCGAGGACCTGACGACGGCCGGCGGCTCCATGTTCAACTTCATCAACGCCATCCGCACGGCCGGCGGCGTGGTGGAACACGGCATGGCATTGTTCTATTATGGGATTTTCGGCGAGGCGGAGAGACGTTTCCGCGAAGGCGGCGTTGCCCTTCATTATATCGCCACCTGGAAGGACGTGCTTGCGGTCGCGCGCAAGGACGGGCTCGCCGATCAGGCGACGCTCGATGCCGTCGGCGCCTTCCTCGACCATCCGATGGACTGGTCGCGGGCGCGCGGCGGGCTTGAGGAACTGATCGTCTGAGGAGAAGGAACGCCCGCCTCGGTTGGCGGGCGAACTGCCGCGACCCGGCGCACGGACGCCTTACAGAAATTGGGAGAAGATGAATGATTCTATGCTGCGGGGAAGCCCTGATCGACATGCTGCCGCGCGAGACGGACAGGGGCGAGCCTGCCTTTGCCCCCTACGCGGGCGGCGCGGTCTGCAACACGGCGGTCGCGCTTGCGCGGCTCGGACGCAAGACGGGCTTCTTCTCCGGCATTTCGTCCGACCTGATGGGCGACATCATCCGCGAAAAGCTGGATGCGTCGAAGGTCGATCATTCCTATGTCGCCGTTTCCGACCGTCCCACGACGCTTGCATTCGTCAAGCTGATCAACGGCTCGGCAAGTTACGCTTTCTACGACGAGAACACGGCGGGGCGGATGATCACCGGGGACGATCTGCCTGAGATCGGCGATGATTGTGCGGCGATGCATTTTGGCGCGATCAGCCTCATCCCCGAGCCCTGCGGCTCCACCTACGAGGCTCTGTTGATGCGCGAGGCGGACAGGCGCGTGATCTCGCTCGACCCCAATATTCGCCCGACCTTCATCACCGATGCCGACAGCCACCGGGCGCGGATCGAGCGGATGGCGGCGAAGTCGGATATCGTCAAGTTCTCCGACGAGGATCTCGACTGGTTCGGCCTTGAAGGCTCGCTTGACGACAAGGCGCGTCACTGGATTGCGGCCGGGGCGAGCCTTGTCGTGATCACCTGCGGCGCGGACGGCGCGATCGGTTACACCGGAGAGCACAAGGTCGAGGTGCCGAGCGAAAAGGTCGAGGTGGTCGACACCGTCGGCGCTGGCGACACGTTCGATGCCGGTATTCTGGCCTCGCTTGATATCGCCGGTCTCCTGACCAAGGAGCAGATCCGCACGCTTGCGCCCGAGGCGATCGCCGAGGCGCTGGCGCTCGGCGCCAAGGCCGCCGCCGTCACCGTCTCCCGCGCCGGCGCGAATCCACCCTACGCGCATGAAATCGGGCTCTGACGTCTCGTTTCCCGCTTTGTTGGCGAAAGGTAATCAGCCGGTGTCCTCCGGCTGATACTCGAGGATGTCGCCCGGCTGGCAGTCGAGCGCCTCGCAGATTTTCTCCAGCGTCTCAAACCGCACGCCCTTGACCTTGCCCGAGCGCAGCAGCGAAATGTTCTGCTCGGTAATGCCGACATGTTCGGCGAGGACCTTCGCCCGCATCTTGCGGCGGGCGAGCATGACATCGAGATTGACAATGATCGGCATGGGTCAGACGAAACGCTGATAGTCTTCGTTGATCGCGGTGGCGAGCACCATCACGTGACCCATCACGAACAGCAGCCCTGCGAGCAGGAACAGCATCAGTTGATCGCTGCCGAGCCCGATCGCCAGCGCCCGGCTGCCGGGCGGGTTGGCGATCGTCGCCAGAAGCGTTGCCACGGGATGCAGGACAAGGCCGGCAACGGCCCCGGCCAGCGCGATCAGGCCCGCACGGCGCAGAAGCGCCGCGACCTCATGGGAAAACGGACTGTCATGCTGGAGCCTGTCGAACAGCGACCAGACGGTCTGCAGTCCGTAGAAAAACACCCCCGCTAAGAGCGCGAAGAGCGTGAAAAGCGCCAGCCCCGTTGCCGGCGTCAGCGTCACGGCGACGGCAATGTCGAGCGCATCGGCAAGCCAGGTCGAGACCCGGTCCGGCCGGACAAAGGCCGTCCAGGCCGCATAGGCGAGGCCCGCTGCAAGACCGGCCTGAATGATCCGTGTCAGGAGCTTCATCTGGCCGCATAATCTGGAAAGCGCGATCGCATTATTCGAATTCATAGGAATGCCTCTTGTTTTACGAGATAAAATTATCGTAAAACAACAAGAAATTGATGTCAACCGAGGGAAAATTATGATCCGGTCCTTTCTTGTTCGCGCCTGTTGCTTCATCGGCCTGCTGGTGCCGGCGGCCTGTTCGACAATTGGCGGCGTCGCGCCGGCCGCGCTCGAGGCCGTTTCGCCGCTTGACGCCGATCCGGCCACGCTGGTGATCGAAGTGACCAAGCCGGCGGCGCTGCCGGTCGACGACAATGATCTGGCGCTTGCCCTGCGCTGGGACGTACCGGGCCACGAACGTCTGGAGGAAGAGGCGGGACTGAGGGTGTCGCGCCGGACGCCGGCCGCGGCGGACCGCTTGGCCGGCGGCGCGCGGGATACGGTCGATCTCGTGCTCGCGCCGGAGGATGCGGCGCGCATGGCCGCGCTTCTTGCCCAAATCCGGCGTGACAAGCAGGAGGGCGTCGACGGCAAGGGCGCGCTCTCGGTGTCCTTTACGGCGCATTGTGTCGTGGGCGGCGCGGATCTTTCCGGCATGACCGTCGATGTCGCGCTCACCCTCGAACCCGATCAGCCGCCCATCGACCTGATGAGGGACGCGAAAATCGGCAGGCTGCTGGAAAGCCGTGGACGCGAACGGTTGCCCGATTGCCGGGAAGGGCCGGCTGGCGGCCTGTAGCGAGAGCTCCTCCGGGGAATGACGGGCATGGAACGGGCCGCTCTGCTCTTTACTCGGCTTTAAGCTATCGCCGATAGTATGAATGATTATTAACCATATTTGTGACGCCCAGTATGCCCGATTTCAAAAAACTCATGGTTGCTTCCGGTCTTGTTCTTCTTTCCGCCTGCTCCTTGAATTTCCTGCCGGGCGCCAAACCGACGATCCCGTCGCCGATCGCGGCCAATCCGGCATCCCTCAGGATTGCGGTGCTGGCGCCCGAAGAACTCCGGCTGCCGAAGAATGAGATCGTTCTGACCGTTTACCAGAAATCCGGTTCCGGCGAGATCAGCCGGGACTACACGCTTGTGGCGGCGGATGCCGGGCAGGAGGCTGCGACGGTGGCAGAGTTCCGCAAACCCGGCCAGAAGCTGACCGTGCTGCGTCTGTCGCCGACCGACGCATTGGCGCTCAGGGACCAGCAGCAGGAGATGGCCGCAGCCCGCGAGGCCGGTGGGGCCAGGCCGGGCTTCTCGGTCGATCTCGACGCGGCCTGCTGGAACGGGCCGATGATCGCGCCGGCCGTGCCGCTCGACGTCCTGATCGAAGCCGGAACGGAGGAGGGTTTCCACCCTCTGCTTCAGGATATCGACATTTTCGCGCTGATGAACCGGCCAGAGGAATCGCGGCTGAAATCCTGCTCTTGAAGCATCAACCGCAGGTCTGCGCCATAGAGCATTTCGCAGTCAGATGGAAACATCTGACGTCCACGAAAATGCGTTGAAACAAATAGATAGATCATTTCCGCGTTTCCAGGAAATGCGGAAACGATCTAGTGACTGGCGTTTTATGCGCCAGCGTCCTCGTATGTCGCGGCAACGCTGTCGAGGGCGCGCTCCATGCCCGGGCGCAGCGCCACGAGCAGGCTGGCATAGCCGTCTTCTCCGGGCCAGAATCGTTCGGCGAGAAAGGGGCCGGCGCCGGGCGCAACCCGGGTGACGGCGATATTGGCATCACCGAGATTGAACTCGGTCAACCGCATCATCAACTGTTCGCCCAGCGCCAGCGCCTCCATGTCCGGCCGCACCAGCATTTTCCAGACCCATGCCGCGCCCATATGCACCGGCTGTATGGCCGCCGCAATCAACTGGTCTTCGAGATAGAGCGCATGGATTCTGAGCCGGTCGTTCTCCGACAGAAGCCTGGCCACCGGGACGAAGGCTGAAAAGCGGCTGGCATTTTCGGGCGTGTCGCACAGAAGCGAAAGGTCTTGCAGCGCGGCGGAGACTTCACGCGGGTTGCGGGCGACGTGATAGGCGATCCGCCCCTTCCTCCGCAGCGCTTCCCATTTGCCGAGATTATCCTGCCAGGCCTCGCGCTCCGCCCGAGAGAGAGCGCCTGTGGGATCCATCCTGCCGGAAAGGGCGCGGCCGCGGAAGGCGCCTGCAACGCGGAAGGCGAGGCCGCGGGCGGCGGCCACGGCGCGTGCCGAGCGCATGAAGGCGCCATCGGCCAGAAGCGCCGGAAAGGCGATGATGCCCGGAAGATTGGCAAGCGAACCGGCCAGCGCCTCGAACAGCTGGTCAATGGTGGCCATCGGCCGGTGACGTGCGATCAGCGGCGCGTGATACCCGCCTTGCGCAGCTGACGCGACCATATGCGAGCCGCGGTCCGTAACTGAAAAGCCCATGAGCGCCGCAAGCGCGCCGGCCTCGCCGGCCGTGTCTTCGACGAGCGCAAGGCGCTGATGAGCATGGCTTTGCCCGAGCGCCGTCATCACGAAAGCGGCCGACTGGAAGGGATTTGCCTCGATGGCCTGGTTGGCGAGGCGATCGATTGCCGGCTCGAGGTCATCCGGGGCCTCGGAAAAAATGGAGAACTCGCCGCCGCTTCTCAATTCCAGACGGAGGTCGGCAACGGCCTTGCCGGGCCGCACGACCGAGAGTTTCGATTTCAGCCGTGCAGGAGGCCTCGGTCCGAGATCCTTGCGGATGATGCTCATCGGCGCGTCGCCTTTCGTCCGCCGTGGCGGCGCGCGGAGGCCGGACGCCGTTCAAACGCGCCGGAGGCGAGCGGACTTTTGAGGACTGGACACATGGATACGCACTGCTGATCGAGAACCCTTGCCGAATTGATAAGCCGTCTGGGTTAACAAATTATTGGTCGGCACTTTCGAAGACGGGTACCGGGCGGCTCTTGCAATTCTGTCCGAAGCGGGCAGACTGTCGTGTGAATGTCATCAAGATGCGAGGCGGAAAAGCATGGCGCAGAAGCCGGACACGCAACGCAACGACGGAGCTGGCGACAGCAATGTCGTCGATCTTTCCCAGTTCAGGCCAGGCGGAAAGGCCGAGCCGCTGCCCGTGACCTTTCACCGGCGCGAACTCGATGCGATCCTCTGGGTCTACGGACGGATGGTCGGTGAGGGGGAGTGGCGCGACTACGCCCTCGACCATATGAAGGACAAGGCGGTCTTCTCCGTGTTTAAGAGATCCGGCGAATTGCCGCTGTTTCGGATCGAGAAGAACCCGAAGCTGGCGGCGAAACAGGGCGCCTTCAGCGTCACCAATACCCATGGCATGGTGCTGAAACGCGGCCACGACCTGCGCCAGGTGCTGAAGGTCTTCGACCGCAAGCTGAAGCTCGTCGAGAAATAGGCCGGGTCAGAGCGAAAGCGGCAGCGGTTCGGACCGGTCGCCCTCTCCGAGCGGACGCTGCATGAACACCGTATCCAGCCAGCGGCCATGTTTGAAGCCGGTGCCCTTCAACTGCCCGGCATCGGCAAAGCCGCAGGCTCTGTGAAGCGCGATCGAGGCCGGGCTCGCGCCGCCGATGACGGCAACCATCTGGCGGAAACCCCGTGTCTCGCAATCTTCCACCAACCGCTCGAGCAGCAGCCTGCCGATGCCGCGTCCGCGTGCCTGAGGCGCGAGATAGACCGAATTTTCGACGAGCCACCGGTAGGCCGGACGGGTCCGGAAGGCGCTGGCATAGGCATAGCCGAGGAGCGCTTCATTCTCCACGGCAGCAAGATAGGGAAATCCGCCGGCCGTGACCGCTTCCATGCGCTTGCGCATTTCAGCGCGGCTCGGCGGTTCGAGCTCATAGCTCGCGACGCCGTTCAAAACGCTCTCGGCGTAGATCTCGGTGATGGTGTTGATGTCTTCCGGCGTTGCGGGGCGGATCGTGATGGACATGAGGGCTGCGGCTCCTGCTGGCTCAGGACATGAAAAAGGCGGCCCGCAGGCCGCCTTGAACGCATAGGATTTTTCTCGATCAGTTCCGGTTGCCGAGCAGGCGCAGCAGGAACAGGAACATGTTGATGAAGTCGAGATAGAGCGTCAGCGCGCCCATGACGGCCTTGCGGCCGGCGACTTCATGACCGTCGCCTTCATAGTACATTTCCTTGAGCTTCTGCGTGTCCCAGGCGGTCAGGCCTGCAAAGACCAGAACGCCGATCACCGAAACGGCGAAGGAAAGCGCGCTCGACTGCAGGAAGATGTTGACCACCATGGCGATCAGGATGCCGAACAGGCCGATCACCATGAAGGAGCCCATGGCCGACAGGTCACGCTTGGTGGTGTAGCCGTAAAGCGACAGGGCGCCGAACGAGGCCGCGGTGATGAAGAAGGTCTGCACGATGCTGGCCGTCGTGTACATGATGAAGATCGACGACAGCGACAGGCCTGTGAGCGCGGCATAGACCCAGAACGAGGTCTGCGCGGCGCTGACGCTCATCTTGTTGACCCTGAAGGCCAGGAAGAAGAACGCGATCAACGGCGCGAACATGACCAGCCATTTCAGCGGCGAGCCGTAGACGGCGGCGCCGACGCTCGTCAGCAGGATGCCGTTGGGCAGCTGCGCAACGGATGCTGCCTGGTCCGTGGTGGTGGCGAGCGAACTCAGGCCGAAAGCCATCACGCCGGTGATCACCAGGCCAAGCGCCATGAGATTGTAGATGCGCAGCATATAGGCGCGCAGGCCCTGATCGATTTCAGCACTCGCGTGCGCTCCCGCCTGCGCGCGGTTCTGATAGTTACGAAGATCAGCCATCAATTTCCTCTTAAAAAGCCCCTCGTTGATCACGGTGTCGGGAAAATGCGGCAAAAATGCAATATCCCAGGCGCCGCTGGGGGGCTCCAGCAAGCCTGCCAACAATATGATAGGAACGGCAATGGGATACAAGGCATTCAGGAATGAAAAGCGACGGCGCTTTCTCAAATTTTCGTAAGAAACGCCCTGCCTGGCCTCAAAAACGCATCGCGCGCGCCCCATCTAGCAGGAAATCGTCCGGCCTTGTCATGCGGGACCATCTGAAAGAGAGGCTTTCTCCATGCGTTATTTCATCGCCGTCATTCTGCCCTGGCTTTCCTTTTTCACCATCGGCAAGCCGATTTCCGGCATCATCTGCCTGATCCTGCAGCTCACGCTGATCGGCTGGCCGGTGGCGGCACTCTGGGCGCTGTTTGCGGTGCAGAACTATTTCGCCGACCGCCGCAACGAGGAACTGATGGAAACGCTGCGCAGAAAATAGCACTTCAAAGTTATTAGGCAGGCCAAGAATGAGGTTGCAGGCATTGACTAACTTGAATGCCTGCAACGGAGCTTTAGTGCGTAAAGAGCAGGACCATATATGCAGCAATCAACATGCAGTAAGCAAGAGTTTGCATGACTCTCTCCCTTTCGAATATAGTCTCGACAGAAATGGTATTTTGCGACGCAGCGGGCAGTAAGGACAGGGCAAAATCTCCCATGAGGGATAAGAATAGTAAGCGCTTAATCGTCGATCGAGAACGTGTATTGAAAGCGCTATCTAAGATAGAGGGAGGCAGGCAAGCACAGGCAGACCTGCTGGGTGTCACCCCTTCGTCGATTTCGCAATGGTTCGCAGGTGAGACTGTTCCGGTCGCCGATAGATGCTATCGATTGGCCGATGCCTTGAATCTGCCAGCATCGATTTTCTTCCGGGATTTTCCGCTCGATGAGTTTGACGAAGCGTTGAGTCACTCTGTTCGAGTAAATGCGAAGACGGCTGCTTCTAGAATTGTGGGTGGACTGCTGAGGATCGAAGGTCGCTTCGATCTGGATTCCCAACGGCATCTGAGTCGTTTCACTGGAAACTACTGGTTATTTCGTCGTTCGATCGCCAATCCCTCTGCGAAGGTTGCCAAAAGTGCATTCGTCATTTTCAAGAGTGATCAGGCTTTTCGCTTTGAGGAAAGCAGGCGGCTTTTTGGCGCCAAGGGATCTAATTTGGGCTCAATGCGGATGGAAGGTGGCGTGGCGATAACCGATCAAAGGGAGTTGGTTTTCTCTGGGTACACTTTTGTGGGTAGTAACAAAAAGCCAAAATACATGATATCAAACGAATATACAGAAGATTATAATTGCTTCTCTGTATTGTTGACAGCGCCATCTATGAGAAACGATCCAGCTTTTTCTTGCGAGTGTATACTAATTCGGACTGATGATCAGTACCAGCAGATGCTTCTTGATGCTCAGGTTGTCGAAATAGATCAAGCCAACGCGGAACTCGAGACCTATAATAGACAATTGCCAAGTCAGGATTCATTTGTCGTCTTGCGCGGATAAATTCAGTTCATGGATATTCAAGTTACAGCTCGCGCAGATAGAGCGCAGGCTTTTGTCCGAGAAGGTGCCATGTACCGAAAAGCCCGATGGCGACGGTGACGAGGATCGCGCCGCAGACGGTCGCGAGCGCGACAGAGGGGAGCAGGGCAAACGGCAGCATCATGATCTGGGTCAGTGCGTACCAGGCTGCCGCCGATCCCGCGACAAGGGCAAAGAGGCCGGTCATCGCGCCGAGGATCAGATATTCATAGACGAAGGCGCGGATCAGCGCCGGGCGTGTGGCGCCGAGTGTTTTCATGATGACCGCATCATGGCCGCGCCGTCGGTTTCCGGCTGCAAGCGCGCCCG
This sequence comes from Martelella sp. AD-3, assembly GCF_001578105.1. Taxonomy (GTDB): domain Bacteria; phylum Pseudomonadota; class Alphaproteobacteria; order Rhizobiales; family Rhizobiaceae; genus Martelella. The sequence goes on along the minus strand of NZ_CP014275.1, from coordinate 3,370,154 downwards.
AAAGCACCAGCACCGAAGCAATGAGCGCAATCGCTGCCGCCGCCCTGATGGCTGTGGCAAGCTGGCCGACGAGCGCGCCGGCGATCTCGAGCGCTGCCCGGACCTCGATCGTGGTGACCGTCGGGAAGGTCCGGGTCACGGCACCGAGAATTTCGGCGTTTGTCTCCGTGCTGCCGTCCGGATTGGTCAGCGTCGCCAGCCAGGCATGCGGAGCGCCGGCAAAGGTGTTGGGGGAAAACACCATGACGAAATTGATCGACAGCGATTCCCACTCGACCGCGCGGAAGTTCGCGATCCGCGCGGTAATCTCGCGCCCGAGCACGCTGACGGTGACGGTGTCGCCGAGCTTCAGACCGAGTTCGCCGCCTTCTTCGGCGGCAAAGGAGACGAGCGGCTCGCCGCTATAGTCCTCCGGCCACCATTCGCCCTCGGCAAGAGTCGAGTTTTCCGGAAGATCGGCGTCATAGGTGATGCCGCGGTCGCCGCGCAGCACCCAGCGCGCGTTTGGCGGGGCCTCCCATTCGGAAGCGCGGATACCGTTCAGTGCCAAGATTCGTCCGCGCAGCATCGGGACGAGCGAGAGTTCGCCCTGCGGGGCTTCCTCCGCGAGGAGGTCGCCGAACCCTTCGACCTCATTGCCCTGGATGTCGATAAAAAAGAAGTCCGGCGCCCTTTCGGGAAGCGTGCGGGAAAGCTCGCGGTTCAGGTTGCCGTCAATCAGCGCCAACGCCACCAGCAGCGTGAGCCCGAGGCCGAGGGACAGCACGACCGAGCCGGTAAGCGCGCCGGGCCGGTGGATATTGCCGATGGCAAGGCGCAAGGATGGAGCGCGCGTGTGCGGCGCGCGGCGCGCCAGCCATTTGATGGCGACGGCTACCAGCCGGAGCACAAGAAAAGCGCCGGCAACCGAGGCGAGGAAGACGCTCGCGACGAAACGCTCGTCTGCCGTGAAGATGGCGAGCGCCGCCAGCGCGGCAAGCGTGGCGGTCGCCGCCGCCACGAAGGGCCATGCCGGGCGTCCGCCCTCGTCGAAGCCGTGTTCGCGCAGAAGCGCCGTGGCCGGCACGTTGCGGGCGGCGGCGAGCGGCAGGATGGCAAAGGCGATCGCGGTCAGAAGGCCGAAAAGGGCAGCGATCAGAAGCGCCAGCGGGAAGACCGCCGCGGGAATGGCGATCTCGAGCAGCGAGGAGAGGAGCGGCAGTGCAATCAGCGGAATGATCGCGCCGAAGACAAGGCCCGCGAGGATACCGATCAGCGCCACCAGCATGATCTGAAGGAAGTAGATGGCGACCACCATACTGGCCGGCGCGCCGAGGCATTTGAAGGCGGCGATCGCGCGCCTGCGGCTTTCCAGATAGGCGCTGACGGCATTGGCTATGCCGACGCCGCCGGTGATCAGCGTCGCAAGGCCGACCAGCGTGAGGAACTCGGAAAGCCGGTCGACATTTTCGCTCAGCGCCGGTGCGGCGCGGTCGCTCACGCGCACCGACCAGCCGGCATCGGGGAGAGCTTCCTCGGCCGCGGTCTTGACCGCGTTCGGATCGGGCGCGGAGGCCGGAAGGCGGACGCGGTAGGCATATTCGGCAAGGCTGCCGAGCTGGACGAGGCCGGATGCCTCAAGTGCATCGCGGGAAATCAGGATGCGAGGGGCAAAGGCAAAGCCTTCGGAGAGCGAATCCGGCTCCTGTTCGAGCGTGCCGGAGACCCGGAGCTCGGCATTGCCGAGGAGCAGCGTGTCGCCGGCGGCAAGGCCGAGCCGCTCGGCGAGAAGTGGCGCGACGAGCACGCCGAAGCGGCCGTCATCATTCCTGGACAGCGCCGCATCAAGCGGCATGGCGGGGTCGGAGATCACCGTGCCATAGAGCGGATAGAGGCCGTCGACCGCCTTCACTTCGGCGAGCGACTGGTCCGAGCCGTCGGGCAGCCTGGTCATCGAGCGCATGGTCACCGATTGCGACATCGTGCCGAGGCCCTCGACATAGGCAAGTTCGTCGCCCACCAAAGCCTCGTTGTCGCGCTCGAAGCGGATATCGGCGGCAAGGATCTCGCGGCCGCGTTCGGCAATGCCGGCATTGACGGCATCGGAGACGGAGTTGACCGCAGCGATCGCGGCGACGCCGAGCGCGATGCAGGAGAGGAAAATGTAGAAGCCCGAAAGCCCGCCGCGCATTTCGCGCAGCGCGAATTTCAGGGCAAGCGAAAGGTCGATCCGGTTTGCCTGCATCACTCGGCGGCCCCGGCGCGCTCATGGCCGATGATCTCGCCGGAGCGGACCTGAACCTGCCGGTCGCAGCGCGCGGCCAGCGCCGGGTCGTGGGTGACGAGCACCAGCGTGGTGCCGCTGTCGCGCTGGCGGTCGAACAGAAGGTCGGCGATCTGGCTTCCGGTGTCGCCGTCGAGATTGCCGGTCGGTTCGTCGGCGATCAGTACGGAGGGCTCGGGGGCGAGCGCGCGGGCGATCGCCACGCGCTGCTGCTCGCCGCCGGAAAGCTGGCCGGGGTAATGCGTCAGCCGGTGGCCGAGGCCGACGCTCTCAAGCGCAGCGCGTGCGCGCTCAAAGGCATCGGCGCGGCCGGCAAGCTCCAGCGGAATGGCGGTGTTTTCGAGTGCCGTCATATTGGAGATGAGATGGAAGGACTGGAAGACGATACCGATATTTTCGCCGCGAAAGGCCGCCAGCGCATCTTCCGAAAGCCCGGAAAGCGCGGTGCCGTCAATGGTGATTTCGCCGCTGTCGAGCCGCTCCAGACCCGCGATCACCATCAGAAGCGTCGACTTGCCGGATCCGGAGGGGCCTAGGATGCCGACGGATTCGCCCCGGCCGATTTCAACGGACATGCCCTTGAGTACATGGACGGCGGCGGACCCCTTGCCAAGGGTGAGGTGGGCATTGTCGAGCGTGATGAGATTTTCAGACAAAAGACGGTCCTGCTTTGAAATTGCGGGCGAGGCGAACACATATAGGCATTACGGCCCGCCTCGCCGGATGGACCGGCGAACGGGTATGAAAAGGATTTAGGAGCCTGATGATGCGATTGAAAGCGACGGTGCCGATTGTTTTTGCGTTTCTCGCGGCGCTTGCCGCGGCCACGCCATCAAAAGCGCGTGAACCGGTCGACCTCGTGGTGTTGGGCGACAGCCTGGTCGCCGGCTATGAGCTCGGCCCGGGCGAGGACTATCCCGCGCAGCTTGAGGCAGCGCTCGGGGATGCCGGCTATCAGGTCGCCATCGCCAATGCCGGCGTTTCCGGCGATACCACGAGCGGCGGCCTGGCGCGGGTCGGCTGGTCGGTGCCCGACGGCACGGACGGGGTTATCCTCGAGCTCGGCGCCAATGACGCGCTGCGCGGCGTCGCGCCGCAAACGGTGAAGGAGAACCTCGCGGCCATCATCGAGCGCCTCCAGGCGCGGCAGATTCCGGTGATGCTGATGGGCATGATGGCGCCGCCGAACATGGGGGCTGACTACGCGGAAGCCTTCAACCCGCTCTACGATGCGCTTGCCGAAGAATACGGCGTTCCCCTCTATCCGTTCTTTCTTGAAGGCGTCGCCGCCAATGCGGCGCTGCAGCTTTCCGACGGCATGCATCCCAATGCCGACGGCGTCGCGGTAATGGTCGAAAACACGCTTCCTGCCGTAAGAGCCTTCATCGACACTATCGGGGGACAAACAAATTAACGCTTGCGTCAACATGGCTTAGATGATTCGCTGGAGGGGTGACTAGCAGATTCGGGGAGCTCGCCATGCCGAGAATTTTCACCGCCCTCGAAATCCCGCGCGAACAGGCGTTAAGTCTGTCGCTGTTACGCGGCGGCCTGCCCGGGGCCCGCTGGATCGATGTGGAGAATTACCACATCACCCTGCGGTTCATCGGCGATGTCGACTTTCGCACCGCCGACGAGGTGGTTCATTGGCTCGACCGGATCGAGCGTCCCTCCTTTCAATTGAGCCTCACCGGAACCGGCGCCTTCGGCAACAAGAGGCCGCACGCGATCTGGGCCGGCGTTTCGCCGGCGCCGGAGCTTTTCGCGTTGCAGGGCGAGATCGACCGGATCTGTCAGCGGTTGGGACTGAAGGCCGATCCGCGCAAGTTCACGCCGCACGTGACGCTGGCGCGGCTGCGTGGCTCCAAGGTGCAGGACGTGGTGGAGTATCTTTCCGCTCGCGGCAATTTCCAGACCTTGCCCTTCACCGTGCCGCGCTTTGTGTTGATGTCGTCGCGGGATTCGGTCGGCGGCGGCCCCTATCAGGTGGAAGAGGCCTTCGATCTCTACGATCCGAGCGAGGCCTACAGCTTCGACATGAGCGACTGGCAGCCTGCCAAGAGCATGTGGTAGACGATCTCGAATCCGTCGTCGCCGCCGTAATAGGGATCGGGTACATCCCGGCGCTCGCCGAGCGTATATTCCGAAAACAGCGCGACTTCCGCTGCTGAGGTCTCGCCGGCAAGCCGTTTCAGCGCGGCCATGTTGCCGCTGTCCATGCCGAGAATGATCGAAAACCGGCCGAAGTCCTCAGGCCTGATCTGACGCGCGCGCTGCCCGGAGATATCAAAACCGTAGCGTCTGGCTGTTGCGCGCGAGCGCGGATCGGGCAATTCGCCTTCGTGCCAGTTGCCGATGCCGGCGGAATCGGCCGTGAATTCGTCACCGCGCCCTGCCTGTCCCGCAAGATGGGTGAAGACGCCCTCGGCGAGCGGAGAGCGGCAGATATTGCCGCTGCAGACGAAGAGGATAGAGCGTTTTTCGGGTTGTGCCATCATGTTTACGCAATTGTCTGAAGGATCGAAGTTCTGAAACTGTGGGAGACAATGCCATGAAAGATGCGCGGCTGGAACCGGAAGCGCTGAAGGCGGCCATGCAATCGCGCGAAAACTGGGCGGTCAGCGAGGATGATACCGCGATTTCCCGCGATTTCCGCTTTGCCGATTTTCGCGAGGCCTTTGCCTTCATGAGCGAATGCGCGCTTGCCGCCGAACGGCTCGACCACCATCCCGAATGGAGCAACGTCTACAACCGGGTGGGGGTTTCGCTCACCACCCATTCATCCGGCGGGATCAGCGCCCGCGACATCGAGATGGCCGGCATCATGGACAGGGCCGCAAGCCGTTTCGGCGTTTGAACGCGGGCCCGGCCGTCCTATATTCCCCCATCGAAGGAGCCTTTCATGAGCGATATCAAATATGGTGACATCCTCGAGCCCGGCGACGAGGAAACCAGGGCCGAGAACGAACGCACGGTACGCGCGGGATTCTGGACGAAGCTGCGCAGAACGGCGGCACGTATTCCCTTTGCCCGCGATGCCGTGGCCGCCTATTACTGCGCGACCGACCGCGACACGCCGCTTGGCACCCGGGTGGTGCTCTATTCGGCGCTCGCCTATTTCATCATGCCGGCCGATCTCATCCCCGATATCTTCCTGTTCGTCGGCTTTACCGACGATCTCGCCGTGCTCACCACGGCGTTGACGATGATCCGCAGAAATATGAGAATGGAGCATTATGAGCGGGCGGACCGGGCGCTGACGACGCTGGACGCCGCATAAGAGAATTGGTTGATGCCGCAATCTTGCCCTGATTGGCGGCATGTGTTGTCGCACCATCATCCGGGCCTCCGGCCCAGTGCGGAAATCCACCTCATGTTGAGGTTTTGGTAACCTCGAATGCGTATTGAATTGAACGAATTCGAAACGTATCGGCCTTGCCGCTTCTGAAAGGGCAGGGGCCGGCGGCAGCAGAGAAAATCGGCAGGATCATATGTTTGCAAAAAGAATCGTCCTCGTACTGGTCATTCTGTTCACCGGCGCCTCGATCGCTTCCGCGCAGACGCCGACTCCCATCCAGAAATTCGACGCCTGGGTCGCCTATTCCTATAACTCCGATGCCGGCAAGGTCTGCTATGTCCTTTCGGTTCCGGCCAAGAAGGAGCCGGCCAATGTCGACCACGGCGACAATTTCTTCGTCGTTACCAAATATCCGGGTCAGAACGTCACGCTCGAGCCTCAGGCCATGATGGGCTACAATCTGCGCGAAGGCTCGACCATCGACGTCGTCGTCGATGGGAAGAGCTTCCCGATGTACCACAAGGGCCAGGGCGGCTGGCTGGAGAACGCGGCGCAGGAGCCGGCGCTGGTGGCGGCCATGAAGGCCGGCCGGACGATGGAGGTGAAGGCCACCTCCGCGCGCGGCACCAACACCACGCATACCTATTCGCTGATCGGCATTACCGCGGCGCTCGACAAGATCAGCGCCTGCAAATAGAGACAGCGCTTCCCAAACAAACCCGGCCCAGGCCGGGTTTTTCGTGTCCGGCCTTGCCGTCTGCGCGGGTGAGCCATGCGGCACAGGGGATGACGGCCGGAAGCAGACATGCTATAGGCTCGCCGCAATTGCTCAGGCGCGCCTTTGTTGTGCGGCGCCTGATGAAGCTTGAAAGCAAACTTCTTTACTCTTTTGCGGGTCGCGCACCGTCGGGATGAAAGCCCCGGCGCAGAAGCGTGGATTACCCGCGATCGGCGTTTTTACGGGAGCCCGAGAATGTCCGCTGTCGAAACCATCGATATCGAAGCCCAGCGTGCCAAACCGCGGCCGAAATCGGCTGCCGGGAACACGCTGATCGGTCTTTCCAAGCCGGAACTGGCCGAAGCGCTGTCTTCGATCGGCGTGCCCGACAAGCAGATCCGCATGCGCGTCAACCAGATCTGGAACTGGCTTTACGTGCGCGGCGTCTCCGATTTTTCAGAGATGACCAATATGGCGAAGGACCTGCGGGCAAAGATGGCGGAGACCTTCGACATCGCGCGGCCGGAGATCGTCACGGAACAGATATCGACCGACGGCACCCGCAAATGGCTGATGCGCTTTCCCGCGCACGGCGCCGGACGCCCGGTCGAAATCGAGACGGTCTATATCCCGGAGGAAGATCGCGGCACGCTGTGCATCTCGAGCCAGGTTGGCTGCACGCTCACCTGTTCCTTCTGTCACACCGGCACGCAGCGTCTGGTGCGCAATCTGCGGCCGGAGGAAATTCTCGCGCAGCTTCTCGTCGCCCGTGACGCGCTCGGCGATTTCCCGAACCGCGACGCACCGAACGGCGCCTTCATTCCCGAATCCGACCGCAAGGTCACCAATATCGTGATGATGGGGATGGGCGAGCCGCTCTATAATTTCGAGGCCGTGAAGAAGGCGCTGCTGATCGCGTCGGCCGAAGACGGGTTGTCGCTGTCGAAGCGGCGCATCACGCTGTCGACCTCCGGCGTGGTGCCGGAAATCTACCGCACCGGCGACGAGATCGGCTGCATGCTGGCGATCTCGCTGCATGCGGTGCGCGACGATCTGCGCAATATCCTGGTGCCGATCAACAAGAAATATCCGCTGGAAGAGCTGATCAGGGCCTGCCGGGAGTATCCGGGGCTCTCGAACGCGCGCCGCATCACCTTCGAATATGTGATGCTGAAGGACGTCAATGACAGCCTGGAGGATGCGCGCGATCTGGTAAAGCTGCTGAAAGGCATTCCCGCCAAGATCAATCTGATCCCGTTCAATCCCTGGCCGGGGTCGAACTACCAGTGTTCAGACTGGGAGACGATCGAGCGTTTCGCCGATTTCATCAACCAGGCCGGCTATGCCTCGCCGATCCGGACCCCGCGCGGTCGCGACATTCTCGCGGCCTGCGGACAGCTGAAATCGGAATCGGAACGCATGCGCAAGACCGAACGTCTGGCCTATGAGGCGATGATGATCGCCAATCACGGGGACTGAGGAGAGGCGCTGCGTTCGCCGCTTGCTCCCTATACTCTCTCCCCTTCGGAGCGAGAAGTTTTGGGGGCTGTGCGGTGAGGTGCCGTCGTGCTCGGGCCGCGCGTTCGGCCTGCGAGCCCGCGACCAATCGATAGCGTCGCTCAAGTCCTCGCCTGCCTCAAACCGCCTGTCAAATTCTTGTGCCTTCATGGCTGTCGATCTTATTTCATCGCCCATGCGTGAGCAATATTTTCACCGCGAACAGCGAAAACACGCCGGCGAACAGATAGTCTATGGCGCGCAGCACGCGTTTGTGAGCCATCAGCCAGCCGGAGAGGCGGTCGGCGGCGACGACGATGGCGATCGTCGGCAGAAGCGCCACGGCGATGAAGGTGAAACCGAGGAAAATCAGCTTTCCGGTGACGTTCGGATCGCCAGCTTCCACGAACTGCGGCAGGAAGGTCATGAAGAAGATGATGATCTTCGGGTTCAGCAGGTTCACCCAGAAGCCGCTTGCGATTGCCGCTCGCACGCGTCCCCGCCGGCGCTCCGTTCTCGCTTCCGCCTCCAGCACGAAATTGCTGCCCTTGCGGATCGCCATCACTGCGATCCAGAACAGATAGGCCGCGCCGCCGGTCTTCAGGATCATGAAGGCCGTCGGCGAGGCGACGATCAGGGCGGAGACGCCGAAGGCGACAAGCATTGTGTGCACGCAAAGGCCGAGATTGGTGCCGATCAGCACGGCAAGGCCCGCGACCCGGCCTTCCTTCAGCGCCTTGTTGATCGACAGCGTCATGTCGGGTCCAGGGGTGAGCGCCAGGAGCAGGGTTGCCGCCGCAAAGGCGAGAAGCACGGGGAGGGAGGGAATGAAATCCATGAGAACCGTCGAAACCTGGAACGCCGGCCGCGCGTTCACCGTTCAAGATGATTGCCGATAAGGTTAACAATCTGTAATGAGAGCGGAGCGGTTTGGCAACAATCCGCATTGAGGCTAAAGGGCCGCCGCCAGGACTGAAGGACGATATTCTTGCGCATTCTCGATGAAGCCTTTTTCCCGGAATTGCCGAATTATTACCGCGGCAAGGTGAGGGAAAACTACGACCTGCCGGACGGGCGCCGGATCATCATCACCACCGACCGAATCAGCGCCTTCGACCGGGTCCTGGCCTCCATTCCGCACAAGGGGGCGATCCTGACGCAGATCGCACGCTTCTGGTTCGATGCAACCGCCGATATCGCCGAGAATCACGTTGTCGCCTATCCGGATCCGAACGTCGTCGTCGGCAAGCGACTCGATATCCTGCCGGTCGAGATCATCGTGCGCGGCTATCTCGCGGGCGCCACCGACACTTCGCTCCTGACCCGCTACAAGCGCGGCGAGCGCCGGATTTACGGCTTCGATTTTGCCGATGGCATGCGCGATAACGAAGCGCTGCCGGAGGCCATCATCACGCCGACCAGCAAGGCATTCGACGGCGGCCATGACGAGCCGCTGACGGCCGACGAGATCATCGGACGCGGTCTCCTGACGAGGGCGCGCTGGGACGAGGTCTCGGAAAAGGCGCTGGCGCTGTTTGCCCGTGGCCAGGAGATGGCCGCGCGACGGGGGTTGATCCTTGCCGATACGAAGTACGAGTTCGGCATCGATGCTGACGGCAATCTCCTGCTTGCCGACGAGATCCACACGCCTGATTCGAGCCGTTACTGGATGGCAGACAGCTATCAGGCGCGGTTTGAAGCCGGAAAGCGGCCGGAAAGCTTCGACAAGGATTTCATCCGTTCCTGGGTCGTCGAGCGCTGCGATCCCTATTCCGACCCCATCCCTGAAATCCCGCGCGAAGTCATCGAGGCGGCCTCCGGCGTTTATGCCCAGGCGTTCGAGATGATCACGGGCAAGCCGTTCGTGCCGGATGAAGGCGGAGCAAGCGTCAAGGATCGGGTGCGCGCCAATCTCGCCGCCTACTATCCGGAGGCTTCCTGGGGAGAGGCGTGATGCGCAGACCGCGGCGATCGGCAGAAGAAACGCGTGAGGCCATCCTCGAAACGGCCGAACGCCTGTTTCGCGCGCGCGGGTACAGTGCGGTTTCGATCGCCGATATCGCGGGCGAGCTCGGCATGTCGCCGGCAAATGTCTTCAAGCATTTCCGCAGCAAGCTGACGCTCGGGCGCGCCATAGCCTATCGGCATGCCCGCCGTCTCGCCGAGCGCTGCTCGATCGAGGATCTTTCAGACCCGCCGGACCGGCGGCTGACAATCTTTCTCTCCCGGCTTTCGCGCGAACATGTGCGCGACAAGCGGGAGAACCAGTACCTGTTCGAGATGATCCCGCTGGTGCTCGAGGACCCGGAAAAGGGTGGCCGGATCTATCGCCGTCTTGTGGAAGACAAGCTCTGCTCGTTGATCGCCGAAGGCATGGAGGAGGGGATTTACGGACCGGGCGATCCTGCGCTCGATGCCGCCGCGATCGTCGACATGCTGGGCTGCGTCCTGAACCCCCGCATGATCGCATGTGCCGATCCCGCAACACTGGCTGATAAAACGCAGTTGATCGTCGCCCTTGTCGATGGGGGGTTGAAAAATCGCGTTGTAAAGTGACGTTATCTGCGATACGTCACCAATGAGATTCGTTTTCAGCGTTGTGGCGAGCTTCTGCCGCAATCGCCGACACGTGAGATATTGAGTTTCTGCTCTGTCGGGATTGTGTTAAGAACATGGCCATTGATTGATTTTCATTTCTGGATAGGTGCCCATGCTGTCGCGCAAGCTTCCAATTGCCGCTCTTAGTGTTCTTGCAATGGCGCTCAGCGCTTGCAGTGATGACGGTAAGCAACAACAAGGCGGCATGCAGATGCCGCCGCCCCAGGTGGGCGTGATCACGCTTGAAAAGCAGTCCGTGCCGATCACCACGACGCTTCCGGCGCGCGCGGTCGCCTACCGGTCTGCCGAAATCCGGCCGCAAGTCAGTGGCATCATTACCGAAAAGGCCTTCAAGGACGGCGCCTTCGTCCAGCAGGGAGACCTTCTCTACCAGATCGAGCAGGATACCTACGAGGCCAATCTGGCCCTGGCGCAGGCCTCGCTTGACAAGGCGAATGCAACCGTGCCGGGCCTCGAGGCCAATTACGAGCGCTACAAGCGCATCGTCAACCAGGGCGCTACCGAAATCCAGCTGACCGACGCGCGGACCGCCTACGAGCAGGCGCTGGCCGATGTCGAATCAGCCAAGGCTTCAGTGAAGACGGCCGAGATCAACCTCGGCCACACCGACATCACCGCGCCGTTCGAAGGCGTCCTGGGCGTCTCCAATATTTCGATCGGCAACCTTGCTTCGCCGTCGTCATCCACGCCGCTCGTCAGTCTCAACCAGCTCGATCCGATCTATGTCGACATGTACGAGTCGGCCGCCCAGGTGCTGAGCGCTTCCGGGAAGTATCCGGACTTCAAGAGCGAGCAGGACCTTTCGAGCGTGAAGGTTGTCGTCAAGCTCGACGACGGCAGCGACTATTCGGTCGCCGGTCATCTCGACGTCTCCGAGCGGACGGTGAACGAATCGACCGGCACGGTCAATCTGCGCGCCGTGTTCGACAACCCCGACAACGTCCTGCTTCCCGGCATGTTCGTGCGCGCAACGCTGACCGTGGCCGAGGAAGAAGGCTATCTCATTCCCCAGCTTGCAGCCCAGATCGAGGCCGGCGGCAAGGTCTCGGCGATGTTCGTCACGAACGACAACAAGGTCGAGACGCGCGTGTTCCAGAATGTACGGGTATCCAACGACTCCTGGCTGGTGACCGACAAGGTGTCGGACGGCGACCGCCTGATCGTCGATGGCTTCCAGCGTCTGGTGGGCGGCATCACCGATGTCACGCCTGTGCCGGTCAAGATCAACGAGGACGGCGTCGTGGTCGATGCGAATTCGGACTCCGGTTCGTCCTCCGGATCAGGCTCGGGCGGCGGCGCGTCGGGCTCATCGTCATCAGGCGGAAACGGCTGAGCGTGAAGGTGTTCAGGCCCTAGAACCCAAGCGCTCGAGGAATATTGAATGGCTAATTTCTTCATCAACAGACCGGTTTTCGCCTGGGTGATCGCAATCGTGATCATGCTGATCGGCGGTCTCGGTATCTCGCAGCTGCCGATCTCCCAGTATCCGCAGATTGCGCCGACGACCATTTCCCTTCAGGCATCCTTCCCGGGCGCAAGCGCCAGGACGGTCGAGACGACGGTGACGAATGTCATCGAGGACGGGCTTTCCGGCTTCGATGACATGCTCTACCTGACGTCGAACTCCAGCCCCGGCCTGTCTCAGATTTCGGTCATCTTCGGCCCGAGCATCGATCCGGAAATCGCCCAGGTGGAGGTGCAGAACAAGCTGCAACTGGTGCAGCCACAGTTGCCGGACATCGTCCGCAGCCTCGGCATCACGGTCAACCGCTCCTCCTCGAGCTTCCTCATGGTCGTGGCGCTGACGGATGAAAGCGGCAACTACTCCGCCGCCGATCTCGGCAACATCATCGACAGCACGATCAACGACCCGATTTCGCGCCTTGACGGCGTCGGCAGCGTGCAGGGCTTCTACACGCCCTACGCCATGCGCATCTGGCTCGATCCCTACAAGCTTAACCAGTACAATCTTACGGTTTCCGACGTTTCCAACGCCATTCAGGCGCAGAACCAGCAGGTCGCCGTCGGCGATGTGGGCGACAATCCCGTGGTCAAGGGACAGCAGCTCAGTATCACGGCGGTGTCCTCGAGCCAGCTCGAAAACGTCACCGAATTCGAGAACATCATCCTGCGCACCACCGAAAACGGTGCGACGGTGACGATCTCCGATGTCGGGCGGGTCGAACTCGGCCAGCGCTACTATCAGTTCAGCACGTTCTACAACGGGCTTCCCGCTGCCGGTTTCGCCATCGAACTCGCCAACGGCGCCAATGCCGTCCAGACGTCCGCGCGCGTGACCGATTTCATGAACTCGATCAAACCGACCCTGCCGGAAGGCGTCGACATCATCTATCCTTATGACACGACTCCCTTCGTCAAGCTGTCGATCGAGCAGGTGGTGCATACGCTGTTCGAGGCGATCGTGCTCGTCTTCGTTGTTCTGCTGGTCTTCCTGCAGAACCTGAGGGCGACGCTGATCGCCACGCTTGTCGTGCCGGTCGTGCTTCTCGGCGCCTTCGGCGTGCTCGCCTTTGCCGGCTTCTCGATCAACACGCTGACCATGTTCGCCATGGTGCTGGCGATCGGGCTTCTGGTGGATGACGCCATCGTCGTGGTGGAGAACGTCGAGCGCATCATGCACGAAGACGGGCTTCCGCCGAAGGAGGCGACCCAGAAATCGATGGGCGAGATTTCCGGCGCTCTGATCGGCATCGTGATGGTGCTGACGGCCGTGTTCATTCCGATGGCCTTCATCGGCGGCTCCACCGGCATCATCTATCGCCAGTTCTCGATCTCGATTGTTGCCGCGATGATCCTCTCCGTGCTTGTGGCGATGATCTTCACGCCGGCGCTCTGCGCGACCATGCTGAAGCCGGTCGACCCGACCAAAAAGGATCGTGGTCTTTCCGGCATGTTCAACCGCGGCTTCAACAGCGTCACCGACGGCTATACGCGCGCCGTCGGCTTCCTGCTGAAAATCCCGCTGATCGTCTTCGCGGTCTTCGCCGTGCTTCTCTTCGGCGTCTATCACTACTTCATGCAGCTCCCGGAATCCTTCCTGCCGGATGAGGACCAGGGGTCGCTCTTCGTGATCATCAACCTGCCGACGGGGGCGACCACGGAACGTACCCAGGCGGTCAGCGACCAGGTTGCGAGTTACTTCCGGAACGAAGAGAAGGACGCGGTCGAGGCCGTCTTCAACGTGCTCGGCTTCTCTTTCGCCGGGCAGGGCCAGAACTACGCGATGAGCTTCATCGAACTGAAGCCCTTCGAGGACCGCACCACGGAAACACTGACGGCCGCGTCGGTGGCCCAGCGTGCAAATGGCTTCTTCTACACGCATGTCCGCGATGCTCAGGTCTATGTCGTCCAGCCGCCGGCAATTCCGGGTCTCGGCCAGTCGACCGGCTGGACCGGCTACGTGGTCGACAGCGGCAACCAGGGACAGGCGGCAACGCTCGCCACGACCCAGCGCATCATCCAGCAGATGAATGGCGGCGGCATCGCCGCGCAGGTTCGCACGGATACCTTGCCGAACGAGACGCAGATGCTCATCGATATCGACGAGCAGCGCGCCGGCGCCTATGGCGTCAGCATCGCGGAGGCGACCGGCATGCTTTCGACGATCTATGCCGGCACGAATATCAACAACTTCACCCTGAACGACAAAGTAAAGAAGGTTTACGTGCAGGGCGATGCGCCCTATCGCATGCAGCCAGAGGATATCTACAAATGGTATGCCCGCAATTCGAGCGGCGATATGGTGCCATTCTCGGCCTTTACCGATATCGACTGGACCACCGGCGCACCGTCGCTGTCGCACTATAACGGCAACACTGCCGTCGATATCCAGGGCTCGACCAACCCGGGCTTCAGCTCGGGCGAGGCGATGAACCAGCTTGTCTCCATGGTCGAGTCGGCGCCGGGCGGCTTCACCGTCGCCTGGACGGATATGTCGTTGCAGCAGGTGATCTCGGGCAATGAGGCGGCGTATCTCTATATCGTCTCGATCGTCTTCGTGTTCCTTTGCCTTGCCGCACTCTACGAGAGCTGGAGCATTCCGTTCTCGGTCATTCTGGCGGTCCCCGTCGGTATTCTCGGCGCGGTCGTTGCGGCCAACCTCGACGGTCAGGACAACGACATCTACTTCAAGGTCGGTCTGCTGACGACGATGGGCCTTGCGGCGAAGAATGCGATCCTGATTGTCGAGTTCGCTCGGGAGCAGAGCGAGAAGGGCGACTCGCTGTTTGATGCGGCCATCCATGCGGCGCGGATGCGTCTGCGACCGATCATCATGACCTCGCTCGCCTTCATCCTCGGCGTCACGCCGCTGGTGCTGGCGACCGGAGCGGGCTCAGCCGCACAGAACGCCATCGGCATCGCCGTCTTCGGCGGCATGCTGGCGGCAACGACCTTGGGCATCTTCTTCGTGCCGTCCTTCTTCGTCGCCGTTTGCCGCGTCATGGGCATCGGCAAGAAGGAAGACAAATCGGCAGAAGAGCAACAGATCGTTTAAAAGAAAATTAACGATATTGCGCCGGCCTCGCGCCGGCGTCTAAAACAGTAAGGGTAGGCGGCCCGGGTTCGGGCTTGCCGAGATGACAGGATTGAGACCATGGTGTTGAGCCGCGTTACCCCCGTTCCGCTTTTGCTGCTGCTTCTGGCCGGCTGTGCCGTCGGTCCGGACTATGTGGCGCCGGCAACAGCCTTGCCGGACAAGTTTTCCGAAGGCAGCAGCCAGAGCGTCGGCGACGTTACTGATGTCGCCTGGTGGAAGAGCTTCAACGATCCGCTGCTGAATTCCTATGTCGAGGCCGGCATGGCGCAGAACCTGTCGGTGCTGCAGGCACTGGAGGCGATCGTGCAGGCGGAGGCCAATGTCGTCACCTCGACGGCCGGCGCCTTCCCGCAGGTCAATCTTCAGGCCTATGACACCGGCGCCGGCGCAGGCGGTGACGGGGCCTCCGCGCAGGCGCGCAAGACCTCGAACACATTCGGCGGTTCGGTGCCGATTTCCTGGGTTCTCGACCTTTTCGGCCTCTATCAGCGTTCCGGCGAAGCGGCCATGGCTCAACTCGACGCCGCCTATGCCAGCGCCGACGTCGCCAAGCTGACCCTGATTTCCAGCCTTATCGACAGCTACATCAATGCCCGTCTCTATCAGGAGCGCCTGGCGATCGCGCGCTCCAACCTGAAGAGCCGCCGCGAGACGCTGCGCCTGACCCAGTTCCAGCTGGATGCCGGCGCGGCTTCGCGGCTCGATGTTGTGCAGTCGGAAGGTCTGGTGAACGCGCAGCTTTCCACCATTCCGCAGCTTGAGGCCGCCTATCGTCAGCAGGTCTACGCGCTGTCGACGCTGATGGGATTGCCGGCCGCGACCCTGATTGACCAGATGAACAAGGTCAAGCCCATCCCGGTTACCCATGCGCGGCTTGCCTCCGGCGTTCCGGCAGACCTGATCCGCAACAGGCCGGATATCCGCGAGGCCGAACGCAATCTCGCCGCGGCGACCGCCACGATCGGCGTCGCCGAGGCCCAGCTCTATCCGATGATCTCGTTGAGCGGCACGCTGCAGGCCAGCGTTTCTGCCAATTCGCTTGGCAATGCCGGTCAGACCTCCTGGTCCTTCGGACCGACGCTCAGCCTCCCGATCTTTGACGGCGGCGCCCTGCGCGCGAATGTCTCGAGCGCGGAATCGCAGGCCCGGCAAGCCTATCTCGCCTGGAAGCAGACTGTGCTCAAGGCCGTACAGGAAGTCGAGACGGCGCTCGCCGTCGTCACCCGCGACGGGCGAACGGTGTCGGCCCTGCGCGCGACGGTCGCTTCCTACCGCGATGCGCTCGCGCTTTCGACCTCGAGCTACCGCGATGGCGCGACCTCGCTGCTCGATGTGCTCGATGCCCAGCGCGCCGTCTCCGATGCCGAGGCCAGCCTTGCCGACGCGATCGCGCAACAGGCCGGTGACTTCGTCGCCCTCAATGTTGCGATCGGCGGCGGTTACGCGGCCCAGTAAACCGGCCCTTCAGCCGGTTTTGAATTTGTCTCTCCAGCTTGGCAACGCTCCCCTATGCGGGAGCGTTTCTGCTTCATAGACCCCTCGGGCTATTGCCCGGGCCATCGTCCGCATCGCCTCATGGCAGATCTCGGCCAAGGCGAAATCATCGGGCGCCGGTTTCTCGCCGGTCGCCGCGGCAAACACCGTGTCGCCGTCATAGGGCAGGTGCGCAGGATGGATTGCGCGGGCAAAACCGTCATGGGCCATGATCGCCAGGCGGTAGGCCTGCTGCTTGGTCAGCGTGGCATCGGTTGCAACCACGCCAAGAGTCGTTGCGGTGGTCGGCCCGCCCTTTATCGCAATCGGCAACGCATCATCCGGTATCGAAACCGGCAATCCCAGCCCGCCGAACTCGTCTCCGTCTTCAAGTGCTGCCGCCCAGAAATGCGGGCCGCTGCCGATCGTCACGCTGCCCATGGCATTGACGGCGATAAGCGCGCCGACCCTGAAACCCGAAGCGGTCTCAGAGCTCGCCGATCCGAGTCCCCCCTTGAGGTTGACCGTCGTTGCGCCTGCTCCGGCGCCAACCGTGCCGAGGGCAAAAGGCCCGGTCTTTGCCGCCCGATAGGCGTCATAGCCCAGATCGCGGTAGGGCGCGTGCAGGCCCCAGTTCTTGTCGCCGCCGTTCAGGAGATCCATAAGGATGGCGCCGGGCACGATCGGAATTCGGGCAGGGCCGAGCGCCAGGCCGCGCCCGTCCGCCCTGAGGCCTGACTGAACGCCGCCGGCGGCGTCGAGGCCGAACGCGGAACCGCCGGCCAGAACGAAGGCATCGACGGTCGCAACCGTCCGGCCAGGTTCGAGCAGCAGTTGGTCGCGGCTGCCCGGAGCGCCGCCGAGGGACAGTCCCGAAGCGGTGACGGGCCGGTCAAAAACGATGGCCGTCACGCCGGAGGCAAGATTGCGGTCCTCGGCGTTGCCGACGCTTATGCCGGCGATGTCGGTAATGAGATTGCGCATGTCTGCTTCCCCGTTGGTCGCCATACCGATATCAGCAAACCGGGGGGATCGGTCGCTGGAAAGAGGAAAGAGTCGGATTTTTTCAGATTTTTGAAGAATGCGTGTTGACTTTAAAGGTCGGCTCACCCTATATGCGCATCACCGACGGGGTCGACGGTCGCTCTCGCGACGAACGATGTTGACCTCACCTCCGCCGATTAGCTTTGCTGATTGACGTGTTTGAACTTCAGGGTTTTGGCACGCG